>MAAL01000076.1 GCA_002163245.1 Gammaproteobacteria bacterium 42_54_T18 | reverse complement strand
CATAAATTTCTGGACGCGGGACATTAACTCTAGAGTTTTACTGGAATGTGAGAAGTTCATGTCAATGTGTGCCTTTTTAACGTGTTGGAAATAGTGGGCTTTTTGTCAATGGTGGAATCATCTTAGGGTGATCGCTACAATGAAACAAATGAATAATATGTATAGGGAACTATTAATCTAATGCATTTATCTAGGGTCGACCTGAACCTTTATATGGTATTCGAAACAATTTATACGGAAAGTAGCATTACTAAAGCAGCCGAGCGCTTAAACCTTACTCAGCCGGCGGTAAGTCATGCTCTCGGTAGGCTGCGAGACGCTTATGAGGATGAATTGTTTGTACGGGCAGGCCGAAAAATGGTGCCAACACCGGTGGCTAAAGCAATGGCAGAACCCGTTCAGCTTGCTTTAGCACAGTTGCAGAAGACCCTTATTAACCCTACGCATTTTAATCCTGCTGAAACTACCAAACATGTAGTTTTGGGGATGCGTGATGTGGTGGAGTCTGTTTTTTTGCCAAGGGTGATGACCTGCTTGCAGGCGCAAGCTCCCAATGTGTCATTGTCCAGTATTCGTATTGATCGACAAAATATGGAAAGTGAATTGGCGACCGGGAATGTGGATATTGCGTTTGATGTGTTGTTGCCAATAAAGGGGGCTATCGAGCATGAGGTATTGATGTCCGACAAGTTTGCGGTTGTTGTGAGGAAGGATCATCCGTTAACCCGAGGCGAATTTACCTTAGAGAAATACTTATCCCACTCGCATATCGTGGTCTCCTCTCGTCGTAGTGGTGTCGCGGTAGAGGATTTTGAGCTGAGTCGCCGTGGAGTTCAACGTAAAATAGGGTTACGCTGCCAGCACTATTTTGTTGGCTGGCAGGTGATTAGAGAAACCGATATGGTACTGACGGTGCCGGAGGGTTATGCTCGTTACCAACAGTTATTAGGGGATACAGTGGTGTTACCTTTGCCGGTGGATTTACCCTCATTAGAAGTTCATATGTATTGGCACAAAACCGTGACAAATGATCCGGCAAATATATGGTTGCGTGAGTTGTTTTTGCAAATGGCGTTAACTGAAACCGGTATAGAGTAGTAAGCATCCATTTTATTGTGTACGAGTGATCAAATGTCTGGGTTTGCAGGATACACATTCATCAAACTCATCATGATCATGAGAGCAAAATAAGGTAATGCCAGCGTTTGAATTACCTTGGCTACGTTTTAGTTCGCGAAGCCGACGTTGGTTTGATATACGTTGTTTGCGGTTGGTGTCATCCATAGCTTGAATAAGTGATGTACCTAATGTGCCTTTGGGTTTCGAAAGGTTCATTTCACCTTTGTGAAAATAGGCATCGCCACAATGCAATAACCAGCCTTCCTCGCTTGCAACCGCAACGCCGCAATGCCCTCGGCTATGGCCAAGCAATGGGATGAGTAAAATATCATGCAGGCTATTCTCTAACATTCGAACACTGTCAAAACCAAACCAAGTTTCGCCTTCGGGTTTATGTAGCTGCCAAAGAGGGTTGTGTGACCACATGGCCCGTTGATACCGAAATTTTTCTTGTAGCGATTGTGGTTTTGTTGCAGCAGAGTGTTCTGCTTCGAGTAAATGAATTTGTGCATTGGGGAAATCGGCGATTCCACCTGCATGGTCTACATCAAGGTGAGTTAAGACGATATGCCGTACATCTTCTCGCTTAAAACCCCTGGACTCTAACTGTCGAACAGCGGTCTCTTCCGGTAGTTGCTTTGGGTTTAGCGCCCGAGCTGCACCTACCCCCATACGTTCTATGCTATGCATATCTTGAATGCCAAAACCGGTATCAACAAGGATAAGCCCGTCGTTGGATTCAATTAGCAAACAATGGCAAGAGAGCAGAGCATTTTCAAAAAGCGTTCCCTTGCCCGTGATGATTTTTGACCCTTGAGGGCATAGCGTAGCGCAATTTAGGTGATGGATTTTGTAGCTCAATGGAGCGCCTCCGTGTGAAATGTCATGAAAGTAGTGTGCACAGATCATCCTGTAAATTTAAGATAACGTCAATTTTTCGATGTTTTTAGGTGCTTTGTCGACGAGGGTGAGCCAGTGAGGGTGAATAGTCCCTTGGCTGTGGTGCTTAGTCAGTCTAAAATAGGCAGATGTTTCTTCTTAAATGCAGCGTGGGACATAGTCTAGGGGTCGTGTTATGAAAAAAGTGAGTATAGGGTTAGTTTGTTTAGCCATTGTCGGTGTACTTTCTACGGAAGTGTTCGCAAAAGGGTTAGCAAAACCTAATCGGAGCAATTTTTTGGATATAGATCCGGTTTTTCAGCTGATTACGGTCCGTAAAGCGAATGATGCAGATCAGCTAATCCGATTTAATCGACGTACGGGTGTAACCAGTTATTTAAAGAAAAATCAGTGGCGATTGATTAAAGAGGATGGTCGGCGTGTACGGAATAGTTTGTATCAAGTGATCGCAACGGCGGATTCTAGTGGCGGGTGGAACCTTTATCGCCTTGATATGCTAAATGGTGATTCTTGGTTGGTAAGCAGTTTGATGTGGAAGCCGATTGAGGAGACTGGATATTTAAAAGAGCTAGAACCTGAACCACTACCAGAGCCACCGTGAACGTTGTAAAGCGAAATAACATTAAGGATCATTATTGTGGTTAGTCATTGTATGAAAGCGAGTGTTTTAATCAAAGTCTCATCTATTGTAGCAATTGTGCTTGCGTTGTGTTCTTGTGCGATGCTGCAACAGCAAATGGGTGAGGCATCAATTGATTCTTATCTTCAAGGGTGTATTTACCGAGGCGTAGGGCAGGGTATCGAGCGAGACAAAGCCGTTGAACTGTGTGAATGTCATGTTGATGCAGCCATCAAAAAGAGCTCTCAGCAAGCGTTCCTTGATGCCGCTGGGAGGTTGGCAAATGCCTCCAAAGAAGAGCGTTTATCTGGAATGTTAAAAAATGAGATTACATTGGTTAAAGGTACCTTTAAACAGTGCAAAACAGATTTGGGTATTTAACGATAGATTTTCTAGTAACAATAACGTTCCATAAGTAAGCCGTACCAATAAGCGTGTGATGAGATAAGAGTTATGAGCAATTCAGTTTTTACCATTCCATATTATGACAGTGCTTTTGAGCCTGGTTGTGTAATAGAACAAGAAGAAGGCCGTTTTAGTATGCGAGTCCAAAGTGCTGGGGATATTATTTTAAAAACCGGGCAGCTTATTGGTGCAGATCCGTTTATTTTGGTGGGTGATGCCCCTTTTGTTCAGCCTGTTCCTGTGGGCACATTTGCTGTGCGATTGGCTATTGCAAAGATTGATGATGATGAGCGTGTTGCGTTAGCACGTATCGATTTTGCACAAAACCCTGTTGCGCATTGGGAGATGGCACTGTTACCAGGTCAAGAACCAGATGCATTGGAGGAAGACGAGATCTACGGATTTACGACTGATGCTGGTACCGCTTGTTTTATGGATAAAATGTCTTCGGACGCATTAAAAAGTGAAATCAGTGAAGGTAGTGATTTTTTTGAAGAACTGATGGAGGAAATGGACGAAAACTTTGAATCTACATGGACGTGGGCAAACATGGAGTTAGAGCACGGCAACATCATTAGTTTTATGTCGGGTTATGGTAATGGCTATTACGCAACGTACTTTGGTATAGACAAAGAAGGGGATGTGGTTGCGGTTGTGACTGATTTTGATGTATTACCGTGGAATGGTTCAGCGGTTGATTAGGCGGTATATTACTTTGGTATGTTAGCCGACCCAGCGTTTGATTGATTGTAGTAGAGTGGATTTCTTTATGGGTTTTGCCAGGAAGTCATTCATTCCAACTTCGGCGCAACGTTTACGTGACTTGTAATCAGAATTGGCAGTAACGGCTATCACGGGTGTTGTTATGCCTTTGGATCGCATGGATTCTGTTGCTGCAAAACCATCCATTTTGGGCATTTGTAGGTCCATAAAAATAAGGTCATAGTGATTATGATCTGTCACATTGAGGGCAATTAGGCCATTTTCTGCAACGTCGGCACTCACACCCAGTTTGGCCAAAAGGGTTTGTAAGACTTTTGCATTTACTTTGTTATCTTCGACAATTAGCGCGTGTGCAGTTTGAATGTTGTGAGTGCTGTGTTGAGGTGCGTTCTCTTGTTTTCTAATGGGTAAGGTAATGATGCAGTGGCAGCCATGAGGGATAACCACGTCGAATTCGATGCTTGCATCTAACAGCTCAGCAATACGTTTGCTGATGGCTAAGCCTAACCCTAGGCCTTCATGGTCCCTTTGATAGCCAGAACTTACCTGCATAAAACTATCAAAAATACCTTCTTGTCGATCAGCAGGAATACCTGGCCCAGAATCAATAACCTCAAAAATAAGGTTGCCCCACTTGTCGGCAAGCTGCAGGTTGATATTGCCCGATGTTGTGTATTTGCAGGCATTGTCGATGATGGGAGCAAGCATTCGTACCAGTAGGTGTCTGTCGCCGGTGTAATAATCTGAAACGGATGATGACTTAACCGTTTTGAATACAATGTCTTTTTCTATAAGGTAGCCTTGCGCCATTTCTTCGAGTTCTTCGAGTAATTCGCGAGCGCTAAATGTTTCCTCTTGAGGGGTAATGTTTTCCTCGTCCAGCTCCGCTAATATCACAATATTTTCAACTTGAGCGGCTAATCGTTCGGTGCCGAATTGAATGTAATTTTGTAAGTTTTGTTGTTCTGACGGCTCATTGCTGTGTCTAAGCTGTGATAGTGATGCGGTAATTGCATTAAGAGGGGTTCGCAATTCATGGCTAACGGCAATTAAAAACTCATCCTTTTGACGTTGATTTTGAGCGGCAATATGAAGAGCGTCGAGTAGCTTGTTGTTGGCAGCGGTAAGCGTTTGGTTGGCTGTTTTTTCAATGCTGTGTGCAAGTTTAAGTGCTATTTCTTTCTCTTTTCGTAAATTGTTGATTCGGTCAGCTAATGCGAGCGCAAGAAACAATACGTCTAACGTTTGTCCAATAAGGGCGACTAAATATGCTTCTTTAACAAACCGAGGAAACCCAAAGTATGGCAAGATGATAAAAGAGCCACCAATAAACACGGTAGAAAACCCAAGTACAAAAAACCTTGCGGGCTTATAACCGTCTTGTAGTCGGCGAATGCCACAAAAGAGACCGGTTACTAGCCAGATAGAATTAACGACATTAATAAAAACATAGCTAATCCATTCTGGCGTAAAGCGGTAGGTTGCCATTAGCACTAGGCATATGCCAACAATACCGTAGCTGAGCTTGGACATCAGGGGGTGTTTTTCGGGTAAATCTAGGAAGTGCTGATAGAAATATACATTAAAAATAATGTTGGTATAAAAAGGCAGCATAATTAGTGCGATGCTATTGCTGTTGAAAAAATGTGAAAATATGCCGAATACAGCCGCCCACCCGGCAAGTGTTGAAATTAAATAGGCAGAATAGAATAGATATTCTTTGGCTTGAGTCCAGAGGTAGATAAGAAAGTTGTACAGCGCCAATATTAGGATTGATCCCAGGCAACCGACAATAAGAAAGTTGTTTTTATTGACGTCATTGGCGAAGTCTTTGGTAGTAAATATTTGAACGTGCGGTGATGCGGTAAAATAACTGCTTTGTAAATTGACCCATATGTCATAATTAGCATTCGGTGTTAAGGATATGTCCATTCCATAATGATGTAGATAGTCACCGCCATCAAACTGTCCTCCTTTTGGGAATTCAACCAGGCGAGGTTGGTTGTGATCCATACCTTGTATTGCGCTGTGCGTGAATATAAAGGCTTGGATGTGTTCGATGAATGAGCCGTCGACTTTAATCGACCAACGCTCAACCTCAGTGGCGTTTTTGACAGAGAGGTTTAACCAAAAATCCCCACCTTTTATATTGATATCATTGACGGGTTTTAGTTGCTCTAGGAATGCTGCTGGAGCATCCCAATTGGGTGGTTGGTTGGAGGGGTTGTAATAAAGCCTTCCTTTTTCAATAAGGTTTCCACTGATTGGCAGTTCTATAGTTGATAGTTCAATAGGTGTTATGGAATAAGGTGAAGCGTAAGCTGGAGCTATCGTTATTATGGTTATTGAGATTATTACCATCGATAAGGTGCCGCAGAATGCGACGGCCGCTGCGAGTGCTTGTCTTGATTGTGTCGCCATTAGGATAAAAATACGGCAAATAGAAAAGAAACTTGAATATGTCCGCAAGGAGTGGCCCGTTCTTGTTGTTGTTGCAGGCTATCTTATGTCAAAAGTTTATGCAGTGCTACGTAAGTGCGGGGAAAGAATTGCATAAGTGTCTCTCTGGTCAGTGGCGTATAGCGTGTAGGTAGTTTGGTATCTGTCGTTATTGTTTGTTTGTCGTATTATCGACTATTGATTTAGCTTGGAAGTGTTGTAATACGGCGTTACGAAACGCTGCGTTTTTTTCATTCCACTCTTCCATATAAGCTAGAAACTCCTTAATGAATTCTAGTGTTATATAAGGATCTAATTTTGAAATAACTTTGCGGCCAAAAGCGTCGTTGGTGCAGGCAACAGCGATTTCTTTATAAATACCGTGCTCCTTTAATGGATAGTTAATAAAATGGTTTTTTTCGGAATTTAGTTTAGCTGAGGTTGGCGCTGTTAAGGGGTTTTCAATCAAATAGTCTACTCGGTTTGCGTCCAATAGGCTTAAGTTTAATTGATTTGCTCCACCCCCAAATTCTTTCATCTTACTGGTATTTAAATACGGTTTAAGATAAGAGTGGAGAATGGGATAACGCGTGTTTTTCTGGTCTTTATCCATATAAACCGGCAGCACTCCAAGCGTCAGGTTAGGGCGCTTTAGTAGCTCAACCAAGGATATCTTGTCTTCAGGTTTGCCAATCAGGTGCGCTTTTTTTTCATGTACGACAACAACATAAGGTGGCGTCATACCGTAGGGTTTGGAATATACGATTTTCCCCGGAAGAAACCCTAGCCACAGCAAAGAAGAGCAAGTATTGGGTTGTTGTGCTTCTACAGCCCAGCGCTTGCTGTTTACGATACGTTGGGTGTGCGTATATTCTGGAAGTAATGCCTGTAATTTAGAGAGAAGCTTGTCACCGTAACCTTTACCTTGGTATTCACCACTTTGCACAAAGTCTGGCTCGAAATCCCAAGTTAGCCAGCGAATTTCCGGTTTTGCGACGGCATTTGATGGTGACAACATAGCAACGGTGGCAATAAACAGCGCTGTAAACGCTGCTTTAAATACGACAGAGTAGCGTATTGGGCGCCACCTTACTGCTTGTTTTTTGGTAATAAAAGCATTCATTTACAACCTTTTTGTCATCATAACCATAGGTTTAATGAGGTGTTGGTGATTTGATAGCGTTAATTATAGGTAAAAAACTGTTTTGATTAATATTAGCAAAGAATTTTTGTTCATTGTGGAGAAAGGGGGCAAATGTATACACTTGTGGGGCTTGCTGATGTGTAAATTGATGTGTTGAATCGCAGGATGCAATGACCGCAAACCTTTGGTATAATCCGCCGTTTATCTACCCTCCCATTATTGTTAAGGCGGAGCCCTATGCTAAGAATCGTACAAGAAGCACTTACGTTTGATGATGTTCTTCTTCTTCCTGGATATTCTGAGGTGTTACCTAGAGATGTTAGTCTTAAGACGCAGCTCACCAAAGGTATTACGCTAAATATCCCACTGATATCCGCTGCAATGGATACGGTCACCGAAGCGCGCTTAGCAATTAGTATCGCGCAAGAGGGCGGTTTGGGCATATTACACAAGAATATGTCGATAACTGCCCAGGCTGCTGAAGTGCGTAAGGTGAAGAAGTTTGAAAGTGGTGTGGTTCGAGATCCGGTGATCATTTCACCCAATGCAACGATTAGAGAATTAATAGAAATCACCCAAGCTCACAAAATATCCGGTGTTCCCGTTGTCGAAAATGAGTTGTTGGTTGGTATTGTGACCGGGCGGGATTTGCGTTTTGAAGACCGTTTTGATGCATTGGTTTCAAGCATTATGACGCCAAAGAATCGTTTGGTGACTGCCAAAGAAGGTACGTCCCTTGAAGATGTGAAGGCGTTGCTGCATAAACATCGCATAGAAAAAGTGTTATTGGTTGATGATGAGTTCCATCTAACGGGCATGATGACCAATACGGATATTCGCAAAGCTGAGCGTTACCCTTCAGCCTGTAAGGATGGACAAGGTAGGTTGCGTGTTGGTGCTGCAGTGGGAACTGGCGAAGGTACCGATGAGCGTGTTGCTGCATTGGTGAAAGCTGGTGTTGACGTTGTTGTTGTTGATACCGCTCACGGACACTCAAAAGGTGTTATTGATAAAGTGCGTTGGGTAAAAGAAACGTACCCAGATTTACAGGTTATTGGTGGCAACATTGCTACAGGTGCAGCCGCTATTGCATTGGCTGATGCCGGTGCTGATGCTGTGAAAGTAGGTATTGGCCCAGGTTCTATCTGTACAACTCGTATTGTGGCAGGAATCGGCGTACCTCAGATTTCGGCTATTGATAATGTTGCAGAGGCGCTGAAAGATCGTGGCGTACCATTGATTGCTGATGGTGGTATTCGTTTCTCCGGTGACATTGCAAAAGCTCTTGCTGCGGGAGCTAGTGTGATCATGGTGGGTAGCTTGTTGGCAGGAACTGAAGAGGCTCCTGGTGAAGTTGAGCTTTATCAAGGCCGGTCTTATAAAGCCTATCGTGGTATGGGTTCTCTTGGCGCGATGGGGCAATCAGAAGGCTCCAGTGATCGTTATTTCCAAGATGCATCAGCGGGTGTTGAAAAGTTAGTTCCCGAAGGCATTGAAGGCCGGGTCCCTTATAAAGGGCCAATATCCGCTATTATTCACCAGTTAATTGGTGGCGTGAGAGCAAGTATGGGGTATACCGGCAGTGCTGATATTGAAACCATGCGGACCGTACCGCAGTTTGTCAAAGTGACATCTGCCGGAATGAAAGAAAGTCATGTACATGACGTAAGCATCACTAAAGAAGCACCAAACTATCGGGTTAGCTAGTATTAGCTAATGGCTCGAGAATAAAGGGGTTGCAAGTTCGAGCTGCAATCCCTTTATTACTTAAATATCCCAGTTTACCTACGAAAGACACCATTATGACCGCTGATATTCATGCTCAAAAAATACTTATTCTTGATTTTGGTTCTCAATACACTCAGTTAATTGCACGTAGAGTGCGTGAAATTGGTGTTTACTGTGAGCTGTACCCATACGATATGGCGGAAGACGATATTCGTGCATTTGGTGCAAATGCGATTATTTTGTCCGGTGGGCCTGAAACAGTTACCGATGATGAAACGCCGCGGGCAAGTCAGGTGGTGTTTGATTTGGGTGTGCCAGTTTTGGGTATTTGTTACGGCATGCAAACCATGGCTGCTCAGTTGGGTGGTAAAGTTGAAACTTCCGACAAGCGTGAGTTCGGTTATGCGGAAGTGAGCTTGAAGGAGACGTCCAAGCTTCTTGAGGGTTTGGATGATCGTGATGGCGAACATATTCTTGATGTGTGGATGAGCCACGGTGATAAAGTCACCGCTATGCCTGAAGGTTTTAAAGTAATTGCGGGAACGGATAGCGCTCCTATGGCAGCGATGGCCGATGAGCAGCGTCAATTCTATGGTGTTCAGTTTCACCCAGAAGTGACCCATACCAAACAAGGCGGAGAGCTATTAAAGCGCTTTGTTCGTGATGTGGCGGGTTGTGATGGGTTATGGACACCAGGAAATATTGTTGAAGATGCAATTAAAGCTATCAAAGAAAAAGTTGGCGATGATGACGTTTTATTAGGGTTGTCAGGTGGTGTTGATTCGTCAGTTGTTGCAGCAATGTTGCACAAAGCCATTGGCGATAAGTTAACCTGTGTGTTTGTGGACAATGGTTTACTTCGTTTGAACGAAGGTGATCAGGTTATGGAAATGTTTGCCAAACACATGGGGATCCGAGTGATTCGTGTGGATGCAGAGGAGATGTTTTTGTCTCGTTTGGCGGGAGTGTCTGACCCTGAGAAAAAACGTAAAATTATCGGCAATGCTTTTATTGAAGTGTTTGATGAAGAAAGTACAAAACTTAACGGTATTAAATGGCTTGCTCAAGGCACCATTTATCCTGATGTTATTGAGTCTGCTGGCGCAAAGTCTGGTAAAGCTCACGTGATTAAGTCGCATCACAATGTTGGTGGTTTGCCTGACGACATGAAGATGGAGTTGGTTGAACCGTTACGAGAATTGTTTAAAGATGAAGTGCGTAAAATCGGTCTTGAACTCGGTCTGCCTTATGACATGGTTTATCGTCATCCGTTTCCAGGCCCAGGCTTAGGCGTGAGAATTTTAGGCGAAGTTAAAAAGCAATACGCGGATATTTTGCGTGAAGCTGATCATATTTTTATTGAGGAATTACATAAGTCCGGCTATTACCATAAAACCAGCCAGGCGTTTGTAGTATTTCTGCCTGTGAAGTCAGTCGGTGTTGTGGGTGATGGGCGTCGTTATGAGTATGTTGTGTCATTACGAGCAGTAGAGACCATTGATTTTATGACGGCTCGTTGGGCTCACCTGCCTTATGAGTTATTGGAAAAAGTCTCTGGCCGTATCATTAACGAAATATCCGGTATTTCTCGTGTGGCTTATGATATTTCATCAAAGCCACCGGCCACCATTGAGTGGGAATAAGCATTAGCTGATTGTAAAAAAGGGTGCATTGATGCACCCTTTTTTATGCGTGTTAACAATGTAGTGATTGATGTTATGAAGATAACATGATGAACCAAATGACATGAACCAAACGATATGAAAGAACCTGTATTTACCGAAGATGACCGTGCTTGGATGCAGAAAGCGCTAGTTTTGGCTGAGCAAGCCGAGGTTGCTGGAGAAGTCCCTGTAGGGGCTGTTATTGTGCGTGATGGGAAGTTAATTGGAGAGGGGTTTAACCAACCAATTACAACCTGTGACCCGACATCACATGCTGAGCTTGTTGCCTTGCGACATGCATGTAAGCAGGAAAAAAATTATCGCTTACCTGGTGCTACGCTTTATGTTACGTTAGAGCCATGTTCTATGTGCGCAGGAGCACTAGTGCATGCGAGAATACAGGACGTAGTTTTTGCAGCCAAAGAACCGAAATCAGGAGCGCTAGTTAGTACGCAGGAATTTTTCTTGTCGCCGCAGCTAAATCACCGTGTATTATGTCGTCATGGGTTGGAAGCCGATACTGCTGGAGATATGTTGTCTCAATTTTTTAAACGTAGAAGGGATGAAAAAAAACGGCAGAAACAACATCAAAAACAACATCAAAAACACTAGCGTAAACATTACAGTTTAAATGTAGGTGAGGGTTAGGCTAAGTATTCACAGAGCTTGCTTCTTAGTACATCTAATTCTAGTGGTTTACTTAGGAGTCCATTCATACCTGCTTTTTCACATAGCTCTTGGTGCTCTCGCATCGCATGTGCTGTTAGGGCTAGGATTGGGGTTGGGGCACGAGATTCATTTTTTTCTACTTCACGAATAGCTATTGTGGCATCACAGCCATCCATATTTGGCATTTCAACATCCATTAATACTATGTCGAAACGCCGAGATGTGTCTTTAAATCGTTCGACGGCTAATGCGCCATCGTTAGCAACGACACATTTAGCGCCTAACTTCTTAAGCATGTTTGTTATGACCATTTGATTGACGGTGTTGTCTTCAGCAACCAAAATATTCTTCCCGCTGATAATGTTGGAATATTGGTTTTTTGCCTTTTCGACTTCGCTTGTTTTTTGATCGTCGAGTATGGATAGAAAGCATTCTTTTATAACTCGAGCTGATGCGGGTTTTTGCATGGCCACTTCAATGTTTGCTTGATGTAATTTTTCCTTTGGTGGTGTAGTACGCATTGCGGTAAGTAATACGCGTTTTATATCACGTAGTTCAGTATCCCTTTGCATTATTTCAGCGATATCCATGCCACTTAACCCTGGCATGTTCATATCGAGGGAGACAATATCAAACGGGGCGTTGTTAGCTGCCGCGGTGCGCATGATTTCGAGCGCTTTATCGCCATAATATGCAACATTGGCTTTCATTCCCCAGGAAATAGCTTGCTCTTGTACAACGTGCGTAAACTCAGTGGAGTCATCGACAAATAATACTTTTTTTCCTTTGAGTAGTGATGCGGGAAGTTGGTGTTGTTTGATAAATTGCACATCAGCAATCTCACAACATATGGAAAACCAGAATGTAGAACCTTCACCGGATACACTGGTTACGCCAATTTCACCGCCCATTAGTTCTGCAAGGGACTTTGATATGCTTAACCCTAAACCCGTCCCACCAAACTCACGGGTAGTTGAACTGTCGGCTTGGCTGAAGGCGCTAAATAAACGCGCAACTTGCTCGTCATTCATACCAATGCCGGTGTCTTTTATTTCGAATTTAAGTAAGGTTGTTGAACTGTTGGTATGTTGCGGGATAGGTTTGACGTGTAGGGTGACCCCCCCGTTGTTGGTGAATTTAAAGGCGTTGCCGAGTAAGTTTAATAAGATTTGTCTTAAGCGGGTGGGGTCGCTTTTAATTAAGATTGGTGTGCCAGGTTTTATGGCTACTAATAACTCGAGTTTCTTTTTCTCTGCGGTAAGACCAAATACGGAAGTGACATCAAGGCAAAGTTTATCAAGGTCTAAGTCAACGGATTCTAGCTCAAGCTTTCCCGCTTCTATTTTTGAATAATCCAGAATGTCATTGATGATATTAAGCAATGCTTTTCCTGAGTTGGAGATGACATCTAAGTATTGCCGCTGTTGTTGTTCCAGTCCTGTGGTTTGTAAAAGTTCGGTCATGCCGATTACCCCGTTCATTGGGGTGCGGATTTCATGGCTCATGGTGGCAAGGAATTGACTTTTCGCTTTGTTTTCTGCCTCTGCTTCACTAACTTTTCGTTGAGATTCTTTTTCGATAATTTTTGCGTTTTTCCAGCTTTGGTGTCGATTACGATCAAGAATAAAAATAAAGGTTGTGGCAATAAGGACGGTAGCCATAAGATCGTTCAGGCTGTATCGCACTCGTAATGATGTAACGTCAATACCGACATAAAGAGCGCTAACACAAAAAAACAACAGACTGGCAACAAGGACAGATAACGTGATCCTTTTTTCAATTGGAGGCATGCAGAGTAAGCAAAGAAGTAAAACATAACCAGATACGTAGGTTGGGTCACAACCACTCAGACCAGTCACCAATCCAGCTGCAATAATGATATAGCCGCCTAATATGGTAATCAGATATTGTTGACGGTGAGCAAAATACGGATGGTGGCTAAGTCCGAAGGTTAATGCCCCCACGGCAACTAGCAGCCATCGTAATATGACAATCAAGGGTTGGTCTGGGTGTAGCTCTTTATCGACAGAAATGTAAGGGATCCAACAGAAGGAGGCAACGTATACAAGGAATACTACGCGGCGGGACTGGAAATGGAGTTCATCAATAAATGAGTCTGCCAAGAATTCTCGGTCATCTTTGAATTTCAATAACCGCTTTGTGCGTTCCAATAACTTCATAGATTTACGTTTAGGTGATGTCTGTGGTTTTGTTGTTTGGTTAAATGTATTTAGCTTTGAGTACTTGGTTATGCGCATTAGGCAGCGCGATTGTTTTAGTATAGACGGTTCATTGGCGTTGTTGCGCTTGAATCAGTGAAGAAAGGCTACCTAAATGTAGCGCCGGGCTATCTTGCTCGGCTTGGGAGGGGATGTTTGGGCGGACTAGGTGCCAGGACGGTTTAGGGGGTCATTGGAGGTAGCATGGGGATTGGTCGTTGTATGGGCTGAATCGTCATGATGCTATCCCTTTCAATGTATTTTACGTCAATATCATCACTTACTGTATTGATCAGGTTTATTATATGAGTGGCATCTTGGGTGTTGGCTTTAATAATCCAGCGCTGTTGGTTTGTCGGAGGGACGGCTTTTAATGCAAGCCCTGTTTGCTGACCCCACTGTTGTAGTTTTTTATTTCGGTGAACCTCTACTTTTTGTGCGCCGCTCTGGAGTTTCTGAATGGTGGTATCGGTAAGTTGTACAATAAATTGAGTGTCGTGGTGAATTTGCTTTTCTGCTGCACAGGCTTGCACTGAGAAAGTAAAACTTATGATAAGCACTATGTGTCTTAATGAGATTAGCATCGAATAACCTTAGTAATGAATGTCTGTGAGCTGGCGGAGTAGGGTGTTTCTACTCCGCCAACATTTGCGTTTAGTTCTCGAAAGTTATATTCCAATTGTTAATATAACCGGTGTCTCTTCTTGCATTGTCAGTCGCTTCTAGGCGCCATTCGCCTAACGAATTCAACGTTCCTGCATTAAAGCTGTAGGTCTTGATGAGGTTGTCTGCGCTACCTCCTGTGTTTGCAGAGAGTGTTGCAGATGCCCCGCTTGGTGTATACAGTTTTACTTTCAGGTCTCCGATATAGCTGTGACGAATATCAACTGAAACAGTTATTTTTCCAGAGTCGCCAGACCGAGTAACATTAATAGGGCTTGTTGCACCAGCAGGGGAGTTGTCGGGGATTGCAAACTGTCTGACATTTTCAAAAAAGTTGAGTTCAACAGGTTCGTCAAACGTAGCAACAATTGATGTGCCAGCAAACACCTGGTAACCCCGAAGCATTAGGTAGTAGGTACCTACCTTCGGTTCTGCAATAGAGACGATCTCGCTATTCCCGTTTTTGTAGGGGCGCTGGTCCCACTCGTTCTCGGAGGCTTTGCTAGCAAAACGTACGTAAAGGTCAGCATCTCCAGAGCCGCCTGCAAGTGTAAATGCTAAGTTGGTCGCACCTTCTGGTACGTTAATGGTGTAATGAAGTTCTTGCGCCGTGCCACCAGAGATATCATTTACGATAACGCCATTTTCTAATGTACTTATCGCGGTAACTGGAGGTTCTGTTGAGCCGCCAACAGCGATAAGCGCTGCTTTTACATCAACAATACCAGCACCACACTTTGAGGTGTTGCATTGATCATTGGAGTTAGTTGCAGGGAATGAGCGTGCGGTTGATGTTAATGCGTTAAGTACGTCATCAGGTGTTAGCTCGGCATTAATGGCATAAAGCAATGATGCGGCACCAGCGACATGTGGTGTTGCCATACTAGTACCTTGTAGATAAGCATAATTATCACTTTGTGGTGAAGTGCTGCCGGTATTATGGGTTGATAAAACGGCATTGAGTGAGGAGTTGCTAAACATTTCTCCACCGGGAGCAGAGATGTCTACCGTTGTACCAAAATTGGAATAATAAGCTTGGCCCCCATTTCTGTCGGTAGCGCCAACGACAACAACACCTTCACAATTTGCTGGAGTTGAGAGTGACGCATTTTGACTTTCGTTACCCGCGGCAACAATGATGGATGCCCCAGTTGCTCGTACCGCATTGATGGTATCTTGATATGTTCGTGTACAAGAGGCTGTCCCACCGAGGCTAAGGTTTAGTACTTTAGCTGGATTGGGGTTATTTGGAATGCCTGAAACAGACAAGCCCGCTGCCCAGCGCATACCATCGGAAATATCTGAGGTATAGCCGCCGCATCGGCCTAATACGCGAACAGGAAGAATTTTACTGTTCCATGCGACGCCGGCGACGCCAAAGCCATTGTTACTTGATGCGGCAATGGTTCCCGCGACATGAGTACCGTGCCAGCTACTACCTTGATCTTGTTGAGGGTAGCCGTTACCGCACTGTCCTGCGCTTAATGCATCGCCAGCGTCACTAGCGTCACTATCTCTGCCAGAGCCATCGTTGGCTGCCCAGCTATCGGAGATAAAATCGTATCCAGGCAATAAAGTGCTCCTAGCGTGCGAGTTGTTTTCATTGTGTGACCCCAAAAAGGTAAAATAAAAGAAAAATATCGAAAATGATTTAGGTTGTGGTACGCATATTATGGTTTTATGTTTTGCGTAAATGCTCACAATCGAAAATCGAGACGATGGTACTGTTATGACCAAAGGTTGAGCAAGTTATAAGTCGTAAAAACGAGGGGTCAATAAGGGCTTATGGCTGGGACTTGCGGGTTGGGTCACAGTTTGTTTTTAAGAGGAAAAGCTAATTAGCTTTTAAATCTAGCGGAGCAGGGGTGGGGGTAGAGCTTATTGTGCGATTGGCGTTAGCATTGCCAGGGACGTTTGTGGTACAGGAACATAATGCGCTGCGGACTTTTCTGTAGCCCATACGAGAGAGTCATAATAGCGACGAATATTTTTAACATACAATATGGATTGACCTGCACCGCGGGCGTAGCCATGCCTGGCATGCTGATAATATTTACGTTTCTTAAGTAGGAGTAAATGTGATTTGACGTCAAACCAGTTGTTTGGGTTTTTGCCTTGTTGCTCCGTGAGAATCCGGGCATCTTGTACATGGCCATATCCCGTATTGTAAGCTGCTAAAGCAAACCAAGTTCTATGAGGTTCGCTGATACCTTTTGGTAAGCGGTTATAAAGCTTTTTAAAATAATTGGCACCACCATCAATGGATTGTTTGGGGTCCCGCCTATTGCGCACACCCATCTCTTTTGCGGTTCGTTGGGTAAGCATCATTAAGCCTCGTACACCTGTCGGTGAGATGGCATTTGGGTTCCAGAGGGACTCTTGATATCCCACAGCAGCTAATAGCCGCCAGTCAATATTTAGCTCACTAGCAACGTTTTTGAAGTCTTCTTCGTAGCGCGATAGACGGCTATCAATATGTGCAATAAAGGTTCTAGCGCCAACATAGTTAAAGTCACGATGGCCGTAAAAACGTTCCTTTTGCTCTTCTAAAGACCCGTCTTCATTGATTTTATTAAAGAAATTTTCTGCAGCGACATAAAGTGTAGTGTCAGAGGTTGGGGGGAAAGCCCACGCAAGAGGCTCCCAATCCTTGATGTTAAATGCGGATTTTAGTTCTGGGAATATGTCTCGATGTAGATCAAATACATTGGAATCTACAATGGTATATGTAGCTTGCCCGTCGTTAACAAGATTTAACATGCTCAGCATGGTGCTGTTAGATTTTTCTGTCCAAGTGATTTTGTTATGATTGTCATGAAGACGCTGTAGATGTTCGGAGTGGCTGCTGTTAGCAATAACAACTAAAGAACCCTGGTTGAGGCCTTGAACATTGTTAGGCTTAGATGTCCCTTTCTGATAAATGACTTTTTGAGAGACTTGCTGGTAAGGTGATGTGAATCGAAACTCTTGGGCTCGTTCTTTCGTTATAGTGAGGCCCGCCGCAGCAAAATGAACATCTCCATTTTTTAAAGCATTGAGTAGTTCACCAAGGTCTTTGTAAGTGACAACCTTTAGTCGAACACCCAGGTAGTCAGCAAACTGTTTAGAAAGCTCGTATTCAAACCCAGTATATTGATCTAGCTCTTGATAATAGGTTGTTGGGCCTACGCGGGTTGCAACCACCAGCTCGCCTTGACGCTGAATGGACTCCAGCAGGCTTTTTTGAGGCTGGCATGCCGATAATACTAGCATTAATGCTAATACGGTAAGCGCCTGAAATGTTGAGTTGTAGGTGATGTTACTACGCATAGTTACGTTTATAGAGCCAAGGTATCCGACGGCTCAATTCTCCTTATGTTTTTTTGAAAGATAAAAACAATATAACGGTACCTGTATACAGAACTAAATGCTGTAAAAAATTACCGTTTACACGTGCTCATATGGAAAGGTGATTAAAAAGTGATCGCATTATAACCATTTTTTTGAAATTTGTCGATAGAAGACCTATACCTCAGTACATCAGCTTTACGGTCTTTTGGTTAACAAACGTAACAATTGTGTGATGCTGCAAAACAAACGTAAAAAAAGTAGTCCTCAATTGGCGCATATTCCGAGTGTTGCCTAAGCTCAAATGAAGAACGGTATTTGCCCCTTGTAGGGGTACTAATAATGAAAAGAGAAAATGTTGAATAATTTTCGTACAAATGATTGTACAGATCGGAGAATGGTAAAATGAGTAACCCTGCAATTGGAAAAACGATTGGAATTGTATCTGCTGGCGCAGCAATTCAGCTTGCGTACCTCGCTTATGCGGTTTCAGGTGCAGAAAGCTTTGGTAATTTGGTTGGGGTTGGTGTTATTGCGGCTGCGGCGGGTGTTGGTTTGGCGACAGCACTGCTTAGTAAACAAGGCAGCGCAAGTACCGCTATCAAAACATTTTTCGAGAAATTAGCTTCAGGGGGTTCATTAAATGACCGAATTCCTGGTGCAAAAGCGGACTCGTTGGAGCAGGTCATCAACACTGCGATGACGGCATTGCAAGATAATATGGGCAAAACCTCCGGTGACTTGGACCGGGTTAAGGTAATGGCAAAAGAGGTTGGCAATATTGTTCGAAGTAATAGCGGCGGTGCTGATCTAGAGCGAGATTCCAGGGATGTTGTTGATGCTATCTCACATATGACGTCGGCGGTACATGAGGCTTCTCAAAATGCGGCGACAGCGGCTCAAGCTGCAAGGGATGCTAATAATGAGGCCGATAGCGGTCAGCAAGTAGTAAATAGTGTGACTTCCTCTATTCATTCGTTAGCCGATGAAGTGGAAAGGGCGGCTTCGGCAATACAGAAGCTGGAAGAAGATAGTGAGTCAATTGGTGCAATATTGGAGGTTATTCGTGGTATCGCGGATCAAACCAACTTATTGGCACTTAACGCGGCGATTGAGGCGGCTCGTGCTGGAGAGCAGGGGCGTGGTTTTGCGGTGGTTGCTGATGAGGTAAGAACATTGGCTCAGCGAACTCAGGAAGCAACAGAAGAAATTAATGACATGATTGCTCGCCTGCAAGAGGGTTCTAGTAATGCTGTGAAGGTTATGGCGGAAGGCCGTAAACAGGCTGAATTGAGTGTGGAGCAAGCTTCGAAGGCGGGGGAGTCATTGTCTGCAATTACCAGTGCGATTAGCTCTATTAGTGATATGAATGAGCAGATAGCGTCAGCAGTAGAGCAGCAAACAACGGCGGCGGACAATATCAGTGCTAGTTTGAATCGAATGAGTGAATCAACAATCGATTCAACTCGGCACAATGAGGAACTACAGCGCTTAAATCAAGAAATGGAAAGCGCTATTTCAGAACTGGATGTAGGTATTCAACGTCATGTAGGTTAACGTTGATGACAAGATTGTTGATGTTATGACGGGTTAAGATTATCAGAAGTAGAAAGGGCGCCTGTTGGCGCCCTTTCTACTTCCTAGACTCGTTGCATTCCCTTATAATACGCCCTCATTTATACCCTTCCGAATTTCATAGACAGCCAATCCGAGATCAACATGCTAGAACTGCGTGGCGCACCCGCTTTATCCTCATTTCGTTGTAATAAACTACTTGCCAATCTTCAACGGGCATTACCTCAAATCACAGGGCTGTACAGTGAATTTATGCACTTTGCAGATGTGCAAGGTGACCTGTCCGATGCCGATAGAGCTGTGCTTAGTCGGTTGTTGAAATACGGCCCTAGTGTTGATGTGAGTGAGCCAAAAGGGACTCTAGTATTGGTCACACCTAGACCAGGAACCATTTCCCCTTGGTCAAGCAAAGCCACTGATATTGCACATAATTGTGGACTGACGGCGATTAAACGGCTGGAACGGGGTATTGCTTACTACGTTGAAATCAGCGGTGAGCTATCAGGGGGCGAAGGTGCTCAATTGGCTTCGTTGTTACATGATCGAATGGTTGAAGTGGTTTTTAGTTCGTTATCCGGTGCAGATGCATTGTTTGTTCAGCATGAGCCTAAACCACTTTCGACAGTGGATATTTTAGGTGGCGGGCGAGATGCGTTAGTAAAAGCTAATTCGGAGCTTGGCTTGGCCTTAGCTGATGATGAAATCGATTATTTGGTTGAGAGCTTTGTTGGCTTAAAGCGCAACCCTTCCGATGTTGAATTAATGATGTTTGCCCAAGCAAACTCGGAACATTGTCGTCATAAGATTTTTAACGCTGACTGGACTATCGACGGCGAAGTGCAAGATAAGTCGCTGTTTAAGATGATCAAAAACACCTACGAGTGTCACCCTGATGGGGTGTTGTCTGCATATAGCGATAATGCTGCAGTGATGGCGGGGGCTACCGCAGGGCGCTTTTTCCCGAATGCAGAATCGAAAGAATACGAGTACAACCAAGAGCCCGTGCATATTTTGATGAAGGTTGAAACTCACAACCATCCGACGGCCATTGCGCCATACCCTGGTGCTGCAACAGGCTCGGGTGGTGAAATTCGCGACGAGGGTGCTACGGGGCGAGGTTCAAAGCCTAAGGTCGGATTAACCGGGTTTACGGTTTCTAACTTAAATATTCCTGGTTATAACCAGCCGTGGGAAGTCGCTTACGGTAAGCCTGGGCGTATTGTTTCCGCATTAGATATTATGATCGAGGGCCCGCTAGGCGGCGCTGCATTTAATAACGAATTTGGTCGTCCTAATATCAATGGCTATTTTCGAACGTATGAGCAACTTACGCCGGGTCTGAATGGTGACGAAGTGCGAGGTTATCACAAGCCGATTATGCTTGCGGGTGGTTATGGCAATATTCGAGATGAGCATGTGCAAAAAGGTGATATCCCCGTAGGGGCGAAGCTGATTGTGTTGGGTGGGCCTGCCATGTTGATTGGTCTTGGTGGTGGTGCTGCGTCATCAATGGCAACGGGTTCTAGTCATGAAGATTTGGATTTTGCATCCGTGCAGCGAGAGAACCCAGAGATGGAGCGTCGTTGTCAGGAGGTTATCGATGCTTGTTGGCAGCTTGGTGAAGCAAACCCTATTGCCTTTATTCACGATGTTGGAGCCGGTGGGTTAAGTAATGCGATGCCTGAACTGGTGGGTGATGGCGGTCGTGGTGGCGCGTTTAATTTACGAGCGATTCCAAACGATGAGCCAGGTATGTCTCCGGTAGAAATTTGGTGTAATGAATCCCAAGAGCGTTATGTCATGGCGGTTGCTCCAGAGAATCTCGCTAAATTTGAATCTATTTGTCAGCGAGAGCGTTGTCCTTTTGCGGTTATAGGTGATGCGATAGAGGAGTTACATTTAGGTTTAGCTGATGAGCATTTTGGTAACAACGCTGTTGATTTGCCGATGTCTGTGTTATTTGGTAAAGCGCCTAAAATGCACAGAGAAGTTACTCGTGCAAAAGTAAATTTAATAGCATTTGATGATGCCGGCATTGAGCTGACAGATGCTATTTATCGAGTATTACGTTTGCCTGCAGTTGCCAGTAAAAGTTTTTTGATAACCATTGGAGATCGGTCTATTACCGGTTTGGTGACGCAGGATCAAATGGTTGGGCCATGGCAGGTGCCAGTTGCCAATGCTGCGGTAACCACGTCCACTTTGGATACCTTTGCGGGTGAAGCCATGTCTATGGGTGAAAGAACTCCTGCGGCATTGATCAATGCACCTGCATCAGGGCGTATGGCTATTGGTGAATCAATTACTAATATTGCTAGCGCAAATATCGCAGCGTTATCTGATTTATGCTTATCTGCCAACTGGATGGCAGCGGCGGGATACAATACAGAAGATGAAGCGTTATATGACACTGTAAAAGCGGTTGGTATGGAGATGTGTCCTGAATTGGGTATTACTATACCTGTGGGTAAAGACTCTATGTCGATGCGCACCGTATGGGATGAGGGTGATGAGAAAAAAGCGGTTACATCACCGTTATCACTTATTATTACCGCTTTTGCCCCTGTTCAAGATGTACGTAAAACCGTTACACCACAATTGAAAACCGACAAAGGTGATACACAGTTATTGTTGGTTGACTTAGGTAACGGTAAAAACCGATTAGGTGCTACGGCATTAGCTCAGGTATTTAATCAGCTTGGTAATGAGTGTGCTGATGTTGAACAGCCTGCACAACTAAAAACCTTTTTTGATGCGATACAGTCATTGCAAAATGACAATAAACTGTTGGCTTATCATGATCGCTCTGATGGTGGTTTGTGGACAACTGTATGTGAAATGGCCTTTGCAGGGCATGCAGGTGTAGCGTTAGATTTAACGACGTTAACAGGTGACTCGAATATATTGTCAGTATTGTTTAACGAGGAGTTGGGGGCAGTACTTCAAGTTCTCGCCTCTGATGCAGATAGTATCGTTGCAAGTATGGGTGCTGATGGGTTGGCTGTGAGTGTGATTGGTTCGCTTACATCAGCTGATAGTGTTGTCGTGTCAATTGATGGAAATGAGGTTATTAATGAATCTCGTATCGCTCTACAGCAAGCCTGGACGGAAACAAGTTATCAGATTCAAAACTTACGAGATAATAGTGAGTGTGCGGCGCAAGAGTTTGACAGCATAGCGAAGAACGAGCCTGGTATTTCTCCCGTTGTTACCTTTGATGCGCAAGATGATATTACAGCCTCATTAGCGGAAGCTGCACGACCAAAAGTTGCGATTTTGCGAGAGCAAGGTGTCAACGGTCAGATTGAAATGGCCGGAGCTTTTGATAAAGCAGGGTTCGCCAGTGTTGATGTGCATATGAGTGATATTTTGTCGGGTCGCGTCACTTTGCAGCAATTTTCTGGTCTGGTTGCCTGTGGTGGATTTTCTTACGGGGATGTTCTTGGTGCCGGAGAAGGTTGGGCAAAATCTATTTTGTTTAATGCTGTGGCAAGAGAACAGTTTGAGCAGTTCTTTACTCGCACGGATACCTTTACGTTAGGTATCTGTAATGGTTGCCAAATGTTATCCAATTTGCATGAGTTGATTCCTGGAACAGAGCACTGGCCGCATTTTGTACGTAATATGTCAGAGCAATTTGAAGCGCGTGTTGCCACGGTTGAAATTCAGTCTAGTAATTCTGTGTTTTTGAAGGGAATGGAAGGTTCTCGCTTACCCATTGCGATTGCCCATGGTGAAGGTCGAGCAGAGTTTTCATCTGATGCTGCATTGGCAGCGGTAGAAACTGCTCAGCAAATTGCAATCCGTTATGTTGATAATAATGGCCAGGCAACGGAAACATATCCGTTAAACCCGAATGGATCACCAGGCGGTATCGGTGGTTTATGTTCTGCTGATGGGCGAGTGACTATTATGATGCCACATCCAGAGCGAGTGTATCGAACGGTTCAGAATTCTTGGGCTCCAGATTGCTGGGGTGAAGATGCCCCGTGGTTGAGAATGTTTAGAAATGCCCGTGTATGGGTTGGCTAATATTCGACGTGGGTCAGCTTAGGGCTGGAAGTGGGGGTTAAGGGCATGGTTAAAATTGCTTTTTTTGTACCTGAAGATCACAAGGAAGTGGTGAAGGCTGCAATGTTTATGGCGGGAGCTGGTGGCATTGGTAATTACGACCAATGCTGCTGGGAGATCGAGGGTGTGGGGCAATTTAGAGCACTTGATGGCGCGGATCCATTTTTAGGTGCTGTGGGTGAAATTGAGCGTGTCAAAGAGTTTAAAGTAGAAATGGTTTGTGCTGATGCCGTCGTGAAATCAGTCGTGCAAGCATTAAAGCAAGCTCACCCCTATGAAGAGCCTGCTTATGATGTTGTTGCGCTTTTTGATATATAGCTGCGCCTCTTGATATATAGCTGCGCTTCTTGATATGTAACCCGGTATTGATGAGATGGACTTATTGGGTATTCCCAAATTTTATAATATTGTTTTTTTCGTTGATGTAAGTGTTGGTTGTCTCAGGTTTCCCTAGTGGCAGCCACTTGAGTAATTTGTCTTTGAGTTCATCCAATGAGACGGGTTTGCTCATATAATCATTCATGCCGGATTCCAAGCAGCGGTTTCTATCCTTCGACATAGCATTGGCGGTAACGGCAATGATAGGTACAAGGCTTTTTACGTTGGCTAATTGGCGAATGTTTCGGGTGGCTTCAAAGCCATCCATTATTGGCATTTGGCAGTCCATTAAGACAATATCAATATCGTTTTCATTGAGTTTGTTGAGGCTGTCCTCTCCATTAATTGCACATACAACAGAAAACCCAAGCTTTTTGAGTGTTGTTTGAAGCACGAGTTGATTAACTTTGTTGTCTTCGACAACAAGGGCTGTCTTCCCTTTGGCCAGGTCTTCTATTTTATAGGCTTCTTTTGATGTAGTGGACGCTAATGCTCTGGTGTATTCAAATTGAGCAGTAAAGGTAAAGATTGATCCATGTGAGGGGATTGATTCATAGGTTAATTCTGCGTCCAGCAAGTTGGCTGTTTGTTTTGCAATAGCAAGGCCTATTCCCAGGCCGCCATGCCCGCGATGGAAAGAGCTGTCTGCTTGGGAAAAACGTTCAAAAATTTCGTTGCCTAACGCTTTAGGTATGCCAATGCCGGTATCTTCGATTTTAAAAGTGAGTTTTATTTTTTTATTCGTTTTGTCCAGTGAGTCGAGGTCGATTGCAAGGCGAATATAGCCACACTCTGTAAATTTAATGGCGTTGTCGATTAAACTGACAAGCACTTGTGTTAGCTTGCGTTGATCTCCTAATACCAGTGAGGGGACGTCTTCATTTATATCAACCATAAATGTTAGATGTTTATCTTGGCATTGGGGTGTGAAGTATTCATCTAAGAAATGAGTGACTTTTCTCAGTTGGAAAGGGTGTCGTTCAACGACAGATTCGTTTGATAACAATTCGGTATAACTTAGAACGCTGTCGATAAGCAGCATCATATGACTTGCCGAGCGATCTGCGCTGTGGATAAACGGTGCTTGTGCGGTAATGTCTTTTTCATTTTGTAAGTGGCTTATTGAGCTAATAATGCCGTTCATTGGCGTGCGAAGTTCATGGCTAATCGTTGCAAGAAACTCATCTTTAATTTGATGACTTTCAATTAAGGCGTCATTGACCTGTTGTAATGCAATTTTTGCGGTTTTCTCCATTTTAGTTTTGTCGCGCTGCATACGGCTTAAGCGATCGGCTAACGTCCAAGATAAAATAGCGACTTCCAGTGTTGATCCAAGGATCAATGCGTTGGTTGTGAATGTGGTTGCTGGGAGCAGTCCCGCTGTTGTCGCACCGTAAATTAATGCACCCAATAAGAATGAAAACCATGCCAAAATAAAGAATCTTGCCGTTTGATAGCCTTGCAGCGCTAGTTTTGTGCCGATGAATATCCCGAACATTGACATTGACATACCAAGCACAAGTACAACTTTAAGGCTGGTTGCGTAGGGAAGGGCTATCGAGGCAAAAAGACTGAGTGTCGCTAGCACTATAAATGCTTGAATTAACTTGTGACCATAAGGTGTTGTTGTTTTCGTGTTAAGAACATTGGCTGTAAAAACAAGAGCAAAGACTTCGGTGAGAAGAATAGAAACAATAAGGAATTGGTTGTTAAACCAGGGCAATGACGGCCATATAAACTCTGCCCCAAACCCTGTTAGTGTTGATTGCAATATAGTATGTGCTGCAATGTAGCAGACATAAAATAAATAGCTGACATCTTTAATGGAAATATAAATGCAGAAGTTATAGATAATCATCAGCAGCATAATGCCAAAATAGATACCCATGATCAGTAGGTACTTTCGATTGCTTTCTTCGTATTGAATGGGGTTCCATAATTTTATTGGAACGCGGACGCTACCCTCCGATTGCACACGAATAAGTACCAGTTTTTTTTCGTTGGCTGCGAAGTGGATGGGGAATAGATAGCTACTATCTTGTTTAGGTCGAACTTCAAAAGGTTTGCTGTCCCCAGCCTGCATTGTTTCACGGGTGCCATTAGAAGAAATGACATAAACGTCAACATTGTCCAGCGGAGGGTAGGAGATTTCGAGTAGTCGGTGAATATCTTGTGAGGTCGACGGGTTGTGGAGAGGCTGTACAAACCAAAAGGCCGAAGTGGTCATGCCTTTGTTAAATGTTCCTTGGGTTGTTTTGTAATTTCCGTAATAGTGACCTGCAAGAATGTCGTCAACATTATATAGAGCGTCGGCATCTTCAAGGTATTGTATTTTTCCATCCAAGTTAAGTACGCCATCGATAGCAGATGCACTGATGGACGTTGTGGGCAGGCTGGGTTGATTAGCGGCAAAAACGGGGAAATTGAAAAAAACGCCAATGATAATGGCAATAAAAAGTGTCGAAGTCGAAGGGTTGCGAGTCAATTAGCCACCTTAGTTGATTGCTGAATCTGCTTGAAAGTGTAGCAGTCGCATAAAGTGCTGGTAGTGGCTCTTGGTGATGATATGTAATTCGGGTGTGATTAAATGTTTGTCTGCTTTGTTGTGTTGGTGGCCTAATGGTGTGTAAGTTGTTGGCAGGAAAAAGAAAAATGATCGACAAATACTATTGGGTATCTTATGTGGTGATTATGTAACAGTGTGACCTGGTGCACATTGTGCAATAGTAAGAATGCAGGCTGTTGGGAGGAGGGATTACTGTTGTGGTTTGGCTTTGCGCTGAAAGCCCTGAATAGTCTCAATGTGAGTTTTGAATATCCCGGTTTTTCTGTCGTTGAAATACCGCTTTAGCGTTAATCCAATGGTGGGGAAGGCAAGCTCAGCCCAAGGGATCTCGTCTTCAGTAAAAAGCTGTGACTCAAGGCTTTCTTGACCTGCCCCGTACTTTCCGTCAACGACGGTTCCTCTATAAAACATATACACTTGGCTGATATGGGGGAGGTCGTACAGAGTATAAAGCCCTGCGATATCTATGTTGGCTTCTGCCTCTTCCCATGTCTCCCGCTCTGCGGCTTCTTGCGTGGTTTCACCGTTTTCCATAAAACCTGCAGGTAGTGTCCAGAAACCCAGGCGAGGTTCGATTGCTCGTCGACAAAGTAATACCTTATCTTCATGAATAGGTAGGGTCCCTGCGATTATGCGAGGGTTTTGATAATGGATGGTGCCGCAATCATCACACACATGGCGATCCCTATTGTCTCCTTCTGGAGTTAGTAGGGTAATGTTGCCGCCACAGCTACTACAAAATTTTATGGGTATGTGCATGGTTACCAGTATGTTTCTAGATTTGGATGTCAGGAATACGCTAAGAATATTAGTGAGGAAGTATAACCTTAATCTCTACTTAGAATCACGAAATTGTTGTGTTGTATTCGGGGCTGAGAAATGGTGATTTGAGTGTGGTGGGTAACGGGGCGGGTGTCGTTCACTGGTCTAAGTGAATAGTGGAAAGGTTAAGTTACCTACTACTATTCACTTGATGTAAGAGGGGAGTGTGCTGTTTAGGCGCGACGAAAGGGTAGAACTGTTGCGAGCTCTTGAGTATTTTGCATTTCGTCATTAAGCAACGAGTTAGTGCCGGTGCTGTCTGTCGCATCGTTTAGGGCGTAGCGCAAACGATCAAATGAGTCGTGCATCATGCCAGACAAGGAAATGCATGCGGCCATAGGGTTTTTGGCTTTGCGTCGTTCCATGTCGATGCGGAACTGTAATCCACGTAGCTTTCTGCGGTATTCGCTAGGGGCTTCGTGTATTATTTGTTCGCACCACTGGATGCGTAGCTGTTCCAATTTGTCAGGATCACTTTGAGCCAGTCGTAGTAGTTCTTCAAAATCAAGTAAGTTTATCATCTCTGTATCCTACTGTTATTGGGCCAAAAGTTAATTGGGCCAAACATCTGCTGCAAATGACCAAGGCAGAGACAGCGCTTGGTGGCGGCGAATAGTTAAATGAAATAGTTAGTAGTAAATAGCTAAAAATATTTGCATATTACAGAATCTATACTATCGCGTTTCCAGTTGTTTGGTAATCTTGACCTTTTGGTGGAAACATGAGCTATATCTTGTTATTAATGGCGATGCCGTTATAACTTCTTGGACTAGGCTTGTAAAACAGCAACTTAGGGTTGGTACCGAATTAAATAAGGAGTTTCGTGTTGTTTTGTAAGTAGATATATCCTTTTTTTATATGGAGCAAAAAATACCCTGCAATCAGCGTTTATCGATGTTAGGGGCGTTTTTAATCTTCCATAAAACAATGAGTTATGACTATTCCAATACTAAAGGAAGTAAATTCGCGAACAAAGGTCGCTTAGGGGTAAAATTAGGGCTCTCCATTGTGATGTAATGCAAGGAATGACTGTTTGATCAAGAAAATACGAAGTCAATTAGTGGCGACTGCTGATACTCCTATCAATGCAAATATTGCCGATAGTGAGAATGAGGCGGCGGTATTGATTGCAATTACCGATTGCGATCTTTCGCCTTCGATGGTGTTAACACGCAGGGCGTCTCATATGAACAGCCATGCCGGTGAAGTTGCTTTTCCTGGCGGAAAGGTTGAGCCAACCGATGACGACTTAATTGTAACGGCGTTGCGGGAAAGCTATGAAGAGATAGGGTTGCCGATTGATGTCGTTGATATTGTTGGTGTACTACCTTCTGCAACATCAAAATTTGGACTTCAGGTTACGCCTTTTATTGGTGTAATACCGCATGATGTAGTGCTACAAGCAAATGAAGATGAGCTGGATAGTATTTTTCATGTACCGTTGCAGTATTTTCTTGATAGCGAACCATCCAGTGATTACGAAGTAAGCTTTCGCGGTGTTGACTATATCGTACCTTGTTATCGCTACGAAGGTTATGTGATTTGGGGGTTAACGGCATTCTTTATCGGCGACTTTTTAAATCGGGTGTTCGACTTGGGATTGGATTTATCGATGGCTCGAAGCCAAGTAAAAAAAAGTTAAAGTGTACACGTTAATAATGTATCAATAGTTAATATAAATTAAACCATATCAAAATAAGTAGGAGTGCAGAATGATTTACCGACTTGGGGATAAGCAAGTAGAGCTCAAAGGTGACAATCACTTTATCGCAGATAATGCCACGGTGATTGGGTCTGTTACATTAGAAAACGATACCAGTGTATGGTTTAACGTGGTTATCCGAGGTGATAACGACCCTATCACTATCGGAGAGGGTACTAACATTCAGGACGGTTCGGTGTTGCACACGGATGCGGGTATTCCAATGGCAATTGGTGAGCATGTAACGGTAGGCCATAAGGTCATGTTACACGGATGTACGATTGGAGATAATTCGTTAATTGGTATCAATGCTGTGGTGTTAAATCGAGCCGTTATTGGGAAAAACTGCATTATCGGCGCAAATTCATTGATACCAGAAGGGAAGGTTATACCGGATAATTCTTTGGTAATGGGATCTCCAGGAAAAGTGGTTAAACAGATTACTGATGGACACGCACAGGTTATTAAAATGAGTGCGTTGCATTATGTGGAAAATGCAAAACGTTATCATCGAGACCTTGAAGTTGATGAGCGTTTTGATAATAAAGACTAATTTAGAATTAATTTAAAGAGTTATATCGTAGTGGAAGATAAAGCAGTAAATAAAATAGTAGCTAAAGAAGAGATCGTTATCTCACCTTGCTGCGGGGTTTGTGCATTGGACGATGACGATATTTGTATCGGTTGTTTGCGCTCTGGTGTGGAAATTACTCAATGGGGTAGAGAAGACGCGGAGGGCAAACGAGCAATACTGCGGAATGTGGAAGAACGTTATAGAAAACAATATTCTTAATGCTGGGGGGCAAGTAATGGTTACAATAGGAACACCACTGAGTGATGGTGCTACGCGGGTATTGTTGTGCGGAGCTGGAGAGTTGGGTAAAGAAGTTGCTATTGAGTTGCAACGTCTGGGGGTGGAAGTTATTGCCGTGGATCGGTATGAGAATGCTCCCGCTATGCAAGTCGCCCACCGATCTTATGTTATCTCAATGTTAGATGGGAATGCGTTACGTCACGTTATTGAAAAAGAACAGCCTCACTATATTGTTCCTGAAATTGAAGCTATCGCCACCGACACGTTACTTGAGCTTGAAGCTGAAGGCTTTACCGTGATTCCCTCAGCCAAGGCTGCAAAGTTAACGATGAACCGAGAAGGTATTCGACGGCTAGCGGCAGAAGACTTGGGTTTGCAAACGTCCCCTTTTCAGTTTGCCGATACCAAAGAGCAGTTTTTACAGGCCGTTGAAACGATTGGTTTTCCATGTGTCGTAAAGCCAATTATGAGCTCGTCGGGTAAAGGGCAAAGTACGCTGAAAACACAATGTGATGTGGAGTCGGCTTGGGTATATGCACAAGAAGGTGGGAGGGCTGGAGCTGGGCGCGTTATTGTGGAAGGTTTTGTTGATTTTGATTACGAAATTACGCTGTTAACAGTACGCCACTGTTCGTATGCCTCGACAGGGGATGTATCGACAACCTTTTGTGAGCCGATTGGGCACCGACAAGAAGCAGGTGATTACAGGGAGTCATGGCAGCCGCAAGCGATGACAGAAAAGGCAAAGTATGCAGCACAAGAGATGGCTAAAACGGTAACGGCTGCCCTGGGTGGGCGTGGCATTTTTGGCGTTGAGCTTTTTGTGAAAGGGGATGAAGTTATATTTAGTGAGGTCTCACCTCGGCCGCACGATACTGGATTGGTTACGTTAATTTCACAGGACTTGTCTGAGTTTGCGCTGCATGCGCGCGCAATATTGGGATTGCCCGTACCAGCTATTCGCCAATATGGACCCGCGGCATCCGCGGTCATTCTAGTGGAGGGGGCATCACAGAATATACGTTACCCAGAATTACAAAATGCATTAATGGTTCCAGATACTCAGTTGCGATTATTTGGTAAGCCTGAGGTTGATGGTGCACGACGTATGGGAGTGGCATTGGCGCTGGGTGATGATATTCATCATGCTGTTGAAAAAGCAAAAACTTCTGCGGGAGCGATAAAGCCGGAGTTGTTATGAACGCTGTTATATGTGTCGTCATAAAAGTCGCTAAGTAATATAGGTTAAGAATGAAATTAATCGACCGGATGGAATGCTAATGAATGGAGTGTTAAGTAAAATTGGGTCAGTAGTGACTGCTGTTTTGGTTGCCGGTACATTTTTATATACCGTAAATGCCAGTGCGCAGGCATTTGTTGAGGCAGACATTGGTGCAATTAAGAATCGAAATAGCATTGGTGCTACAACGCTACCAAAGCTTGTAAACCACAATCAGCTATATGTACAGTTTACTGGCGCTGGGGGTGTTTACCTGGCGACTCAGCATGTTGCGTTAATGGCAGATCCTTTTTTCTCCAATCCTAGGCTTGGTGACTTGATATTACTTAATGATCTGCAGCCTGATGAGGCAGTTATCGAACAGTGGCTGCCTCCAACAGAAAATGTGGCGGGGGTTATTGTGGGTCATGGCCATTACGATCATTTGATGGATGTGCCTGTTATCTTGCCCCGTCTACCCGCGGCGGCAAAAGTGTTTGCCAGTAAAACCTCTAATCATATGCTTGCCGCTTCCATTCCGGAAGCACGGAGAGTTGACCTAAATAGCTCGATGGCTTCAGCAACACAGCGAGGAGAGTGGGTGCAGGTAAATTCAAGTCTGCGGATTTTGCCTATTGAGTCGGAGCACTCTCCCCACTTTGCAGGGATTGTGGTTGCTAATGCAGTGTTGGCAGAAGATAGTTCTTCGCTGCTCGGAGATGCCTTGGATTGGCAGAGCGGTACAACGTTGTCTTATGTGATTGATTTTTTAGCCAGCGGTGATGCTAAAGATGGCAGTGTTGAAAAAAACGAGGTTGAAAATGTAAGCGTTAAATACCGAGTGTTTTTTCAATCATCTTCTAGCGGTTATCCTATTGGCGCCCCGCCAAAATGGTTAAGTGATGACGGTGTTCCGATTGATCTCGCTATATTGTGCATGGCGAATTTTGATAGTGTTGATAATTATCCCGGCGGTATATTAAATCAGTTGAAGCCAAAAAATATATTATTGACTCATTGGGAATCATTTTGGGAACCGTATATCCCTAATAACGCCACGGCTTTGCCAGGTTTGGATATTGCTAAATTTATTGCACAAGTAAAACTTTCCGTTCCAGAAAGTACATCTCTCTATTTGCCTCAACGTGGTGGTGCTATCACATTAAAGAAATAGCATATTAGCGTGATCGCATTGAATTAGTATTGTCAAAGGTTGGTGTTGTATTCGGTAGCTGTTCTGCAATAGGTTGGGCGCATATTGGTGTTATGCAGGCTTTATTCGAATTAGGAATAAAGTTGAGTATTAGATTTACTTGAGGGATGTGTTAAATCAGGGGTGGTTAGACTTGCATCTTGATGGTGATTTAGCGAACCTAGTGAAGGTTTCTTATCGGGTAGACATTACTCGCTTTGGTTTTACCATAAAAAGTAGTTCGATCAAGAAAATTATATTTTGTAATTTGCGTTAAGATAGATATATCGATGATTATTACCTGACGCAGTTAACCACGGGCTAGACAAGTCAAATGTATATTTAGGTGTGTCATTTTCAAAAATATTAATTATTGATAACTTGGCATTAAACGAATCTGAAAATGAATATTTTGCTGATGCATTGAATACAGAGCGAGCCTCTTTGTAATCAGAGTGCATGTTCGAATGATCACCTTTTGATAGGCCAAAATTGTAGTGATGATTAAATACAATCGACAATCGATTGTCTAAATATTTCGAAGTAAGAGTCGCTTTAACTTGTAAAGGTGGATAGCGTTTTTCTTGGAAGTCTTTCATTTTAACTTTACTTACGCCCATATTTAGATCGTGATCATCTTCAAAAGACCAATTGACAATCAGTTCACCACCAATAGTACTGATTTCATTTTCTTGGTTCATAAACGAACCAAGCCAACCATTGACCGATGTTGCATAATCATAAGCCGCCGGTGAAATGTAAGGGTTTTCCCTGTCAAAGTTAACCCATCCCAACTGATTCTTGTAAACGCTATGGTAAGCGTTTGCCGTAAGTGTAAGGTTGTTATTTATTTTGCTAAAGTACCCTAGCTCGTAACTTTTCATTGTTTCTGGTGTTAATGTAGGCAATTCATGCCCTCCCGATTTCAGAGTTTCGTTATGAAAAATCCACCAACTGTAATAAGCCATATCAGGGTAACGGAAGCCCTCTTGATAAGAAAACTTAATCGTTGAATCATTGGTTATATCATATGCCACGGCTGCTCTAGGTGTAGTATGGGACTCACTGTCCAAATCGCTTGCTAGGTTATCACTGGTAGTCGCGGTACCATAGCTTACATAGTCATATCTTAAGCCCAAGGATAACGTAGTTTTTTCTCCTATAGTCAGTGTGTCTTCCAAAAATAACGCGCCTTCTTCCCACGAGCCAGTCACCCCATCATCATTTGGAAATGGTAATGTAGGGTTGTCTATAAAATATGTTTTTCCATTTTCAAATTTACGTTTCCCCCATAACACACCAATGGCCAGCTTACTCGTTTCATATTTATTTTTAAAAATAACTTTGCCCTCAAAATGATTTTCTTTAGTGCCAAAGGGGAAAGGGTTTTCAGGATCTTTACGATTACGCCCACCAAAATCACTATATTCAATGGCGCCAATATATTCTATGGAATTATGTTCATCTATTTCTTGAATATATTTAGGGCTAATGCCAAAAAATGCGAATTTTCTTGGTGAAATAGGCCAGCTACTGTCTGCATAAATCCAATGCGATGTCTCTTCATTGAACATGACATGCAAGGCTTTTAAGCTAAAACTATGGTTTTTGAAGTTGCTTGATATTTTGTAGTTTTTATCGTAGGTTTTTTTGGTTTGTAAATCATTATATTCATAACCAGGATAAGCAGTTTGGTTATATTGGTTATCCGGCGTGAAACCTTGAGTATTTTGAACCCCGACATAAATATAGAAATCTTTTTGTTCAGACCATTTTTTTCCATAACTGACTTCAGCACTAGCGTATTGCTCTATGTCGCCATATTCAAAATTTACCTCTGTGCCCTCATGGGATGAGCCTGTTTTTGAAATCATATTGATAAAACCGTTCATAGCACCACTGCCATGCACGATAGCGCCTGGACCCATAATGACTTCTATACTTTGGATATCACCCATCAAAGGATTTTTCGCTGGCAGCATATAACCCATGTGCTGCCTTTGATTTAATTGCCACAAATCCATCATCACCAATGTTTTGGCATTATTATCTACAGTAACCCCGCGAGAGCCGATCAGGGTTGAGTTAAAACGATGCTCGCCGACATCCATGCCAACGACATTCATATCAATCAAATCTGATAATGAGCGAGCGGGAGAGTTTTCGATTTGATCAAGACTTAATACATAGGAATTCCCCGGCGACCTTTTTCTTTCCATGGCAAAAAAACCTATTGAAACCACCTCAATTTTTATTAAATCTTCGAAACTCAGACTGAGAAGGGCATCTACACTCTTTTCAGAAGTTTCTTTGTGGTCAGCAGATAGAGATTCCGCCAAAGAAGCTGAATTGAGAAATATAGCAGCCAAGGCTCCTGCTAATATACTAATTTGAAAGCGATTGGTTTTTGGGGTTTTAATATCTTGCATGAAAAATAGCTCCTTTATGCGCTTTAAGCATATATCTATCGAATGCAAATATTAACTTTCCAAGTAAGTGTAGTAGGTTCAGACCAGTCTCTCCACGCCTAAAGATAGGAGGGTAGGTGCCTTCGTGAGAATGACTATCCCCTATTTGGTAGATATTTCTCTTGCCGGTTTTCCCATAGGCTGTTTGTTAATTACATAGATATGGGCATGAGGCGTGGGTCTCTAGGTGGGCATGATGAAAACAAAAATAATACGAAGTTTATTGGTGGTAGCTTTACTGGGGGCGTTAACAGGGTGTGAATATATTGACGATATTCCCGTGGGAGCTCGTTATATTGCAAAAAATATTTGCAGTGGGCTATTTGTATCAGGGTATGACGAAGACCTTTTGGTGAATGATTATGTCACCTCTATTGTTCCCCAGTTAAAATTTATTTGGAACATCAATATTGATAAGCAAGGGAAGCAGGTTACCGTTTCGGATAAATTGTTTAAGCAGCGTCATCAGGCGTTGTCAGTTTATAGAGAGGGGCTGGGTTGTGTTAATCAGCGGGGTGAAACTGTAGAAGAGCTGCGTAACCAAGTAGACTTTCCGTTGATGGGCAAGGTATTGCTAAATAAACCGTGGCCTTATGGCGGGGCTGGTGTTGATGCCTCTTCTGTGAGTGAGGCTACGTTAATCGAGTTGACAGCATTGCTTGATCAAGAATTTGTTAACCCTGATGGCAAAGTGAAGCATACAACGGGAGTGGCGATCGTTAAAGGCGGTAAGCTTATCGTTGAGCGGTATGCTGGGGGGTTAACGTCCAGTGCGGCTGTAAAAGGTTTTTCTATGTCAAAGAGTCTAGTTAATGCGCTAGGGGGTGTTTTGTATGACAAGGGAGAGCTTGATCTTGATGCGCCGCTGGCATTTGATGAATGGCAAGGTTCTGATAAAACCTCGATAACATTTCGACACCTTGCTCATATGTCGAGTGGGTTGAAATATACCGAGCGTGCAATAGGCAATGACAATGATCAGGGCTTGTTACTTTATGGCAAGCAGCAACCTTTTGAATTTATGTCTGAGAAATCACTGGTAGCGACTCCTGGCGAGCTATATAACTATTCTAGTGGTGATAATTTATTGGCTGCTCGTAAATTGCAAGATCTGATGGGAGGTATAGCAAGCAGCTATCGAACGATTAGAAATGATCTGTTCCACAAAATAGATGTGACTAGTGTATTGATTGAGCACTCCGGGGATGGGTATATGTTGGCACCGGAATCATTAATGTTGTCGGTGCGGGATTGGGCGAGACTTGGTTGGTTGTATAGTAACCGGGGACGTTGGGGTGATGACCAGGTGTTGTCTGAGGAATGGATGGATTACAGTCTAACGCCTGCTGAGACCAATGGATCTTACGGTGCATTCCTATGGTTGAATACGGGGCGGTGGTTTTTTGAAGACTTGCCTGAAGATACAATTGCATTTGTGGGAGCATTGGAGCGTTATGTGATCATTATTCCGTCGTTGGATGTTGTTGTTGTGAGAGTGGGCTTTTCTCATGATAGAGATACGGTTGATATCAATGCTTTTGTTAAAAATATTGTGGACGTATTGTCCGAAGTGGTGCCGTCTGAGGCAGAGTGATGCCTTTTTGAGTGTTTCTTGGCAGTCGGGTGTGAATATTTAACCTTATCCGACTGTCTTCAGGGTAGATTCTAAAAATGTTATCTATAATAATGAGATAATTCGGGGGGCTGTCATTGTGGGCAGTAGTAAATTGACACAGTAATAATATCGATGAGTGGAAACGGATATGCTCAAGCTGGAATTTAAAGACCGTAGACAGCCAGGGGTTTGGTTGGTTGAGTCGGTGTTTACCATTGGTTCAGGTACAAGAAATCACTTAGTCATAGACGATGATTCTGTTGAGGAAGCACACGCAGAAGTTCGACTTGTTGATGGTCAGCTTTATCTTAAGGATTTGGGAAGTTTCAAAGGCACCTTCGTTGAAGGGCAAAAAGTAGTCGATAACTTTCAGCTTCGTTCTGGCGATATTATTAGTATTGGTCGTGTTGAGCTTGAAATAAGCGACCCAAAAACTCGGCCAGCCACGCAGGGGGCTGCCAAAGCAAAATCTGATTGGTCGCTCACTGCAATCGGTGGTGATATGCAGGGGCGAACTATTATGATCCATGGCTCAATGACGTTTGGTCGATCCTCCAATTGTGACATTATTATTGAAGGTGAGTATATGTCTCGCCGCCATGCAGAGTTGTCCCTGAAAGGGGGAGGTTTACGCATCGTGGACTTGGGCTCCTCTAATGGAACCTGTGTGAATGGTAAGAAAGTGAACGAGCATCAGCTCAAACCTGGCGATAAGATTAGTTTTGATAAAGAGGTGTTTCTAGTTGCTGGGCCTGTGGCGGCTGCAACTAATTTTATGGACGATGAAGAAGAAGCGACCATGTTTAGAGCTGTTGCTCCGATGCCTAAGGCGCCACCACCTAAAATTCAGCCAGTGGCACCTGCCCCAGCTCAGCAGGCAGAGGATAACGTTTCGGCTGCATCAGCCGGGTCTAATAGTGGCAAAGGTGGGATGATTGCGACAGGTGTTATTGTGGTGGCCATAGTGGCTGTGGTTGGTTATTTAGTGGTTGCTGGGAGTTAAGGTTGTTTGATGTGTTATAGGCTGCCTACAGGCAGTCTATTTGATTAACTTATTTAGGGCTTATACGCGCTGTTTTTATGACGTTATCGGTGATTTTTTTTGTTTCTATGCGATAGTTACCAATTTTAATACAGACATTGGTTTCTGGTATTGATTCTAGATGTTCTGTTATTACGCCACTTAAGGTTTTTGGACCATTGATAGGTAATTGCCAATTTAGCGCTTTGTTAATTTCTCTAATGGTTGCAGCGCCATCGACGAAATAGGATCCGTCCTCTTGTAATAGGATGTCTTTGTTGGTCGCGGACATGTCCGTTGTGAATTCACCTACTATCTCTTCCAAAATATCTTCGATAGTGGCGATTCCTTGAACGTCTCCATATTCGTCTACAACAAAACCAAGGCGGCGCTTGGCATTTTGAAAGTTAACAAGTTGAGTGTGAAGAGGGGTGCCTTCTGGGATAAAATAAGGCTCAACTGCCTGCTGCATAATGGCGGCTTTGTTGAGCTCTGCTTCAAGTAACAGTCGCGACACTTTTCGTAGATGTAATATGCCGACAGGGTTATTAAGGTCAGTTTTAAAAACGGGCAGGCGAGTATGTTGTGACGTGCAGAGTAGTTTTATAATGTCATTTATATCATCGTCGAGGTCAATGCCAATTACCTCGTGTTTGGGAATCATAATGTCATCTACAGTAACTTCTTCGAGATCTAAAATACCGATGAGCATACCTTTGTGACGCCCTGGTATTAGTGCTCCTGCTTCATTTACTACAGACCTTAGTTCTTCTCGACTTAAGTGGTCTGGGCTAACGTCGTTTGTACTTACGCCAATAACCCTTAATAGCCCGTTACTTATAATATTAACTAACCATACGGCAGGGTATATCAGTATCAATAGTGGTTTGAGAAGGTGGGATGCAGGGAATGCAATGCGTTCTGGCTTTAGGGCCGCTAAGGTTTTAGGTGTTACCTCTGCGAAGACTAAAATAACAAGTGTTAGTAACCCGGTGGCAAGGGCAATGCCGCTGTCTCCCCATAAGCGAATGGCAATGACTGTGGCAATAGATGAGGCGAGAATATTAACAAAGTTATTACCAATTAATATGACGCCAATAAGTTTGTCGGGTTTCTCCAATAACCTTTGTACCCTTAAAGCATTTTTGTCATTGGCTTTGGCTTGGTGCCGTAAGCGATATCGATTGAGTGACATCATGCTCGTTTCTGAGCTTGAGAAGAATGCTGAGCAGATTATCAGGAAAAATAATATTCCGCTCAAGACTGAAATGGGGATGTCGTCCAAAAAAACTAACCTGTAAAGTTGACTGTGATTTTATAAGAAAGCTGTTTAAAAAAACAAGCTTCAAAAAGTAGCAATGCCTTAAACGACAGTTTAGCTTATAAATGTTACAGCTATTGTTGTTTGGGGCCGGGTACTGCATGTAGATTATAGTTGGGACTTGTTTACGCTATTAATAGCTCTATAACAACCTTGCTCCCAAAGAATCCAAGAAGAAGTAGAGAAAATCCAGTTAATGTCCATTTTACAGCAAACATTCCTCGCCATCCCCATAAATATTTCCCAGTAAGAAGCAAAGCAAAAACGCACCAGGAGGCGAGGGTAAAGAGCGTTTTGTGGGCTAAATGCTGAGCAAAAATATCGTCTACGTATATTAAGCCAGTAATGATTGCAGCAGAGAGTAGAGCTAAGCCTGTTGAAATAAGATCAAAAAGCGAACTCTCCATGGTTTGTAAGGGGGGGAGTAAGTGTAAGATGTCGTGAATGTGCCGGTGTTTTAGCTGATAGTTTTGGATCCAGATAAATATAGCCTGGCATAACGCTAAAGCGATAATGCTGTAGGCAATAATTGATACCAGTATGTGGGTTACCATGCCATTGCTTAAATGTGATAGCGGTTCTGTTTGGTCGGTAAATAAAAGGCTGGTGATTACAAAGACTGCCGCCAGTGGGTAAGCAGGAGCAAGTAATGGTTCTACGTCACGCCATAATGCATTGCTGGTACCGATTGCAATAATGGTCCAAGCAACCAGTGATGTGGCTGTTACGATCCCAAACTGCAGTCCATTTTCGGTAAAAAGTGTTAAATAAACATTGATTCCGTGTAGGAATACGCCGGCAAAACCTGCAATTCTTGTTGCAGTTCGGTTGAGTTGACCACTTTTGATGCCTGTAACCAGTAGGTAGGTGGCAATAAAGTAACAAATGGCAGCGAGGGCACCGGTACTGGTGATGATTATTGTTGCTAAGGTCATTAAATACTCAGGTCGCTAGTAGCGCAGGGCTATAATCACTGACAAAAAGTGAGTTTTATTAGGTTTTTCTAAGTGTCTCACACGACAGGTAAAATTTGAACATGGAATAGCATATCGGTTGTGGTTATACTTGGCCATCGACTGAGCCTGGTCATTGTTAACTTAATCATTGTTATGCGACGTTATGCAATACGCAAACTCGCGGAAATTGGATAAAACCTATGTTTGAGAATTTAACGGAACGCCTATCGGATTCGTTGCGAAATATCAGCGGTAAAGGGCGTCTTACTGAAGAGAATATTAAAGATACGCTACGTGAAGTTCGTATGGCGTTACTTGAGGCAGACGTTGCTCTTCCTGTTGTTAAAGACTTTGTTTCTCAAATAAAGGAAAAGGCGTTAGGCCAAGACGTAATGAAAAGCCTGGACCCGGGCCAAGCATTCGTCAAAGTGGTTAATGATGAACTTATCCATATTATGGGGGACGCCAATGACGAGCTGAACCTGGCGGCACAGCCTCCTGCGGTTATATTGATGGCAGGCCTGCAAGGGGCGGGTAAAACCACCACCGTCGCAAAACTTTCTAAGTGGTTGTCTGAGCGTCAAAAGAAGTCGGTCTTAGTAACCAGTGCCGACGTCTACCGTCCAGCGGCGATCAAACAGTTGGAGACCTTGGCTAAGGAGGTGGGAGCGAGTTTCTTTCCTAGCTCAACTGACCAGGACCCTGTTGATATCGCAAAAGCAGCAGTCGAAGAAGCGAAAAAGCAGTTTAAAGATGTTGTTATCATCGATACTGCCGGTCGATTAGCGATTGATGATGAGATGATGGCAGAGATTCAGCGCGTACACTCGGCTATTAACCCGGTGGAAACGTTGTTTGTTGTTGACGCAATGACAGGGCAGGATGCGGCTAATACCGCGAAGGCTTTTAATGAGGCATTGCCGTTAACGGGTGTTGTTCTGACTAAAGCGGATGGTGATGCTCGAGGTGGTGCAGCGCTATCGGTACGAAGTATTACCGGCAAGCCGATTAAATTTATTGGTGTTGGTGAGAAAACAGATGCGTTAGAGCCATTTCACCCTGACCGTATAGCGTCTCGAATCCTGGGTATGGGTGATGTACTTACCTTGGTCGAGGAGGCTGAGCGTAAGTTAGATAAGAAAAAAGCCGACAAGCTGGCGAAAAAACTGTCCCGTGGTAAAGGTTTTGATCTAAATGACCTTCTTGATCAGTTCCACCAAATGCAGAATATGGGTGGGATGTCGGGTTTGTTAGATAAGTTGCCTGGAATGGGGGGAATGGTTGAAGCGGCTCAAAGTCAGGTTAACGATGGTGCGCTTAAGCAAATGGAGGCGATTATTCAATCTATGACACCGAAGGAGCGAGCGTTTCCTGATGTGATTAACGGGTCGCGTAAAAAGCGTATTGCCACAGGTTCAGGCACAAAGATACAAGATGTAAATCGCCTGTTGAAGCAGCATAAGCAAATGCAGAAAATGATGAAAAAGCTCACTAAAAAAGGTGGCATGAAAGGCATGATGCGAGGTATGCAGGGGATGATGGGGGGGGGTGGTATGCCGGGTGGTGGTGGTGGAATGCCTCCCTTTAAGATGTAATTCTTCTGCTACAGTAAATAAATTGGCAAAAGACTTTAATTAGCGACGGTTTTCTCGTACAATTCAGCGCCTTCTCGGATGGTCTCATTCAATGAGTTCATGATACGAGAAAGAAATTCTAGAAGCAGGCCAACCAAAGTCGCCATAGTACGGTGGTTTTTGTTGGCCTGCTTTGCGCTTAATGCTTTGGGTGGCAAATGCTGCACTAAAGCATCAAGCGTATACTTGTTGTTTAACTTATTAATAGTTAAAAGGTTATTTTGATATGGTAACAATTCGCCTTGCACGTGGTGGCTCTAAGAAGCGCCCTTTCTACCATGTTGTTGTTGCAGACTCTCGTTGTGCACGTGACGGCCGTTATATCGAGCGTTTGGGTTACTTCAACCCTGTTGCTCGTGGTACTGAAGATGCATTAAAGCTTGAGCAAGAACGCATTCAGCACTGGATTAGCAAAGGCGCACAGCCTAGCGACCGTGTTAAAAGTTTGCTGAAGCAAGCTGCAAAAGCTGCTGCTTAATTAAGTTAGGGCGCGAAAGTGTCTGTTAGGTGGTTGATGTGTCTGATTGGTTAGTGGTTGGAAAGTTTACTTCGGCTTACGGTATTAAAGGTTGGGTAAAACTTCATTCCTATACTGACCCGATTGATAACATTATAGGCTACCAGCCCCTGCTTTTTAAGAAGCAAGGGAAGTGGCAAACGTTGGAGATCGAAAAAATCCAGCGTCATGCCAAAAGCTTAATTGCCAAAGTAAAAGGTTGTGACAATCGTGATCAAACACCGTTTTATAGCGGATGTGAACTCGGGATATTAAAGTCACAGCTACCTGAGCTTAAGGGAGATGACTTTTATTGGTCTGATCTAATGGGCTTGGCGGTCAAAAGTGATCAAGGCCAAATATTTGGCGTTGTTGATCATCTTTTAGAGACTGGATCCAATGATGTGTTGGTTGTTAAGGCAACTGAGCACAGCATCGACGATCAAGAGCGATTGATTCCTTACCTTCTTGGTGATGTTGTAAAAAACGTTGACCTACAGGCAGGAGAAATCATCGTTGACTGGGATGCGGACTTTTAACCAAATTATATTTGGGGCTCTATTATGAAGTTTGGAGTTGTCACGTTATTTCCAGAAATGTTCGCTGCTATCACTGAAAGTGGTGTTACCAGTAGAGCTGTAAAGTCCGGGTTGATGCAATTAAACTGCACAAACCCTAGAGACTTTACTCATGACAATCATCGAACCGTAGATGATCGGCCTTATGGTGGTGGCCCTGGTATGTTGATGATACCCGGCCCCCTGATAGAGGCTGTCGAGCATGCAAAAGCACAGCTAGACAAAAACGATGTAAAAGTGGTGTATTTATCACCTCAGGGTAAGCCCTTTAATCAAGAGGCTGCTCAGCGTTTTTCGAATGAAGAGGCTGTTGTCCTGATAGCAGGACGATATGAAGGCATTGATGAACGTATCATTGATGCAGTGGTAGATGAAGAATGGTCGGTTGGGGATTATGTTCTCAGTGGTGGTGAGTTACCTGCCATGATCATGATTGATGCTATTACACGATTATTGCCCGGTGTTCTAGGACATCGGGATTCAGCGGAAGAAGATTCTTTCACTGATGGGTTATTAGATTGCCCTCATTATACGAGACCAGAAAACTTCTCGGGTAGTGAGGTACCACGTGTGTTGTTAAGCGGTAATCATAAGGCCATTAAAGAGTGGCGGCTTAAACAATCACTGGGTCGAACCTGGGAACGACGTCCAGATTTGCTGGAGTCCAAAACATTGGACAAGCAGCAGCAGGCATTATTAGATGCCTACAAAACGGAAAAGAGACCTTGTTAACTTGCTCATATTGTCTGGCAACAGCAAAGCGCAACTCTGGCAAGAGATATTGAATACAATCAGGTAAGTCTAGGAGCTAACCATGAGCGGTAAAAATAGTATTATTCAAGCAATTGAAGCGGAACAACTAAGATCAGATATTCCGGCATTTGCTCCAGGCGACACAATCATTGTTCAAGTTAAAGTACAAGAAGGTACGCGTACACGTCTTCAAGCATATGAAGGTGTTGTTATTGCTAAGCGTAACCGTGGCGTGAACTCTGCTGTAACTGTACGTAAGATCTCTAACGGTGTTGGTGTTGAGCGTGTTTTCCAAGTTCACAGTAAGTCAATTGACTCTATTGAAGTGAAGCGTAAAGGTGCTGTTCGTCGTGCCAAGCTTTACTACTTGCGTGGCCGTACTGGTAAGGCTGCTCGTATTAAAGAGAAGTTGGTAAGAAAGTCATAAGGTTATTTTTGATGTCATAATTGAGATCAAAACGATAATCTAAGAAAAGCGGCCCTGCATAGCACGGCCGCTTTTTTTGTTTTTGGCGGTTAGTATTGATTGAGGGATATTGATGGCAGATAAAAGTGATGTTACAGGGCAAGACTTCACGCTTATAGATCAGTACCTTGATGCCTGTTGGATGGAGAAGGGGTTAAGTCAAAATTCTTTAGCGGCATACCGGCGGGATTTGTTGTTTTTTGCTCGTTGGCTTTTTTCCAAGTCTGCTGTGGCGGGTTTGATGGATGTGGATGAAGATACGGTGTTAGCTTATCTCGATGCTCGAGGTGATAAATTTGACCGACGTTCTACCGCTCGTGCAATTTCTGCATTACGAGGTTTTTATCAGTATCAAGTTAGACTTGAGCTGTTAACAGATGATCCAATGTCTAATGTCGAGCTCCCTAAGCTAGGCAGAACCTTACCCAAAGTTCTTACTGAACAAGATGTTGAAGCCCTGCTTGAGGCGCCTGATATCGGTTTGCCAATAGGAATGCGTGATCGCGCGATGCTTGAATTGTTGTATGCCTGCGGTCTTCGTGTGACGGAGCTGGTGACCCTGGAAACGCATCAAGTGAATATGCGCCAAGGTGTGGTGCGTCTTATCGGTAAAGGTAACAAAGAACGTCTGGTGCCAATGGGTGAGGAGGCGCTAAATTGGATAGAGCGATATAGCAAGGAGGCAAGGTCTGAATTGCTGCCCAACCCGAGTTCACAAATATTGTTTCCAAGTACTCGGGGTAATGTGATGGCGCGGCAAACCTTCTGGTATCGTATTAAGCGTTATGTAGTGGAAGCCGGTATTCAGGTTTCCGTATCCCCTCATACACTACGTCATGCGTTTGCAACGCACCTGTTAAACCATGGTGCTGATTTGCGGGTAGTGCAATTGTTGTTAGGGCACAGTGATTTGTCGACAACGCAAATTTATACCTATGTGGCACAGCATCGATTAAAAGAAATTCATGCGATGCATCACCCGAGAGGGTGAGTTTGTTTTGTATGCTCTGGATTGAGGAGTGTATCAAATTTGTAACTGGGCGCCAGTGTCATACGTTTGTATTGGTAATCCCCACCCATTTATTGATAGAATCGCGCCCACAAAATTGGAACGTATTCGTTTCGTTGCTGTCTGCACGCGAATCAGTTAC
>MAAL01000031.1 GCA_002163245.1 Gammaproteobacteria bacterium 42_54_T18 | reverse complement strand
TGGTGCTGCGCCCTGACCACAAAAAAGCCAATGGCAAGCGTCGCAGCCCACCGCCAGAGGCCTATGATGCTTGTGAAGGAAAAAGCGCCGGAGATGAAGCGCAGTTTGAAGATCGTCGCGGTGAAACGCTGACGGGCAGTTGTGAAGAAGATAATGGCAAGCTTGTGCTTAGACCTCAGAGGTCCGGCCCACCAGCCTAATAACGAGTTGATTTAAATAACGGCACCTATGCAGGAAAACTCGCTAGCTATAATTAGCAGGCTAAAACTGTTTTCAAATAATGGTGCCGATTATTTAACTTATCTTTATGGCAAGCTTAGCGGGCCTTAAGGCTCGACAATGGCAAAGTTGGCCGAAGGTGTATCCAGTAGTGCAAAAAATCTCAACAAATCCAAAGTGCTGCCACTGACACTGAGCTCATCACTAAACAACAAATCCTTTAATTTGGCTTTTCCCAGTATCACATTGATAAACAGGTCATAGCTTATATCCAGCTGAGCGTTAGACGTGACCGCTTCGCTGTTTTTGTCCAGCAGGGTGTGGTGCAGCACCGCATTCTCCAACCACAAATCGTACTTTTGGTTAATGTCGGTAAAATTAATTTGCACATTAAGAGATAAATCCTGGGCCTTGGGGCCGTTTAAATTCACCTCTAACGCATTAAGTAAACTGCTTAACGGGGTGTGTAATATTAAATCCTTGGCGGTACTTAAATCGGTTTCTTTTGTCTGATAACCGTGGCGCAACTCTAAGGCACCGGTTAAATAAATGCCTCGCCACGGGCCGGACTCTGCCTGATAACCCAGCTGGTCATAATTTTTTGCCAGTAAATTTCGTGCATCCTGATGATTTGGTTGCGCAAACACCAAATGATTTAACAAGGTAGCCCCCCAGCGATACTCCCCATCATCATAAGCCTCCTGAGCCAGTTCCATAACTTTTTCATCACCACCCAAGGCCTGCACATAATGTTCTCCGCTTTGCACCGGTGGTAACGGATTAAGGTTGGCGGGGTTGCCATCAAACCATCCAAAATAAGCCTGATACACGGCGCGGCTGTTGTGACTTACGGTACCGTAATAACCGCGATTGGCCGCCTGATTTGCGAGGC
>MAAL01000121.1 GCA_002163245.1 Gammaproteobacteria bacterium 42_54_T18 | reverse complement strand
TTTGATCATGATCTTGCCATCTCTGCTTTGCATTGTCATGCCGTGAATTATCCGTCATAACCTTTTGTATTTAAAGGTTTTATTTGTTAACGCAACAGCATTGGGGGGGGGGCAGGTACTAAGTGTATTGCCAACGCGTATAGCTATCACCATGACTTAATTGAAAGCGGAACGATTGGTACAGCTGAGTCCATTTATTTACATGTGGTTGATACTGTCGGGATAGTTCACGCTATTATTTTACGTCTGCAGGCCCTATTGCTACCGGTTAAGATATTGGTGTTTTCTGGGCATTAAGGAATTTAATATTTATTCGTCATTGTTTGTGGCTAAAAGTCTGGCGATACTGGAGGCTTTTAGCCTTTACTTGAAGGTATGAGGAAATTCGTATAAGACACAAATTGCGTTATTGTAAATCACAATGTTTTGCTTCCAACAGTTTACTGAAGGAAAATGAACATATGTTCAATGGAATAATAATAAACTCCCTTAATCTACAGAGGTTTTTCGATGATGGCTATGTATAGACTACTTGTTGTTATATTTTCGGTGTTAAGCGTTGGTTGTGCTTCAAACCTTGTTACCCATGATCAATATTCAGGGTATTTATCAGACTACTCATCTCTGAAAGCCGTGGGGACTCCTAGCGGTGGTGTAACACTTCGTTGGATCAGTGAAAAAATCGCAGAAAAAGGTTATCACTCTGTCATTTTAGATAAGAGCGTTTTGTATCCAGAACCTAAGCCCAGTGCTCAAGTTAGTGAGACTGTTCTTCAGCAATTATCATGGACGCTTGACAAGGCAATGAATGATGCTGCTAAAGGGGCGTTTAAAATAGTTAAAAACCCAGGAGAAGGTGTCCTTCGTATTAGGCCGGCCATCACAGGGGTTGAGCATAATATGGAAGGTATGAAGCCGATAGAAATACTTCCTGTCGCGTTGGTGCTTGGCGTAGGAAAAGCAGTTGCAGGAACCCGTGATAGGGATGTAGATGTTTTTCTTGAGGTGGAAGTTACTGACAGCCAAACGGGTGAATTACTCGCTGCAGCGGTTCGAAAGGGTGAAGGTGCGCAGCTTGAAAATGATACAGAGCAATTATCCATGGTTCATCTTAACGACATGGTTACGCGTTGGGGAAAAGATGCACATGAGATTTTTAAGAATTTAACTAGATGATTTAAATAGAGAATTTAGTCAATATGTAACTGGCTAAATTCTCTTTCAAGGTAAGTTGTGAATCCCCCTGCTCGGCGAGAAACCAACAAATTGAGCTTGTTTTTAAAGGAGCTTGGGTCGAGGTGAAATAATATATTCCCTTCGTTTAATGGCTTCGTCCGCGATGATTGTTGGTTTTGATTCTAACGATATGCTTCAATTATTGGTCATTTTATGTGCCTAGCAACTAAACTTGGTAGGATCTAAAGAAGGATTATCATCATGCATAATCATGTTGCCTTAATCGTTGTTGCTCTTCTTATTCTTATCTTTGGATTGTTTTCCAATTTGTCCGAACGCTCGCCGATAAGTGGCCCCATGTTTTTTGTCGGCATTGGGTTATTAATGGGGCCGCTGGGTATTAATGTAATTGAAGTGCACTTGAATACAGAAGTCGTAAAAATATTAGCAGAGCTGACCTTAATCATTATTTTATTTGTTGATGCATCACTTATTCGCTTTTCGAAGTTAGGTACTATTCTTGCGGGTATACCTGCAAGGCTACTTCTGATTGGACTACCGTTGACTATGATTTCTGGTACATTGGTCGCATACCTCCTATTTCCAGGTTACAACATATGGGCACTAGCTATGTTAGCCCTCATACTATCACCCACGGATGCAGCGCTAGGGCAAGCAGTCGTAAAGAGCGATAGGGTTCCTGAACGCATTAAAGAATCGATTAGTATTGAAAGTGGGTTAAATGATGGAATAGCATTGCCACCGATTTTGCTTTGTATTGCTGTGATAGCGAGTGGAGGTTCAGCTATTACAGGGGACGGCCATTGGTTAAAATTTATGGCAATGCAGTTAATCATTGGCCCAATTGCAGGCACTCTTATCGGTCATGTTGGAGGTAGAGCGATAGATTATGCAACCAATAGGAATTGGATGGGCTCCATTTTTCATCAATTAGCGGCGATTTCACTCGCGATATTGGCATATTCTTGTGCAGAAATATTTCATGGCAATGGTTTTATTGCCGCTTTTTTTGCGGGCCTGATGCTTGGTACAAAAATACATGTGGTGCGGGAAAGGGTTCAAGAATTTGGCGAAGCGCAGGGGCAGTTGTTTTCACTCATAATATTCTTTCTTTTGGGGTTAGCGGCGGTCCCCGCAGTCTATACTTACTGGGATCAGAGTACGATTGTTTACGCTATTTTAAGCCTAACAGCGATTCGTATCATACCTGTTATGCTTGCGCTGATTGGAGCGGAGTTAAACCTTTACAGTAAAATATTTATTGGTTGGTTCGGCCCTAGAGGTATTGCGTCAATTTTATATATGCTCATCGTTATCAGTGATTTGGGGGTTTCAGGCTATGAACAATTAGTGTCAGTAATAGTGTTGACCGTATTGATAAGCACTTTTGCTCATGGGTTAAGCGCAGTGTCCATGTCAAAACAATTTTCTAATCATTAATATATGTTATTTCAAGAGAATTAATTCAGTAAATATGGCTTTGTAATATTACTTATCACGTTGATCTGTTTATATTTACCATCCTATTGGGATGATAAATATAAACGGTTGAATAATGTAATACTGTTTGGTCTTTTGTGAGGAGGACTTGCTGATTAGGGTCTGTATTGCGCAGTTTTTCATGAGTGTCGTCAAAAAGGAAGAAGGTTATGAAGCGCTTAATTATCGTTTTTATCAGTATTGGCATGATTCTCAGCTGTAGTGTTACACCGGAAATTCAAAAAGGAGACGGGGCAGAACGATTTCCCGGTTCAAGTGATCTCAATAGAGTTGATAACTCCATTGCTGACGTTGCTTTTGCTAATCCAAGTGTCGATTTTTCTCGTTATAAATCCTTTGTAGTAACCCCTTTGTATCTTGAGGTAATTGCCTTAACGACAAATAACGTTAATGGAAAAGAAATGGCGTTATGGATGCTTGCGGAGGAAGAAAAGTCTACTTTTCAAAAAATATTTTATTCGGAAATTGAGAAGGGAATAGTTAAGGGTGGTAAATATACAATGGCAGTGGAAATCCAAGATTCACCTACCTTATTGCTCATGTGTTCAGTTGTCGCGGTATTTCCTGATGGCGTAAATTTGGTTGGGGGAGTTCCGGTGGCAGGGGAGAAGATGCATAGCAAATTAGAAGGAGTTGTGACAATTGTAGGGGCCCTGATGGATGCTCATTCCAAAACTGTCATTGCTCGATTTGTTGATTCGAAATTGACCCGTTATAAAATAGACCCAGCCAACCCCAAGGTTAGTGATATTGCAATGCGTGATGTTTTCTCTTCATGGGCAAATGACCTTCGCATTCGGATAGACCAGGTACACGCTAGATAATTGAACTTGGCCAAGGGTTATGCTTAGGCCATATTTAAATATGTATATAGTCGCTTTGTATATGCCTGACCTTTAATTGATTAAAGATACGCTGTAGAGTGAATGACAGGTAGTGCTCTATAAGGCGTGAATACTATGAATATAAGCGCGGCCAGTTCATCTCCGCTTTTAACGGATAACAATACAAGGCCACCAAACCCTTCAAGCTCTCCAGCCTCTATTACTGGTCAGCCTCCAGAGGATGCTCTAGCTCGATCGGTATCCGTGAGTCCTAATGCGGACAATGTTAACGAAGGAGATCGCTCTCAAAATGCGGTTACTGTTACTATATCAGGGTCAGCTGAACAGCAGGATACCTATGAAGTTACTCGTGAACAATTTTTCGGCTCATTAGAAACAACTCTTGGTAGACGAAATGCCCAACAGTTTGTCGATGCTTCACAGCAATCTAGTGGAGAGAATACTCAGGCTAGTTCGCTGGTTAGAAAATCTGTTATTTCCGCAGGACTTGAGTCCGAGGGTTCTGATGTAACTAGAGAGGCAGCCTTTTCTATACTTGATACAAAACGTCGGTATAGTACGGCTCAATATGCGTTGGATCAATTTGGTGCTAGCAGTGAGAGTAATTCAAATTCGAACGAGTCTTCAAATTCTACAGAATTCGAAGATATCGCAAGAAATGCGGTACAGATACAGAACAAGAATGCAATCTTGGATGTCTATGCCGGAAATCAGGACGATACAGTAGGTTCGGTTATTGATACTTCGGAATAAGTTATCTCCCAGCTAAGCGCGGGTTTCATTTAAATACCCATTATCTACATACCAGTCATAAGCATCATCAATTATGCTAGTCACCGGTTTTATTTGATAGCCCAATTCTCGCTGCGCCTTTGTACTATCGTAATAAGCGTTTACTGACATATAGCGCGCGGTACCAGGGTCTAATTCTGGTGGTTTTTTTGTGAAGTGTGATAAAAACTGCATAAAGTAGCCATAGGCAACCAGGAGCCCTTTTCCAATATCAAATTTGGGTGCTCTTTTTCCAAACTTCTGAGCAATATGATCAAAGAAATCGCGATAGCTGATATTTTCCCCAGCACAAATATAACCTTCGCCCGATTTACCAACAAGTGCTGCTTGAATATCTGCTTTGGCTACTTCTGTGGCGTGACCAAAACTGACACCACCGGAAGGACAGCCGGGTGTTTTTCCGTCACGAAGCTCGAAAAAAAGTCGCCCATATTGAAGTGTGAAATCAAATGGACCCAGCATGCTACCAGGGTAGACGACAACATATTCAAGACCTTTTTTAGCCAGCGTTGTTAAACTAAGTTCACCATCTCGTTTGGTATCTGCATAGTTATATCCAGTATTTTTGTAGTTGTAAGTCCCCCAAGTTTCATTGGCAATACCCTCTGGATTGTACCCCAAAGCGTCAACAGTGCTGGTATGAACTAATCGTTTTATCCCAAATTTGATACAGGCTTCGGCAACGTTAATAACACCATCAACATTAATTTCTCGTTGTTTTGCAAATCGTTTATTCCACCAGGAGGTATCCCCAGCAGCATGGAAAACGTACTCACACCCTTCAACGGCTTTTTCGACATCTTCTCTTTTAGTGATATCTCCAAAGATAATTTCAACAGGAAGGGCTTTGATATAGGTTGTGTTTGACCCTGGTAGTCCAAAAGCTCGAACATCCCAGCCCGCTTTCACCAATTCATGAACAAGATTGGTTCCTAAAAATCCGGTAGCACCGGTAACGAGGCATTTCATAGTGTTTTTTTCTTGTTCTGTTTGGTGTTATCTGGGTGTTGGCTGGAAATTGATTAATTTATCTGTTTCTGGGCTTTTAACACCATACGATCAATGATTAGTTCAAACAATCCGGGGAACCATCGCTTTATGTAATGGGTGATTTTTCCATCTAGTCCTGGAATGATCATTTTTTTCCAGAACGCATGCCTTTAATTAACTGCACCGCCACTTGGTCAGCCTCCATCATTCCGGCACCTTGAGAAATCGCTTTGGTCTCTGCGGGCTTTGTCAGGTTTTCCGTTTCGAACCCCGGTGTTTCCGTGTCGGGAGGGCACAGGATGGATACGCCAATACCATAGCGTTTGAGTTCGCTTCGTAACGATTCTGATAAACCAATGATGCCAAATTTGGATGCGGCGTAGTCGGTATAACCAAATATGCCTACGTAACCAACAACGGAAGAGGTGTTAACAATAAGCCCTCCATTTTCTTTCATGTAAGGCAGAATGGATTGAATCGAATTCCAAATACCAAAAAGGTTAACCTTCATGGTTTCTTCAAATTGTTGGTAGCTAATGGCTTCGAAATGTTCGGGATACGCCCGTCCTGCACAATTGATTAAAATATCCGGTGTTCCATATTTCTCTACTGTTGACGCAATGACTTGTTGCACGTCTTCTGGGATGGATATATCAACGGATATCCAAACAACTTTCTGTTCACTAATCTGGCGGTAGTTTTCTATTTCTAATGCTGCGGATTTTAATCGATGTTCAGTTCGTGCATAGATGAAAATATTGGCGCCGAGGTTGGCTAGTTGCTTTGCGGTTGCTAATCCTATACCAGAAGACCCGCCGAATAAATGAATGTTTTTCCCATCAAATGAATCGATTTTCATGTTAGTCCTCTTTCTATTATTGTTTTTAGGTTGTTCAGAATACCTTCAATGACTTGGTTGGGGTTTTCATCGGCCTCTTTAAGATTTCCGCTGTTAACAAGGGAAATAAGACCATGAAGTTGACTCCAAAATTGCATGGCAACTAATTTGCTATCCACGTTTTTATAACCGGAGTGATCCCTAATATATTCATCAATAACGGTCATCACAAACGCTAATACACGTAATGAATTTTCCTTTTCTACAAGTGCAACATCCTCTGATGGTGTTCCTATGTAGTCTAGATATTTTGGGGAATCCATTGAAAACATGAGGTGGTAGTAGTGGGTGTTCTCAATGCCAAAATTTATATAGGCATGGAATAATGTCATGATTTTATCTAGCGGATCAGAAATGTTGGTAACGGATTTGACGAGTTCGTCGTGCAACAGGTTGTATCCTTGAATCACAATTACGTTGTAAAGCTCATCTTTGTTTTTGTAATAATTGTAAAGGTTGGCTGTCGTCATCCCCATCTGTTTGCCAATTTTCCCCATGGATAGATTAGAAAAGCCTTCTTTTACCAATATAGAAAGGGCATTTTCCAAGATGCTGGATTTTATCCGCTCTACTTCTTCTTTGGATCTTGCTGGTCGAGCCATAGGGTAGCCGTTAATTGAATGCTATTAATTGAATGCAGTTAAATTAATGGTGTTCAATTAATTAGTCAATAAAAAACAAGCTGCTGGCCGAAATCAACTGGTTGGCTATAAAGAGGAAAGAAGGGTGTAACGTGGTGTAGACACTCACTACAAGGCTAACTCCTGTAGGTAGGTGGGTTCCAATATTTTAATATCACCATAACTGATAGAAATGTAATTACCTTCTTGCCAGCTTTTTAACACGCGGTAGATGCTCTGTCGGGTTACCCCTAGGCTAGCGGCTAGTTCTTCTTGAGATATTTTGGCATGATAATTATTTCTATCCGAATGTATTTGCAGTAACAACTTTGCTAGTCGTAAGGGCAGGTCTAAAAACGCGGAATCTTCCATGGATTGGCCGGCACCACGTAAACGAAGACATAAGATATCGACAAAATATTTGTATAGGATTGGTTTTTTCTCAAGAGTTTGAATTAACCTATCGCGAGGAATTAGCAGTAGCTTTGTATCCGTCATAGCGCTTGCCGTCTGACCATGAGGTTGGCCATCAAGAGCGGATATTTCACCAAACCACCAACCTGGCTGCTTCACACCATAGAGGTAATAATTACCTTTTATATCTTCAGCGGTTAGTTTAATGCATCCACTGATAATGCCGTAAATTCCTAAAGGGTTATCTCCAGTGTTATAGAGCGTATCTTTATCTCTTACAGAAATAATTCTTCCCATCTTTGCCAAGTTTGATTGAGTGTCGTGAGTAAAGTTCCGGAATACACCGCGTTGCATAAGTTCACTGCTATTATATTGATGCATTCTTTTTACTCGGCTAATCGGGTAAATAAGAATTCAAACGAATGTAACATTTTTAACTGAATATGCAGCGTCAAACAATAGAATGTCCTCACAAGTTAAATTCCAATTTGTATCGAATCGCTAGAGGACATAATGATGAATAAATCTATTCCAAGAGATAAAAAGAACGACTATTCCCCAGAAATTATAGGTACGCGCCATGAATTTATTGTAGAGAAAACGGGGAAAGGAGTTGATCATCTTTGTCAGTATTCTTTTGATCCATCAATAACGTCTGGAAATATTGAAAATTTTATCGGCGTTGCACAAATACCTGTTGGATTGGCGGGGCCACTGGTAGTTAATGGTGAACATGCACAGGGTGAATTCTATGTTCCTTTAGCGACCAGTGAGGGGACTCTTATTGCTAGTTATAACAGAGGTATGCGTCTATTTCGTGAATGTGGAGGTATTAAAGTAACGGTTGTTGATGATGTTATGCAGAGAGCGCCGGTATTTATTTTTGATGATGCACGACAGGCGAGGGATTTTGGTATATGGATCGATGAGAATTTTGATGAAATAAAAAAAGCAGCGGAAAGTTCTACTAAATCAGGAAAACTAAGGAATATCGAGCAATATGCCGCTTCGCGTATGCGTCATTTGCGTTTCAACTTTACAACGGGAGACGCCGCAGGACAAAATATGGTAAGCAAGGCAACGTTTTTTGCTTGTGAATGGATTAAAACCCATTACCCGCCATTAAGACGTTATTTGTTATCTGGAGGAATGGATACCGACAAGAAGCATTCTGCAATTAACGTACTTCATTCCAGGGGTAAGCGAGTGGTTGCTGAAGCGGTGATTCCTAGTGATATCTTAAAGCGGATAATGGGAGTAACAACAGAAAAACTGTATGCCGCAAAGCCGTTTATTCTTGCTGGAAATCAAATGGCGGGTTCTATTAATAACGGGGCACATTCTCCAAATGGGCTCGCAGCGTTATTTATTGCGTGCGGGCAGGATGTTGCCAACGTTGCTGAGTCATCTGCTGGTATAGCTGTAACGGATCTGGATGATGACGGTAATCTTTATATGTCGATGACTATACCATCTCTGATTGTTGCGACCTATGGTGGCGGTACTGGTTTAGCGACTCAGCGAGAATGTTTGGAAATGTTAGATTGTTACGGGGAAGGTAAGGCTAAGAAATTTGCTGAAATTGTTGGGGCAACCATCTTGGCGGGGGAGATATCTCTAGCTTCTGCGATTATGGCGGGTGATTGGGTGTCTAGTCATGATCAATATGGAAGAAATCGCACCTAACAAACGTCTACAATATGGATTAACGTTATGGAATATAATTTCCGTTAATTCATATTGTTCCCCTAAAACTTCCTATTACGCATTTTCAAGCCAGTAGTGAACCCCTGGTGTTGGACAGACAGGCTTTGACTGTGTATTGTATAATTAAGGTATACGGCGTATAGGTGTTTTGGGGGCGTCTCCGAATATCACTTTCGTTAGCAAAGGGCAATCATTTTAAGGAGAGAGCAGCATGTACGATATCGTGATTTGGGGAGCTACGGGGTTTAGTGGCAGGCAAGCAGCCATTTACATGAATAAGATGTATGCCAGTAATGGCAGCATAAAAATGGCTATAGCTGGCCGCTCTAAAAGCAAACTAGAAAAAGTGCATGCTGAGTTGGATAACCCTAATATTGATATCTTAATTTGTGCAGGGGCTGACGCAGAGGCAGCAGAACGTGTCGCCAAATCTACAAAAGTCGTATGTTCATCTGTTGGCCCTGCGGCAAAGTATTCTAACGAAATGGTGAATGCCTGCATCAAAAATGGTACAGACTATTGTGATCTTAGTGGTGAGATTCATTGGTTGCGGAAAATGTATGATACCAAGGCACAAGAAGCTATTGATGCTGGAGTGCTTGTGGTTAATGTCTGCGGCTTGGATTCGATTCCTACGGAATATGGGGTGAAAACCTTACAAGAGGCTTCTTTTGCTAAGTATGGAGAATATTGTAACGAGATAAAAGGGTGCTTTGCTGACGGGTATATTGATGTTGCTGGCGGAAGTTTTGAAAGCGGTAAAGGGGTGATGGAAGCAATCGCCAGTGATTCTGCTATGGCTGATATGGTGAGCAATCCTTATAGTTTAAACCCCAAAGGCCAGATTGAAGGAAATCCACCATGCCCTGATTTAGAGTCTGTTATTTATGATAAGGACTTTTCTCAGTACATCATGCCATTTCCCGTGGGTCAAATTAACGCAAGAGTGGTTCGTCGAGCTCATGCGTTAGATAATTACCCTTATGGAAAAGATTTTATTTATTCGGAATCCAAGCTAGCGGGAACGGGTTTAATAAACAAAATTAAGGCACAGCTAGAAACATTTTTTGTGGATCTTTTTGTTTCAGCAAATCCGACGAAAGGGATTGGGAAAATGTTGATGTCATTAGGCCCTAAAGAAGGTAGTGGTCCGTCGGATGAGAAAATGACAAAAAATGGTCCTTACAGTTTTGTTTTCTTTGGCCGAACACCGAGTGGTAAAACGCTTCGCGCGTACTGTTATAGCCCTTTGGATGCACACAGAGGCACAGCGGCGTTAATGTGTGAAACAGCTATTTGTGTGCTTAAACATCGCCAACAGCTTAAGCAACAAAGCGGATTTTGGACGCCTGGTACGGCAATTGGAGATATGCTAAAAGAACGCATAGCAAAACATAATGTACTTGAATTTGGGATTGGTGAATTGAGTGACTGTGCTGATTATGTGGCTAGCACGTAATATAGATGCAATTTTTTTGTGGAGTTAATGATTTAATATTGAATACCTTTGATTAAAACGGTCGACAGAAAGGAATTTTTTCGACCGTAAAATATGTAGCAGAGACACTGTAGGTGTAATAACTTGCAGGGAGCTGAAGACAGCTATTTTCCAAACCATCCAATACCTTTCCCATGCTTTACCCAATAACGCTACACTTTTGCAAAATATGTAGCGTTATTGGGTAAAGCATGTATTATGACACTACACAAAGTTAAAAAGTGTAGCGTCTGCCAAGGTATCTATACCGTATCAGATGGTTCGATAATTCGTTTTTGACCTGAAGGGTCGAGAAAAAGCGATAAATAACAAGGATTTAATTATGTTGATGAGTCCAAAGCCTGAATTGTCCCCCACTCAAGACGCAATCCTTGCTGCTGCAATCAGTTGTGTGAAAAGGCTGGGTATTGAACGGGTGAACCTCAATATTATTGCCAAAGAGGCCAATGTTGCTCGATCAACCGTGTATAGCTATTACAGCAATAAAGATGAAGTTGTGCGTTTTGCGCTATTACAATCTGCTTATAGTTTTGCAGAAAAGGTATTTGCACACCTTAGTACTTTCGATACAGCGAGAGAACGTATTGTCGAAGCGGTTATGTTTGGTTTGCATGAGCTACCTGATGACCCGTGTTTAATGTTGGTGACCGAATCAACACTCACACAAATGGTGAATGATCATACCTTAACGACAGAGGCTGGGTTTGACATCTCAGTAGCGGTATTTCGTTTCTTAATGCAAGGCGAAGACATAGATGAAAACCGCCTTAGTGAAATGGCTGAATTTACGATACGTACCTTATTTTCATTATTAGCAATGCAAAGCCCTGTGGAGCGAAGTGATGAAGATATGCGTGGTTTTATTTCCCGTTGGTTGTTACCGGCGTTAAACATTGATTGAGTACGTAACGATAATTAAAAGGTAATAATCATGTTGGATTCTTACGATTATATTGTTGTTGGTGCAGGTTCTAGTGGATGTGTTGTTGCTGGACGCTTGGCTAAAGAAACGAGCTCAACGGTATTGCTGATTGAAGCAGGTCCAGCGGCGGAAGAAAACCCAGATACTATGAGTGCCGATGGTTTTAAATATTGTTTTGCAAACGACAATGTGATGTTGGATCGTTTTTCTGAAAAACAACACGCCATGTCTGGGCGTAGTGTTTACCAAGGGACTGGCGCAACCATGGGTGGGAGTGGTTCCGTTAATGGCATGGTTTATACACGAGGGGATAAAGCTGATTTTGATGCGTGGCCTAAAGGGTGGCAATGGGATGATATTGTTCCTGCATTTGAAGCGGTCGAAGAGAAATTAAAGCCAAAGCATCGAGATGCAACAAGGTTTACTCAAGCGGCCGTTGGTGCGTGGGTTAATACCGGGCGTAAGCACAAGGACGGGCTTAATGATGGTGACCTGGCGGGATATATTGGTCATAACGCAATGAATTATCAGGGTGACCGCCGTTCTAGTTCATATATGGCATATTTACATGATAAGCCATTGGATAATCTAACGATTGTTAATCATTGTTTAACGCATAAAGTGATCTTCAAAAATAGACAAGCTGTTGCTATTGAATTGGAACAGAAAGGTAAAGGTGACGGGCAAGGAAGGTTGCAGAAAGTTAGGGTAAATAAAGAAATCATTCTTTGTGCGGGTGCGTTAGAAACGCCAAAATTGCTTATGTTATCGGGGATTGGGCCTGGCAGTGATCTACAGCGGTATGAAATACCGGTGATTCTGGAGCAAGCGTATATTGGTGCTAATCTACATGATCATCCTAATGTGTGTCTATTTTACAAAGGTAAACAAAAACTCGATTTTGAGTACCCTCAGTTATACGCTTTCGACCGTGTAAGCGATAAATCTTCTTTAAACCAATCAGCTCAGCCAGATACCTGTTTTGCATTTTTTGCAGCCCCAATTACGTTACACCAGTCCATGCATAGAATGGTACCTGCCTTAGCGTTACCAAAACCTTTGTATCCGATAAAGCCATTAAGAAATGTTTTTCGATGGTTGATTGATCTTGTATTTAAGCTTCCGGCATTGAATAACATGATTGATAACATGTACGGCATTGTGGTGATTTTAGGAAAGCCGGAGTCTCGAGGACGCTTACGTCTTCAGTCCAATGACGTACGTAACCAAGCGTTGATAGATACCGCATATTATCAATCTGATAATGATATGAAAACAATGATAAAGGGTATTGAAATTGCGCAGGATATGGCCGCAGACTCTTCGTTAACCGCATGGGGTAGTTCACCTATTTCAGGTGGAGGAAAAACCAAAAATCCCGATGTATTAAGAAAGTTTATAAAAAGTGCAACGATGACAACCTTTCATTTTTGCGGCACGTGCAAAATGGGAGAGGGAGTAGATGCTCCGGTAGATAAAGAGCTAAAGCTAAAAGGTATCACAGGACTTCGTATTGCTGATGCCTCTGTTATTCCCGAAGTGCCTGTGAGTGCGATTAATGCACCTAGCATGATGATTGGGTATAGGGCAGTAGATTTTATTTTAAATAAACAGAAGGCGTAAATGAATGAATAGCCAGCTAGAAGGTGTGGTACAGAAAACAGCGGCCCCGAAAGAGAATGCTTCGACGTCAGGTACGATTCAGAGTATACCTTGTTTTGCTGCTGCTACTGGAGAGAGCTTAGGTGAGGTTGCTGTCTTAAGCCCTGACAAAGTAAAGGATGCTGTTGCTCGGGCTCGCATAGCGCAAAAAAAATGGGCGAAAAGTACGTTTAAACAACGTCGTGCCGTCTTAAACCATATCCTAGATTACGTGCTTGAACATGCCGATGAGTTATGTGAGTTGATCGTTAAAGACTCGGGGAAAACTTATGAGAATGCGTTGCTTGGAGAGGTAATGCCCATTTGCAATAAAATTAAATGGCTAACCAAAAATGCAGAAAAGCACTTAAAACCAGAAAGCGTAGGTTCTGGGATTCTGATGCACAAGAAAGCTCGCATTGAATATTGTCCGCTTGGAGTGGTTGCTTGTATCATTCCCTGGAATTACCCACTGCAAAATATTATTAGTTCATTAACTGCGCCGTTAATGGCGGGTAATGCGGTATTGCTTAAAGCTTCAGAGCAAGTGGCGTTCTCCAGTGAGAAATTTCAGATTATTACGGATCAAGCATTAGAGAAAGAGGGTTTTTCAAAAGATACCGTACAAATCATCAATGGTTTTGGTGATACCGGTGCAGCTTTAATCAGTGCTTATGTGGACAAAATTCTATTTATTGGTTCTGTGGGTAATGGGCGTCGTATTATGCGGGCAGCAGCGGAGCACCTAACACCTGTTGTGATGGAATTGGGTGGTAAGGATCCGATGATTATCTGTGAAGATGCTCACCTTGAAAAAGCGGTACATTCTGCTTTGGGTGGTACGTTTATAAATCTGGGGCAAAACTGTGTTGCGGCAGAGCGTATTATTGTGATGGATGGTATTTATGAGCGTTTCACATCACGCCTGGTTGAAATTGCCAGCCAGTTTCGGCAAGGAATACCAACGCGTGGAGGTAACGTAGATGTAGGTTCGCTAACGTCACCGATACAGATTGATATTGTAGAGAAACTGGTTGATGACGCGATAGAAAAGGGGGCGACGGTGCTTGTGGGCGGTAAGCGGAATAAAAGTTTGGCTGGAAACTTTTTTCCGCCAACGATTTTGGCTGATTTAACGGCAGATATGGACATTGTCAGTTCCGAAGTGTTTGGCCCGGTTATGTTGCTTTTTAAAGTGAAAAATGATGTAGAGGCGGTAGCTGTCGCAAATGATAGCGAGCTTGGATTACAAGCATCTGTAATTACTCATGACCGGAAGCGAGGGGATCGTATTGCGCGAGAAATCCAGGCGGGAGGTGTGTGTGTTAATGATTTTGGTTTGTGTTACGTCAATCAAGACCTACCTTTTGGCGGGACTAAATATTCCGGCTTTGGTGTGATGAATGGACGTGATGGGTTGCGCGCATATACCACGCCAAAAGCGATATTAACAGATCGTTTCCCCTTGGAAATACCTCCTGAATTGTTTCCTGTTTCATCTCATGATTATGAGATCAGTAAAAATTCAATGCGATTATTGTTTGGTCGGGGGATAGGGCTAAAAATCACAAGTTTATTCCATATTATTAAGTTGTCCATTCAGTCGCGGTTTGAGAATCGAGGCTCTAAATAAAAAAGTAAGTAAATTCATCAATGATTGAGTGTTGAATACCGAGGGAGATTAGACATGAGTACATACTTATCAACGGGTATTATCCAAATTCTGATATTTGCAGGCGTTCTAATGGCGCTAATGCAATGGCTTGCGGTGGTTAAAATGCCAGAGGCACGGTTACGTAAGCCAAAACCCAATAAAGTGACCTTAAAAACCAAGGTCATTAACGTTGTTGGGAATTCTGCAATTGCCGTGATAATGCTAGTTAGTATTTTATATTTCGGCGGAGATTCTTTGGTTTATGCTGCGAGTAACGAAACCTCGGGTATGACTATTTTTGGCGAGATGCTTGCTGTTTTGTTGGTGTATGACTTTATGTATTACTTTTCCCATAGAGCGATGCATCACCCAAAGGTAATGAAACAAGTGCATGGCGTACATCACTATATTCGTTATCCTACGGCGTTTGAAAGTGTTTATGTGCATCCTGTAGAGGGGATTATAGGTATTGGTTTGTTGATGCTGTCATTGACTATGTTAGGGCCAGTATCAGAGACTTCTTTTCTTGTTGCATTTTTTATATATACCAGCGTAAATATTCTGGTACATGCCAATATCAGGCTTAATCATCCTGTTTTTAAGTTAGCGAATTATTGGGCTGTTCGACATGATATTCATCATGGTACTCAACTGAATAAAAATTACGCATCAATATTTCCATTTTTCGATCAGTTTTTTGATACAAATGCAGTAAATAAGGAGGAGAAGTCATGAGTAAAAAACGTCTATTAGTTACCGGTGGTTGTGGTTTTATTGGAAAGAATTTAGTTGATGGATTTTGTGAAGCAGGCTTTGACGTTACTGTGTTGGATTTTGGTGGAAAATCCTTTCGTGATGATGTGACGTTTATCAATTTGGATATTCGCGAAAGACAGCAGGTTATTGATGTCTGTGGCGGTATGGATACTATCGTTCATAACGCCTCTATTGTGCATACAAAATCGAGTTTGTCTGATGTTGTTTGGTCTGTGAATCATCAAGGAACGTTAAATATTATTGACGCATGCAAAGTTCATAAGATTCCGAAGTTGGTGTATATTAGTTCAGCTTCTGCTGTGTATGAGGGTAGGGATATTGCCAATGGTGACGAGACCTTACCTTACTCAAGAATATCTCAAGCGTCTTATTCTGATTCAAAAATTGCCGCAGAAAAAGATGTTCTGGAATTTAGTGGTACTGCGAACACAGCGTGTTGTGCAATTCGTCCTCACGTGGTGTTCGGGCCGGAGGATAATCGTTTTGTACCTGCTATCATTGAAAAAGCTAAAGCTGGAAAGCTAACGAGGGCTGTTGGTAATCGTGATAAGTTGTCAGATTTCACGTATGTTTCAAATTTGATTGATGCCGTTGTTGCGGCAGAAGACGCATTGATTTTGGGGTCGGCAGTAGAGGGGGAGGCTTATTTTATTACCAATGGTGAGCCAATGGCTTTCTTTGATTTTATTGAAGATTTGTTAGTTGCTATGGGGCATCCACGGATCACAGGGAAAGTGCCTTACTGGCTGGCGTATTCAGTTGCAGCGATCGTTGAAGGATGGGATACCTTAAAAGGTGGAAGTTTTAACGAAGGTGGAATGACACGATTTGCAATGAAGTATATGGTTACTCATCACTATTATAGTATTGAAAAAGCGTATAAGGATTTTGGTTGGAAACCGGCGGTAAGTTTGGCTGAAGGAATTGCGCTAACGGTTAATGATTTGAAGACAAAGGGGGTTAGTATTTAGTGACTGATTTGTAGTATGCATCGAGGGTTGTTCGATAAATATCTCGATGTATACTGCGTGTTCATGTTATTAAATGGAGCCAATAAGATTGGCACATATTTCCAGTAGATAAAATACGATCATGCTAGCGCTTAAGCCTGCGGCGATTACTTTTACGTTGTCCCAGCGAGCGGTAGGCTTCTCATCAATGAAATAAAATATAGGAAAGCTGCCAATAAAGTAGGTAGCATAAATAATGGAGCCATATGCTAACATTGCCTCCATATTTTTATAATAAAAGCTGGTGGTCATTAATGGGTTAGCCATTGCTTTTGTTTCTACCCATGCCCAGCAATAACCGGTAGCAAAGGTTAACGGCATAAAGAGCAACCCAATCATGGGAATGCCAGAGTTCATAATACGCCGTAACAGAATAATGGCTGTTGTGTGATATGTCATAAAGTATGCGTGGGTATAGAAATACATAATAACAGGGACGGGTTGGTTGGAGTTTCCTACCAGTGTGGCATCTAGCGATGTGGAGGCATTCGGGTAGTTATAAACCATACCCAAAACATCAAAGAAGTATTCGGAACCTACGTAGTTTCCGAAAAATCCAAAGATAAATATATAGAGATTTGCTTTGAACCAGTAACTGTTTAACACTCCCGCTAGCGGCGCTGTAAACAACGGGATTATGAACAACGGCAGGGCTATTGAGGCTCCATGAAGAAGTAGTGCGGTATCTCCCCAGGATTTATCCCAACCGGTTAACATCATTGCCGCCATGGATATCATCCATATTGGGCTGTAAATGAGGAAAAAACGCTCCGCCCACGCTTTGTCTGGATTTGCAGAAAGCCAGCGGTTGCTGTGTGTGGACCTTTGAATTTCTTGGTTCTCTGCGTGAGCTGATTCAGCCATGTTATTTTCCTGTGGTGGCAATTTTTATCATGGCCATAAAGTTCTTAAATTTTTCCATCTTACCTATTTCCGGGCGTAGCCTCCTGTGTCCAGGCAGCAACACACCTTTTGCTTGTAAATGTATTTTCTCCTTCACGACAGGGGATAGTAATCCAGCACCTGCAAGTTCAAAAAAGGTCGCTTTAGCATTGCCTAGATCAAAAAAGTCACGTTGCCATTTCCATTGATAATTGCCCGCGTATTCGAACCAAGAGCCACCAATGCCAGATATTTCATAATAGGAGCCATCTTCTCGCCTCCAGGGTGTGCGTTGTTTCCAAAACCCGATAACCGTCCCGCGAACTTCGTCAATAATGATGTCGTGGTAGGGGTATTCCCATTCTTCGAAACCTTTCATTTGATAACCTAGCGCGATATTACAGATTTCTTTCCTACCGTTAGCCATAAACTCTTCATTAGGGCCGATATTCCAGGCGTAAACGGCATCTTCCGTATACAGTGGCCCAAGGTGTTTAGTCCAGTTTTCTTCTTTCTCTGCGTCTTTGTTAGCGGCTAACCAGCGAACAACCATTTCTTCAATTTCTTCTCGTTCAAAGCCTTTGTTTTCTGGGTTTGAAATACTAGGGGCGGTTTTTGAATTCGGTTTTATATTCAGGCTTGTGGTCATGTGGCATATCCCTTAGTGAATACATTAAATTTTATGTTATTTTGATGAGTGGTCTGTAGTGATTTTTATCGCAGCATTGGGGCAGTGATTTGCGGCACATTGTGCTTTTTCTAACATACTGACGGAAGGCGAAGCGACTGTTGCTGTTGCGACGTTGTTTGATACGTTAAATAGTTCTGGTGATTCTCCTGCGCACATTGCATGCCCTTGGCATAGTTGTTTGTCTATGGATATATAAAAAGTGGGATTCGTTGTTGCTTCTGTTGTTGTGGTTGCTGGTTGGGCTTTTGTTGAGGGTGCAGCTGGACATTGCGATGAGGCTTCTTGCTGATCACCCGCCGTTCCATATTTGCTAATGAAGGTATCGGCCGTTCGACGTTTGTAGCGAATTCTACAGGGGGATTTAGGTTGAACGATCATCTCCCCATAGTCATCTACATAGGTGTCGGGAGTGTCGACAAATTCGAAGGTGTATTTTCGAAGTAAAATTGAGTAAATCGATTTTATTTGAAACATTGCAAATGCATTGCCCGAGCATTTGTGTTTGCCGCCGCCAAAGGGTTGGTAAGCCATTAAATTCTTGTCTTCTTCTCTGCCTGGTGTGTATCTATCGGGGTCAAACACTTCGGGATTTCTGAATAAATGCGCCATTCTGTGAGTGACAGGCGGACTAGCCCAGACCATATCGCCTTTCTTAATTTGATGATTTTTAAACAGTAGATCTTCCGCAACCTGTCTCATCAGAACAATAAGAGGAGGGTGTAAGCGTAATACTTCTTTTAACGTGTTTTCTAGTTTTGGTGTTTCTCGCAAATTTTGAAACGTCACGTTTCCATCAGATCCCAGCAGTGAATCTAACTCTTGAGTTACTTCTTTCATATGAAACGGGTTTTTTAGCAATTCAAGTAACACCCAGGCGGATGTGCCAGAGCTGGTATGGTGCCCTGCAAATATAGCTGCGACCAACATGCCAGCAATATCGTTACTTGAAAGTTGAGTTCCATCTTTATAGCGGGTATCGATAAGCATTTGAAACATATCGGTATGTTTGTCGTTGGACGCTTCGCGCTTTTCAATAATCTTGTGCACTAACTCGTGCAGTCGTACTCTCGCCTTGTCGCGCTTCCTAAATGACGGGATGGGTAAATTAGGGAAGCTATAAGCAATCGCATTTACCCCTTTTTCTAAGTCGCGATAAATGTCGGAAAATTCATTGGTTAATTCGTAGCGAAATTCTTTACCCAATAAACAATGAGTCGCTGTGTTGATGGTTAACTGTTTCATGGCCTCAACTAAATTTATCTCACCGGAATCCCCCCAGTCACTAATCATATCTTCGACTTCAGTAATTATTTTTCCGGAGTGTTGACGCATTGCATTCATTCGCAACGCTGGCATTAGCATTTTTAATTGTTCATTTTTCTTTTGGATAGGTGCATCAAAAACAATGCCTTTCCCAAATATAGGGGTCATAAGTTTGTAGGCGGCAGACTGGTCTAGCTGTTCATCACTAGAGCGATAAAATAATTTGCTGGCATCATTCCCTGTGAGTAAAATCATGCGTTGGTTGAATATTTTAAACTGCGCAACTTCTCCTGCTTGGTCAGATACTTTTTTCATGAAAATAAACGGGTTTTTGGCAAAGGGTATCATGTGCCCCAGGAAAGGAAGGCCGCCTTTTATTTTTGGGATATCAGTTGTTTGAATGATTTTTGTTGTTGTGCTCATTGTAATGCCCTTGTGGTCACGGGACTGATAGTAAGAATGGTTTAACTAATAATTAAAATAATTAGGGTTTCATGTCAATGGTGTTTTGTTTTTCATTTTTTGTTATGTTTTTGTATGTTTCATAACGTATTGATAAATATGCATATAATCTGATTTTGTTGGAAAAATAAAAATATTCATATTTACATAAAATGTTAATATGTAAAGTGTGTGGTGTGAAGGCATGGAGGGCAAAAAGAAAGGTTAGGAAAAGGGGGAGGGAAGAGGAAACAAATAATAGGGTAAAATAAAAAGAATGAAACCGACAAATTTTAATATGCTGGTTTCATTCGTGGGAGGTCACAATGTTACGGGTGCAGATGTGTACAATGAAACCGTAAATGCTGCTCTATAAAACTCGCGATAAAAAAGTAACTGTGATCGTAACCCTCATGTTGCTGTAGGGTTAATGGATAGTTGTTGTTTTTTGCGGATATTTTTAGCGTATCCGGTTTTAATTGTTGGCTCAGGAAGTTATCGTCGAGCCCCTGGTCAACGAGTATGGGAGTCCGTGATTGCGTTTTCTGCATAAGAATACTTGCGTCATAATCTTCCCATTTACTTCGTTCATTTCCTAAATATCCCGTGAACGCCTTCTTGCCCCAATCACAGTTTGATGGGTTGCAGATGGGGCTAAACGCTGAAATTGAGGCGTACAGGTTAGGGTTCCTCAGCCCAATCATCAGAGCACCGTGACCACCCATAGAGTGACCGCTGATAGAGCGTAAGTTATTGACGGGAAAGTGCTCCTCAATCAATGCGGGCAGTTCATCAACGATATAATCATACATGTGATAGTGAGTGTCCCAGGGGGCTTCTGTTGCATTGAGGTAAAAGCCCGCCCCCAAACCAAAATCATAGGCATTGTCGGGGTCATCGGGCACACCATCCCCTCTAGGGCTGGTATCTGGTGCAACAATGGCGACACCAAGCTCTGCAGCTATTCGTTGAACCCCTGCTTTTTGCATAAAGTTCTCATCTGTACAGGTTAGGCCAGAAAGCCAATACAAAACTGGCACGCTGCTGGTGTCAGACGCCTGTGGTGGCAGATAAATACCAAAACGCATATCGCAATTTAGCGAAGATGAAGAGTGGATAAATTGTTTGTTCCATCCCTCAAAACTTCTGTTAGCACTCAGCTCTTTAATAATTGTTACATCACTCAAAATTTATCACCGTACGAATGCTTTTCCCTTCATGCATTAATGTAAATGCTTCATTTATTTCGCTAAGCGGCAAGGTATGCGTAATAAAGTCATCCAGTTCGAACTCTCCTGCCATATAACGATTCACATAATCTGGAAGTTCGGTGCGGCCTTTAACGCCACCAAATGCGGTTCCCTTCCATACGCGCCCTGTGACCAGCTGGAAAGGGCGTGTTGATATTTCTTGACCGGCACCGGCAACGCCAATAATGACAGATTCCCCCCAGCCTTTATGGCAGCATTCCAGGGCTGAACGCATGGTGTTGACGTTACCGATACACTCAAATGAGTAATCAACGCCGCCATCGGTTAATTCAACAATAACGTCTTGAATGGGTTTGTCGTAGAGTTTTGGGTTAATACAATCAGTTGCTCCCAATTTACGGGCTAAATCAAATTTACTTTCATTGATATCGATAGCAATAATACGGCTGGCTTTTGCCATTGTTGCACCAATGATCGCGGCTAGTCCAATACCGCCAATACCAAAAATTGCTACTGTTGCCCCTTCTTCGACATTCGCGGTATTCATTACTGCGCCCATGCCTGTGGTTACGCCGCAGCCGAGTAAGCACACTTTTTCTAAAGGGGCTTCTGGATTAACTTTGGCGAGTGATATTTCCGGTAGCACGGTATATTCAGAAAATGTTGAACATCCCATATAGTGATAAATAGGTTTGCCATCTTTGTAAAATCGCGTGGTGCCGTCAGGCATTAGGCCTTTTCCTTGCGTTTCGCGTATTTTTTGACAGAGATTGGTTTTTCCTGATGTACAGAAAGAGCATTCTCCACATTCAGGAGTGTATAACGGAATAACATGATCCCCCACAGCAACACTAGTGACGCCTTCCCCAAGTTGTTCAACAATCCCTCCACCTTCGTGGCCAAGTATGACGGGGAAGATTCCCTCGGGGTCATCTCCAGATAAGGTGAATGCATCAGTATGGCATACGCCTGTGGCTACAATGCGAACAAGGACTTCACCTGCTTTTGGTGGCATTACATCAACTTCTTCAATAGAAAGGGGTTGGCCGGGGCCCCATGCAATGGCTGCTTTAGACTTGATGCTTGGTGCTGACATAGTATTCTCTCGTGTGGGTATTTGTACTTAGATTTGTACTTAGATTTGTACTTAGATATGACAATAACGTATTAATCGGTATTTTATTTTGTTTGTCCTGTAGACTCCAATAGTATTTAGGTCGGTAAAACTCTATTGCTGAGGGGTAACAATGTATTTGTGGGAAGGTGTGAGTGAATTTGTTGCTGTTGCAGAAAGTAAAAGCTTTACCGCAGGGGCAAAATGTTTGGGGATATCGACTGCCCAAGTTAGTCGACAGATCAGTGCTCTTGAAAAGCGACTTGGCGTTAAATTATTGTACCGAACGACGCGAAAATTATCGTTAACTCAGGAGGGCTGCGTTTATTTTCAAGATTGTCAGGGTATTCTTAAAAGCTTGGAGGAAGCGGAGCAGTCGATTGTTAGTTTAGACAATATTCCCCGTGGAAAGATCAGGTTAACGGCCCCTGTGACGTACGGAGAGGAGGTTCTAGGGCCGTTGGTTAATGATTTTATGCTTAGGCATGAGCATGTGGAAGTTGACTTTCATCTTACTAATGCGATGGTTGATTTGGTTGATGGTGGCTATGATCTTGCTATACGCCATGGAAAGCTAGATGATTCTTCTATGATGGCAAAGCGCCTGTCAAACAGGTCGATGTTTGTGTGTGTATCACCTGAATATGTAAAGCAGCATGGGGTGCCGGCGACATTATCAGAGTTGCAAAAACACAACTGTTTGATGGGCTCTGCTGATTTTTGGGGGTTCCAGGAATCTGGTAAGAACAAACATATACGGGTGTCTGGCACGTTACATTGTAATAACGGATACAGTTTGCTGGATGCGGCGCTTAAAGGGATAGGTATCGTGCAGCTCCCGAATCACTATGTGGGAACATACATTGATGATGGGCGGTTGCTGGCAGTTCTTGAGGAGTTTCGTGAGCCTGATGAGGGGGTGTGGGCTTTGTACCCGAACAATAGACAGTTATCTCCCAAAGTTAGATTACTTGTAGACTTCTTTTCGGAAAATATTGGTATTAATGTGTAACACTATAACCCAAGAGAAGGTAGCAATCTACGTTCGATAAAACCCCTTAACTCTTTGTCGTTACGTTTTTTCCCGCTTTTAATTGTTAGTAGTGAGAGCATGAATCGAGCCGTTACTTCAGCTATTTCGTCAAGTTCATCATCGGTAAAGGCTTTTCCAATCAGTATTATTTGGAAAAGGCTACGAAGAATCTGTTGGCCTTCGGGGGTGCTCAGCCCTTTGTTATTAATGATGTCGGTCATGTCGGTATTTTTTAGTAAGGCTAGGCTTGGTTCTTTGGGCAGTTTTTTTAACGAGTAAATAATAGCTTCGACGGTTCGTTCTCTTGCAGTCTCAAACTTTTGCAGATGTTTTATCGCTTTAGCGCCAAAAAGGTACGCAGATTGCAGTAGTGCTTGTTGGATGATTTCATCACGATTTCTAAAATAACTATATACGGTCGGTCGTGTTACTCCAGCCTCTTTAGCAATATCGTTTAGATTGACTTTTGTTACCCCCCACCGTTTAACGCAAACAATAGCGGCATCGATGATTTTCTTTTGCGTATTGTTTAGTTGTTTGGGGGGAAGGGTAGTCATATGGTTATCTGTTAGGTTAGGGGGCGATATTGTAACGCTTTTCACTGTTTTTGGGCTTTATTTTTAGTCTGTTTAGTGCTTTTCAGGAAAAACACGGGATAAACATTGCAGTAACCGCCTCTACAATTTCTCAATGTAGGGGCTGGAGAGGGTGAAATATCCTTCAGGTGCGCTATACCTTACATCACTGCTGTCCCACAGTTTCATAACATCGACAGCTGTTTGTTTTTATCTGGCTCGTCATCAATTGGTGGCGAGAACAAATCGTACAAATTTCTTCGATCAAAAAGGTTCAGCTGAA
>MAAL01000135.1 GCA_002163245.1 Gammaproteobacteria bacterium 42_54_T18 | reverse complement strand
AATCGCGCACCCAAAATGAACGATATCCGTTCATTTTGGGTATTTCAATACAAGCCAGCAGTACTTAACAGGAATTAAGCGAGGTTTTATGTCGGATAAAATAGTCAGTTTTGCACGAGCTTTTGGCGTGAATGACAAGGGCATTGATAAAATCAAATTAATTATAGAGTCAGGGCCAGTTCGAAGGGTAAGGAGTTCAGGTAGAAAGTCGAATAAGTCTGTGCGTTTCCCTAGTAAGAAAATGGGGTTTGTTATACAGGCTGAAAGTGTAACCTTGGAATTTGCTAGCGTTTTAGTAAAAGAATTTGACGAAGATGTTATCGGGTACTGGGATCAACCTCCAGGTATGTCTCTATCCTATGTGAGCGGAACACGAACAATAAGAAACAAACCAACGTTAGATTATTTCGTTGTTGCTAAAGATTTTGTTGGATATGAAGAATGGAAACCCTTTAGCAAGTTTGAGGAAATCGCAAAGGTTCGACCGGATCATATTGCCTTCGATTCTAAAAGTGATCGTTTTGTGTCACCTGCAATGGAGCGTGCGTTAAAGGATACAGGGCTGTCGTATCGACTGTGTACGGAAAACGACCTGAACCCTATATTCGTTGAGAATTTGGAGTTTTTGAATGGGTATTTCGCAACCGAAACTACCCTCTCATCTGAGAGTGAGATCAAAAAAGTCCGAGGCCTGTTGAAAAAAGCAAAAGCCATTCGATTGGATAAACTTGTTAATGATGTTCCATGTATTGATTCATTGTACTACGCCATCATTAAGAATCAGGTCGTGTTCCCGCTGCAACATATGAAACTTAGTGATCATGCAAATTCCTGGGTCTTCTATGATACTGATTCATGGAATGCTTATAAGGCAACTAGATCGAAAAAAATAGTCAGCAATAATAACGATGACCATGAGGCGATATCGTCAATCCTTGAAAGAGCTAACTCAGCGGCTATTGATAAAGCGGTTGTTCGCTTAAATCTACTCGATCAAATAGAAGCAGGTGAAATGTCGGTTGCTGAGGTGTCGACTTCGCTTGGGGTTAACCCTACAACAGTAAGGCGGTGGAGGGTAAGAGCGGCCAGCGCTGAAAATCGACAACAAAAATTAAACATGCTGTTGGACAAAACTAGCTTAAGAGGTAATCGGACGGAGCGCCTAGATGATGGTGTTTTAAAAATAATTGACCAAACAATAGAGGAAGACTATTTATCAAAAAAAGCGATGATTCCACATCAAGTCTATTTACGAGTGGCTAATCGTTGCAAAGCAAAGTTATTAGAGTCTCCTACTGCGGTAACGATTTATCGTAAACTGAAAAAATTGTCTTCTGAGTGGGTAGCCTACCAACAAAAAGGGGCAAAAGCAGCCTACCAAAAAACAGCTTATCAATTTCTAAACGATGGTGGTGTCGCTAACTTTGGTGCAACCAGGTACTTACAATATTGTCATATTGATCATACACAGTTAGACATTCGTACCGTTGATGAATACGGAAACCCTTCCGAGAAACCATGGTTAACATTGTGTGTTGATGAGTACTCAGGGAAAATCCTTGCTTTCTATTTAAGTTACCGCTCCCCAAACTATATCAGTCTTATGATGGTGATGCGTCGCATGGTCGAAGAGCATGGCTTTCGTCCCGAGTGTGTCGTTGTTGATGGAGGTAAGGAGTTTCAGGGCAGGGACTTTGAAGTATTCTGCGCACAGTATCGCGTTGCAATAAAGTCTAGGGAAGGTCAAGCCAGGAGTGGCGGTGTTGTTGAGCGAATGTTTGGCACCACCAACACCAATCTCATACACAACCTGGAGGGCAACACAAAGTTAATGAAAAATGTGAGAGAAATCGGAAAGAGTCATGACCCGAAGTTTTCTGCAACATGGACATTTTCAGATTTGGCTGGGTCACTTCATTCATATTTCACCGTATTCAACTCTGCTTCTGCTAAGAAAGGTGTAATGACACCGAACGGTCTAGCTGAATATTCTCAGCGAGCTTTTGGCCGGAGAAAGTTCCTGGATATGGATTATGATGCTGATTTTATTTTTTCATCAATGCCTTTTATACCCAGAAGAACCGCGACGGTGAAAAGGGGCAAGCCTATTCGCGTAAACAATCATGAATATTGGCATTATGAATTTACCAAGGCGGAACCCCAAGGTGAGAAGCATGACGTCAAATGGGACCCTATGGATGTTTATTTTGTCTATGTGTACTTTGGGTCGCGTTGGTTGAAATGCAGGCTTAGTAAAAAAGTTAATCGTTCAGTAGATGAAAACCGTTTGGCAAAATCGGAGGATATGCAGCAAGAAGCCAAGGCTAACAATGAAGCCCGAAGCTCCGGTTATAAGGTCATTGCTCAGGTCGTAGAAGATGAAGAGGCGCTTAAAAATGATAGGCCTTTACCTAATGTAGAGCCACAACATGATTTTGATGAAATTGTGAATAAATGTGAAGACGACGGCTTAGAAGATGATTTTGACCTTTGGGAGGAGGACGTTCCTACGTCCACATATAAATAATGAGCAATTGGCACCCTAAGACTAAATTTCCAGAACATTTGAAAACTAGCTCTTCGAAAGAGCGACAGGAATATTTTAGCGAAACGTTTTTATTAGAGCATACAATATTGATTGAATGCAGAAGTCGTACACGACAATGCCTCTTCAAACCATCCCTCTACCCCATTCTAAACGTTATTGGGCCTACCGGAGCGGGAAAAACAGCACTTGCTAAAAACATAACAACCTATTGTTTTGAAGAGGCCGAAAAGAAAGGAATAAAGACGGGCCTCCCCGCTGTTTATGTCGAGGTACCAATGCTAGGAGGCAATTCATTTAATTGGAAAGATCTGTTTTTAAGAATTTTGTCGGCCATGAAGTCTCCAGATCACAAACTTCATCGTAAAGTTGAAATGTCGGATGAATATGCATTAGGCGGAAAATATTCAAATAGCTATCGATCTGAAGGTGAGGTCAGGAAAGACCTGGAGCAGCGAATGCAAGATTCTCATTTAAGCGTTCTTGTTCTGGACGAAATCCAGCATTTATTTAAGTATTCCGGGCAAAGCTCAGATAAGAACCTCGACATCCTGAAAAACATTGCCAATACCGTTAAATGCCAAATGATACTTATTGGCACCTATGAGAACCTTGCGATGATGAACTGGAATGCCCAGTTAAAGCGCAGAACAGAGGAAGTCCACTTTCGTCGTTACCTTTGGGAGGGTGAAGACAAAAAGGATTTTGCTCGCGCATACTCAGGCCTTCTTTCACATGTCCCTTATAGAATGGACAAAAAATTGTTTGAATCGAGATTTATTCAAACAATGTACATCTATTGCTGTGGGTGTATCGGTGTATTGAAACAAATCATCGAAAAATCAATTGATGAGTTGCCTGAAGACGATTCGCTTACTGTGAAACGATTGCTTAGTAGAGTACCTAACACAAATGCGTTGCTAGAGATGGCGGAAGAAATTGAGTATGGAGAAGATTTCTTTACAGATAAAGGGTTAGATGCAATAGGAAAGCTGCTTGGGGTTGGTACCGGTAAGAAAAAGCGTGCCAAAGAACCGGAAGAGAAAAAATCCGCAAAAAAACAGCGCCCTGGCACAAGAAAACCTGAAAGAGATTTGGTGACGTAACATGCATAATAAAATAGCAAACGAATTTGGCTTCTCTGCCCCAGTATTTTACCTAAAACAAAGGAGGCTGAAAGGGGCGGAGTCAAATGTATCGAGGATGGCCAGAATTTGTTGGAAATACCGAATACCGCCAACTCAATTTTACAACCACTTTATTAAAGACGGTGCAAAGATTAATCGCTCGTTTTTTCATTTTGAAGTGGCATCACATATGAATTCATATACCGCTAAGACCGTTGAAATCGAAAGGAAGCTAAACAAGCTACTTGGCCAATCTGATAAAAAGTATTTTTCTTATCGCTTTATGCACGGATTACTGGATAGGAATGCTCATGGATTTATTGCCGAGAGAAAGCAATGGTGTGCCCGCTGTTATGATGAACGGCACGAGGTTGGCAACCAGTATCGAGATAACGGGATTTTTGACGATCTGTATTGGAGTGTCGGTACTATAAAGATATGTATGCTGCACTCCTGTTCTCTGCGTGAAAAATGCCAACATTGCTTTAATTATCAGCCGTATATATCGACAACATCCGAGCCTGGTTTTTGTCATTACTGTAGTGGCTTTCTGGGCGGAGGGTATTCTGCTGGGGTTGATGAGGAGGAGTTAAGTAGGCAGAGGGTGCTCTTTCACCTCTTTTATATCAGTACCTACGACGAGTTCAGACCAGATTTTGAACGCTTTTCGTCGAACCTTAGGGCACTTCAGGAGGCCTATCCTGAGGCAAATAGTGAATATTTGGGTCGAATTATGGGCTGTGGAGATGATGTTGTTCGAAATTGGCTCAAGGGAAGACGAAAACCAAAAATTGAGTCCCTATTTATGTTGCAACGAGCGCTAGGCTTTATGGGCCCTCATCAATTGTTTTCAAAAGATGCGCATTTTGTTAGTGCAGTCGCCCTGGCAAAAAATCTTTCGCTTAATTTTAATACAAGGTCGAGGTTTCGCGATTTGATGAAGGAAGTTGAAATTAAGCAAGCAATGGAGGCTATGATTTGTGGACAAGAGGAGACGGTGAGCCGAGATGATCTAGCTGAGCGATTTGGCGTCACCAAAGGCTATTTGGCATCACGATACCGATTGGAGTGTACTGCTTTATCTGATGCTCATCGTCATAGAGGGGCACTGGAGAAAGAAAAACGAGATGCTGATTTATCGGTGATGCTGGATAGGGCCTTCACAATGTGCCGTTCGCGAAGGAACAAGTGGACAATTGAGAATATTGTAAAGGAGCTACCAGACGGCGCACTTGACGGAATGGAGTACAAGGATATCTATATGGCCGTTGGGCAAGCAAAAGAACGGTTTGCTAATAGAAAGAAGGTGGCGGCATAGGAATTTCAGGCATAAAAAAGCGGGCATTTCATATACTATAAAATGCCCGCTTCTTATAAACAGCTAATGTCACTGTTGTTCAGTCCAACTACCTACATCGTTTATACTATAAGGTGCCCGATGCGGGCATTTTACGGTATAAACGACATAGAGCAGTCCCCAGTGTTCACCAATTTGGTGGAAGCGGCGGGAATCGAACCCGCGTCCGCCAGCACTCTGCCTAAGGGTCTACATGTTTAGATCTCGTCTTTAATCTTACTCACAACGATCCAACGAGGCAGGATGCCGCAAGCCAGTCCAAAATTATTTAACAGTAGAGTCTCAGACACCCACTACTGCTGTCTCGTGTAAGTTACCATCGAGTCAAACCCACGAGAGAGTCGGGTCGATGGATAGCAGGGTTTATGCTGCTAAAGCGTACGAATCGTCATTTGCGATTATAATTTATAGCACTTGGAGTACGAGTGTTGCTACCCACTCGACATGCACCAAAGGGTTTGCAACCGCCGTCGAAGCCATGTCGCCCCCAAATAGTGTGTTCACTATAACATATTAGGGAGAAATGGCACATTTCCAGATCCATTTCTAAGAATTATTATTCAGCGGCCCAGGCGACATAACCTCCAGCCAGGCTATAGGTATCGTCAAACCCTTTATCGTTCAAGAAATCAGCAGCTCCTTGGCTGGAATTACCATGATAACAGCACACCACTAATGGCTGATCCATATCCAATGTCAGCAATACTTCATCCATATTTTCCTGGTGCAAATGTATTGCGTTCTCAATATGCCCTGCCATAAACGACTGCTGATCTCGAATATCAACAATTGATACTGTTTGAGTTTCTAACATGCTTTTTAAATCACTAATCGATAAATGTTGGAACGCCATAAATTAACCTTACGCTTTTACTGCTCTTATTAAAATTACCACTAACTATCCATTAGCCGCTGGCTTGCTTGCGAATGCGGATAACGCCGTTTCTCTACCTGGTAGTATGCCTCAATCAGCTCTGACTCTATACCAAGACGTTCACGTAGTTCTTGCAGAGTACAATGCAACCAAGGCTCAAAATTAAAACTATCAAGAGATACACATCGAGATATTGAACCTAAGCGCACTGCATCTTTAAAAATACCGATATCTTCGTCATCAAATTTGTAGATACGCGGGTAGAGGTGTTTTGAGATTTTACAAAACAGAGACTCCTCTGCTGTCGATACTTGGTTAGTACTTCCCATAGTAAAACCAATCACAAAAGCTTCATCCTTTGGCAACATGCCCCGCCCCAGCACAAGGTGAATACAATCATGTTGCTTTAACTCTACGGCACCATGAAATAACGTAATTCCTGGGATGCTAAACCTCGGGTTCTCCACCAGCTTAACCAAGAACGGAATATCATCTTGGGGCGCTCCCAGAGCGAGCATGCGATCAACGCCCTCCTCCAGGGTGATCTGATTATTTGCCCACGGAATGCACCAATCTTTATAAGATAAGGGTTCAGATGCATTCATAAAACCTCCTTATACGGTAAATTTCAGGCCCATAATGCCGGTGCCAATCATTAATAAAAAAGCGATACGAACCGGTGAAACACTGTCACCAAAGAAAATCATGCCTACTATAGCGACTCCGCAAGCGCCGACACCAGTCCACACAGCGTAGGCAGTACCAAGGGGAAGCTGCTTTAGTGCAAGAGACAACAGAAGAAAACTAAGAATGGCGGTAACAACAAAGATGGCGGATGGTAGAAGCTGACTAAAATTCTGGGATTGCTTAAGGGCCACCGCCCAAACAATTTCCATACACCCTGCGGCAAGAAGATAGACCCAAGCCATTGGAACCCCCTGTAACCTGACAACATTACGAAGACATTACCACTATACCGATTTATAGCGGCAAAATCGCAAATTCAGTTAGGCTGCAATTCAGGTCACAAAGATCAAAAGGCAGAACCAGGCGTTCCGCTTAACGATTATCTAGCCTTACAACACGCTGTTTTTCACGGCTCCAATCACGCTCTTTTTCTGTCGCGCGCTTGTCATGCTGCTTCTTACCTCGGGCAAGCGCCACTTCACACTTAACAACCTGCCCCTTCCAATAAAGAGCCGTAGCAACACAAGTAAGGCCTTTCTTGGCTATAGCACCGTGTATTTTACTGAGCTCTTTCCGATGAAGTAGCAGCTTTCGTTGGCGAGTCGCTGTGGGGTGAATATGTGTAGATGCGCTCAACAATGGGGTAATTGTGGTGTTCAACAACCAAGCTTCACCATTTTTCATCATCACATGGCTATCAACAAGATTTGCTTTACCTTCTCGTAAACTCTTCACTTCCCAGCCTTCCAACACCAAGCCCGCCTCGAAGGTTTCTTCGAAGAAGTAGTCGTGTTTGGCTTTCTTGTTGCGAGCAATCGTTGAACTGCCAGATTTTGTTGCTGTGTCTTTTTTAGCCATGGATATCGGTAAGTAACTCTTTTAGTACATGAATGTGATAAATGTTCGCTGCGATTATAGGCTGAAAAGCGTGTAAAAGGTACGTCTAATACATCACCGGCTTTTCATCAACTATTAGCCCACTGCCAATAGCCCAAACCAACCGAACAACCCCTTACCTGACAAACCTATTAATTTGACATTTCTCAATGCCATTTCGGCCAATGCATCCCTAAGCATTACCTCTATTGTATGAATTCTTAACAACAAGTCAGCTTTCTGGAGTTATGAATGAAAACACTACGCCTCTTAACACTTCTATTACTGCCTCTTTGGGGAGTAAATACCACAAGTTTTGCGCAAGAAAACTCAGCGCCAGAATGGAATCTTATTAAGGTTAAGGACGGTGTTCAAGTATATACACAGGCCGTTGATGGTTATGATCTAAAAGCCTTTAAGGGTGTTGTCACCGTTGAAGCCTCATTAGAAAACCTTTACAACGTGTTTTTAGATGTCGAGAACATGACCGGCTGGATGCACACCGTCACTGAGACAAGGCCATTAGAGAAAGTTTCTGACACCGAGTTTATTCTCTACACAACCTACAATGCACCTTGGCCAGCATCCGACCGGGACTCTGTGGTAAAAACAGCATGGGAACAAGATGCTACAAGCCTTGAGCTCACCAATAACATCCATGCTCTACCTGACTATATGGGAAAAGCGTCGGGTTTTGTTCGCATGCCTTATGTTAAAGCTTACTTTAAGTTTGTTCCTATCTCAGCAACACAAACAACCGTAATTTATGAAGCACACGCAGATCCAGGTGGCATCTTGCCCGCTTGGATTGTGAACATGGTTGCTCTTGATACGCCGCTATACACGCTGATAAATCTTAAAACAATACTAAAGAAAGAACGAAAGGAAGGCGACTTTCCCTTTGCAAATTACCCTGCACTTATCGCTTCTGGTATCTAACAAAAACCAAAAGAGCCCTTAAGAGGGCTCTGCAACCAAATCAAAACGCTGATCAAGATAAGTAAGGATATCGGAAGACTCATACATCCAAGTAACCGAGCCATTATCTTCTTCAATGCGTAAACAAGGTACTTTTAAAGCACCGCCGCCTGCAACAAGCTCATCTGCAAACTGCGCATTACGCTTCGCATCACGCGTTTCAATGTTTAATGATTGACGCTTCATAGACCAACGCACTTTTACACAAAACGGACAGGCAGCATATTGATAAAGTGACAACTTCGCTGTTTCTGCATCCAATGCGGCTTGCTCCTGCACATCGCGCTTAATACCTTTAGGACGATATAAAAAATCAACCAAAAGAATAATTCGACCAAGTACCCAACGAATAACTGTCATGTGTAAACCTATCTATCTTTGAAAAAAGCGGATTCTATCACTTGCTGGGGCGCATAACACCCCAGTTTTTGTGTAGTTATGATACGTCAATTAACTCAACGGTTCCGTCTTCAAGTATTTCTGCAATTTGGCCTTTAGGCTCTTCTAAAAACATCGCGAGCAAACCAAATACAACCACACAGGATACGGAAATCACTAAAAAGAAAGTACTGGCACTTGCAAAGGAGTTAACCAACAAAAACGCTGCTGCTCCGACGTTACCATAAGCCCCTGTCATTCCGGCAATTTGACCAGTGAGTCGACGCTTGATTGTTGGCACAAAACCAAACGTTGCACCAGCTCCCGCCTGCACAAAGAAAGAACAGAAAACCACAATGGCGGTGATCGTCCAGAAGTTCCATTCCGGGGTGATGTAAGACAATCCAAAATAACCAATTGCTGAACCAATAACCGTTAGCATCAAGGTTTTCTTTCGGCCTATTTTATCACTTAAATACCCTCCTCCTGGGCGTGCAATCAAATTCATCGCCATAAAAAAGCCTGCCATCAATGCAGCTTTAGATGGCTCATAACCAAATTCTGTTGTGAAGTACAACGGTAACATTGACACCACTGCCACCTCAGAACCAAATGTCACCATGTAAGCTAAATCTAACATCGCCACCTGTTTAAATTTATAGCGGTGAAGCTCAGGGATTTCGTTTGTTAGATTTTCTTTATTTACACGGTAGATATTAAATACCTGCCAGCAAAACCATACACCGAGGCCAACCCATATAGCTATCGTGATATTTTCCGACAACAATGCAACACCTGCGGGCGAAAGCCTCCAGCAAATAACCGCCATTGCTGCGAATATTGGAACGCACATAATCACATATAAAACAAAATCACCTTTGCTGGTTACTTCCATTGGGCCTAACTTTTTAGGAGAAAAGTAAGTAGAGCCTTTTGGCGTATTTCGCACTAAGCGATAGAACACAAAAGAATACAAAATGGCCACGACACCAGAGACTGCTACCGCTCCACGCCACCCATCTGTCATCACACTAGCAAACGCCACTGCCATAGCTGGTAGTGTAAAGTTAGCAATTGCAGCCCCAAAGTTCCCCCAACCGCCATATATACCCTGAGCAGTTCCAGCTTGCCTCGCTGCATACCATTCAGTTACGAGACGAATACCTATAACAAAACCTGCCCCCGTAAATCCAAGTAAAAATCGTGCTGCAGCAAGCTGCTCGTAGGTTTGCGCAGAAGCAAATGCCAAACAAATCACACCAGAAACCGCTAGCAGCAGGCTATACATCAAGCGCGGACCAAACTTATCAACCAATGCTCCCACCATTGTTCTCGCGGGAATCGTTAATGCCACATTTAAAAACAACAACGCTTTTGCTTCGCCTGTGGTTAGACCGAACGTTTCCACAATATAAGGCATTAAAGAGGCGTGACAAAACCACATAAAGAAGGTGATAAAGAAAGCCACCCAAGAGAGGTGCAGTACTCGCACCTTTCCATCATTGAGGTTAAACACGTTAAAGCTGGTGCTAGACATACAAGGGATTCCTTATTCTGCTTAACTGCGCAGATCCACTAGGAGATTAATATTAGGGTTTAAAGTTTTGCTAATAGCTAGCAAAACTCACGCCAATCCTTTGACAGCCACATACCTCCGTACCTGCAAAGGGTAATCACACCATTTACTAACCTATCACACCCCCCCGCACCAACATAGTGCAATTAGAATTTTTCTGAAGGGTGTGAATTCCTACATTGCGCCCCATATCTATTAAAAATACAAAAGCAGCAACACGAAAAAACGATAACAGAGGATACAAAAATGATTGGTTACGCGACATTAGGTACAAACGACTTTGAAAAATCTGGCGCTTTTTACGATACGTTGTTAGGGGAGCTTGGGGCTAGACGCATTATGGAAGATGATCACATAATTGTTTGGTCAAATAAACCTGGCGCTGCGATGTTAGGCGTCATCAAACCACACAATGGAGAACCCGCAACCGTTGGTAATGGCATGATGATTGCGCTGTTAGTTAAAGACCTTGCGACCATTGAAATTTTACATGCAAAAGCACTCGAAATGGGCGGTACGGATGAAGGCGCTCCTGGCCCGAGGGGCAACAATATGAGCTTTGGTTATGTACGAGACCTTGATGGTAACAAGCTTGCCTTCTATTGCATGGGCTAACAGCTACAATACCCCCCTGCCTAGAATCTGATCCATAACCCACCCCGTGTTGGTTGCACTCTCCCCTGTGGACGGGTGCACCAACCTACCCAACAGATGCTCTCGCATATTCTCGACATGGCAAAGCTGAATATTTTCAGGGTGAGGGATATCCAACGCTTGATCATCATCGCGACTCTTCAACACGACAGGCCTTTCATCAAATATTGAAAACGTCAACTTGCCTTGATCGCCAAAAATCTCCACTCGATCTTCTCTCTCAAAGCAGCCAAAATTCCAACTACCACTTCCCGTGACACCGCTTTTATGTAGCCAACTAGCGGATACCGCATCATTCGCGGAATATAACCCCTGTTGGTTTGCGGTAATGCCCTTCGCCTCACAAATATCACCTAAAAGATAGGCAAACAAGTCCAACCCGTGACAGGCCAAATCATCAAAATACCCAGCAGAAGCCACAGCGGCCTCAGTCCGCCAGTTCTTAGCACCTGACAGGTCAATCTGATTGGCAGGCTTGCTTAAATTCCAACAAACATGCCTCACCTCACCGATTACCCCGTCGCTCAGCCAACGCTTAACCTGATTAAATCGAGGTAAAGAGCGCCGATAATAAGCCACAAACAAGGGCGTATTATTTGAAGCGAAAGCCTCATTGATCTCAACACAATCAGCATAACTGGGGGCTAACGGCTTCTCAACACAACAGGGTTTACCGGCCAGCGCTACCTTTAAAGCATAATATTTATGGCTATCTGGGGGGGTTGCTATATAAATCGCATCTATTTGGCTGCTATTGATAATCTCATCGGCATTATCTGAAAAATGCGCAATGCCGTGCCGCTGGGCATAATTCGCCGCTGCGTCGATATTCCGCCTCATCACAGAAGTTAACTCAAAGCCTGCAACCTTTTGATAGGCGGGGCCACTTTTTACCTCCGTCACCACACCACAACCAATAATCCCCCATCGAATAGACTTTACGCGAGTTTTTTCTTCGAGCATTCCAGTCCCTGCACTATTTTCAACAAATTATCTTATCAACGTTAGCACAGTGAAGATAACAATCACGGGGTTTGCCGGAAAAGCCAACAAAAACAATTTAATTCATTAGAATCAGCACGTTAAAAAAATCTCGGTAAAACTGGGCAAGACTTATATACTCAAAAAGAAGGCGAGCGAATTTGTCGAGCCAGCCAAAAAAGCTCCCCTAAATTGATTTTTTTTCATTGTGTGTTCTATATACTGCCATTTTTTCCAATTTTTCTTAAAAATCCTGTATACTGACGCGCAATTTTGACCCCCACGACTTATCGAGTAGAGCAATGGCAGACTTATCCAAATACAGAAATATCGGCATATTCGCGCACGTAGATGCGGGTAAAACCACCACAACAGAACGTATCTTGAAACTAACCGGTAAAATTCATAAAACCGGCGAAGTACATGACGGTGCAGCAACAACTGACTTCATGGAACAAGAGCAAGAGCGTGGTATTACTATTCAGTCAGCAGCAACAACCTGCTACTGGAAAGACCACCGTATGAACATCATTGATACTCCTGGACACGTTGACTTCACTATCGAAGTATACCGTTCTTTGAAAGTACTTGATGGTGGTGTGGGTGTATTCTGTGGATCTGGTGGTGTTGAGCCTCAGTCAGAAACAAACTGGCGCTATGCAAACGAATCTGAAGTTGCTCGTATCATCTTCGTAAACAAGTTGGACCGTATGGGTGCTGACTTCTTACGTGTTGTTGGCCAAGTTGAGAAAGTATTAGGCGCTAACCCGCTTGTTATGGTTCTTCCTATCGGGGTTGAAGAAGATTTTGTTGGTGTTGTTGATCTACTAACCCGCAAAGCTTACATATGGGATGACTCAGGTTTACCTGAGAACTTCGAAGTCCAAGACGTTCCTGCCGATATGGTAGATCAAGTCGAAGAGTACCGTGAAAAGCTTATCGAAATGGCTCTTGAGCAAGACGATGACCTAATGGAAAAGTATTTGGAAGGCGAAGAGCCTTCCATGGAAAACATCAAGCGCTGTATCCGTAAAGGCACCATCGCTCTAGACTTCTTCCCTACATACTGTGGATCTGCGTTTAAAAACAAAGGTGTTCAAATCATTCTTGACGCCGTTGTTGATTACCTACCTAACCCAACTGAAGTTAAGCCACAGCCGCTAACTGATGAAGAGGGTATAGAAACAGGTAAATTCGCTACGGTAACAACTGATGCCTCACTAAAAGCATTGGCATTCAAAATCATGGATGACCGCTTTGGCGCACTAACCTTTATTCGTATTTATTCTGGCGAATTAAAGCGTGGCATGTCCATTCTGAACTCGTTCACGGGTAAAACAGAGCGAATTGGCCGTATGGTTGAGATGCATGCTGATGACCGTAACGAGATTGAAAGCGCTCAAGCCGGTGACATCATTGCCATTGTTGGCATGAAGAACGTTCAAACAGGTCACACATTATGTGATCCGAAAGACCCTGTAACTCTTGAACCTATGGTATTCCCAGAGCCTGTTATCTCTATCGCAGTAACGCCTAAAGACAAAGGTGGTTCTGAGAAGATGGGTATTGCGATTGGTAAAATGATTGCAGAAGATCCTTCTTTCCACGTTGAGTCTGACGAAGAAACTGGCGACACCATCCTTAAGGGAATGGGCGAACTTCACCTGGACATCAAAGTAGACATCCTTAAGCGTACCTACGGCGTTGAACTAGAAGTAGGTCAGCCTCAAGTTGCTTACCGTGAAACCATCACCAAAGAAGTTGAAGACAGCTACACACATAAGAAGCAGTCTGGTGGTTCTGGTCAGTTCGGTAAGATCGATTACCGCATCAAGCCTGGCGAGCCGGGTACTGGTTTCGTATTTAGCTCTACTGTTGTTGGTGGTAACGTACCTAAGGAATTCTTCCCTGCTGTTGAGAAAGGTTTCAAGAGCATGATGGGTGAAGGTGTTCTTGCTGGATTCCCAGTACTAGACGTTGAAGTTCAACTTTATGACGGTGGCTATCACGCGGTCGATTCATCTGCTGTAGCATTTGAAATTGCAGCAAAAGGCGCATTCCGCCAGTCAATCCCTAAGGCAGGACCTCAGTTAATCGAGCCTATCATGAAGGTTGATGTGTTCACTCCTGATGACCACGTTGGTGATGTTATTGGTGATTTGAACCGTCGTCGCGGCATGATTAAAGATCAGATGGCTGGTGTTACCGGTGTACGTGTTAAAGCAGACATTCCTCTAGCGGAAATGTTTGGTTATATCGGAACACTTCGTACAATGACTTCAGGTCGTGGACAGTTCTCTATGGAGTTCTCTCACTACCTACCGTGTCCTAACTCAGTATCTGAGAAAGTTGTCGCGGAAGAGAAAGAAAAGAAAGCCGCTAAGTAATTTTTTACTGACGGTAGCGCGCTAAGAAAGGCGCAAAAAAAAGGCCCCGCTGGTTTACACCAACGGGGCCTTTTTTTTGCCTACTTAAAACAGAAGAAATCTACCCTCGCTTATCTTCCTGCTTTCCCGAGATTTGCCCCGCGATAAACACAACAAAGGGCACACAATAAGTCAGCACAGCCGGAATCACTCGAAGCTCAGCACTGCCAAACAACGCGTCATATTGGTTAATCAGCAACAATAAGGTACCCACTATTCCCGACACCTTAAACGCTTTTACAAGCATACTTTTGTTCACGCCGTTTGCTTCGCTGCTTGTTTAGCATAGCTTCGTAGATATTTAATAATATCCCCTGATTCATACATCCAAGACACCTTCCCGTCCCCTCCTTCTATTCTAAGACAAGGAACCTGCGTACTGCCTCCCCCGGCCATCAATTCAGAGCGGTATTTCGGCTGCTGCATCACATCTCGCTGAGCAACGTCTAAATCTAGCTGGCCCAACACTTTTCGTGTTACCGCGCAAAAAGGACAGCTCTGGTAATGGTATAGAGAAAGGTTATTCACGTTCGCTGGTATTGTCATATCTACATCCCCAAGATCATCTGTTGTTATGCAAGATTGTTGTATGAGGCTATTATCCAGATCTGAACCCGACAAAACATGACAATATGATCGTTAAAATTGTCATTTTGACAAAACATGCCAAAATAATGCAACAAACACCGCTAGCCACATGAGTGTGTAATGGAACCCAAACACAAGCTCGACGCCCTTGCCGACATCCTCAACACCATTCGACTCAGTGCAAACACCTATTTTTGCTCAGAGTTCACATCGCCTTGGGGGATGAAAATCGATAAAGGCAGCGACGGCATTTTTCACGTTGTTGTAGAGGGAAGTTGCTGGCTCAACATCAATAACAGCAGCAGGGACCCAATACACTTGAATACAGGGGATATTGTGGCTTTTCCAACCGGTGGTGCCCACAGCATCAGCGACACCCTAGAAAGCAAAATGCTACCTGGTAGCCAAGTGGTTGAAAACATCTTGAGTGGCAACAACCCATTCCAAGAATCGTTAACAAAAGAGTCTTTAACAAAAGAACCTTTATCAACCCAACCAACAAACCCAGGGGCACTACATCACAACATACTGATGTGTGGCTCCTTTCACTACGACTCTTCGATCAATCACCCTTTTCTAAAAGATCTGCCTTGCTTCATCCATATCAAAGCAGAAGACACCCCGGAGCTTCACTGGCTACGATCTTTAGTGTCCGTACTCGCCAGCGAAGCCCGCCTACCAGCCCCAGGTTCAACCGTAATGGTGGATCGGTTAACGGAGGTGCTATTTATCCAGCTGATGCGAGCACACATGGAGACATCACCCGATAGATTAAATTACATGGCAGCATTAGCAGATCCACAAATAGGCCCTGCACTGAACCATATCCATGCAGAGAGCGAATTTCATTGGACAGTTGAGCGCCTGGGCGAGGCTGTCTCCTTATCACGAACCAGCTTTACTGAAAAATTCTCCCGGCTTGTGGGTATGCCTCCAAAAACCTACCTACTCAACTGGCGCATGCAAAAAGCCAAAACACAACTCGAAACAACCAACACCCCAATGATAGACATCGCAGAAAGCGCCGGTTACTCATCGGAGGCCGCATTCAGCAAAGCGTTCAAGCAGTTCTTTGATACCACTCCAGGGCGCGCCCGACGAAAGAACAAATAATAACCGTCCATTTTGTTTGACAAATAACATGCATATGCATACTATGTTTTACATCACCCTATGAATGGAACTTTCTATGACCTCTGATTCCACGACATTTGAACCCTGCTACAACTTGGCCTTGCGTAAAAGTAACAGGTTAATAACGCAATTTTATGAAGAGCGACTAGCGCCTTTCAGCCTAAAGGCAGGTCAATTCTCTATTCTCAGAGCAGTACATCTGTGTAAAACCACGACAAACAAGATGCTGCAACAACTCTTAGTGATTGACCAAACCACGTTATCAAGAAACTTAAAACCTCTCGTGCGTGATGAGCTGGTCATATTCACGACAGACGACAATGATCAACGCATTAAAAACATCAGTCTTTCGAGCAAAGGAGAATCACTCTATCAAGAGGCCCTCCCACACTGGGAACAGGCCCAGAAAGACCTAAGCAAACAACTCGGAAAAGAAAGCACCGACGCTATTTTATTGCTTTCCGAAAACGTTGTTGCCGCATTATCTAATAGCTGAGGTTTCAGCTATTTTTTACACCATATACATGCATATACATGCATGATAAATATAGATAACAAAATATAAGCTCATCCACGATTAAACACGAGGTACATAACATGTCTGATAACCCACGACCCTCCACAGCAAGAGCTATTGCTAAGCTCATTGTCCATTATCCCAAAACACAAGTTGCCGTCAGCTTGCTGTTAATGATTGCGTTATTTATGGCTCTACCCATGTTATACAAAGACACACGCTCTGATGCTTTTCTTGCAGACGACAATCCAGCTCTTGTTTATCGTGACAAGGTAAAAGAACAATTTGGTTTAAGTGACCCCATTGTTCTCGCAGTAATTAATACCTCAGACAACGGTGTATTTAATCCAACATCCCTTTCTCTTATTCAATGGTTAAGTGATGAGGTCTCATCGTTGGATAATATCAATGCCGATCGTGTTACTAGTCTCGCCACTGAAAATAACATCACCGGTTCTGATGACGGCATGGACGTAGAACCCTTTTTCGAATCAGCTATCAGCACACAACAAGAAGCCGATATTGTTTGGAGTAAGGTCTCTGACTTTCCTCTTTATATGGGTAATTTAGTCGCCCATGACAAACAAGCCACACTGATTGTTGCTGAGCTATTGGATGTAAAGCAAGTAGAAGATACCTACCAACAAATACTCGACATTGTTGCTCGTTCTCCTAACGGAAAACATGATGAAATTCATGTGGCCGGAGAAGGTGCGATCGCCGGGTATTTAGGAAGTTATATTGATGCTGATGCACAACGGCTTAACCCTCTTGCAGGCGTCATTATTACCATAATAATCCTGTTTGCTTTTCGACGTGTCAGCACGGGCATTTTATCTAACGTTATTATCGCTGCATCAGTACTAATGACTCTTAGCATCATGGCGTTAAATGGTATTCCATTTTTTGTTATTACCAATGCCTTGCCCGTGATACTCATAGGTATATCTGTCGCAGATTCCATTCATATTTACAGCCATTACTTTGAACTACAAGCAAAACACCCATCAGAAGACAAAAAAGAACTTATCATTCAAACCGTAGAAGAGATGTGGCGCCCCATTACCCTGACAACACTTACCACTATTGCCGGTTTTATGGGAATGTACTTCGCAGCTTACATGCCTCCATTTAAATATTTTGGCCTATATACCGCCGTTGGTGTTGCTATTGCTTGGTTCTACTCATTAGTATTTTTACCTGCGGCGCTCGCCATCATCCAACCTTCCGCCAGCAAACAAATAGGGGCGCTCGCAAAAAGTAATCGTTTAGACAAATTCTCACGTACCATGGTAGTACTTGGTCGCATATCACTACAGAACCCTAAAGTAACCGTAGGACTTTTTTCAATCATTATCATCAGTGGTATATTTGCAACCAGTCATTTAGTTGTGAACGAGGACCGTATTAAGACCTTCCATACCAGCGAAACATTATATCAAGCTGACGCAGCAATCAACGCTCACCTTAACGGTACCAACAATCTTGACGTAGTAATAGAAGCAAAAGAAGCTGAAGCGTTATTTGAACCTGAACATTTGAAAAAAATGGAAGCATTACAGAACTTCGCATTAACACTACCTAATGTTCAGGGTGCAACGTCTATTGTTGATTACTTAAAACAAATGAACCGCTCACTTAAGGGTGGGGATAAATACAGCTACCAATTACCCGATAATAAAGCACTAATCGCACAATATTTTCTCATCTATTCTGCCTCGTCTGATCCGACGGATTTTGATGAAGAAGTGGATTACGACTACCGTATTGCCAATATCAAGTTAACGCTAAACAAAGGCAGCTATGTTGATACACAAGAGGTTGTAACCCAACTGAATGATTATATTAAAACAAGCTTTAACAACCAAGATATCAGCGCAACCCTCAGCGGCAGAGTTAACATCAACTACCACTGGATAAAAGACCTTGGAAGAAGTCACTTTGTTGGCCTTGCCATATCAATGTTTCTTGTATGGGCAGTATCCTCGCTTCTTTTTGGATCATTAACGGCGGGGACTTTTACCATTATTCCAGTATCCAGCTCCATACTATTGGTGTACTCAGCCATGGCAGTGTTAGGTATTGATTTGGGGATAGGCACATCAATGTTTGCATCTGTTGCTATTGGATTAGGGGTCGATTTCTCGATCCACACCATTGATCGCTTGCGTAGTTTATACCAAGACCACAATGGCAATTGGGACCTTACGTTACAGGAGCTATACCCATCCACAGGAAGAGCATTATTCCTTAATTATCTAGCAATCGCTTGTGGTTTTGGTGTATTAATATCCAGCAAAGTAGTACCGCTAAACAACTTCGGTACTATTGTTGTGATTTCGGTAAGCACCAGTTTTCTTGCTAGCATGAGTTTTCTACCTGCACTCATAAAACTCACAAAACCCACGTTCATTAGCGGATACCAGCCTAGCGATAAAACAATAACACGCCGCTGGATCAGAATCCCATCCATTATTTTACTCGTCGCTGTTGCCGGCAGCGTTTTAGTTAACCAACCAGCATTAGCATCGGAAAGTGAAACGGGTAAAACAACGAAGTCCAACAACCTACTACCTTCGGCTGAAGTTGTTGTCGCCAACATTAATAACGTTGATGATGGGGAATACGCCACACGCAATCTCACAATGACGCTAATTGATAAACGCGGTAAAAAACGTGTAAGAGAGACTATCGGTTATCGAAAGTATTTTGGCAAAGAAAAGCGCACCATTCTTTTTTACAAAAAGCCGACCAATGTCAAAGGTACTGCATTCTTGACGTTTGATTATCCCGGCGCAACTAAAGATGACGACCAGTGGTTATATTTACCGGCTTTACGCAAGGTACGTAGAATATCAGCCGCTGATCGTGGTGATTACTTCTTAGGAACAGACTTTACCTATGAAGATATAAAGCTGGAGGGAAAAATTGACTCGGGGAATTATAATTTTGAAACTATACGCAGTGAAGTGTTGGCGCAAGAGTCATCACCTCCCATTCAAACCGTTGTTATTCGAGGTATCGCAAAAAACAACGTCATTGCTAAGGAATTAGGTTATGGAAAAACAGAATTTTGGGTCGACGTGGACACGTGGTTAATCGCAAAATCAAACTACTGGGACCCCAAAGGGAAATTACTTAAAACACTCACCATCTCTGATGTGAGTCGCATAGACGGCATTCTCACTCGTCACCGCATGACAATCAACAACCATAAAACAGGTCATACATCAGAATTTCTGTTCAGTAATGTGGATTACAAAGCCCCCGTTAGTGATGGTTTATTTACCAAACGCGCGATGAAGAGAGGAAAGTAAAATGAAAACGTCACCGCGGGTTATGCTAATTCAGCTTGGACTTTTTTTGAGTTTTTCAGCTTTAATTTTTTCATGCCTTGCTTTTCCAAACTTAGCTATCGCTGATTATTCAGCATCATTCGAACAAGAACTTGCTCTCGACTCTTCCGATCATAAACAAAAGTTTGAGATGTTATTTACCCCCGAGTGGAATATTGAGCTATCCGATAACATCAGCATGACGTTTATCGGTCAAGCTCGCTGGGACAACACAAAAAAACTCAGCAACACAGAGAACTCTCATTACTCTGCTCCAGACAACTACGCTTCTGCCAACGGGCCCCTCTATTACAGTGATAGCTCCGAGGTGAGTATTCGGGAATGGTATATCGACACTGAATCCCTAGGCGCTTACTGGCGCATAGGAAAACAACAAATTGTTTGGGGGCAAGCTGACGGCCTAAAAGTACTGGATGTCGTTAACCCTCAAAACTACCGAGAGTTTATTCTTGATGATTTCGAGGATTCTCGCATTCCTCTGTGGATGGTAAATACGGAAATCCCCATCGGTGAAGATAGTAACCTCCAACTACTATGGGTTCCCGATCTTACCTATCATGTCTTTGCTGAAGCTGGCACTGAATATGAGATCAGCAGCCCATTATATCGACCCGCCTTGCCACAAGGGGTTGCACTTATTGGTTTGCATGAAGATAAGCCCTCTTCCCCCATAAAAGATAGTAATTTTGGCGTGCAATACGCGACATTTTATCTGGGGTGGGACCTGACATTAAACTACCTATACCATTATCAGGACACCCCTGTTTTATATCAACAGGTCAGAGCCAATGGTGTAGCTCTATCATCTGAGTACGAACGAAACCACTTAGCGGGATTTACCGCCAGCAACGCCTTTAGCAGCTTTACCCTACGAACCGAAGTTGGCTACAGTTCAGACACCTATCACTTAATGCAAACCCCAGCCAATAAAGGTATTCACCAGTCATCAGAAGTATCGTCCGTTATTGGTTTAGATTGGCAAGGGCTGGAAGACACAATGCTGAGCATCCAATGGTTTCAAAGTCACTTAACCAAGTACAATCCCAACGTTGTTCGCCCTAAAAACAACCACATTGTGTCATTATTATTAAAACGCTCTTTTATTAACGAAACCTGGGATTTAGAAATCCTAGCGCTTCATGGCCTTGATCAACAAGACGGCTCAGTACAATCAAAATTACGCTATATGCTAGAAAGTGACCTATCCCTGTGGATAGGTAGTGATACTTTTTACGGGAATAAAGATGGCCTATTTGGACAATTCAACAACAAAGATCGTGTCCTTTTCGGCGCTGAATGGAGTTTTTAGCGCATCAAACCAACATACTGGACGCCATGTGAGCCCTTTGTGATATAGTGTTTCATTATTTTGATCGCTCAGGGTTCATCGCTTGGCTAGTCATTTTACAAAAACAATACGCCGCCTTCCGGCGCTACTGTTAATTTTAATCGCACTGATTCTGTTTACCTGTGCGTTTTTACCGAGCCATTATTTCCGCTATCCGTATATTATCAGTCAATTTATGGATGCCCTGCATTTTCCCGCCGGTTTTGTTCTTTTTATAATCATATATTTAACGCAGCCCAATCGTAAATATACTGCCCATATACTGCTGATTATGGCCAGCCTGATGTTTGCTGCCGTTGAATTGTTACAACCTTATGTTGGGCGTACCGCAAGCTGGGGGGATTTTGGCATCAGTTTATTGGGTGTTTTGATGGCATGGTTATGGGCCATAGGAAAACAACAGTCCAAAAAACTCACATCCTTTATCATTATTCCCATCGTCATCGGCGGAGCCCTCTGGCTTCTAAAACCAGGTGTAACAGCTGCATGGAGGGCCTATCAAATACATCAGTTGTTCCCCATCATCGCCAACTTCGAGACGCCTGCTCACCGTTTGATCATACCGTTATGGCGGTCCAACGTTAACGAAATAGCGTACAACAAAAACTCACCCGATGAAGGCCACTACTTATTTTACAGTAAACGAGGGAACCGCTGGTCTGGTTTGGGCTTAAAGATCATTCAGCAAAACTGGAGTCACCACACTGAATTGTGCTTTGATGCGAAAGGACAACTACCCAACACTCAGCTATACATTCGTTTTGATGATCAATCGTCTTCAAATAGCCAAACCAGCAGCACACAAAAGATCGCTATCAACCCGAACTGGGGCAACTACTGCATTAATATTCAGCAATTAATGACTGACGAAAAACGTACAATTGAAATCAGTAGCATGAAAAAACTCATCTTTTTTATTGATGGAAAACTACCCTCAAAAAGTTTTTCAATTGATAATGTTCGCGTTCATTAGGCAACCGACTTACATGGTGTGGCACAAAGAACGCCAACATAGGGCGATTCCATGTTACTAAAAAATCGTTTCTACCTGCCCCCTCTACGAGAACACTCGGTTGAACGCCACGAACTCATCACAAAGCTCAACAGCTCCACTGGAGGGCAACTTGTATTAGTATCGGCTCCCGCTGGATATGGAAAAACCACAACAGTAAGTCAATGGTTACACCGCCACCCTCATTCCTTTGCTTGGTTAACCGTCGACAAAATGCAATCCTCTCCTGACGCCCTTTGGGAATACATTATTAATGCCCTGCAAACTACCCAACCTACTTTAGGCGTCAACGCGACATCGCTTTTGAAAAACAGTACTCATTCATCCTTTGAACCCGTCATTATTTCGTTATTAAATGACCTTGATGACCTTTGCACAAATAATGCGACAAAAGACCCTATCACGCTAATACTGGATGACTTTCATCACGTTGAAAACACAGCAACACTACACCTGATGAATCTATTTCTTGATCACCTCCCCCCCAGCATTCGTATCGTACTAACATCGAGAAAACAACCTTCCCTAGCCATTGCGAGACGTCGCGCCAACAATCAAGTTATTGAACTCACGGATACCGACCTTGCTTTCCACTTAACAGAGGGACGTGATTTCTTTAATCACACCATGGGACTTTCTCTAACCGATGATGCGATTACTACATTGTGCCGGCAAAACGAGGGGTGGGCCGTTGGGTTACAATTAGCAGCACTTTCTCTACAACAATCACTTTCAAGTCTTGGTACTCTATTAGACCGACAGGCCATCGATCGTCACATATCAGATTATTTATTTGATGAGGTATTCTCTCAACAAAGCAAAGCCCTGCAAGACTTTCTTATCATCACCTCTTCAATCCCCCGTTTTTGTGCGGGGCTGTGTAATGCTCTTATGCAGAAAAATGACAACTTAACTCTTATCAAACAGCTAGATAAACTCAATTTATTTTTGGTACCACTAGACAACCACCGCACTTGGTTCCGTTATCACGATTTATTCCGCCAATTTCTGCTGCAGCAGTTTGGTGAATTAGATACCCAACAACAAAAACGAAACTATCAGATCTCATCGTCATGGCTCGAAGATGCAGGTTATCTAGAGGAAGCATTGGATCAATTTATTCTTTTACAGGATTGGGAAAATTCAACCCGTCTGCTAGAACAAATCGCATCAGAAAAGATTAAGCAAGGCCATAGCGACAGTCTACTTAAATGGACAGCACAAATACCCAATGAGTACACATCAACAATATCACTACCCGCATCATCCACACCAACATCACCCGCAACACCAAAAGCACTTAAAGCACTACCAGAAAAAAACACATTAACAGAACCCTTAACCCGTCGTGAATCACAAGTAATGGCGCTTGTTTCACAGGGCCTATCCAATAAACACATTGCCACCGAGCTAAACATTTCACTCAACACGTTAAAAGTCCACATACGCAATTTATATGGAAAAATGGGCGTTGAGAACAGAAGCCAAGCATTGGTCAAAATAAACAAGACTCCCTCTAAGCACAACTCAACCTAACTAAGCCATACTAACCCCCCCATCACTCCGAATTCACCCCTAAGGGTGATGTGCCTCTCTGTTCATTCATTTACTCTGCACTAAGCCTTTAAGGTTTAATAACGAGGAGAGAGCGTAATGACCAGAGAATCCCTAGAATTTGATGTACTCATCATTGGCGCAGGCCCAGCAGGTCTAGCAACGGCCTGTAAAATCCGTCAGCTAAGTACAGAACTATCCGTTTGTGTTCTTGAAAAAGGCTCAGAGGTAGGAGCGCATATTTTATCCGGTGCAGTAATGCAACCAACAGCAATGAATGAGTTATTCCCTAATTGGAAGGAGCTAGGAGCTCCGCTTAACATACCAGTAGTTGATGATGAGATTTATTATTTTACATCTCAAGAAAAAGCCATCAAATTCCCGAAAGCCTTTGAACCTATTACATTAAAAAATCACGGCAACTATATCGTCAGCCTAGGCAATGTCTGTCGCTGGCTGGCTCAACAAGCGGAAGATTTAGGTGTCGATGTTTACCCAGGTTTTGCAGCTGCAGAAATACTTTATGAATATTGTGATGAGAAAAAATCAGAACATGTTATCGGTATAATCACAGGAGATTCCGGATTAGACCAACACGGTGATAAAAAAACCTCTTATATGCAAGGCATGGAAATCAAAGCTAAATACACCGTATTTAGTGAGGGCTGTCGCGGCCATCTTGGAAAACAACTGATCAAGAAATACCAACTAGATGCAGGAAAAGATCCCCAACATTACGGCATTGGTATTAAAGAGCTCTGGGAGATTGATCCTTCGAAACACAAGGAGGGGCTAGTTATTCATACCACTGGCTGGCCAATAGCAGAAACTAACGCACTGGGTGGCGGTTTTTGTTACCACCTGGAAAACAATCAGGTTTCCTTAGGGTATATAACGGATCTTTCCTATGACAACACCTACTGCAGCCCATTTGATGAAATGCAGAGATGGAAGCTACATCCTGCCATTAAACGTTTTTTAGACGGAGGTAAACGCATTAGTTATGGTGCTAGAGCAATGGCAAAAGGTGGCTTGCAATCACTCCCGAAAATGACATTCCCCGGAGGGTTATTAATTGGCTGCGACGCGGGAACACTTAACAATGCAAAAATCAAGGGCAGTCATACTGCAATGAAATCGGGCATGTTGGCAGCAGAGGTTATTGTTAATGCAATAACAAATCAAAAACAACACACCGAAATAACGGAGTACACAGATCGTTTCAAACAATCCTGGATCTATGACGAATTACACTATCAACGTAATTTCGGACCCGCCCGACATAAGTTCGGGGACATTATTGGTGGTGCTATCGCCTTTTTAGATATGAACATTTTGGCTGGAAACCTGCCTATTACCTTTAATGATAAAATCGCTGATCACGCGTTGATGCGACCTAAAAATCAATGTAAAAAAATACCGTATCCAAAACCCGACGGTGTTTTCACTTTCAGCAAGCTAGATTCAGTATTCCTATCAAGTACTAATCATGCCGAAGACCAGCCTTGTCACTTGATCCTTGCTGACAGCAACATCCCAATAAAACACAATCTTGAACTATTTGATGAACCTGCACAACGATATTGTCCCGCGGGTGTGTATGAAATAATTACCGACGAAAAGGAGGTTCACTCATTACAGATTAACGCTCAGAATTGTGTTCACTGCAAAACCTGCGACATTAAAGATCCATCTCAAAACATCACATGGTTAGCCCCTGAAGGTGGTGGTGGCCCCAATTATCCAAATATGTAACACACATCAATTGGCACGGCCTTAGGTAACAAAGGCTGTGCTGAGCCTCATGCAACAGACAAGCCCTAGGAAAAATATAACATTACATTCCTCATCCCCAACCCTCCTTTTATTATCGAGGTCAAACACATTTGATTTCAACAGTAAAAACTATCACTATGGAAGCAAGGTAAATAGGAGGGCTATGTAAAATGCACCTTATTCGCAACGCTGCGGTTGCAGGGCTATTTTATCCTGACGACCCAAAAGAGCTTCGTCACGTTGTCTCACGCTTTTTAAACGATACGCAAACGTCAGCTCCAGACATAACAGTCCCCAAAGCGTTAATTGTACCTCATGCCGGATATGTTTATTCTGGTTCCGCTGCCGCAACGGGTTTTTCACGGTTATTACCCTTTAAACAATTAATAAAACAAATCGTTCTATTGGGCCCGTCTCATCGAGTAGGCTTTACTGGGCTAGCCGTATCAGATGCCCTTTATTATCAAACACCATTGGGGGATATCCCCATCGACCGTTCCGCTATTGATAATATTTTGAAGTTACCTCAGGTTTCCATCATCGAACAAGCTCACGCTCAAGAACATAGCTTAGAAGTACAACTCCCCTTTCTTCAAGAGATACTTGATGACTTCACATTAGTCCCCATTGTGGTTGGTGATGCATCAACTGAATCAGTGTCAGAAGTATTAGAAACCTTATGGGGGAACGAAAGCACGCTCATTCTCATTAGCTCTGACCTTAGCCACTTTCACAATTACCAAGCTGCGCAACGATTAGATATCCACACCTGCTCAGCTATCGAAGCATTACAGCCCGATGAAATAGGTTTTGATAACGCTTGCGGTCGTAACCCTATTAAGGGGTTATTGCTCAGTGCAACACAACACAACCTTTCGGCAACAACCCTTGCGCTATGGAATTCTTATGATAGCGCGGGCAATACACCAGAAGACAAGTCACGCGTCGTAGGCTACGGTTGCTGGATGTTCACAAGCAATCAACAATAAATGTGAGAATGATTGTATGAAAGAATCCTATCAAAAGTTGATACTTGAAACCGCTAAACGCTCCATTAAGTTTGGTTTAACAGAGCAGATGGCTTTACCTATTGACCCAAAAGAGTTTGAACCTGCCCTTCAGGAGCTTCGAGCATCTTTTGTAACACTTCATTTAGAGGGTAACTTGCGAGGGTGTATCGGTACGTTAGAAGCCTACCAACCTCTAATTATTGACGTTGCTGAAAATGCATTTAATGCTGCGTTTAAAGACCCTCGATTTTCAGCACTAAACGTAAAAGAGTTCCCTCGCCTTGATTACCACATTTCAATATTAACACCTCCATCAAACCTAGCAATAACTTCCGAAGCCGATTTATTAGACCAACTTCGCCCAAATATAGACGGCATCATTATTGAAGAAGGTATGAAACGAGCTACATTTTTGCCTTCAGTTTGGGAGCAACTACCTGATAAAAAGTCCTTTCTCACACAACTAAAACTAAAGGCTGGCTTTAGTCCGAGCTACTGGAGTAACAACATCACAATAGAGCGTTATGAGGTTGAAAGTTTTGGTAGCTAAAATCAAACCGTCGATGTAACTTACTTTTTCCATTGATCTAACACCTTTATTAAAGACATTACCTCTAAAGGCTTGCTAATATAATCATCCATACCTTCCCTAAGGCAAGTTTCTTTGTCTCCCTTCATCGCATTTGCAGTTACCGCCACGATTGGAATTGTCTTGTATATCTCACCAGCCTCCCCCTCCCGAATTCGGCGTGTTGTCTCGTATCCATTCATCTTCGGCATTTGGCAATCCATTAAGATCAACGTAAAAGGATTGTCCAATGAAGATGTTAACGTACTTATCGCTTCTAATCCGTTATTACACACCTCTACATTAATGTCAGAATCTTCAAGTATATATATTACAACTTCTTGATTAAGGACTTTATCTTCCACTAACAACACATGATGCTTAACCACAGGTTGAGGTTCCTCCTCCTTTTGCTCAAAAGGTTGCTCGTTAACAGTCGACTTCGAGTTAAGGACAGACTCAAATGGTAATTCAATATCAAACTGACTCCCCTTCCCCAAGGAACTTGTTACTCGAACAATTCCTCCCATCAACCCACACAACTGCTTCACAATTGCTAAACCAAGGCCTGATCCGCCAAATTCACGCGTGGTAGAAGTGTCTGCCTGAGAGAAAGAATCAAACAACCCTCCTATTTTGTCATCAGCAATACCAACTCCTGTATCGGCGATGGATACTTTTAAGAGAACATGACCATCAGAAAGAAAAGACGCAGACATTCGGGCAACTATTTCGCCCTTTTCCGTAAATTTAATGGCATTATTAATCAGGTTAGCGTAAATCTGTCGTAACCTATTCGGGTCCCCCTTTACTATCACGCAATCCAATTCAGCAACATCAAATTTTAACACCACCCCTTTTTCTTGCGCTAACATCTCCATCGGCTCTAAAAAGCCTGTAGCGTGGGCGCACAAATCAAATTCAACGCATTCTATATCAAGTTTTCCAGCCTCCATTTTGGAAAAATCCAATATATCGTTAATAATATGCAAAAGGGCTCCTGCACTAGATTCTGCAAGCGTTAAGTAACGCCCCTGTTTATCATTTAGCCCTGTTCGCTTTAATAAATTAAGCATACCAATGACACCATTCATCGGGGTTCGGATTTCATGGCTCATATTGGCAAGAAAGTCCGACTTAACTTGCACGGCAACTTCAGCGATCTCCTTGGCCTGTTGTAGCTCTGACGTGCGCTCACCCACCTTACATTCAAGTGTTTTGTTAAAATCCAATATTTGTTGTTTTGCCACGGCGAGTTCATTCACCATGGACGTGAACGAGCGCTCTATTGAAGCCAGCTCATTGTCTTTATTTGTTTTCAAGTCAACACTAAATCCAGACAACGTATTAAATTTAACTTTAGAAATTGCGTCTGTCAGAATATTTAGAGGTTGAATGAGAACCCTTTTACTTACCCAAAGAAATATAAACCAAAGCGCCACGCCTTTAATGAGCGCATTAATAATAAGAAAGGAAAAACCCAACTGAACTCTATTAAGTATTATCGACGCATCAGAATACAAAGTGGCTTTACCCAAAATGCGCTCCTCACCAAAGATAGTGTACTTAATAGGAAAACTGTAAAAGAATAAATTAGAAAAAGTATCACCCGCTTGAGAAATGTACTCTTCATTACTGTGTGTAATATTATTAGGCCAACCTACAAGTACCTCCCCCCCTTCAAGTTGTTGTAACTTTCCTTCATGTAATTTTTCTATTTACCGGGTAGCTAGGGGCCTTACGGCCCTTCGCCCCCTAAGAACTGTACGTGATAGTTTCCCATCATACAGCTCAAGCCCTTTGAAGGCCGATATTTCACGACCCACCTGTATTACGTT
>MAAL01000175.1 GCA_002163245.1 Gammaproteobacteria bacterium 42_54_T18 | reverse complement strand
TGTGCCAAGGCCTAATTTTCCTTTTGTATTACGTTGTTTGTTCGCACTTGCATTGTAACACTTATCGAGAATTAGGCCTTTTTTATGTCAAACTGTGGGACAGCAGTGATTTAATACCTATTATGGTGGAATTGATTCTTTTGGGATTACCTCAAGAGCAACAGAGTTAACGGCATTGATGTCAAACGTAGCGCTAGCCCAGGCGCTGGAAATGAGCTGTCCCATTGTGATAACGGACTTTTCTCGGAACACAAACGACAGAAAAATATTTAAGAGTATCAGCAAGTACACTACCCCCCTTACAGATGCCAGCGTTCAGTTTGAAATCGAAAGCCAAAATACACCAATGGTTTTTAATGCAGAATTTGCCATCACCATTGCGGGCGATAAGCAGTTGCGTATTAGCCTAGATAACCCAAGTGGCAGCGGTAATCAAAATAGTCGTCGAGTATATATCGATAAATTTTCATTAAAATCCCCGGACAGCAGCACAGTCATATCGTTGGAAGGAGAGGATTTAATTACCGCAGGTGGAGTTGCTGTTGATCATGATGGTAGCACTGCAGGCGGCACCAACAACGACAATGACGTTATTACCTGGGCCTTTTCCAGTGGATATTTAGAAATACCGGTGTCGTTAGTGCAACCAGGTATCTATCAGATAACAATCCACGCCTACGGCAACACTCTGTCGGACGGTATTAGCCCTCTACTCTCGGCCTCCATTAATAATCTTGCCCCCTCCAGCGGTAGTGGCGGTGAAATACTGATTAAAAATCAACTTCGAGAGTTGCACACGACCTTCCTAGGAGAAGAGCTGGCCATCGATAGTGAGGAGCTAGAGGCGTCCTACCAGGTCTTCGTCACTACGTGGCAAAAGCGCTGGGAAAGCGATGCAGATTTTAATGTACAAGCATCTTCAGAAGAAACCTGTACAGCTCTCGAAGGCATGACCTTTAACGACGATGATTTAATCGATCCACAGCATATGTTAGCTACCTGGTCGCGCATGATGTTGTTCTTTATGACTGATTACAGATTCCTACACGAATAGACGTTAGGCAGGAGTTAACAATGAAGAGAAGACACTTTTTAAACATGCTTGGATACGCTAGCGCAGGGTTGGCATTGCCTTTTCCAAAATTAGCGCTCGCAGATGGATTCGTACCTTATACGGGAGAATTACTCGTCACTATACAAGCAAATGGCGGCTGGGATGTATCGAGTTTTTGCGACCCTAAAATCAATACTGAAAGTACGATTTTAAACAACTGGGCAAATGGTATGACGGCCAATGATTTGCCCAAAGCTGGCAATATTCCCTATGCACCGTTTGCGAATAATGCATCGTTATTCGAACGTTTTAGCAACTCCATGTTAGTCATCAATGGCGTTGACATGCAAACGAACGCACACGGCACAGGAAGAACACACACGTGGAGTGGGCGAACAGCTCGCGGTTACCCGTCATTAACCGCATTATTTGCTTACGAAAAAGCGCCCCAATTACCGGTTTCATATCTTAACTTTGGCGGCTACGCGGAAACCGCTCGTTTAATTCGGTTTTCCCGTATTGACAAGGTCGGTGAGTTACGTCGAATTCTAGAGCCAAATATAACGGGCAGTGCAGCAAAAATCCGTAATTATTATTCCAAAAATGACTTGAACGACATTATTACAGCACAGCAAGAAAGGCTTGCTCGCATAAAGAGTGATACGTCTTTATTGCCCCGACAAAAGTTCGCAATGGAATCGTATTATGAGGCACGTCCTAATGTTGACGCATTAGAGCATTTCGCATCGGTTATTCCCGGGGATAGTGATATCGAATCGTCAAAATCATTATCACAAGCCCAAATGGCTGTACTGGGATTTAAAGCAGGAGTCACCTGTGCAGCTGATGTGGAACTAGGTGGATTTGATACACATACCAATCATGATAGCTTGCAAGAACCAGCCCTGTCTTCAGTATCAGAGACAATTGAATACTTGTGGGACTACGCCGAAGCACAAGGGGTTGCTGATCGATTAACAGTCATTGTGGGATCAGATTTCGCACGAACACCCTACTACAACAACAGTGACGGCAAGAATCATTGGCCCATTGGTAGTTATCTTATTATGAAAAAAAATGCCAGCTGGGCGAACCGTGTAATTGGCACTACCGATGAATATCAAAATGCACTAGCCCTTAATCCACAAACACTAAAAGCCGATGGAGGCGCAGGAAGCGCGATACTTCACCCCATGCATATTCATAGCGCATTACGCAATGAGCTTGGGTTATCAACCAACGGCTTCCAGTTCAGTAATCCAGAAGAATTTGATTTCTTTAATCCTAACCTAGGTTGATAGGATTTTACCGTTGAGAAGTACTATGAAACTAATCCTTTTTTTAACCGTCACCCTTGTAGCGGGTTGTTCCGCTACCCCCTCTATAACGCCCTGGGTAAAACCTTACGAAAGAGGTTACCTCGCAGATCCTATCATGAGTTTTGAACCCGACCCAGTGTCGTCAAATTACATGCATCACGTTTATCAAGCGCGTGAAGGTTCCCGAGGTGCCGAAGGCGGTGGTAGCGGTGGCGGATGTGGCTGTAATTAAGACCAATGTAACAATATAAAAGTAAAGATAAGGCAACGTAAATTGGTAGGAGAGTTATTTGTGTCGATTTTTCTCAATGTGAATTTCAAAGTAAGTCTCGTTGTATTACTGATTGGTTTATTACTGATTGCCACACACTCTATGGCAACCGTATTACCAGAAGAACGAAGTGATGTAATGTTCCATGAATATGAAGGAGGCGGTGTGACAATTAACGGACCTTCAGTGCTGGTACGTAAAAATTATATGGATCGTATATCCATAAATGCGAACTACTATGTCGACAATGTCACGAGTGCTTCCATTGATGTTTTAAGCTATGGCAGCCCTTATGTTGAAGAACGCACTGAACAATCCGTTGGGATTGACCTACTTCGTGACAAAAGCATCGTCTCCATGTCTTACACCAATAGCACCGAAAACGACTATGACGCAAAATCCTTTGCCGTTGGGTTTAGCCGTGACCTCTTTGGAGACTTAACGACGGTATCGGTTAAATTTGGATTTGGTGACGATGTAGTGCGCGCAATGGGTCAAGCCGCCTTTGAAGATACGCTAACGCGTAAAAACTACCAGTTATCCGTCTCTCAAATACTAACGAAAAAACTGATTATGGCCGTCAATTTTGAGAGCATCAATGAAGAGGGTTTTTTAAGAAACCCCTATCGTAAAAGTAGTATCTTGATGCCCAACGACCTTGGTGTAATTGATCGACAAGGTACTTGGGAGGAAGAGAGTTACCCTAACACCCGCACTAGCGATTCAGCATCTTTACGGTTCAAATACTATCTCCCTTACAGAGCAGCACTGCGAGCGGAGTATCGACATTATTCGGATTCATGGGAAATACAAGGTAGTAATTTTGAAATCGGTTACACGCACCCAATCGAAGCACTTAACCTAACCTTCGATGTCCGCTATCGAACATACCAACAAGAGGCCGCTTTCTTCTTTATCGACTTTCTGGATGCCTCGAATGGCGCAGAAGTGCCAACCTACCATGGTCGGGACAAGGAGCTTGCTGAGTACTCAACAACAAGCCTTGGCGTGGGGGTTAAGTGGGAGTTTTTATCTAGCAGTTGGTTTGTACTCGATAAGGCATCGATTTCCTTGAATTACGACCACATCACTTTTGAGTATGATAATTATCGCACTGCGGATGCAGAAGGTTATGAATTAGGGAAAGAGCCCTTATATAAGTTTGACGCTAACGTGACTCGAATTTTCTTTACCGCTATTTATTAGTGTTAGTGCCACTGCTGTCCCACAGTTTGACATAAAAAAGGCCTAATTCTCGATAAGTGTTACAATGCAAGTGCGAACAAACAACGTAATACAAAAGGAAAATTAGGCCTTGGCACATAAT
>MAAL01000039.1 GCA_002163245.1 Gammaproteobacteria bacterium 42_54_T18 | reverse complement strand
CTATACACACAGATATGGCGCTCAAAAAGCTTAACAAACTTCTTTGCACGTTCCGCTTTTTTTATATGACCAAGACTCCAAACAAGGTCATTATTTGATTCATCTTGATCAATTTTCACTTACAACTCCTTAATCCATGTAAGTATAATGTGCCATCATGCTCTTATCTTTCATACAAGATTCATGCATCTTCTTGGTATTTATGTCCTGCTGAAGGACCTGAGCATTATCTATCTTATAATCAATCCCTGTAATATCAGTAATATGATGAGGCCCGACTAGGTACTGATTTAGGTCCGCAGAAATATTCTTATCCGAATTGGGGAATATCCAGGCATTCACCTCACCATTTGGAAATTTGATCATCTTCCATATTCGATCTGGTACCGCAATGTGTTCAACTAGCGGCCTATTAGATTGAATTGAGGTAACTGATATCTCCATGATTGATTGCTTAGGCCAAATTACTCCACCCCAAACTTCCACTTGCCCAAGATTTTTCCAGCAACTAATGATTTTCTCTGTACTATTCCAGTGACCAGTTCGATACATTTGCTTGGCCATCGGAACAAATGGTACCTGAGCAAGATTAGCTTTTTGGACTAAAACATTATTATCTAAGTTTTTAATTCTCATAGCCCGGCCACGGATGTAGGTAGTTCCATTATCTGCATCTACCCGGTAACTTCTCTTATTCTTAGTACCGCAATCATCTGGAAGTGCTACGTCATCCTGCATTTCAGAAGATCTAACTTTATTATCAATGCCCGCTAACGTGATGTAATGAAAAGACTCAAATGCATTTTTTTCACAGTCGTATTTAAGCTGCCATTGTTCAAAGTCATATGACACATTCTCTGCAACACTACCAAAAGATAATACATACAGAATCGCAAATAACCCAATTTTGGTCCCCAGATACCACATTTCAATCTCCTTAGTGAAAGTCATACCTTAGTCGCAGTGTAAAACGTGGTATGTGAATCATACTAATGGATTGTTGAACTGTTGTGAAATATTTTTATAGAAAATAATCTCAATACAGCACTTGCGGGAACCTAAATCTGTCTTAACCTATTGTCGTATAACACATTTCAAAGAGAGCCAAATGAAAGATATTTTAAGTCCGTTTAAGCTCAGTGTCGGTGATACACGCCAATTTGGTGGCATTACAATTAAAGTCGTATCAATCAATGGGTCCGAGGTTAACCTTGAGGTTGCTAGGATAGGTAGACTCCATTCTAGTAAGCGAGCAAAAAATCAAGCATCGATCTCTGTAAATAAATTGTCAGATAGCGAGCAGTTTAAAGGCTATGTCCATAAATTAGATAACAAAAAAGGTTTTGGGTTTATCTACTCTGCTGGTGTAACTGACTCGATTTATTTCCATATCAGTTCTATTGAAGGACAGTCGTTTAAGCATATCCACGAAGGTTCTGAGGTCGAGTTTATTATTGATAAAGAGGGCCCAAGAGGTGATCGCGCTATTAATGTCCGGTTACTAGATTAAAAAAGGCCGCTAGTGCGGCCTTATATCAATATTACAGCTATTCATGATTATCGTGGGTAGATCAGAATCTAGGCCTGATCTTATCGGACATAGGTGTAGTTATTTTCTACTTCGAGCAGCTATTGAATGCTTCAAAATGGCCAAGCTTGGCATTTCTTTAACTACTTCAACAACTTCAGAAAGTGCATCTACTACCAGTTCGTTTGTTGTGGTTTTTATATAGGGGTCATTTTTAAAATCACTAGATGTGATATTACCTAAACAAGCAGACGCCAGGACAATCAAATTGTCAGAGGTACTGATGTTCACAACAAGACAACCAATTTTTGATTTTGATTCGATAAGTACATCCACGGACTCCTCATCATACAAATCATTTTCTTGATCATCTTCTCGCTCAACGGTTGCCGTGACTACGAATTGACTATTAGCAGTTGTTTCAACTGTAATAGGTTCATACAAAAACAAATCCATGCATTCATATCCAATTCTTTCTAAATCACGAGAACATTCCTTAATATAGCTAGCAAGCTTTTCGGAAAATTCCTTAAGTATTGGCAATACACTTAAATACTCTTCGAAACTTCTAGCACGATATTCCGAATTTTCATGCTCAGACCTATTTTCTGGTTCCAGTATTTCAAAGTCAAGATCCATGGTATTTTCATGACAATAATGATTACCATGAGAATTTCGTGTAACCGCTGCTTCAAAATCAGTATCGATTATGAAACGTCTAAGCTGAGCTATTGCACCTGATGTCACGTCCAAGTTGCACTTATCAACAAGTTGGGTAAGTACGTCACTGGTCAGTTCACCAAAGAAGGCAACACCGTCACCCTGGCAGTTAGACAATGAATAACAGAGCTCCATATCATCGGAAAATCCTTTAGATACTAGCTTCGCTTTAAGATAGTTGTTTAGCATGTTGCATTCCTTTATTTATAGGGCGCAACACCGCTAGGGCATGCGCCCTAATATGGGGGGTAGTAAAAAGATCCGAAGACCTAAGAACTGAACAAAACCAGGAGTGCTAAATTTATGAGTAGATATAACTAAGAATATATGTTTAATTGAAAAATACAATACATTAGTCTATTGTGTGGTATATGAATTGATATCGCTACTACCAACTTTACTCCAACCCCTGTTGCCAGTCATGCCACCGATCCAGACCTGTTCATTCTAATTGCAATCTTGAATGTACAACTCACACTGTTTTTAAGCCAATGGGCTTTTTTACTACCCTGAAGGATTTCCCTATGTTCACCCCAAGCAATTTTGGTGAGACTGGCATTGTATTAATTTTTGATGATGTAAATATCGAAGATATAAATTCAATACCATTAACACCAAATGAACGCCTAGGAATGAAGCTGGCATCTAAAGCTGGCTTGACGTTTGAGGCCCTGGATCAGAATGGCAACAATTCACTACAAAAATTACTGCATTCCGTGAGGTCTGCCTACTAAGGAGTTAATCATGAGAAATCAGCAGTTGAAGCTTAAGTCTGGCCTACCTTTAATTCAGCAGGTCTTTGATGCTGGGTTTGAAGTCGATTCTTGTTGTGGAAACGGTTTTTGCGGTATGTGCCGTGTAACATTAACCGGAGGAGCTGTTAAGTATAAGGAGGAGCCTTTAGCCGCCCTATTGCCTAATGAAATAGTTCTATGTCAGGCTATCCCAACCACAGAAGATATTGTGATAAATATCTGAAAGACCTTCGGGTCTTTTTTTTGCGGTTTAAAACGTCGTAGATGAATCCTTTGTGTGCTATTGTAAATTTTTCACTCAAATTGAGCTCATCGTGACCATCAGTGACTTTAGTACAATATCTGCATTGCTGGGCATAAAGAGCCCTTTTGCAATCACAAAAGTTGATTTTGACATACCCGGACAACACCTAGATATCTTTGTTCAAGAGGAACTTCGGGACACTTCATTACCCAAATTTATGGGTGTTCATCGATGGGCTCATGTCGGTGTTTGTGGGTACACTACAATAATACACTTTAAAACACTTCTTCCCCGTGTTGAAGCTTCGGATATACCAAGTACGATGTCACCCATTGTTGGACTTACATCAAAACGGTACACAAATGCCTCACATGATGTGGTTAATGCAAGTGTTGACAGAGGTATTTCGCACGAATATATCTCCCAGCAATTTAAATTACCCTTAAGCATCATCGATAATATTATTTCTGATAGAAAATCCAAACCCCAAAGTCCAAAAACATTGGCTCTGGTTATACCCGACGAAGAAGATGCGGTTTGGCGTGAGTTACTAAAAGATGTGACTGTACTAAACAGTGGGTTTCAAGCCCTAAATTTCATGCTTGTCCAATTAAAATCAAACTGCAAAAAAGCTAACTATTCCCAAGTGTCATTTGATAGCGGCGCAGCTAAACTATTCCAATTTGTAAATGTATATTCAGCTAGAT
>MAAL01000095.1 GCA_002163245.1 Gammaproteobacteria bacterium 42_54_T18 | reverse complement strand
TTTCAAACCTTTATAAAGCAACTTCGAACCTCTGCTTTCTGGCTTAAAGCCTGATGCTTTCCGTTCGAAGTGGGGCGCATTATAGAGATTAAAGAGGCGTCGTCAACGGGTTTTTTACATTTTATTAGATCTATAAAGCTGATTGATTACAACAAGTTAGATCGGGACGAAGCTTGTCAGTTCTCCGTACAAAAATGCCGAGCAAAGCTCGGCATTTTTAGAAACAAAAGCATACTGCACTATACAGCGCATCACACTTACTTAATTACAGTCACCTGGGCAAACTTTTTCTTGCCCGCCTGACAGACATACACCTCTCCAGGCAAAAGCTTATAACCAGGATCTTTCACTGGCTCACCATTAACACGAATGGCCCCCTGCTTTAACATACCTTTCGCCGCACTCGCCGAAGCCACGATACCAGCCTCTCTGGCCGCAGTAATTATGGGCACCCCGTCATCACCCTCAGCTATTAAGGTGACTTCAGGCATATCGTCCGGAGTCTCGCCCCAAGCAAATTTATTACCCGCTCCTTTGTTAGCATCCTTTAATGCCGCCTCACCATGAAATCTCGCAACAATTTCTTCAGCCAAGCGCACCTTGATATCTCTCGGATTAACCCCTTCATCAATCTCTTTCTTATAACTATTGATCTCATCATTGGACTTGAAGCTTAACAAATCAAAATATCGCCACATCAACTCATCAGAAATCTGCATCAACTTGCCGTACATTTCACTCGGAGCATCGCTAACACCAATATAATTACCCAATGACTTTGACATCTTCTGCACGCCATCAAGCCCTTCAAGCAAGGGCATCATCAATACCGTTTGCGGTTTTTGGCCTTCGGATTTTTGCAACTCTCGGCCCATCAGCAAATTGAATTTTTGATCAGTACCACCCAGTTCAACATCCGCCTTCAGAGCCACGGAGTCATAACCCTGTATCAACGGATATAAAAACTCATGTATCGCAATAGGCTGCTCGCCCTTAAAGCGCTTGCTAAAATCATCCCGCTCCAACATACGCGCGACAGTGTGCTTCGCTGCAAGCTGTATCATTCCGGCAGCACCTAACTTCTCAAGCCACTCAGAATTAAAAACAATTGTCGTTTTTTCACGATCCAATATTTTGAATATTTGCTCTTCATAACTCTTGGCATTTTCTTGTACTTGCTCAGGAGTAAGCGGCTTTCGCGTTTGATTCTTTCCTGTCGGATCACCAATCAGCCCAGTAAAATCGCCAATAAGGAACAGTATCTCATGACCAAGGTCCTGGAATTGCTTCAATTTATTGATCAGCACAGTATGACCTAAATGCAAATCTGGCGCGGTCGGGTCAAAGCCCGCCTTAATTCGCAACGGACGCCCTTCTTTTAAGCGCTCAACAAGCTCGTCTTCCAATAAAATCTCTTCTGCTCCACGCTTTATCAGCGCCAATGCCTCGTCTATAGACCCCGTCACAACAAAAAACCCTCAAGCAAACTTGGAATTAGGTAGCTAGCACTACCAGGAATGCGCGCATTGTATCATCGAAGCCACTATATAACAGGGCTTCTTTATAACTCCTTACTTTTTACATCAGGGGAAACTGTGATATAAAACGCATCCACTGTGCGAATATTTCAGTATGATGGAAAGCCAGCCTACTATTATGTTCTCTACTATAGTTAACTGTATTCGTTAAAACACTTGTTTAAGAACATCTGTTTAGCAACACTTGATAAATATTGCTTAAAGTACCCTTTATGGTCTCAACTCAAGTTACTACCCAAATTAGCACCCAGATTACAAAAGTTGCCAAGGCTTACCCCAAAAAGCATCTAGCCTGGGCATCCATCGCCTCCATTATCACATTAGTGGTACTTGCAGTGCTTCCTGCTCCTGACGCATCAGCAAAACGAACCACTCTACTTTTATCTCCTGAGGTTTCGAGCAATACAGCAACAACCCCACAACTTGCAGTACCACCTAACCCCTCGCCACCAAAAACACACTGGGGCAAACAACTCGTCAAATCTGGCGACACTCTCAGTCACATATTTAAACGCGCAGGCCTGAATGCTCAAGACGTTTACAACATTACGCATTTTGGTGGTAATTCAAAAACCCTCACTCGCCTCAAGCCAGGCCAAGAGCTTCTATTTGACATTGATCATGAGGGCAGGCTTAACCAGCTAAATTATATAGAGAGCAAACTAGAAAGCACCTTGTTCAGCAAAAACGATAGCGGCTACACCGTCAACAAAACAGTAAAAAAACTCGTCGCATACTCCAAATATAGCGAAGCCACAATCAACAGCAGTCTGTTTCAAGCAGGGCAAAAAGCAGGCCTCTCTCAAAATTTAATAATGGAACTGGCCAATATATTTGGCTGGGACGTAGACTTTGCATTGGATATTCGCAAAGGCGATTCATTTAAGCTTATTTACGAAGAAATGCACCTCGACGGCGAAAAGATTAAGGATGGCAATATTTTAGCCGCCCAATTCATCAATCAAGGCAAGATTTTCACTGCAATTCAGCATGAATCAAAAGGTGGAGATAAGAATTACTTCACCCCTGAAGGTCACAGCATGCGTAAAGCCTTCTTGCGCTCCCCCATCAATTTCGCCCGAATCAGCTCGCACTTCAACCTGCGTCGTAAGCATCCTGTACTCCACACTATCAGGGCTCACAAAGGCACGGATTATGCAGCTTCCCGAGGCACCCCCATAAAGTCCACGGGTGACGGAAAAATCATATACGCGGGTAGAAAAGGCGGATATGGACGCGTTGTTATTGTCCAGCATGGCCAACGCTACCGCACACTTTACGCACACTTAAACGGATATGCCAAAAATGCCCGCTCAGGAAAACGTGTCAAACAAGGGCAAACCATTGGTTATGTTGGCAGCTCTGGCTTAGCAACAGGGCCCCATCTTCATTACGAGTTCTACCTTAATGGAGCAGTACGCAATCCAGTTACCGTTAAACTACCTCACGCCCAACCCATTGCCAAAAGTGAGAAAGCAAACTTTTTGGTTCATGCAGAAAACATGCAGACACAGCTAGCAGCATATGCGAACGCAATTTCACCCGCCCTCGCCAGCAACAACTAAACCGTGACAAAAACACCATCTATAGAGCGCTATATTGGCCTAATGTCAGGAACCAGTCTCGATGGTGTTGACGCAGCGCTTGTTGAATTTTCATCAGCAACAACATTTACTGTGGTTGATACACTTTTTACGCCTTATTCAGCGAAACAACGGAACGAATTGCTCAGGCTTTTTACCCCTGGAAACAATGAAATTGATGCCATGGGCCAACAATGCAGGTCTTTAGGTTCTTTTTTTGCAACAAGTGTCAAAAATCTTGCGCAGAAAGCAGGGCTACAACCAGAAGATATCTGCGCAATCGGGAGCCATGGCCAGACAATCAGGCACCGCCCCGAGCTTAACCCCGCCTTCACTCTCCAGATTGGCGACCCTAATACCATCGCCCATAATACCGGCATCACAACTATTGCCGATTTTCGCCGAAGAGACATGGCAGCAAATGGTCAAGGTGCCCCTCTCGCACCCGCATTTCACCAAGCAATATTCCACCATAAAGATGAGAATAGGATCATCATCAATATAGGCGGCATTGCCAATATCACATGGGTACCCAGCGACAAAAACCTCTTATGTACCGGTTTTGATACGGGCCCAGGAAACGGCCTAATGGACTTGTGGTGCAAGAAGCACACCGGGAATAATTACGATAAACAAGGTGAATGGGCTAAATCTGGTACGCCCATCGAAAGCCTATTACAAGAATTGCTGGCCTTTCAATATTTTGATTCGCCCCCACCCAAAAGCACAGGTAAAGAACAGTTTAACGAGGAGTGGCTCGATCACTATCTGAAACCCTACAGCACAAAAAAACCTGAAGACATTCAAGCAACGCTACTTGAGTTAACAGTTATCACACTTAAATCTGCCATTGACATGCATTGCGACAATGCAAGTCATCTATACATATGTGGCGGTGGCGCGTTAAATATCTATCTAATGGAACGACTGTCAAGTACATGCGACTTGCCGACATCAAGCACACAAGACCTAGGAGTAAACCCTGAGTGGGTTGAGGCTATTGCATTTGCATGGCTTGCCAGACAAACAAAACATAACCTTACAAGCAATTTACCAAGTGTTACTGGAGCAACACAACCCGTCATTCTTGGGGGGATTTATCCGGGAAAAAACGGCCTGTAGGTAACGAAAACAACAATCTGGGTAACTCAGCACATTCTAATCACCGCACCAACAAATCTATGTTAATACGGTAATATAGCTAAGATATCAAACCGAAAATGAAGAACCGCAACCACATGTTGTTGTTGCATTGGGGTTATTTACGATAAATTGCGAGCCTTGCAGACCCTCTCTATAAATCACCTCTGAGCCCATCAAATACTGAATACTCATTTGATCAACCAACATTGTTACACCTGCATTTTCTATAACTGTATCACCTTCTTTGGCTTCTTCATCAAAACTAAAACCGTAGGAGAAACCAGAGCAACCACCACCGGTAATATACACGCGCAACTTTAGATTATCATTCCCCTCTTCATCGATTAGGGACTTCACCTTCTTCGCGGCGCTATCACAAAACACCATTGCAGATTGAGTGCTTTCTACTACATCACTCATATTGTTACCTCACCCTTCTACCTTACGATGGGTCATTATCTTAATTCCGAGTAATTTAGTCAAGTTTAGCTTGATTTAGCGGCCATATTGTCACCAGTCTCAACAGTCTCCCCACCTTTTCCTTTGCCCTTCTTGGCCAGTCTGGGCTCCTGAACCGGTGCTGACGCAGCGCCTTCGGATTGGTCGTGCACAAGAGAGCCATTTACTTCTGACCCCATCACCATTTCAATCAAATGATAATGTACATTTCCATTTACTACGGCTTTTGATGCAAGCTCCACATGGCCAGGTGAATACACGTTACCCAATACCTTGCCATTAATAACAACATTTGGAACTCGAATTTCGCCCTCAATAACACCCGCCTCGCTTAAGCGCAGCAACGCCTCGCTTCCTGGTGTAGCATGGATATTCCCTTTAACGGTCCCCTCTACCAGTAGACCACCTTCAAACACAATATCACCACTTATTTCAGTTCCTTTAGAAACCATAGTGGTTTTACCTGCATGACTATCAAAGTCTACTTTCTTACCTTTATCTTTGCCCCACATCGGATGCGACCTCCTCAATTTTCCAGCCAAATAAGCGCTCTAAGCGCATGGCTTTTTTGCCTCGTGATTGTGCTACTACTTCCACCTGATCAGGTACAAAGTCATCTGGTAATATCAGCTCCCCAGATAAATCTTGGAAATAGCGAAATTTGAACTTTGCGCCACCTTTATTTGCCGACTCTGACAACACTTCTAACGATAACGTTTTCTGCTTCCCTTTGCTGGTACCCAGCACACGAATGTGCAAACTACCGGATACATAAGAACTATTATTAGCAACTTGCGTAAGCACTACCTTATATCGATAGCGGGAACTATCCGCCGTTCGTTGCACACTCAGCTTCTCAATACGCAGCCCTTTATCATTTCTCAACGGTGCCATAATGCCCTTGTAAAAGCTCACCGCCTCTTGCAATTCAGCCACTTTATTCTGCAGCAACACATTGTCTTGGCGAACATGCTCTGTCGCGCTCTTTTCAAGAACGCTGCCATGTCGATCAACTGCCGCCATCTCTCGCAATTCAACATGTTTACTCTGTAATTCCTGTAATTGCTCGCTCAATTCCTGGCTCTCAGTAATTGCCTGCAGGTGATGACGGATTCCCATCCAATAACCTGCCCCTGCAAAAATCGATGCAATAATCAAAAATGCAAGTACCGTCTCCATAATCCGCTTTACTTTATGTCCTTCACGGTGAGGTACAAGCACCATTGGGGCTTGTGAGCTTTCCTGAACAATAGGTTTTCGTTGAGTTTTCACAGATTCACTCTCATTAAGGCATCATTGGTACTTGCCCCAAACCGGCCTTTTCATCTAAACCACACATCAGGTTCATATTATGTACCGCCTGGCCTGCCGCCCCTTTCACCAAGTTATCAATCACCGATAAAATTACTACGGTATTTCCCCCTTGAGGTCGGTGCACTGCAATTCGACAAATATTGGAGCCTTTAACACTGCGGGTTTCTGGCATTGACCCCGCTGGCATCACATCAATAAAAGGTTCGTTTTCATAACGCTGTTCAAACAATGCCTGTAACTCCGCATCCGTTCCGGCAGAGCTTTCTACTGTCAACTGCCCGTAACATGTCGCGTGAATACCACGAATCATCGGTGTCAAATGAGGAATAAAGGTCAAGTTGACTGGTGTTTTTGCTTGACGATTAAGCTCTTGCGTAATCTCTGGCAGGTGTCGATGACCGGACACGCCATACGCTTTAAAGCTTTCAGATGCCTCACAAAGCAAACTACCCACACTGGCCTGGCGACCCGCGCCACTAACACCCGACTTTGCATCCGCAATTAACACGGAAGGATCAATCAAGCCTTTTTCCAATAACGGCAAAAAGGCTAACTGTACGGCAGTGGGATAACACCCAGGGTTAGCCACCACGCGAGCAGCCTTGATGCGTTCCCTGTTAACCTCTGGCAAGCCGTATACCGCCTCTTCCAGAAGATCTACGCACGCATGGGGTTTCCCGTACCATTGCTCAGACACGGCAGGATCTTGCAGCCTAAAATCAGCGGCCAAATCAATCACTTTTACACCACATCCAATTAACTCTGGCGCCATATCCATAGCAATGCCATTTGGAGTAGCAAAAAAAACAACGTCACACTGGCGCAGGTTTTCGATTGTTGGCTCACTAAATGGAAGCGACAAGAACCCCCGTAAATTTGGATACGTATCGGCAACAGAAGTACCCGCCCCTGAACGAGAGGTTACAGCAAGTATTTCCACACCAGGATGTACCGCCAACAGCCTAAGAAGCTCTATACCGGTATACCCGGTTCCACCAACAATTCCTACTTTAATCACACCAACACCTTTACCGTCTATAACTATCATGTTCTTTTGAGTGAGCAATGATATAACAGTCAAACACCAACACAATGATTTGACTCGAATATTTAATGATTTAGCGCAACAAATTCCATTAGGGCATATATAATGTAATGGAAGCCCGATAATGAACACCCACAATTACCCTTCCGATTCATCTAGATCTACCCGTTACCTCTAGGATAGATCAGATACGACAACCTACTGATGATACGCATAGATTTAGATAACCTAAGAGACAAGCTAGCTTATATCGATGCGCTACCACTACTTTCTGGGTTAGGTATCATTGCCGGCTGCCTATCTGGTGGCACCATTTTATTATTTCGCCTTGCCACCGAAGAAGTACAAAAGCTTTATCTACAAGGCTCATCCGAGAATTTTGAAAGCCTGCCATCAATTTGGTATTTTTTGCTACCTTTGATTGGAGGAATCACCCTTGGAATACTTTTTCACTTTATTCCCCAAGGGCTCCGTCGTACTGGTGTTGGGTTAGTTATGGAGCGCTTTAACCACCAGCAAGGCAACATGTCTTTTAAAGGTTTATTAGTACAGTTTTTTGGTGCAGCAATATCATTGGCTAGCGGTCATTCCATGGGGCGAGAGGGCCCAGCTGTACACCTGGGGGCTGCCAGTAGTAGCTTACTCGCTCAATGGGCAGGCCTACCCAACAACAGTATGAGAGTTTTGGTAGGCTGCGGCTGCGCATCAGCTATTGCTGCGTCTTTCAACACCCCCATTGCTGGTGTTATTTTTGCGATGGAAGTAGTCATGCTGGAATATAGTATCACCACTTTTACACCCATCATTCTCGCCTCCGTAGCGGGAGCAACCATGACCCGCGCGGTTTACGGGCATGATGAGGCGTTCAGCGTACCTACCTTACAAATATCAACGTTACTAGAACTGCCTTATATATTGTTCTCCGGCGCTATTTTCGGTTGTCTCGCCGCAAGCTTTATTTGGCTAAGCCGGTTCACGTATCGCCACACACACAAGATCACCGTTAGCCTACGCTTCACACTTGTTGGGGCTGCAGGTGGGGTAATTGCATTTATAACTCCCGAGGTTATGGGGGTTGGCTACGACACTGTCAACGCAGCTCTAGTTGGTCAAATAGGCCTAACAACATTGCTGCTCATTACATTCACAAAGTTAGTCGCTACCAGTTTATGCGCAGGTGCGGGCATTCCCGGCGGGCTCATAGGGCCATCAATATTTATGGGAGCGACAGCCGGTGCCGCAATGGGCTACATCGGTGTGGAGACAGTGCCTGAAAGCAGTGCCAGCGCAAACTTCTACGCAATGCTGGGTCTTGCAGGAATGATGAGTGCAGTCTTGCAAGCTCCTCTTGCCGCGTTGATGGCATTGCTAGAACTCACATCTAACCCCAACATCATCTTCCCCGGCATGCTTGTGGTTGTGATTGCCAGCATGATTAGCTCGGAGGTTTTTAAACAAAAAAGCATCTTCCAAGCCCTACTTGCAGAGCAAGGTGTAGACCTTAAAACCTCAGCGCTCTCGCAGCATTTACACCGCACTGCCGTACCCGCAGCGATGGAAAGAAGCTTTAGTCGAGCCAAGCGAGAACTTACCTTTCAACAAGCAAAAGACATAGTGGCACAACAACACGAATGGGTATTAATCGGAATAGATCATAACCCAAGCCACATCATTCCTACGGCAGATATTGCTCGATATTTGGAAGAATACGATATCAGGGCAGGTGAAAACACCGCTGAAATTGAAACAGATAGCGATAGCACAAAAAGTGATGAAAAAAATACTATCAACCTCCTTAAAATCCCCGCAACCCGCTTCGACGTTATCCCCGTACTAATGAGCTCAACCTTAAAAGAGGCTCTTGATGTTATGGATAACCGATCCCTAGACGCCGTTTATGTTCATCGCATGACAGCACCCACTATCCACCGAGTTTTTGGTATAGTAACCCGCAAAGATATTGAACGATTTTATCGGTGATGTTTACACGATAAACACACCTTATCGGAATAAGGGTAAAAATAGCTATGTTGCTTGTTAAAGCTTTTCATATCATCGCAGTTATATGCTGGTTTGCCGGCTTATTTTATTTACCACGCCTGTATGTCTACCACGTACAGGCATTAAACGAAGGCGATAGCAAGGGCTCTGAACGTTTCAAAACAATGGAACGGAAACTATACCGCGGTATTATGACACCTAGTGCCATCATCGCATTAGCCCTCGGCACTTGGATGTTAGTTGATCGCTGGGACAGCTCTTTTGCTCAGGCAACATGGATGCATATCAAGCTGACATTAATAATATTACTTTTTGGCTATCATCATTTATGTGGCGTATACCAACGTAAATTCTCATTGGACAACAACACAAAATCTGAAAAATTCTTTCGGTTTTTTAATGAATTACCTGTCTTTATACTCGTTGCAGTCATCATTCTTGTGACCCTGAAGCAACCCTTTTGACACAGCCATAATCCTTTTTTTACCATCATAACGGCCTGCCCCAAAGAAATTAAATGCCACTAACCTCTGCGTAAAAGGCCGAATGGCCATACTTTTAACACGCATGTATATTCGGCCTTCACTCAAAAAGTTATCTTTACGATTCTAGCTTCTCATGAAAAAACTCAACCACATGATCATAAGCTTTCACTGTTGGATGGTTGGGCTCATCCTTAAAATCCAAGGTTAACACTGAGTGTGCTGCTAACCGGTTACCCCACCGATTAAACAAAGAAGAATCTATTTCAAACCGACGAAAGTGTTCGCCAAAAAGCTCTTCCATCTTATTAAATCGAGCATTTGTACAGACCGGGTCGTTAGTAAAGCGCAACCCTAATACATCCACATTATCCTTCTTAGCTCTCGCTACCGCCGCGTTCAAATCCTCTATTGGTACACCCAGCGTCTCCTGCCTATCCTTACCTCCGATTCCACCGATATGGGATGGTTGACTCATAACCGGAGCAGCAATACTTTCATCCATCATTAATGTCAATACAAACCCCCCTGTCAAACACATACCGATAGCACCAACAGGGCCATTACATTCATCCTGCATTTGCCTACTCAAAGCCCGCAACCAATTCGATACAGGGCTGCGCCGGCGATTTGCTAGCAAACGAAATTCAAGATTAATGCACAAACGACCAAGGTTTTTGAGTGGCTCAACTGGTGCATTAAACACTCCAAATAAATGAGGTAAATAGACCGTAAAACCATCGGCATACAATCTACGAGCTAATGCGATCGTCTGCTCACCAATTCCAGGCAGCTCCTGAATAATCAAAACCCCAGGCTTTGAACCATCCCCCAGCTTATATACCTCGTGTTTAATCCCTTTCGCCACAAAATCAAACGTCGAAAAATCACTTAATGACATACACACAGCCCCTTCTGCTAAATATTATTCCAATCAATGCCCATGAAAGTAAATCATTGACCTTAAGCTAAGCAACTTAAATTAACAAAACTTCGTTAGGCTTATACCCCCAGAAGATAGAACGCGCTGGGAATACAAGCCACTCAGAGGTATAATGGCGCTCCTATTTTGCACAACTTCTGAAGATCATCATGACCAAAAAACTGTTTATCCAAACCCATGGCTGCCAAATGAATGAATATGATTCATCTCGTATGGCGGATTTGCTCGAAACCACTCATGGATTAGAGGAAACAGATGACGCTTCGGAAGCTGACGTTTTATTGCTTAACACCTGCTCTATTCGCGAAAAAGCCCAAGAAAAGGTATTTCACCAACTCGGCCGCTGGCGCAAACTCAAGGAAGCTAATCCCGACCTTATTATTGGGGTTGGGGGCTGCGTTGCCAGCCAAGAAGGTGCTGCTATAAAGGATCGCGCTCCATACGTTGATGTGATTTTTGGCCCTCAAACAATGCATCGCCTACCCAAGATGATCAGTGACGTAAAGATTACTGACGCCGCGGTAATTGATGTGAGCTTCCCAGAAATTGAGAAATTTGACGCATTACCTGAGCCAAGTGTTGAAGGCCCTAAAGCCTTTGTCTCCATTATGGAAGGTTGCAGCAAATACTGTACATTTTGCGTAGTACCTTACACTCGCGGAGAGGAAGTCAGCCGCCCTGTTGATGGCGTACTAAAAGAAATTCGCCACATCGCCAGCCTTGGTGTTCGCGAGGTAAACTTATTGGGTCAAAATGTAAACTCCTACCAAGGGGCAACAGAAAATGGCGAAGCCATTGACCTATCAGAGCTAATCACAATTATTGCAAAGATCGAAGGTATTGACCGCATTCGTTTCACCACTTCGCACCCAGTTGAATTCAGCGACTCCCTAATCAATGTCTATGCCACCGTCCCCGAACTGGTTAGCCATATCCACCTACCTGTACAAAGTGGCTCAGACCGCATACTTGCGATGATGAAACGAGGCCACACTGCGCTGGAATACAAATCAAAAATCCGTAAATTACGCGCTATCCGACCGGATTTAAGTATGTCATCCGACTTCATCATTGGCTTTCCTGGGGAGAGTGAACAAGACTTCCAAGATACTATGAAGCTCATAGATGATATTGGCTTTGATCACAGCTTCAGCTTTATTTACAGCGCTCGCCCAGGCACTCCTGCTGCAGAACTAGCCGACGACCTACCTGAAGAGGTAAAAAAGCAACGCCTGGGCTTGCTACAACACCGAATCACACAAAATGCAAAAGAAATCAGCCGCCGCATGGTAGGCTCAACACAACGTATTTTGGTTGACGGTATATCAAAAAAAGACCCTAGCCAACTCCAGGGGCGAACCGAAAACAACCGCGTAGTAAATTTCCAACACGATGATGACGAACTGATAGGTCAGTTTGTTAATGTTCGTATCGACAACGCTTACACCAATTCATTGATCGGTTCACTTCTAAACTAAACAACCATCAAAATAACTATCCAAAGACTAAAAATCAGACATTAAAAAGCCGCAAATCGCGGCTTTTTAATGTCTGATTTTTAGCAATCCCAACCTAATTACTGGTTTTTTTGCCTTTTTCTTGCAACGGCCAAACTCATCAACCCAACAGCAATCAGTGCCACCGAGCCATACATTTCAGTCATATGCCACATATTATCAGCTGTCAAAAATGACAAAGCAGCCGAACCAGAAATTTCTTCATTAAGTGCATACGCAAAAACAGGAACACACAACACAACCAAACCAAATAATTTAACTACGCGTTTCATAACAACCCTTACATACTTCTACAACAAATTCAGGACTTCACGTACTGGCAAGTATCGCCACATACATCCTACTTCGCCCACTAATGCAAAAACAATGCCAATATATATTGTTGTTATTTTTCAATAAGTTACAAAAAAGACACTAAAGCTAAATCAATTAGTGTAAAGGGTTTCGACAGGTCGCTTTTACTCTTTTACGCATAGGTATATCCTATTAGATAACAACCCAACCTCCGTGGGAGCGGCTTTACATTATCTTGAACACTTCAATCATCACCCAACAACTTAACCTTACCCCCAATGATCCCCAGCGATTAGCAAGTGTGTGCGGTCAATTCGATGAACACCTGAAACAAATTGAATCAACCCTGGCCATCGAAATAAAAAACCGCGGCAACACCTTTCAAATAAAAGGCCAAACCAACAACGTTTCCGCCGCAAGCCGCTTATTAAACAGCCTATACCGCGACACGGGTACAGGCGAAGAAATAACCCCCCATTCCTTGCACATACAACTGAACGAATTACTAATGACTCTGACCGAAGACATCAACACAGAAATCCAAACAAACGAAGCTAATGCCAAGGAAACAACCGCACATTTACATTCTGACTCTGACATTCTGCAAGATCTATCCATCATTACTCGCAAAGGCAATATCAAGCCAAGAGGTGAGAACCAAAAAGATTATGTACGAAGTATTTTTCGTCACGATATAAACTTTGGCATAGGCCCCGCTGGTACGGGTAAAACCTATCTAGCAGTCGCCTGCGCTGTGAACGCATTAGAGGCCGAAGAAGTTCGTCGCATACTACTTGTACGCCCCGCTGTAGAAGCGGGAGAAAAACTAGGCTTTCTCCCTGGCGACCTAGCAGAGAAAATCAACCCATACCTTCGCCCACTCTATGACGCATTATATGAAATGCTCGGTTTTGAACGGGTGGGTAAACTTATTGAGCGCCAAGTAATTGAGGTAGCCCCCCTTGCTTATATGCGCGGCCGAACACTAAATCACGCATTCATTATTTTGGACGAAAGCCAGAACACAACAAAAGAACAGATGAAAATGTTTTTAACTCGAATTGGTTTTGGCTCAAAAGCCGTTATCACGGGAGATCACACTCAAATAGACTTACCCAAAGGTCAGCTTTCAGGGCTAAAGCACGCGATGGAAGTTATTGATGGTGTCGAAGGTATTGGATTTTCATACTTTGCAGCTAAAGATGTTGTAAGACACACTCTCGTTCAACGTATCGTTGAAGCTTATGAAGCCCACGACCAAAAAACTGGCAACACTCACTAAGCATTCATTAAGGACACCCTAAAAGCATGCCCAATGGTATTATCCTGGACTATCAAAACCCAGACAACTACAGCATTCCCGCATCAGAAAAAGACCTCTGCCTGTGGGCAACAACCGCACTAATTTTCGCCCGCAATCTAAACAAAGGCAACGACAACAACAGCCCAGATTCAACCTTGCCTGATTTTGACATGACAATACGCGTAGTGGGCATTAATGAGGGCAAAAAACTCAATTTTACCTACCGCAAAAAAGACTATGCCACCAATGTATTATCCTTCCCCTTTGAGGCACCTGAAGGTATAGCTGTCAATTTACTGGGCGACATTATCATTTGTGCCCCTGTTGTTTGCCAAGAGGCAAGCGAACAACATAAAACTGAACGTAGCCATTGGGCTCACTTAGCAATTCATGGTACGTTACACCTATTAGGCTTCGATCACGTTGACGACGACGATGCAGAAATAATGGAAGCGATTGAAGTCAAAACAATGGCCAAACTCGGCTTTACCGATCCTTATACAGATCATTAATAAAATACAGGTTTATAAATACAAATGAGCGACGACCACAGTCGAAACGGCTCCTCTGGAAAGACATTCCTAGATAAAATATCCCATTTTCTATCGGGGGAGCCGCAAAGTAGAAAAGAGTTATTGGAAATACTCGGCACTGCTCAAGAGAATGGGTTACTGGATCACGAAGCACTAAGCATTATTCAAGGCGCTCTACAGGTTTCTGACATGAAAGTCAGAGAGATCATGATCCCCCGAACACAAAGCGTCATGATACCGGTAAATGCCAAGCCTAACGAATACCTTGACCTCGTTATTGATTCGGCTCATTCACGATTCCCCGTGTACGGAGAAACCAAGGATGAAATTGAGGGTCTATTACTTGCTAAGGACTTGTTACCGCTAGCTGCCAAAGGAAAGCTTGAAAGAACGTCCCTCAAAAACCTTATTCGGCCCGCAACATTTATCCCAGAAAGTAAACGCCTTAACGTATTGTTGCGAGAGTTTCGAGAAACACGCACCCATATGGCTGTTGTCATTGATGAATACGGAGTAATGGCAGGTCTAGTGACTATTGAGGATGTACTAGAACAAATTGTCGGGGAAATTGAAGACGAGCACGATATTGATGATGAACACCTCATCAAACACGGTAAAGACAACCAGTTTATTGTCAAAGCCATTACCCCAATTGAAGAGTTTAACGAGCACTTCAAATCCACCTTTAGTGACAATGAGTTCGACACTATTGGCGGCATCGTATTAAGTTGTTTTGGGCACTTACCAGAGAGGGGTGAATTCATTGACGTTGACTCCTTTAACTTCAAAGTGCTTAATGCCGACAATAGAGCCATACGTTTATTGGAAGTCACTCCGCTTGGGTAAACCATTACCCAAGCACTCCAACATTCCCTAAACATTCCCCTCATCGAAAATACCTTCAGGCTACCATGAGTTTATATGACACCCCTCCCGAAACGCGAATCTCAGTTACATCTGGCACCAAAGGGCACATTTTTTCTTTACTAGCAGGTTGCTTATTTGCTTTAGGGTTTGCCCCTCTAGGCCTCTGGCCCATCACACTAGTATCCGTAGCACTGTTTATTATGCTGCTAAACGACCAAACTCCCCGTAGCGCGGCAATACGCGGCTGGCTTTATGGCTTAGGACTGTACGGTGTCGGTGTATCATGGGTATTTGTTAGTATTCACTACCATGGCCACACGCCTGCACCACTCGCTATCATCATGACATTTATTTTTGCCGGCGGACTTGCCCTATTATTTGGCATGCAAGCCTGGTTGTATCAAAAAATAGGATTACAACGCTTCGGAATACTAACATTTGCAAGTCTTTGGGTTCTCTTCGAATGGATAAAAATCGAACTGCTAAGTGGCTTCCCATGGCTATTTATGGGATATGCATTTATCGATGCTCCGCTCAAAGGATTTGCTCCAATTGTTGGCGTATTAGGTATTAGTTGGCTAGCCATTGCATCATCTCACATGGCATTCATTGGCACCCAGCAACCAACTAAACGCATGATGGCCATCTTGCCCCTGGCTCTTATTTGGGGAGGAGGACTCTTCCTTAACGGTATTGAATGGACAAGGGTCAGCCTTAAAAACCCTCTCAACGTTAGCCTCGTTCAGGGCAACATACCCCAAGAAAAAAAATGGGACCCTCTTGAACGTGACAGCATTATTAACACCTACCTAACACTGAGTGAGTCTGAGTGGGAGCAGGATGTTATTTTGTGGCCAGAAGCAGCCTACCCCATTTTTTACAATGAGGCACAAGAGGTTATCGCCCCCTTAGACCTTAAAGGCCGAGCAACAAACACTGCAATTATCAGTGGCATCCCTTCTTGGGAAGTGGGTAAAAAAGACTACCGTTACTACAACTCCATTTTTGTTGTGGGCGACGGAAAAGGTATGTACCACAAACAAAAGCTGGTACCTTTTGGGGAATTCATACCTTTTGAAAATCTCATTCGTGGCACCATGCCGTTTTTTGATTTACCACTCTCTAGCTTTAGCAGAGGCCAATACAACCAATCCAATCTCCAGGCAAAAGGGTTCTCATTTGCACCTTTCATTTGCTATGAAGTTATTTACCCCGAGCTAGTACGAAGGCTTGGTAAAGACGCCGATTTCCTCCTAACAGTATCCAATGATGCGTGGTTTGGAAAATCTTGGGGGCCTGACCAACATCTTGAAATGGTAAGAATGCGCTCCCTCGAACTAGGCAAGTATATGCTACGCGGAACCAACACAGGCATTACCGCCATCATCAATCACCAGGGAGATACAATAGCCACAATCCCGCAATTTGAAGAAGGGGTATTACGAGGGCAGATACTACAAACAAAAGGCTCAACCCCCTATTCTCAAGTTGGCTATTGGCCCGTATTAGGGAGCTCCGCGTTTATCATTTTTATTTTTGCATTGGTAACCTTGCGACAACGAAAAATACAACAACAGGATAAACATTAGGTAGGCATTCAAGGAACACTAAGAAGCACATACCCAAGTAGGATTGGCGGTCATTAAACCCTTACCTTGAACCGCCTCCTAGGGTATCCTACGTTTTTGATTTAACGTCCAATTTGAAGTCCAAGAGAGCCAACACGTGGAAAATCTGTACGATCCCCAAAGCATCGAAACCAAAGCCCAGTCACACTGGGAAAACAACAAATCTTTTAAGGTTACCGAAGACCCTATTAAAGAGCCTTATTATTGCCTTTCGATGTTCCCATATCCCAGTGGTCGATTACACATGGGGCACGTTCGTAACTATACGATTGGAGACGTAATCAGCCGCTTTCAGCGCATGAACGGCAAAAATGTCATGCAACCGATGGGCTGGGACGCTTTCGGCCTTCCGGCAGAGAATGCCGCACTTAAAAATAACGTAGCCCCAGGAAAGTGGACCTACGAAAACATCGACTACATGCGTAAGCAACTTAAACGCCTGGGTTTTGGTTATGACTGGGATCGAGAAATTGCTACTTGTCGACCAGAATACTACCGCTGGGAACAATGGTTCTTCACTCAGTTATATGAAAAAGGCTTAGTCTATAAAAAAATGGCGACCGTCAACTGGGACCCAGTAGACCAAACCGTTCTTGCAAACGAACAAGTGATAGATGGTAAAGGTTGGCGCTCGGGAGCAACCATTGAGCGTAAAGAGATCCCTCAATGGTTCGTGAAAATCACTGATTATGCCGAAGAGCTTCTAAACGACCTCGATCAACTCGACGAGTGGCCAGAGCAAGTTAAAACCATGCAGCGCAACTGGATTGGTCGCTCTGAGGGTGTTGAGCTTGAGTTTGATATTGAAGGCGAGCAATCGCTATCTGTATACACCACTCGCCCCGACACACTGATGGGCGTCAGCTACGTTGCCGTCGCAGCTCAACATACGCTTGCCAAGAAAGCCGCAGCAGCAAACCACGAAGTTGCAGACTTTGTACGAAATTGCACCAACACAAAAACTGCCGAGGCTGACATAGCCACCATGGAAAAGGTTGGCATATTTACCGGCCTTTATGCGACCCACCCAATAACAGGGAACAAGGTACCCGTTTGGATCGCTAACTTTGTCTTAATGGATTATGGTTCTGGAGCCGTTATGGCCGTTCCAGCTCACGACCAAAGGGATTGGGAGTTCGCTCAAAAATACCAGCTGCCAATATCACAAGTTATTACTCCAAACGGTAACGAAGACACTATTGTTGATTTAACAAAAGAAGCTTTCACCAGCAAAGGTGTACTGATAAATTCGGGCGAATTTGACAAACTCACTTCCGAAGAAGCGTTTCATAGCATTGCCAAACATCTTGAATCTCTAGGCAAAGGAAAGATCACCGTCAACTACCGCCTTCGCGATTGGGGAGTTTCCCGTCAACGTTATTGGGGCACTCCGATCCCAATCATCAACTTAGCTGATGGCAGCGAAGTGGCAACTCCTGAAGACCAGCTGCCTGTTATCTTACCTGAAGATGTCGTCATGAATGGCGTAACATCCCCGATCAAGGCGGACAAAGAGTGGGCAAAAACCACATACAACGGCCAAGAAGCGTTTAAAGAAACCGATACTTTTGACACTTTTATGGAGTCATCCTGGTACTACGCTCGCTATTGCAGCCCAGACAGCACAGACCAAATGCTCGATCCAGCAAAAGCCAACTATTGGCTGCCTGTAGATCAGTATATTGGCGGAATCGAACACGCCATATTACATTTATTATATTCTCGATTCTTCCACAAGCTCATGCGAGATACGGGACTTGTTAGCTCTGACGAGCCTTTTAAACGCCTACTTTGCCAAGGCATGGTGTTAGCTGATACGTTTTACCGCGAAACCAGTAACGGCGGACAAGAATGGTTTTCTCCATCCGATGTCGATGCCGAGAAAGACAGCAAAGGTCAATTAATCGAAGCTACACTTCGATCTGATGGCAAACCCGTATATCACAAGGGCATGATCAAAATGTCCAAATCAAAGAATAACGGTGTCGACCCTCAAGCCATCATTGATCAACATGGAGCGGACACAGTTCGGTTATTTATGATGTTTGCTGCTCCACCTGAACAGTCTCTCGAATGGTCCGACAGTGGAGTTGATGGCGCCAACAAATTCTTAAAACGCTTTTGGAAAATGGCTACATCCCATATCAGCAAGGGTGAAGCCCCTACACTTGATATAACAACATTAAACAAACACCAAAAATTATTACGCCGCAAACTACACGAAACAATTCAAAAAGTTGGCGACGACTTTGGCAGGCGTTATACATTTAACACTGCCATTGCAGCCATCATGGAACTTTGTAACGCCATCATTAAACTTGATGACAACACAGAAAATCACGCCATTATCCATGAAGCCGTTGAAGCTACCGTTCTTATGTTAGCTCCAATCGTACCTCACATTTGCCACGAACTATGGCAAGCACTTGGGCACACTGACGACGTGTTAACCGCCCAATGGCCTGCCGTTGACCAAGACGCACTGATTAAAGACAGTATCCAAATGGTTATTCAGGTGAACGGTAAAGTGCGAGCAAAAATGGACGTTAACCCAGAGGAAAGCAAAGAAAACATCGAAGCGATGGCCCTTAAAGATGAAAATGTCATCAAATTTGTTGGTGACAAATCCATCAAAAAGGTCATCGTTGTTCCCGGCAAACTTGTCAGTATAGTTGCCAAATAGCAAGCAAACTGACAAATAACAAAGAAGCTACAAAACAGCCGCTAACATCAATCAAATGATAGCGGCTCAATCAACGCTTCCAAATTAAGATATTAAACAATGACAAGAGCACTCCACACTCGAAACATCATTAGCATCTTAAGCATCACATTATTTCTTTTAGTGAGCTCAGGCTGCGGATTTCACTTGCGCGGAAGCAGCGAACTCAGCAACGATCTACCTGAGTTATTTGTTCAATCTGACAACCCCAACGCAGCCGTCATCTCCGAACTAAACAGATGGCTACGTAGCGCCAACATATCCCTTTCAGAGTCCGCCCAAACAACACTAGCCGTTTCTGACATTAAACGCGAAAAACGCACAATTGCTTACGATAACCGAGGAAAGACCGCGCTATACGAATTAACCCTATCCCTGAGCATAAGCGTAACGCAAAAGGACGGAAAAACACTGCTAGAACCAACCACTATTCAGGCCCGACAACCTTACAGCTACAACGAAACGGACACCTCTGCAAAAGACGAAGAACAAGCATTACTCGAAAGAGAAATGAATGCTGCGATGGCCAGCCGAATCATTCGCCATCTAGAAAAGCTTCCTTTAAAACGGTAATCACAATGAAACTTCGCGCCAATCAAATTTCACAGCACATTAAGAAAGCAGCCCAAAGCAATAGCCTAATGCCGCTTTATATTGTGAGTGGCGAAGACACCTTGTTAATGCAGGAGGCCTGCGACCAACTGCGCAGCGGCGCTCGTACAGCAGGGTTTAGCGAAAGAGAGTTACACAGCGTTGAAGCAGGCTTCAACTGGAACCAATTATTAGAATCCACCAATAGCATGTCCTTGTTTGGTGACAGAAAAATATTCGAAATTCGCTTAAGCAAACCAAAATTAGATGAAGCAGGAAAAAAAGCCTTAGCCTCCTACCTAGAACACCCCAGTGAAGATAATTTAATTATTCTCACCATGGGGAAACTCGATCGCAAAACCCAAAGTACAAAATGGTTCCAAGCCCTAGAAGCCAAAAGTGCACTCATCCAAATATGGCCAATCGAAAACCATCAGTTGCCTCAATGGATCCAGCAGCGCATGACAGGCAAAGGCTTACACCCAGACCAGGAAGCAACACAACTCCTTGCTGAAAGGGTAGAAGGGAACTTGCTTGCAGCCGCACAAGAGGTTGATAAATTAGCTCTTCTTATCGAACCTGGACAAGTTAACGTCAATACCATTCGCGCAGCAGTAGCAGACCATGCTCGATACACACAATACGAATTAGTCGATCACGCAATCCAAGGCAATGAAACACAAGCCCTACGTATACTATCGTTTTTACAAAACTCGGGCGTAGAACCTATCGCCATTCTATGGGTACTATCAAAAGACCTTAGGGCACTGGAAGGTATATCTGCGGCAGTTTCAAACGGCCAAGCTGCTGCCAAAGCATTTCGAGATTTTCGAGTATGGGACAACCGCAAACCACTTTTTCAAAAGGCGTTGAATCGACATAACCACAAGATATTCCGAACTGCATTAATAGAAGCAAGCCATATCGACCATTCGGTAAAGGGTCTGATAAAAGCAGACCCTTGGATCGGCTTTGCCAACATCATACTTATGCTGTCCGGATCACTCAAAAACAACCCTTTCCCTATTATCGAAGCACGTAACTAGCCAGCATTTCCAGTGACAGATTTATTTTGTCGCTGGAACACTACCTGCCATTGCAACACCTTCAACTCTAGGCTCCTGCACATAGGCAAACCGAGCTTTTTTATATCCACTTAATGATAGCTGCCTAAGGTTTTTCATTGTCTTAAAGGGCATTTCATACGCCAACAACTGCACCATCCACTCCCTCGCGTCAGTTCCAGGGTGAATTTCTGCAGTATAAGTCACCTCTATCTCGCCACCGCCAATGGGCTTGAGCTGCCACTGCGCATTAAAAAATTGTTGCCGCTGTCGGTTCTTAAACTCATTGATATATTGTGGTTCAGAAATTATTTTCTTTGTGACAATAAGAGTCTCTGGATCCTGAGACCATTTGGAATACAACACATTGTCCTGATCTTTTGCTGGCCAGGGAGCATCAAACACATGATATACCAACGACTCCTGAGAGCTAATATCACGAATCTTCTCTACCTCTAGCGTCTTATGCATCCACTCAGGGAACTGAGAATTATCATTTAACAATGCAACCAAACTTGATAAATTCGCCTTAACCACGGTTATCGTTTTAAAAGATTTCACCGGACTTTCAGCAGATTGCTTTGTGAAATGCTTCACACCATCTTCATGTAATTCCAGCAGCCATTCTTCAGCACTAGCCCATGAAGCCAGGCTCATCGCAAGTGTCATAGCTGTACATTGAATTAATCGCATTCCAAAGATAGGCATATCCTTTACCTCCAATTATTATTCTTTTTATTTTAGATAACGAAAATGCTTATTAATGACTCAGCATTCTAAGCCCCTAGATTAACCTCCCAATTGCTTTAATACAACACTTCCTACAAAACAACAAGTAAAGATACCTTACACTATATAGGTAGACATAAAAAAAGCCGGCAATGCCGACTTTTTTTATGTCTACCTATATAGTGTAAGTTTAACGCACTTGCGACTTACTCTTCGCTTGTAGACTCTTCCGCTGCTTCAATCAAAGCCTTCATGCTTAGCTTGATTCGGCCTCGGTTATCCACATCCAATACTTTAACCTGAATTTCTTGACCTTCAGATAGGTAATCCGTCACTTTCTCAACACGCTCTTGTGCAATTTGAGAAATATGAAGCAATCCGTCAGTACCAGGAAGTATCGTAACAAAAGCACCAAAATCAACAATACGGGCAACCTTACCAGTATATATCGCATCAATTTCTGCTTCAGCAGTCACTTCTTCAACTTTTGCGACACCAGCATCCGCTGCTGCTCGATTCTCACCATAAACTTTAACCGTACCGTCATCATCAATATCAATGGATGCACCAGTTTCATCACAAATCTGACGAATCATTGCCCCACCCTTACCGATAACATCTCTGATCTTATCTGGGTTAATTTTGATAGTAAGGTAAACAGGTGCATCATCCGAAATATCCTGACGATGAGAACTAATTACCTTGTTCATTTCGCCCAGAATCGTTAAACGACCTGCTCGCGCCTGGATAAGCGCCTTTTCCATAATTTCTTCAGTAATACCTTCAATCTTGATATCCATCTGAAGCGCCGTAATGCCGCCTTCAGTACCCGCCACTTTAAAGTCCATATCTCCTAAGTGATCTTCATCACCCAAAATATCAGACAAAATAGCAAAACGGTCACCGTCTTTTACAAGCCCCATTGCAATACCAGCAACAGGCGCCTTCAACGGAGCTCCAGCATCCATCATAGCCAAACTAGCACCACAAACACTAGCCATCGAAGATGAACCATTAGATTCAGTAATCTCTGACACGATACGAGTTACGTAAGGGAAATCTTCCGCTGATGGTAATACTGCTTGAATACCGCGACGTGCCAAACGGCCATGACCAATTTCACGACGCTTAGGCCCCATTGCAAACCCTGTCTCACCAACACAATAAGGAGGGAAGTTGTAGTGAAGCATAAAGTTGTCTGTTTGCTTACCTTCTAAGGCATCAAACATTTGCGCATCACGCTGACTACCCAACGTTGCTGTTACTATCGCTTGAGTTTCACCACGAGTGAATAGCGCAGAACCGTGCACCTTAGGTAAAATACCTGTTTCAATTGATATAGGTCGAACTGTATCTAAAGCACGACCATCAATACGAGGCTTGCCTGATAACACACTCTCACGAACAACATTTTTTTCAATGCCAGCAACTACGCCGCTTACTTCTTCTGCTGACGGCTGACCATCGTCGTTTCCAGCAACCTCAGCGAGCGCCTCAGACTTGATTTCACCAACACGCGAGTATCGCTCTAACTTATCAGTAATCTGGTAAGCTGCTGCAAGCTTATCTGCATAACCAGTAACTAGCTGCGCCTTAAGCTCTTCGTTTTGCACTACGGCAGGCAATTCCCAAACCGGATTTGCAACTTCGTCAGCAAATTCTTGAATTGCAGAAATAACAACCTGCATTTCTTGGTGGCCATATAATACGGCACCTAGCATTTGATCTTCGCTTAATTCTTTGGCTTCTGATTCAACCATAAGAACGGCACTTTCAGTACCTGCAACAACAAGATCAAGATCTGACTCTTCAAGCTGTGAATAGCTTGGGTTCAACACGAACATTTCATCAACATAACCGATTCGAGCAGCACCAATTGGCCCTTTAAACGGCACACCAGAAATAGCCAATGCCGCAGATGTACCAATTAATGCTGCAATATCTGGATCATATTCTTTGTCCGTTGACATGACTGTTGCCATGACCTGAACTTCGTTCATGAAACCTTTAGGGAACAAAGGGCGGATCGGACGATCGATCAATCGACACGTTAGCGTCTCTTTCTCTGAAGGTCGACCTTCACGCTTTAAATAACCACCAGGAATACGGCCAGCCGCATATATTTTCTCTTGGTAGTTAACCGTTAGTGGAAAAAAGTTTTGACCAGGTTTTGCTTCTTTTCTACCAACAACGGTCACTAATACGGAAGTTTCTCCACAAGAAATCATCACCGCACCAGAAGCTTGACGTGCGATTTTACCTGTTTCTAAAACAAAAGTTTGTTCGCCAAATTGAAATTCTTTTCTTACCACATTAAACATAGTTACCTTCCATCATTTTCCAACGGCCATGGTGAGCAAACTATTTCAGCCCACACATAAGCATTCATTTTTATCGTATCTCAGTTCTTTCCAGCGTGTTCTACATCTTTACAACAACAAAACAGCTACAACAAAAAAACGCGACACCTGTCAAAACAGATGCCGCGTTCTTTTTAAGCAGCCTTCAACAACCCCTGTGCATGAAGCCAAGTATTATTAATAAGCTGCTTTACTTGATTCAACAAGATATCCTATCGACGGAGACCAAGCTTAGCGATAAGCGCTGCATAACGAGCAGCTTTTTTACGCTTTAAGTAATCAAGAAGCTTACGACGCTGATTAACCATACGAATCAAACCACGACGTGAGTGGTGATCATGGATATGCTCTTTGAAGTGACCTTGCAAATAGTTAATTTGCGCAGTTAAAAGAGCAACCTGAACTTCAGGAGAACCCGTGTCCCCTTCAGATTGTTGGTTATCAGCAACGATTTTTGCTTTTACTTCAGCAGATAATGACATGTAACATTCTCCAAATATGCATCAACATCTAGAAACACACCGCGCATATTTACAGTGCGTCCCCCTAATTTCCTCGATTACGAGGTCTTTAATAAGCGTCGAGGAGCGACCTTCCCATCGTCCAGTATCTCCCCAACACCCAAAAATGTGCCATCTTCTAACGACAGCTTAACCATCCCCTCTACCGGGGACTGTGGTACCTGAACGGGTTGCCCTTGCTTCAAATAATAAGCAGCATTATCCGTCAACTCCACCTCTGGCCAGCCAGCTACCGAGGAGCCAACTGACAATAATAAAGTATCTATCTCTTGATGCCCGCCTTTTTCAAGCGCAGCGTCAAGCTGTTCAAAAGTCACCATAGCATCCGACGTATAAGGACCTGCATCGGTACGATGAAGCTTTACAACGTGAGCACAAGTGTCCATTGCTGCTCCCATATCTTCAACTAAATTACGAATATAGGTGCCTTTACTGCAATGTACATTCAAAGAAAACTCATCACCTTCAAACGAAAGCAATTCTAGCGCAAAAATGGTAATTTTGCGTGCTTTTCTTTCAACTTCTATACCTTGACGCGCAAGCTTGTATAAAGGCTGCCCTTCATGTTTCAATGCTGAATACATAGATGGGACTTGCTCTATCTCCCCCGTAAACTGAGAGATAACATCAACGATAGCTTGCTCAGTCACATGGTCAAACGAAGATTCCTTAACAATATCTCCGTCGGTATCACCACTAGCGGTCTGCACACCCAGCTTTCCAGTCACCAAGTATTTTTTATCTGAATCCAGCAATATCTGAGAAAACTTCGTCGCCTCACCAAAACACAGGGGCAATACACCTGTCGCAAGAGGGTCCAAACTGCCCGTATGACCAGCTTTTGCCGCCCCGAACATACGTTTAACACGTTGTAGTGCTGCATTTGACGTAATATTTAGCGGCTTGTTAAGGACAAGAATACCGTTAACATCACGCCCCCTCTTACTACCTCGACGACCCAATTTATTCGCCCGCCTCACCAGTATTTTGATCGGAACTCACATCATCCGAACCACTGCGCCCTGCCAATGCCCTATCTTCTGAACGCGCACGACTAATCAATGCGCTCATTTTGGGGCCATCAACAACGGTTCTATCATAATGAAATCGCAGGTTAGGAATAACCCGCAACTTAAGATCCTTCGCCAATGAAGATCGAAGAAAACCCGCCGCATGAGTTAATACGTCTAACCCCTGCTTAATATTTTCCTCAACTTCATCGATACCCATAAAGGTAACGTAGACATCCGCAAAAGCTAGGTCACGACTCACTTTAACACCAGAAATCGTCACCATACCCAAACGAGGGTCTTTTAGCTCTTGTTGAACAAGTACCGCCAGATCGCGCTGCATTTGATCTGCAATTCGATCTGTACGTTTATACCCTCTTGGACTATGACGCAATACGTTCCACCCTCATTATCTATCGTTAGATATTCTATTGCCGCAATTAAATTGTACGTGCAATCTCAGTGACGCTAAACACCTCGATTTTATCGCCCGCTTTAACATCGTTATAGCTCTTCACGGCGATACCACACTCAACACCATTAGCCACTTCAGGCACATCGTCTTTGAATCGGCGCAACGATTCAAGCTCACCTTCATAGATAACAATATCATCTCGAAGCACACGAATAGGCTTATTGCGATAAATGGTCCCTTCAACAACACGACAACCCGCTACCGCCCCAAACTTGGAAGAGCGGAATACATCACGAACATCAGCAACACCCAAAATCTCTTCTCTCATCTCAGGAGACAACAGACCAGACATCGCCTGCTTGATATCGTCAATAATGTCGTAGATTACGCTGTAATAACGTAGTTCAATACCTTCTTCCTGGCACAACTTACGCGCAGAACCATCAGCTCTCACGTTAAAGCCGATAATCGCAGCACCAGAGGTTAATGCCAAATTAACATCAGACTCGTTAATACCACCAACACCCGATGACACTATCGCAACCTTCACTTCATCAGTGGCCAGATCATTCAACGAAGCCGCCAGCGCCTCCAGTGAACCCCTAACATCCGTTTTCAATACAATATTAACTGTAGAAACTTCGCCTGCGCCCATGGTATCAAAGATACTATCAAGCTTAGCTGCCTGTTGGCGCGCTAAACGTGACGCTCTTGTTCTGGCATGTCTAAATTCTGCAACTTCTTTAGCCTTACGCTCGTTTGGCACAATCATGAAGTCTTCGCCGGCTTCAGGTGCACCCGCTAGACCTAAAATCTCTACAGGAATGGACGGCCCAGCACTCTCTATCAGAATACCGTTCTCATCAGACATGGCACGAACACGACCGAAGAACTCTCCCGCCAACACCATATCGCCAGTACTTAACACACCAGCCTGCACCAACAAGCTCGCAACAACACCACGACCTTTATCTACACGGGATTCAATAACCACCCCTTTAGCAGGCCCTGACAATACCGCATTAAGTTCAAGCATTTCAGATTGCAATAAGATTGCGTCTAACAACGCATCGATACCCATACCCGTAATTGCGGAAACAGGGATAAACTGTATATCGCCACCCCACTCTTCAGGGATAACCTCTTTGGTTGACAAGTCGTTTTTAACTTTGTCCGGATCCGCGTCCTCTTTATCCATCTTGTTAACAGCAACAATGATGGGGACACCCGCTGCACGGGCATGATCAATGGCTTCAGCGGTCTGAGGCATCATGCCATCATCAGCAGCAACAACCAAAATCACGATATCAGTACTGCTAGCACCACGAGCTCGCATTGCAGTAAACGCCGCGTGCCCAGGAGTATCAAGGAAGGTAATCATGCCATGCCCAGTTTCAACATGGTAAGCACCAATATGCTGTGTAATACCTCCAGCTTCTCCTTCAGTAACTTTAGAACGACGAATACAATCTAGTAGGGACGTTTTACCGTGATCAACGTGACCCATAATAGTCACTACAGGAGCACGAGACCCTGCTGCACAGTCATTACTCGCCGCTTCCAGCGTTTCAACCAAGTTATCTTCTAAAACAGTGTCACTTTGCAACTTGTAGGTATGACCCATTTCTTCAACAACCAGAACCGCAACATCTTGCTCAATTGACTGATTCATAGTTGCCATAACGCCCATCTTAAATAGCGATTTAACAACATCACCACCTTTTATGGACATACGCTGCGCCAAGTCTGCAACCGTAATGTTTTCTGGAACAATTACTTCATGAACGATAGGCCCCGTTGGGCTCTTAAAGCCATGATCTCCAGCACTCTTAGACTTTAACTCTCGAGGGGCCTGAGATAGTGTAGGCTGCCTCTTACGAGCGCCTCGCTTAGGACCTCGCTTAGTGCGCCTAGCTTCTCGCGCTAAACCATCCTCAAAGGCTGCTTTAACAATTGCATCCTTCTCTTCATCCAATACTTCTTCTTTTTTCTTCACGTCTTTTCGAGAAGCCAATTCAGCCGCAATACGAGCAGCCTCCTCTTGAGTTTTCTTAGCTAGCTCTTCTTCCGCTTTTTTTGTAGATTCATCACGCAAACGATCCGCTTCTTTTTTCACAGCAGCAGACTGAGCAGCCTTTTCTTCCTTTGCTTTACGATCAGCCGCCAGCTCACCCTTGCTTTTACTTGGCTGGGCTTTAGGCGTACTCGTTTTTTTGCTGCCTTGATCTTTTGCTACTTTTGCCACATCTTCTTCTGCAGCAACCGCATCAGCTTTACGCTTGGCAGCTACTCGTGCCACCTCTTCCGCTTCCGCTTTAGCCTTTAGCTCTGATTCTTTAAGAGCTACCGCATCGGCTTCCGCCTGAGCCTCAAGATCAACAACACTACGCTTAACATAGGTTCGCTTTTTACGAACTTCTACGTTAACCGTTTTGCTTCTGCCTTGCGTACCACTGACTTTAAGCGTGCTAACACTCTTGCGTCGCAACGTGATCTTTTTAGGTTCAGCATCACCGGCACCATGAGATTGCTTTAAATGCGCAAGCAATGTCTGCTTTTCTTCATCGCTTACTTGCTGGCCAGCATTACCATGGCCAAGCCCAGCATCTTTCATCTGCTGTAGCAATTTTTCAACGGGTATACCCACTACTTCTGCAAGCTGGGCTACAGTCACCTCTGCCATATCAGCGTCTCTCACTCCGGTCATTGTGCGTTTTATTTGGTTTTACTTTACATGTTACGTAACCCTTCTAGCGCTGACATCTATGCCAGCACTTCAGCATTACTCATTTTCAAACCAAGGTGCACGGGCTGTCATAATAAGTTGCGCGGCTTTCTCTTCATCAAGCCCTTCAATAGAAACAATATCATCTACCGCTTGCTCAGCAAGGTCTTCCATCGTCACAACATCCTCTTTTGCCAGAGCATATGCTAGATCTCGGTCCATACCATCCATTTGCAGCAAATCATCTGCAGGCGTCTTTCCACCTTCAGCTTGCTCTTCAGACACCAACGCCTTAGTTAACAACGCGTCTTTTGCCCTTTTACGCAACTCTTCAACGATCTCTTCATCAAAAGCATCGATTGCCATCATTTCTTCTAACGGCACATATGCTACTTCTTCTAAGGACGTAAATCCTTCTTCAACCAGCAACAAAGCTAAGTCTTCATCAACACCTAAGTCTTCAATAAAGGTATCAACAAAACCACCCGCTTCCTGATCTAACTTTTCTTCTGCTTCTGTCACAGTCATTACATTCAAATTCCACCCAGACAACTCACTGGCTAGACGAATATTCTGACCGCTTCGACCAATCGCTTGTGCCAATTGATCCTCTTCTACTGCAATATCCATCGAGTGAGAATCTTCATCCACAACAATGGAAGCCACCTCTGCAGGTGACATTGCATTGATAACAAATTGCGGTGGATTATCATCCCACAACACGATATCAATACGCTCATTACCTAATTCGGTAGAAACCGCTTGTACACGCGCTCCACGCATACCAACGCAAGCCCCAACAGGATCAATTCGCTGATCAAATGTTTTTACAGCAATCTTGGCTCTTGAGCCAGGATCTCGGGCAGCACCCATTATATTGATAAGATCTTCACCAATTTCTGGTACTTCAATCTTAAATAGCTCTACCAACATTTCTGAACGGGCTCGACTAACATACAACTGCGGGCCACGATTCTCACGATTCACATCAAACAACACACCGCGAATACGATCACCCATACGAACATTTTCGCGAGGTATCATTTCTTCTCGGCCAATAAGCGCTTCAGCATTGCCGCCCAAATCCAAAATTATACTATCACGAGTAACTTTCTTAACAGTTCCACTTAACAGCTCACCCATACGGTCTTCATAGGCTTCGATGACCTTAAGCCGCTCAGCTTCACGAACTTTCTGGACAATAACTTGTTTTGCAATCTGAGCCGCAATCCGACCAAATCCGATAGAATCCACAATCTCTTCATGCACATCACCCAGTTCAGACTTAGGGTCAATTTCCTGACCTTCTTCTACTGTTAGGTGCTGACCCGGAAATTCAAAATCCTCATCAAGAACTACCGTTCGTCGACGAAACGTTTCATGAGTGCCATCTTTACGATTAATAGCAACCCGAATATCCGCATCTTCGTGCGCATAACGCTTTCTTGTCGCTGTTGCCAACGCTTGTTCAACCGCACTGAAAATGACGTCTTTATCAACACCCTTTTCATTAGAAACAGTATCAACTACCAGTAGAATTTCTTTACTCATCGCACCCTCGCCCTGAGACTACCTTTCGCTTCGTCTAACCCCCCACAAGAGAGGATCACCCAATTAAAATTTTGGAACCAAATTAGCTCGATCAATTTGAGCCATGGTGATATCCATTTCGATATCATCAACTGCAAACGTTAATATTTCTTCTTTTACTGACAACAAACGGCCAACAAACTTACGTCGCCCTTGCACTGCCATTTTCAACTTCAACTTAAATTCTTCGCTTATATACGTTACAAACTGAGCAGCATTAAACATTGGCCGATCAGCGCCAGGTGATGACACTTCCAAATGGTATTCACCGCTAACTGGATCTTCAACATCAAGAATCCCACTTACCTGGTGGCTTACGGCAACACAATCATCAACCGTCACGCCATTTTCGGAATCAATAAACACCCGCAAAATACTATGCTTACCTTGTGGCAAATACTCGACACCCCACAACTGCATATCCGCAGCAATCACTGCAGGCTCAAACATTGCAAACAGCGCATCAATTCGTGAATTAGAAGACATTTACCACCCAAAAATAAGAACGACCAAAGCCCCAGAAACAAAAAATGGGCACTAGGCCCACTTACTGAATTCTGGTATTTAAACTTTCGCCAGTATAGCACACGAATAGAGCAGACAATTTTTGACAACTTATCCAATCAAAATCTTGTGCCAATAAAAAGCCCCTAAAGAGGGGCTATTTATTAAAATGTGGTAGCGGGGGCTGGATTTGAACCAACGACCTTCGGGTTATGAGCCCGACGAGCTACCAAACTGCTCCACCCCGCATCAGCAGGCGTGCAATATATGCAAATTCATCAACGGTGTCAACACCTTCCTTCAAACTAGAGCATCTATCTTGAATACGATCAGAAGAAGAACATCAAACCTCAAATAAAATACATAAAAAAACCAGATCACCCTTATTAGCTTAACCTAGCCTAAATAAGTGCAACCTGGTTTTCTTAAAAACTTGGTACCGAAAGCCGGACTTGAACCGGCACGACCGTAAGGCCACTACCCCCTCAAGGTAGCGTGTCTACCAATTCCACCACTTCGGCAAGGGACGGTTAATTTACCAGAATTTTCACAAACGTCCAGGAAATTAGCGACTTAATTTGGCAAAAGCCATCAACCGGACTATTCGCCCGAAACCGGGGCCTCTGCTGGCTCAATAATATCAACCGACGGCACATCGACATCAACTGCAGCACCAGACTCAACAGGTACGTCAGAAGCAGGTATATCCGATACTGTCACATCAACAACAGGCACATCGCCGACCGGCACAGGGGCAACACTCCCCGCCTCTACTGCTGGCGAGTCAAAATCAAATCGCCCAGAATTCTCCGCTTTCTCTCGAGCAATATAAGCAAGCGACAAACACAAAACAAAAAAGATCGTTGCTAGAATTGCCGTAGAATGAGTCAAGAAATTCCCAGAACCCGAACTACCAAAAAACGTCTGAGAGGCACCGGACCCAAAAGAAGCACCAGCATCAGCACCTTTGCCCTGCTGAATCAATATCAACCCCACCATTCCCAAGGCAACAACAACTAACGCAATTAGCAACACTGTCTCAATCATTTTTATTTCTCAATTTATTCAATAATTTTCAATTTTACCGATAACACACATTTACCGACTACATTCACCTTGCAACAACACAGCTTAAATCATAAATATTGCTATTTAACCAGCCGCACTACAAATCGCCGCAAATTCTTTCGCATCTAGCGACGCCCCGCCAATCAAACCACCGTCAATATCATCACATGCAAATAGAGCGTGCGCATTAGAAGACTTCACACTACCACCATAAAGAATCTGCAACCCACCCGCCACAACAGCATCCTGCCTTTCTATCCAAGCCCTAATCGATGCATGAATATCTTGCGCCTGCTCTGGCGTCGCCGTCAAACCCGTGCCAATCGCCCATACTGGCTCATAAGCAAGAACTGACTTTGATAGCGCAGTAATACCACACCGCGCAACAACAGCCGACAACTGTCGCTCAACAACAGCCACTGTATGCCCACTCTCCCGCTCTTGCTGCGACTCACCTACGCACAAAACGGGAACCAACCCCGCTGCTTGCGCTGCTTTAAACTTATCAGCGACAACCGAGTCTGTTTCTTGATACAAGGCTCGACGCTCGGAATGCCCTAAAATCACATACCTACATCCCGCATCTTTCAACATCACAGGAGAAACCTCTCCGGTATGCGCACCTGACACTTCGTGGCTTGCATTTTGAGCCCCGACAGTAACACCCGACTCCTGAGGCAACATTGAAAGCACAGAATCGACAAACAGTTCCGTTGGAAACAGAACCGCATCAACACGACCATGATGACCAGCAGCACCGGCTTTACGAAGAGCTACAAACTCCTCAACAAGCATCGCCACACTGGCTTTACTGCCATTCATTTTCCAGTTTCCTGCAACCATTGCCTTACGCATGCATCTATACCCAATTATCACGAGGCGGCAATGGTAGCGAAGAAGCCCACAATATACAAGGGACGGACACCCCACAGCAAAGCAATTGACACCAACTCAACAACTCCGCCCACCAAACTAAGGGAGTGCAACTACATTTTGAACCACATCTGCAATCTTTTGAGCTAACGACGCGACCTCTGAAGCGTCATCACCTTCAACCATTACCCGAATCAGCGGCTCTGTACCAGAAGCTCTAAGCAACACCCGCCCCCGGCCCTGTAAGACAGATTCAGCATCAACAATCGCAGCTTTAATCCGCCCCTCACCCAGGACATCACGCTTCTCTGGTAGACGCACATTAATCATCGTTTGTGGCAATTTGACCATACCCTTCTTCATTTCAGATAAGCTTTTGTCACTTTGAACCAAAGCAGACAAAACCTGTAACGCCGACACAATCCCATCACCCGTCGATGTCTTATCCAGGCACAATATATGCCCCGAAGACTCGCCACCAACAACCCAACCCTTTTCCTTCAGTTGCGCCATCACATAACGATCACCCACATTGGCCCGGCAAAAATCAACACCAAGATCCTTCATCGCCAACTCAAAGCCGTAATTAGTCATAAGCGTTCCGACCACACCACCCTGCAACCCTCCGCGCTCGTGAAGGCTTTTCGCAATGATAAAAATTAACTCATCACCATCCACCACCTCACCCAGATGATCTACCATCATCAAACGATCACCATCACCGTCAAATGCAACACCCAAATCAGCGCCAGCCTCCAGCACCTTGCTTCGCAAAGCGTCCAGTGACGTCGAACCACAATCCAGATTGATATTTAAGCCATTAGGCTCCACCCCAATAGGGATGATATTTGCACCAAGCTCAGACAAGACATCCGGCGCCATTTTATACGTCGCACCATTCGCACAATCAACCACGATTCTGAGCGAATCAAAGCTTACACTCCTCTCGATTGTCCCCTTACAAAACTCTATATATCGCCCCCGCGCATCATCAATGCGACGAGTCTTCCCTAACTTCGCGGAAGACACCATATCCATCGGCTGATCCAACAACGACTCAATTGCGATCTCCGTCTCATCGTCTAACTTTTGGCCTTCAGAAGAAAAGAATTTAATGCCATTATCATGAAATGGGTTATGAGATGCACTGATAACAATTCCCGCACAAGAGCGGAAGGTCCGGGCCAAGTATGCGATGGCTGGAGTTGGCATCGGACCAAGCATCAACACATCCACACCTGCCGCAACCAAACCAGCCTCCAGCGCAGACTCAAACATATACCCAGAAATACGAGTATCCTTGCCGATCATCATACGAGTAACACCCTTTTCAGAGAACGCCTTACCCGCAGCCCAGCCTAGCTTTAACATAAATTCCGGCGTGATAGGCACCTGACCAACCGTCCCACGAATACCATCCGTACCAAAGTATTTTTTACTCATGTTTTTATTTTCTCCTTAAATCACCAAATCATTTCCACGCATCGCTGCAACCACCTTTAATGCATCAACCGTTTCCGGCACATCATGCACTCGCACAATATTCGCCCCGCGCTCTACCGCCAACACCGCAGCAGCCACACTACCACACAACCGCTGATCAACAGGCTTGTTTACAATTTCCCCGATCATTGTTTTCCGAGAAACACCCACCAACAATGGCAAACCCAACAACGAAAATCCCGCCAACCCCGACAGTAGCGACATATTGTGCTCCAAGGTCTTACCAAACCCAAAACCCGGATCCAGCAAAAGGCGCTCTTTCGACACCCCCGCAGAAACACAGGCATCAATACGCTGTACAAAAAAACCCATAACTTCTCGTTCTATACTTTTGTAATTTGGGTTTTGCTGCATTGTTCCTGGCTGCCCTTGCATATGCATTAAACACACAGGCAAACCTAAACTAGCCACAACATCTAATGCTCCCGGCCGCTGCAATGCTCTCACATCATTTATCAGTCCAGCACCAGCATTAGCAGCAGCCAACATCACCTCGGGCGTACTGGTATCAACAGAAACAATACATTGAAACTCTCGAATCAATGCCTCAACAACAGGCATAACACGATCCAACTCTTCCTGCACAGAAACAGGAGCAGCACCAGGTCGAGTCGACTCACCACCCACGTCGATAATGGCAGCACCACTCTCCAGCATATCGCCAGCACGTGCTACCGCCTTATCTCGCCCAACGAAAGAACCCCCGTCCGAAAAGGAATCAGGGGTTACATTTAAGACACCCATTACTACAGGCGAAGACAAATCTAGCAACTTAGCGCCACACCGCAAGCCTGGTGCAGTAGATTTACTCATAACAATAACTACGCAATATAAACGACAAAAACCAACCTCCCCAAAAGCAACGCCGCATCAAACTTACTACGCTAGCTTTCAGGCAGGCATTGTATCAACTAGTGGGTATTGGCAGGGCCGCCAATAGAACCCTTATCGCCATCGCCATCCTTAGCCTCTTTTTTCTCAACCGAAGCGTCGCCAGAGTCAGCCCCATCGGAATCATGCCAATCTTTAGGTGCTCGCGGTGACTTTCTAGCCATTAAATCTTTAATTTGATCGGCATCCAAAGTCTCATATTTCATCAACGCATCTGCCATTGAATTTAGGATATCCATATTATCCTTTAACAATTGCTCTGCTATCGCATAACACCGATCTACAATTGCCCGAATTTCGCTATCGATCTGCTTAGCAGTTTCAGCTGAAACTGATTTTGACTGCGTGGATTGACGACCAAGAAACACCTCACCCTCTTCCTCTTCGTAAGAAAGAGGGCCCAGCTTGCTAGACAAGCCCCACTTGGTCACCATATTTCGCGCAAGCTCCGTTGCACGCTGAATATCGTTGGATGCACCAGTCGTTACACCATCGACACCCAAGGTTAGCTCTTCAGCAATACGACCACCAAAAATCATTGCAATTTTGCTTTCAAGCAAGCGCTTGCTATGACTATATCTATCCGCCTCAGGTAGGGACATGGTAATCCCTAGAGCTTGACCCCGAGGGATAATGCTCACCTTATAAATAGGGTCATGTTCGGGGACAATCATGCCAACAATAGTATGGCCAGCTTCATGATATGCCGTATTTCGCTTTTCATCTTCCGACATCACCATGGTTTTACGCTCGGCTCCCATCAAAATCTTGTCCTTCGCAAGTTCAAAATCTCGCATTTCCACAAAACGCTTGCTAGCACGCGCAGCAAACAAAGCAGACTCATTCACCAAGTTCGCTAAATCAGCACCCGTAAAACCCGGCGTGCCCCGCGCAATCACCGATGCAATAACATCATCAGCAAGAGGTACCTTACGCATATGAACCTTAAGAATCTGTTCTCTACCCCGAATATCAGGAGGGGATACAACAACCTGGCGATCAAAGCGCCCCGGGCGTAACAGAGCAGCATCCAGCACATCAGGCCGATTGGTTGCAGCTATAACAATAACGCCATCATTCGGCTCAAAACCGTCCATTTCGACCAACAACTGATTTAGCGTTTGCTCTCTTTCGTCATGACCACCACCCAAACCAGCGCCACGCGAACGACCTACCGCATCAATTTCATCAATAAAAACAATACATGGCGCCTGCTTTTTGGCTTGCTCGAACATATCCCGAACCCGAGATGCGCCAACACCCACAAACATTTCAACAAAATCTGATCCAGAAATTGTAAAGAAAGGCACTTTGGCCTCACCTGCAATTGCTTTAGCAAGCAATGTTTTACCGGTACCAGGGGAGCCAACCATCAATACGCCGCGCGGAATCCTTCCACCTAGACGCTGAAACTTTCCAGGGTCCCTCAAAAACTCAACCAATTCTTGAACATCTTCTTTCGCTTCATCACAACCAGCAACATCTGCAAATGTGGTTTTTATTTGATCCTCACCCAACAGGCGAGCCTTACTCTTCCCAAAGCTCATTGGACTGCCTTTGCCGCCACCGCCGCCCTGCATTTGCCGCATAAAAAACACAAAAATACCGACAATCAACAGTATCGGGAAACAAGCAACAAGCAGCTGCACCCAAAGACTCTGCTTTTCAGGTTGACGACCTTCGATATTCACATCGTTTTTCAACAATATCGGTAACAAATCAATATCAGTAACAGAAGGCAGGACCGTCTCAAACGACTCTCCAGTTTTCATATAACCAACCGCACTGACACCATCTATAGTTACTCTATCGACCTGACTATTCTCAACGCTTTGGATAAAGCGCGAATAACTCAATCGCTGAGTGCTACTTTCAGTTGAAAAATTATTAAACACTGATAACAAAACCACTGCTATCACTACCCATAAAATCAGATTCTTTGCCATGTCGTTCAAGGGTTTACCCTCTCTTTACTATTTAGCTATACGTTAGCTGTGTTAATGCGTGCGAGATGCACATCCTTTAATGCTTATTGTTTACATTACACCACATTTTTCCGTTTCACCATGCCGTAAAACAGTTTTCAACTCAAACCCCGCCTGAGAAAGGGCCAGTCAAACTACCCCTTAAAGCCCTTCCCCAAAAGGTAAAGCTCTTTCGAGCGAGCCCTCGACGAATCAGGCTTCCGAGTAGCCAAGGTTTTAAAATGTAACTGTAATTTCTGGCGATATTCTTGAAACCCCTCCCCCTGAAACACCTTCACAAGAAAGTTGCCTCCAGGAGAAAGAGTATTGATCGCCATATCCAATGCAAGTTCAACCAGATACATCGCTCGCGGCTGATCAACAGTCTTCATACCACTCATATTGGGGGCCATATCTGAGATTACAAGGCCCACTGGCTGTTGATTTATCGCTCTTAATATTTCCGCATAAACAGATCCCTCTCGAAAGTCCCCCTGAATAAAGGTAACCCCTGGAACCGGATCCATTTCCAATATATCGGAGGCAACAACAACACCATGATCTCCTGCCAGCCTAGCAGCGACTTGCGTCCACCCCCCAGGCGCCGCACCAAGATCCAACACCGTCATGCCAGGCTTAATCAACTTGTCTTTCTCGTTTATTTCAACCAGCTTATAGGCTGCCCTTGATCGATACCCGTCTTGCTGGGCTTTTTGCACATATTGATCATTAAAATGCTCATCCAACCAGTCTTTACTCGTCTTTGACCTTGCCACACCACACCTCACACCATAAAACACTAACGTTTATCGCCAATCCAGAGTAAACTAGCGCCTCAAAAACGACGACCGAATACATTTTAACCAGGTTTCAATTATGCCCCTAGCTCAAGACCAAAAAAAGCGTTTCCGCCAAATCGGACACCACCTTAAACCTGTAGTCATGGTTGCCGACAAGGGCCTTACAAAAAACGTCCTTGCTGAGCTTGAGCGGGCCATAGAGGATCACGAACTTATCAAGGTTAAGCTCGCCGTACTCGACCGGGAAAACAAACAAGCACTCATTGCAGCAATCTGCGACGAGTCTGGAGCTGAGCTTGTTCAGTCTATCGGAAAAATCGCCCTGATATATCGTGCAGCCAAAAAGCCCAACCCCAAACTATCCAACATTTTGCGCAATCAAGTGTAAGCGCCACAGCATCACAACCAAAATATAGATATGAAGCATAAAAAAACGCCCAACATTGTTGGGCGTTTTTTTATGCTTCAATACATTCTAGCCATGCGTAACCATTAACACTTCGTATTCCTTGGTTCCGCCGGGGGTTTCCACCTGCACTTCATCCCCCTCCATCTTGCCTATCAAGCCACGAGCAATAGGGGACCCCACCGAGATCTTACCGATTTTAATATCAGCCTCATCCTCACCAACAATACGATAAACCTTCTCTTCTTCGATATCCATATCATAAAGCTTAACGGTAGTACCAAACAAAACCTTTCCCGTATGAGGGATTTTGGCTATGTCGATTATTTGCGCATTGGATAATTTGCCTTCGATATCCATGATACGCCCTTCGACAAACCCCTGCTGCTCGCGAGCCGCATGGTACTCCGCATTCTCTTTTAAATCGCCATGAGCCCTTGCCTCAGCAATCGCCTCAACAACTTTAGGACGCTCAACTTTCTTAAGATGCATCAATTCATCATTTAATGCATCAGACCCTTCAATCGTCATTGGATATCTGCTCATTTTATTCCCTAATATAAGTCTTGTAGTCGTCTAACACGTTTTTCACCATCACTCATAATGGCAACACATATTGCGTCAGCACCTGCAATGGTCGTGGTATAACAAATTTTATTCTGCAACGCTTCGCGGCGAATCGCATAAGAATCAGCAATAGCCTGAGTACCTTCTGTGGTGTTAATGATTAAATCAATTTCACCATTCTTGATACTGTCAACAACGTGCGGCCTGCCCTGTTTCACTTTATTGATCTTAGTTGCCTCAATACCTGCAGAGCTCAACACCTTAGCAGTCCCACTCGTTGCAACAATATCAAAACCAATTTCAACAAGCATCTTCCCAACACGCAACACCGACTCTTTATCGCCATCTCGAACACTAATAAATGCCCTGCCGCCTTTTGGCAAAATCTCACCAGCGCCCAGTGCTGCTTTTGCAAATGCTTCTGCAAACGTATCACCAACACCCATCACTTCACCCGTAGACTTCATCTCCGGCCCAAGAATCGGGTCAACACCAGGGAACTTAGCAAACGGAAAAACAGCTTCTTTTACGTTAAACAACGTTGGTATTATTTCTTCCGTAAACCCCTGATCTTCCAAGGACGTCCCGGCCATACAGCGAGCCGCGATCTGAGCCAATGAACGACCGATACATTTAGAAACAAATGGAACAGTTCGAGATGCGCGCGGATTAACTTCCAAAACGTAAACATCTTCGCCTTTCACTGCAAATTGCACGTTCATCAATCCAACCACACCCAACTCAAGTGCCATACGAGCAGCCTGATCCCGCATGATGTCTTGCATTTCCACGCTTAAATTGTAGGGAGGAAAAGAACAAGCAGAATCACCAGAGTGCACACCCGCCTGCTCTATATGCTGCATTATACCACCAATGGTAACTGACTTGCCGTCACATATAGCATCCAAATCTACTTCAATAGCATCATCTAAAAAGCGATCCAACAATACGGGGGCATCATTAGATACTTGCACCGCTTCCGTCATATAACGACGCAGCTCTTTTTCGTTATATACAATTTCCATCGCTCGACCACCCAAAACATAAGATGGACGCACAACAAGAGGGTAACCTATATCTTCTGCGTAACGCACCGCATCTTCAGGCTTTCTTGCCGTTCGGTTTGGCGGTTGCTTTAAATTTAGACGCTCGATCATTTGCTGGAAGCGCTCACGATCTTCAGCTCTATCGATAGACTCAGGGCTAGTACCGATAATAGGTACACCTGCAGCTTCCAGGTCACGCGCCAACTTTAATGGCGTCTGACCACCGTACTGGACAATAACACCTTTGGGTTTTTCAATATCAACAATCGCCAGAACATCTTCTAACGTAACAGGGTCAAAATACAATCGGTCTGACGTATCGTAATCTGTTGAGACGGTTTCTGGGTTACAGTTAACCATAATGGTTTCATAACCATCTTCACGCAACGCCAACACCGCATGCACACAACAATAATCAAATTCAATACCCTGACCAATACGGTTGGGCCCGCCACCTAACACCATGATCTTATCGCGATCGCTAGGGTTGGCTTCACACTCATCTTCATAGGTTGAGTACATATAAGCGGTAGATGTTGAAAATTCTGCTGCGCAAGTATCCACACGCTTATAGGTAGGAAGTACGCCCAACTCCTTACGTGTTTTACGAATATGCTTCTCGCTAACACCCAGTAAATCTGACAAACGCAAATCAGAAAAACCCTTTCGTTTGATACGCCACAATTTGTCTTTGGTAAGATCAGAAAATGCCGTTGAGCTTAATTCACCCTCTGTCTTAATCAGGTCTTCAATTTGAACCAAGAACCACGGATCAACACCCGTGCATTCATTTACCTCATCGATTGACATTCCAGCACGGAAAGCATCAGCGATATACCAAATACGCTCTGGCCCCGGAATAGTTAACTCTTGACGCAATGTAGCCTGGGCATCATCAGCATCCATATCTAACACTGGATCAAAGCCATTCCTATCGACTTCCAGCCCTCGCAGCGCTTTTTGCATCGATTCTTGGAAGGTTCGACCAATCGCCATTACTTCACCCACAGACTTCATCTGCGTCGTTAATGTTGCATCAGCCTTAGGGAACTTCTCAAAATTAAAACGAGGAATCTTAGTAACAACATAATCGATAGAGGGCTCAAATGAAGCCGGTGTTTTACCACCAGTAATATCATTTTGTAACTCATCAAGGGTATAGCCAACCGCTAATTTCGCTGCAATTTTTGCAATAGGAAAACCCGTCGCTTTTGACGCCAATGCCGAAGAACGGGATACACGCGGGTTCATCTCGATAATAACAAGGCGACCCGTTTCCGGGCACATACCAAACTGCACGTTAGATCCGCCAGTCTCCACACCAATTTCACGCAATACAGCCAAAGAGGCGTTACGCATGATTTGATATTCTTTATCCGTTAATGTCTGTGCTGGGGCAACGGTAATTGAATCTCCCGTATGCACGCCCATCGCATCAAAATTCTCAATGGCACAAATGATAATACAGTTATCATTCTTGTCTCTCACCACTTCCATTTCATATTCTTTCCAACCAATCAATGATTGGTCGATAAGCAACTCACTGGTCGGCGAGAGATCCAAACCTCGAGTACAAATCTCTACAAATTCTTCACGGTTATACGCAATACCGCCACCACTTCCACCCATGGTAAACGAAGGCCGAATAATACTTGGGAAGCCCAACACATCCAAAACCTGCAAAGCCTCTTCCAGGCTATGAGCGATTGCTGACCTAGGTGTTTCTAGGCCAATACGCTTCATCGCCTTATCAAAACGGTCACGATCCTCCGCCTTATCGATTGCATCCTGAGTTGCGCCAATCATCTCAACGCCAAACTCTTCCAACACACCATGCTTAGCAAGATCCAGCGCACAATTTAATGCTGTCTGCCCACCCATGGTTGGCAATAACGCATCTGGACGCTCCTTTTCGATAACCTTGGCAACAGTCTCCCACTCAACCGGTTCAATATAGGTTGCATCAGCCATTGATGGATCGGTCATAATAGTAGCGGGGTTAGAGTTCACGAGTATCACACGATACCCCTCCTCCCTAAGCGCTTTACAGGCTTGCGCGCCAGAGTAATCAAACTCACACGCCTGCCCAATGACAATGGGGCCAGCACCCAAAATAAGAATGCTTTGTATGTCGGTACGTTTTGGCATCGTTAAAACTCGTCAACTCTACGGAAGGTCACCGGAGCAACCTTCCTAATTTCTAAATAATCGAATTACTTTGACATAACTCGATATAACCCTGGTTAGCCTTGCTGCTATTTTGCTTCTGCCATTAATTCGATAAAGTGATCGAACAACGTACTGGCTTCATGGGGACCAGGACTGGCTTCAGGATGTCCCTGAAAACTAAAAGCAGGCTTATCCGTACGATGAATGCCTTGCAAAGAACCATCAAACAGAGATTTATGGGTTGCACGCAAATTCCCAGGCAGCGCAGCCTCATCCACAGCAAACCCATGATTTTGGCTGGTAATCAATACCGTTTTATCATCTAAGTTTTGAACAGGGTGATTAGCACCGTGATGTCCAAACTTCATCTTCAATGTCTTTGCACCACTAGCAAGCGCCAACAACTGATGACCAAGACAGATGCCAAATACAGGGATATCTGTTTCTAAGATAGACTGGATCGCAGATATAGCATAATCACAAGGCTCTGGATCACCAGGACCATTCGATAAAAAGATACCATCTGGGTTCATTGCCAACACGTCAGCAGCTGGAGTCTGCGCAGGAACAACCGTAAGGTCGCAACCACGATCCACCAACATGCGTAAAATGTTTCTTTTGACACCAAAGTCATAGGCAACCACCTTGTAAGGCTTCTCACCTTCTGGCGTGTTATGGCCTTCACCATGCTGCCAACTACCTTCAGTCCACTGATAAGACTCTGAAACGGTCACTTCTTTTGCTAAGTCCATGCCCTTGAGTCCAGCAAAGTCCTTAGCGGCAGCAATTGCAGCAGTCTCATCGATATCGCCTGCTTGTATGCAACCACCTAAAGCACCCTTCTCTCGAAGGATTCGGGTTAGTTTACGTGTATCTATATCCGCAATACCCAAAACTCCACGCTCGCGCAGATATTCATCTAAAGATGATTGCTTACGCCAACTACTTGCCAACAACGGTAAATCACGAATAATCAGGCCAGCAGCCCAAATATTAGAAGACTCCTCGTCTTCTTCATTAACACCGGTGTTGCCGATATGGGGATATGTCAGAGTTACCATCTGACGGGCGTAGGACGGGTCGGTAAGAATCTCTTGGTAGCCGGTTAGTGCAGTATTAAAAACGACTTCGCCAACGGATTGTCCGTCTGCGCCAATAGACGTGCCATGAAAGACGGTGCCGTCTTCTAGGGCCAAAATGGCTGGTATACTCAAGCCAACCTCCAATGGTCATAGGAAAGGGAAAGGTGTGTGATCATTCGTAACCGTTACCTGCAAAAAAGCGAGATGAGTTAACCTCGATCCCGCTTCCTTTCATATAACAATACTTTGGCCACCTGTCGCCACGCATACTCAATGGGTATGCACAACGTTAGCAGGTATCAGGGGCAATGCTAGCGACCTACTAATCTACCGAGGCTGTATTAAGGCCGTAGTAAGCTAGGCTAACTGTAAAATTAACCTGCAAAACAACGAATATTCGGTATTTGGAGTAGTAGGATGCGGACGCCCCGACCATTATCTGATCCGAGCGTATTCTATAGAAATGTAAGGTTGTCGTCTACGGGTTTAAATCAATCAAACATCATGACCAAGCATTCACCGCGAAAAACAACTAAACCACTAGCATTTGAACTAGTTAAGCCCCAACACATCCCGCATATCAAACAAACCCGTATTTTTGTCTCTTAACCAACCGCACGCACGAACCGCACCGCGAGCAAAGTTCATGCGACTGGTTGCGATATGAGTAATCTCTACACGCTCACCATCTGCTGCAAACATAACCGTGTGCTCACCCACGATATCGCCCGCACGAATTGTTTCAAAACCAATGGTTTTACGATCTCGCTCACCCGTCTGGCCTTCTCGACCATAAACAGCCACTTCGGCCAAATCACGCCCGAGCGTATCAGCAACAACCTCCCCCATTCGCAACGCCGTGCCGGAAGGGGCATCCACTTTATGGCGATGGTGAGCTTCTATGATTTCAATATCAACTTCATCTCCAAGCACCTTAGCTGCCACTTCAAGCAACTTAAAGCACAAGTTCACCCCCATACTCATATTGGGTGCAAACATAATAGCCGTCTTTTCAGCACTAACTGCCAACGAAGCCTTATGCTCTTCTGACAGCCCCGTTGTGCCGATCGCCATTTTTTTACCATTCTCAGCACAGAATTTGGCATTAGCAACAGTCGCTTCAGGCACAGTAAAGTCGATTAACACATCAAATTGATCAACAACAGCCTCAAGACTATCAACAAGCACCACGCCCAGCTTACCGATACCTGCCAGCTCACCAACATCAGCGCCAACCAAAGAGTTGCCAGGGCGATCAATTGCCGCAGCAATCTCCACCCCCTCACCAGCACTTACCGCTTCAATTAACGCTCGACCCATTCGGCCCGCAGCCCCAATCACAGCGACTTTTACATTTACATTTGCCACGTCTACATTCCTTTACAGCATGTCATCGAAAAATTGTTTTACACCATTAAACCAACCATGCCTTTTAGGCGATTGACGGTGCGCTTCTTTTTCAAGACTTATTTGAAATTCTTTCAACATTTCTTTCTGGTCTTTATTGAGATTAACCGGAGTCTCTAGAATAACTCGACACAACAAGTCCCCTGCACCACCACCGCGAACTGGAGCAACCCCCTTACCTCGCAAGCGAAACAACTTTCCAGTTTGCGACTCAGCCGGAATCTTAAGCTTAACGCGACCATCTAACGTAGGAACTTCCAAGTCACCACCCAACGCAGCATCAACAAAACTAATCGGCACTTCGGTATACAAGTCCTTGCCTTCGCGCTGGAAAATAGCATGGTCTTTTACTGCAACTTGCACATATAGATCACCCGCCGGTCCACCATGAGACCCAGCCTCACCCTCACCCGCCAGGCGAATGCGATCTCCTGTATCAACACCAGGTGGTATTTTAACGGAAAGCGTTTTGCGCTTTTCTTTACGCCCTTGACCATGACACTCACGACAAGGATCTTTAATCGACTTACCTTGACCTCGACACGTCGGGCAAGTTTGCTGAACAGAGAAAAAACCTTGCTGCATACGAACCTGACCAACACCGCCACAGGTTTGACATGAGACAGGTTTAGTCCCCTTTTTAGCGCCGGAGCCATCACAGGTCCCACAATGCACAAGGGTAGGAACACGTATTTCAACGGTTGTCCCCTTTACTGCATCCTCAAGGTCCAGCTCCAAGGTGTAACGCAGATCAGACCCGCGATTGCTTCGAGACCCTCCTCGACCGCCACCGCCGCCACCACCAAATATATCGCCAAACACATCACCAAAAATATCACTAAAACCACCAGCTCCAGCGGCACCACCGCCGAAACCACCCGCTCCAGCATTACCATCAACACCCGCATGCCCATAACGATCATAAGCGGCTCGCTTCTGATCATCTGTTAGGATTTCATAGGCTTCACTGATATCTTTGAATTTCTCCTCAGCTGCCTTATCGTCTGGATTTCTATCAGGATGATACTTCATCGCCAATCGCCGGTAGGCTTTTTTCATTTCCTGAGGAGTTGCGTCTTTTGCGACACCCAAAAGCTCGTAAAAATCTTGTTTAGCCATGTTCTCAAACCAGTGTTAATTAGTGGTCACTCAGCGGGTAGCAAATAGCAGCCAATATTGTTCAAATTCCATATACAGCAACGCGGGAGCAAGCTCCCGCGCGTGTTGTACTACTAACTAAAAGCCAGCTTATTTCTTGTCGTCAACTTCTTCAAACTCAGCATCAACCACATCATCTCCAGCAGCGGCAGAAGCTTCAGGCTGCTCTGCCTCGCCCATATCAGGGGCAGCACCTTCAGCACCGGCTTGTGCCTGCTGCTCTTCATACATTTTCTGAGCTAGCCCTGCAGTTGCTTCTGTTAATGCAGTAGACTTCGCTTCCATTGCTTCTTTGTCGTCACCTTTAACAGCTTCTTCCAATTCAGCAATTGCAGCTTCAATCGCAACCTTCTCTTCATCAGTTGCCTTATCACCAGCTTCTTCAAGAGTTTTCTTACCAGCATGAAGCAGGCCATCAGCAGAGTTACGCGCAGTTACAAGCTCTTCAAACTTGCGATCTTCTTCAGCATTTGCCTCAGCATCACGTACCATTTGATCAACTTCTTCATCCGACAGGCCGCCGGACGCTTTAATAACAATCGTTTGCTCTTTGCCCGTCGCCTTATCTTTTGCAGACACGTTCAAAATACCATTCGCATCCAAATCAAAAGTCACTTCGATTTGAGGCATTCCACGAGGTGCGGCCGGGATATCACTTAGATCAAAACGACCCAGCGACTTATTACCAGAAGCTTGCTTACGCTCACCCTGCAACACATGCACGGTTACAGCTGCTTGATTATCATCAGCCGTTGAGAAGATTTGAGACTTCTTCGTCGGGATCGTAGTATTTTTCTCGATCAACGCAGTGGTTACGCCACCCATTGTCTCAATACCTAACGTTAAAGGCGTTACGTCTAACAACAATACGTCAGTTACATCACCTGCCAATACAGCGCCTTGAATAGAAGCACCCATTGCTACAGCTTCATCAGGGTTTACATCTTTACGAGGCTCTTTACCGAAAAACTTCTCTACTTCAGCCTGAACCATTGGCATACGTGTTTGACCACCCACCAAAATAACATCATCGATTTCCGATGCGCTTAGGCCTGCGTCTTTTAGTGCAGTTTCACAAGGCTTCAATGTACCAACAACCAACTCTTCAACCAAAGACTCTAACTTGGCACGAGTTAACTTGATAACAAGGTGCTTAGGACCAGAGGCATCAGCAGTGATATAAGGCAGATTCACTTCCGTTTGCTGCGCCGAAGACAATTCGATCTTGGCCTTCTCTGCCCCTTCTTTTAAGCGCTGAAGCGCAAGAGGGTCATTATGAAGATCAATCCCTGTGTCTTTCTTAAATTCGTCGGCTAAATATTCAATCAAACGAAGGTCAAAATCTTCACCGCCCAAGTGCGTATCACCATTGGTTGCAAGCACTTCAAACTGGTGCTCACCATCAACTTCTGCAATTTCGATAACAGAAATATCAAAAGTACCACCACCTAAGTCATAAACAACAATGGTGCTATCACCACGCTTCTTGTCCATACCGTAAGCTAGTGCTGCCGCAGTTGGCTCGTTGATGATGCGCTTAACTTCTAAACCAGCAATACGCCCTGCATCTTTAGTGGCTTGACGCTGACTATCGTTAAAATATGCAGGAACAGTGATAACAGCTTCAGTTACCGCTTCACCCAGGTAATCTTCTGCTGTTTTCTTCATTTTCTTAAGAACTTCAGCAGAAATCTGAGGTGGTGCAGTTTTAGTACCGTTTACCTCAACCCATGCATCACCGTTATCCGCCTTAACAATACCAAATGGCGAACGTTTGATATCTTTTTGCACTTCTTTGTCAGTGAAATTACGACCGATAAGACGCTTAATCGCGTATAAAGTGTTGGTTGGGTTTGTCACGGCTTGACGCTTTGCTGACTGTCCCACCAATGTCTCACCATCATCACTGAATGCAATAATGGAAGGGGTAGTACGATCGCCTTCGCTATTTTCAAGAACCTTCGGCTTATCACCTTCAAGTACTGCGACACAAGAGTTAGTTGTACCTAAATCGATACCAATTATCTTACCCATAATCATTCACCTTTTTTCTAAAGCCCTGACAGACTTTGTTCTGAGTTAATGCCAGTGTCTGCCAGACAGGTCACCGGTTTTTTTTTGCTAAATAAACATTTTCAATAACGCTACTTTTGCAACATCATTTTTTGAATACTGTTATTCAATTCTTTCGCTTGACTCTATTTATGGGGGGCTACCTAGGCTTTTCAACCCTAAGAAAGCAATGAATTCCCCACAATAACCAAGCTTTCTCATTTTTTAGGCCTGAGAGACAACAACCATCGCAGGCCTTACTAAACGACCACCCAATGTATAGCCTTTTTGTAAAACAGCCATCACCGTATTGGGCTCCATATCCGGATTAGGCTGCATAGACATCGCCTGATGCAATTCCGGGTTAAAAGGCTCACCGATAGGGTCGTTTTGCTCCACACCATGCTTTTTCAAGGTATCCGTTAACATTTTCAACGTTAACTCAATACCTTCACGAGTAGAATCATCACCACTATCTCCATCCACAGTTGACTGCAGCGCTCGTTCTAGCGTGTCAACCACGGGCAGCAAGTCCGACGAGAATTTCTCAAGTGCGAATTTATGGGCATTTGCCACATCACGCTCGGTACGCCTGCGAATATTCTGCACTTCAGCTTGAGCACGCAACACAGAATCTAGTTGATCTTGAACTTTAGCCTGCTCTACAAGCAACTGCTCTTGCAAACTTTCTATTGAAGCCACAACCTCTTCAGGGCTGCCCGCTTCAACATCGTCCTGCTCAATTTCTACGTTTTGTACATCATCCTGCGTGTCGGTTTCAGCAACAACGGGCTCTTCTTGGTCTGGGCTTGCTGCCTCATCACTAGACATAAATCAACTCCACTCTTCAGTTCGTTCTTAAATCATTGGTTTTACAGACAAAACAACGCCGCACAGTCACCGCCTGCAACTTCCAGGACCGGCGCTTGTGCGGCGTCAGGTCATTCATTGTTGGCTATATGGGGGTCAATCTTCAGGGTTCAAGGCCGCGCTCAAAATTTTTGCGGTCATATCTACCAAAGGGATCACCTGCTGATACGCCATACGTTTTGGCCCAACAACTGCCAACATGCCTAATACATTTTTATTACTGTCCGTATAGGGGGCGGCAATCATACTGCACTCATCAAACACCTGATAGCCTGACTCCTGGCCGATAAAAACCTGGATCCCGTCAGCTTTAGCGCAATGATCCATTAAATGCAGCAAATCTTTCTTCTGTTGAAAAGACTCAAACAATGGCTGAAGCTGGTCAACGCCCCCCTGTTCAGCCATTTGAATGAGGTTTGACTCACCACTAACCACACATTCCGGCTCTTTGCCTTCCTCATCAAACGTTTTAGCTGCCATATCCACAGCCATTTGCATCATCTGATCCATTTCAACTTTATCTGCCCGCATATCCGTCAGCACCTGGCTTTTAATATCGTGCAATTCACTACCTGCAAAGCGTTGATTTAGGTAGTTAGAAATCTGCTGAAGCTCATGCTCTTGGTATTCACGGTCTGGGCAAATAATCCGGTTTTGCACCTCTCGCTCATTAAGTACCAATATCACCAAAACCCTCTTTCCTGATAACGGTAAAAATTCAACTTGCCGTAAACTAGACATCTCTTGCTTTGGAGCTACAACAATCCCGGCTAGTGACGTCATGTCAGACAATACCTGGGAAGCTTTTTCTACCAATTCATGAGGAGTTTGGTCTGAGGCTAGCTGATGCTGAACTCGACCAACACTTTCCGTTGTCAAAGGCTCCATAGTAATTAATTTATCCACAAAGAAGCGATAGCCTAATTCCGTCGGCACTCGCCCAGCTGACGTATGTGGGGATGTCAACAGCCCCATCTCCTCCAGCATCACCATATCGTTTCGTACAGTCGCTGAACTCACGCGTCGTGTCAGATCCTGTAAAATCCGTTTTGAGCCCACAGGCATGCCATCATCAATATAACGCTCAACCAACGCCTTTAGTACTTGGGATGCTCTGTCTTCTAGTGGGCTCATGCTTAGTTGCCGCTCTTATTGTTGTACTTACTTATTATGGAACCTATACAGAATACTATGGGGTCATTTTTTATGGTTCCAAGTCGCTGATGGCGCTAGCGAATATCACCCGCATCGCATATCATCACAGGAATGTTGGACTAACCGAATGATGCCCTATGCTTTCTCATATTAATATTTCGAATTTTGCCATTGTTGAATCTCTGGACTTAGACATCCCAAATAAATTGTGCGTAATCACAGGGGAAACAGGAGCTGGAAAATCCATCATGATTGATGCTTTAGGGTTAGCGCTCGGCAATCGAGCGGATTCAGGCTCAGTTCGCCATGGTGCCAATAAAGCCGACATACTTGCAAGCTTTGATATCGAGACCAACCAAGCCGCCCAGGATTGGCTTAGTCAACATGACCTTGATGAAGACGGCGAATGTATCTTACGACGAGTAATCAACAAAGACGGCCGTTCTCGCTCTTATATCAACGGACGCCCCACCCCCATGTCATCACTTAAAGCATTAGGGGAAATGCTAATTTCGATACACGGCCAACATGAACATCAAGCGCTACTAAAAAAAGATACACACCGCCAACTATTAGATCAATTTAGCGGCCTCAACACACAGGTCAAACATGTCACAGACACCTACAACCAGTGGCAGCAACAACAAAAAGCCTACGAAAAAATCAGAGACAACGCCAAAGAACTTAACGACCGAGTGGACTTATTACGTTTTCAACTGGGCGAATTAGAAGCATTAGATTTGCAACTCAACGAATTCACTCAACTAGAAAAGGAACACAAACGGCTTTCAAACTCAGAAGGCCTAATCGATCAAGGCCATCAAGCACTACAAGTGTTATCTGTTGGAGAAAACACCGCACTGGACACCGTTGCCAACATCATTCAGCTTGTCACCGAAATGCAGCAACAGGATGAAAGCCTATCGGAGACCACCGAGCTTATCGCCAGCGCGGAAATCCAACTGCAAGAAGCCGCCAGTAACCTTCAATATTACGTGGAATCCTTAGACATAGACCCAGAGCGTTACCAGTGGATTGACCAACGAATCGCTAGCGCACACTTACTCGCCAGAAAGCATCATATAACACCGAATCAATTGCCAAATCTACAACAAACCCTCGCGGAGGAGTTAGCCTCAATTGAAGGTGGTGATGAAAGAATAGAACAATTACAGGCCCAAGCTACCGCTAGCCAAACCGCATTCCTGGAAAAAGCCAAAAACCTCAGCAAAAAGCGCCAACAACAAAGTAAAAAACTCAGCAAAATCATTACCAAACAAATCCAAACACTGGGTATGCCGGGCGCAGTAGTTGCGGTCATTGTAGACCCACTCCCCCTAGAGCAGGCAAACGCCAACGGCACCGACTCCGTGGAGTTTCACGTGCAAACAAACCCAGGGCAACCGAGCAAACCTTTACACAAGGTCGCCTCTGGAGGGGAACTATCACGTATAAGCCTATCCATCCAGGTGGCATGCGCAGCAAAAAGCAACGTTGCCACATTGATATTTGATGAAGTAGATGTAGGTATAGGCGGGGCTGTTGCACAAGTTGTTGGGGAGCTACTTAGGCACCTGGGCAATGAGAACCAGGTCATTTGTGTAACACACTTGCCCCAGGTAGCAGCACAGGGGCACCACCACCTGCACGTCAATAAGCAGACCAGTAAAGATTCAACACACACCGGTATTAGTTCATTGTCACAAGATGAAAAGATTACCGAAATCGCGAGAATGCTAGGAGGGCTGTCCATCACTGAACAAACCCTTGCTCATGCAAAAGAATTGATCAGTGAGTCACAGTGCTAGCAGGGGTTTCAGCAAAAGCCTATTGAGCTAATCTCTATTTAGAATTACAAAGTAGAGATTAGTCTAAATAACTTAAGATTTGGCTTTAACATACAGAACAAGGCTATGATCAACTAATTCGTAGCCATGCTCTTCTACCAATTTCTGCTGTAGCCGTTCAATTTCATCATTATGGAACTCTATGATCTCACCAGAGTCCATTACTACCATATGATCATGATGCTCATCAGTGGCCATTTCAAACACTGAATGGCCATTATCAAAGTTATGACGAACAACTAAACCTGCTGTCTCGAACTGAGTTAACACGCGATAAACCGTTGCTAAGCCAACATCTTCATTTTTATCAAGTAAGGTTTTATAAACATCTTCTGCACTCAGATGTTTAACATCTTTTGCTTCCAATATTTGAAGAATTTTCACTCGCGGTAACGTCACCTTGAGCCCAGCGTTGCGAAGTTCTTGGTTATCCATAATAGTAAAACCTAACAGTAGTAAGACTTAATAATAATACCGAGCAGTATAACTTACGTAGTAAAACTTAAATTCAATTTGAGATATCGAATTGTGTTGTGATCACCAGATAAAGTATGATGCTTGCTGACCGGAACCTTAGAGGAATTCTACACCATATGCAAAAACTGATTCGAATTTGTTTAATCGCCAGCGTATTAACCCTTACAGCGTCGATTAGTGCCTGTAGTACCTTACGATTTCCAGGGGTATTCCGCATCGATATTGGTCAGGGGAACATTATCAGCGAAGGTGCCAGAGAGAAGCTCAAATTAGGCATGACCCCTCGCCAGGTAGAATATGTTCTTGGCAGTCCGGTGATTAAAGATCCACTTCACCCTGGCCGCTGGGACTATGTTTACAACTATGAAAGCGGTAAAGGCGGCTTTGTTGAAAACCGCTTAACACTATATTTTGACAGTGACCGCCTACAAAAAATTGACGATTCACAATTTAAAGACCCTGATGCTGTTCAGGAAGATCTAAAAGAACAAATCAAAAAGTCTCGAAGCTAAATCTCAAGCGTTAAAAACTCTTGAGATAGGCATAATCACCCGTTCTCTCGCTTGGCTTTTGCTTCTGCCGCCCGCCGCTTACGAACCTCTTTAGGGTCAGCGATTAGCGGTCGGTAGATTTCCACCCGCTCACCCTCTTCCAACACCCTCTCCTTAGGTTTACGTTCGGCTTTGCCGAAAATACCCATAGGAGCGCTCTCCACATCTAGGTCGGGAAACTTATCCCCTATATTTGATTGCACAGCTGCATCAAACATTGACGTACCTTTAAGTACACTGAATGCAATAAGCTCCTGCCGATCCGGTAATGCATAAGCCACTTCCACCTGAATCATTTCTTCTGACATTTTTACACCTTAATACCGATTTCATAATGTTAAATAAGAGCTTAAGTAAGGCCTCGTGCGCCGGTATAACCACCAACGCTTTTTCTTTCTATATTTAACAGCCGCTATGTATTAATAAACCTCAACCAAGTCTCAATTGAGTTATACATGACAATAGCAATACCTATTGGCGCTACAATACGAATAATAACAATCCAAATATTAAATAACGCAAAGTTTTTCATGGCCACCTCTTTAACAACATGGCTACGGCGCATGATCCAACCAGCAAAGATTGCAATCAGCAGCCCTCCGAGCGGCAACATGATATTCGTGGTTAATTTATCCAAAAAGTCCAATAAATCAGATCCTAAAATCGTCACGTCAGACCATATATTTTGCGATAACGCACAAGCAATACCCAACAACCACACTGGAATACAAATCACTAACGCCGCTTTTATGCGAGAAAAACCCGCGGTTTCAACCATCCAGGCCACTGCCGGCTCAGCAAGAGAGATAGCGGATGTCCACGCAGCAAAAGTAACAAGAATAAAGAACACCCCACCTAACACAATACCTCCGGGCATTTGGCTAAACGCCACTGGCAGGGTTTTAAACATTAAAGAAGGGCCCGCAGCCGCATCTAACCCATTCGCAAACACTATTGAAAAAATCACCAAACCCGCCACTACTGCCACCAACGTATCCAAAACACCAATGATAACAACGGTTTTTCCCAACGAATGCTCTTTAGGCATGTAAGCCCCGTACGCCATTATTGCTCCCATGCCTAAACTAAGCGTAAAAAAGGAATGTCCCAATGCAGACAACACCGCATCTGCCGTTAATGCCTCTGGGTTAAACTTAAATAGAAATGAAACTGCCTCTCCAAACGACCCTGTCGTCGTCGCGTAACCCAAGAGTAAAATCAACATAACAAAAAGTGCAGGCATCAAAAACTGTACCGACTTTTCCAAACCTTTATGAATACCTCCCGCAACAACCGTTAGCACCATCACCATAAAAAGACTATGCCACAATACAGTCTCTAAAGGATCAGACACAAAAGCACCAAACTGAGCGGGGATATCATTTTGATCCAACAACCCTCCACCAATAATTTTACCCGCATAAGCCATAGCCCAACCGGCAATTACACTATAAAAGGACAAAATCAACACACCAGCAACAGCCCCTAACCAGCCAATCCCACCCCAAAACTTACTAGCATCTGAGGATTTCGCTAACGTTTTCATTGTGTTAACCGGACTTTGGCGCCCCCTCCTCCCCAGCATCACCTCGGCCAACATCACGGGGATACCTATAGTGGCAACAAATACCAAATAAATCAGTACAAACGCCCCACCTCCGTTCTCTCCAGCCATATAAGGGAATTTCCAAATATTCCCCAAACCAACGGCAGACCCTGTTGCCGCCAGAATAAACGTCCAACGATTTTGCCAGACACCATGAATGGATTTGTTTTCTGCCATGAGAATCCCTTATTTACCTAAATTCATCTACGTTCAATAGAGGGCAATTTTGCTTACTTTTTACAAGGACTACAAGTGCAGTTAAGTGCATATAGCAGTGAAAATGGCAGAGAAATCACTTTTAGCTCAGGAGATTAGCAAAGCCTGCCACAAATTAGTGCACCAACAACACCCATAACTACGTTTCAACTATGTTTTCAACTACGCTTATGAAGGTATTCCGCTAGACCCATGGACGTCACGGCTGACTGCTCTACTCATTTTACCTGGAAACATTAACGAATGAGATTACGTTTACGTACTAACATCTGCCTTAAATTACTAACAATCCTCTTATGTGTATTTCTCAGCAGCTGTGACAGGGCTAACCAAACACCCATTAAAGTAGGCATATTACATTCATCAACAGGAACAATGGCTATCAGCGAACAATCTGTAATAGATGCGACACAAATGGCTATTGATGAAATTAACGCATCTGGGGGGGGGTTAGGGCGCTCTCTTAGCTCTGTTGTTATTGATGGAAAATCTGATGGAACCGCATTTGCAATAGGCGCAGAACAACTTATTACTAAAGATAAAGTGAGCGTAATATTTGGCTGCTGGACTTCAGCGAGCCGTAAGAAAGTGAAGCCTATCATTGAGGCGTACAACCACCTACTGTTTTACCCCGTACAATATGAAGGGTTAGAGCAATCCCCCAACATTATCTACACTGGAGCCACACCCAACCAACAAATTACTCCGGCGGTAAAGTGGAGCACAGAACGTTTTGGCAAACGCATATCCCTAGCAGCGTCAGATTATGTATTTCCTAGAGCAGCCAACACACTCATTAAAAAGCAGCTAATAGCATTAAACGCTAATGTAGTTGGAGAATACTACTTACCTCTTGGCGATCAAGATGTAGATGCAATGATAAAAGCTATCGCCAAAACAAAGCCCAATTCAACAGTTACGACTTATTTCTAATATCCCCCCACGGGGATATTATTTTTACAGCAATTCATGAATCATGATTTTGGCACAAACCTTGTTACAGGCCCCTACAAGCAGACGCTGCTCGCACACGCCTTTGAACAAGCCTCGACACTATTAGAAACCCGAGTATCCGTGTTTAATGTCTACTCGCCATCGCAGTGGCAACAGAAAGCTAAACCTAGGCAGACAAAAATTACGCGCTCAACTAATGGTAAAGAAGAACAAAGCGCCTTTATTGCCGCTCCCGTATTTAACAACAATACATTTCTTGGTGTTATTGCCATACAGCTGAATAGCAATGATTACTTTCACCTAGCTCGCGATTTTACTGGTCTAAAACAAACAGGGGAAATTGTTATCGGCAGAAAAGATGGTGATAGCGCCCTCATCATAGCACCATTAAGAAACGCCCAAAACGCAGAGTTCTCTCGATATTTCCCTTTCGGATCTGAAGAAGCAATACCATTACAAAAAGCGCTTCAAGGAAAAAAGGAAGCGGCATATCTCTAGACTATGACGGCAACACGGTTATTGCAGCATGGCGCCCTATTCCTGAGCTGGAGTGGGGCGTAGTGGTAAAAATCAATAAAGATGAAGCATTCACTTCGGCTAAAAAACTCACGAATCAATTCATCATTATTGGTATCGCGCTCATTTTTTTATCCGCTATATTGGCTGTACTATTTGCCCAAAGACTCACATCACCATTAATAACACTAGTGAAAGCCACAAAAAACATTGCTGCAGGCAACTTATCTCAGAACATTAGCATTCAGTCAAGCGATGAGATAGGAGCGCTCGCAAGCTCCTTCAATAACATGCTCATAACACGTCAACAACATGAAGCTCGAATACAAGAGCAGTCACTTCAATCCCAGCAAATGCTAAAAGAATTAGCAGAGCAACGCTTTGCTCTTGACCAGCATGCCATTGTTGCCATCACAGATATAAAAGGAAGCATCACATTTGTTAACAAGAAATTCATGGAAATAAGCGGGTATGAGGAAAAAGAACTACTTGGAAAAAACCATCGAATACTCAATTCAGGGACCCATACAAAAGATCTTTTTACACAAATGTATCGCACAATATCCTCCGGAAAAGTCTGGCACGGTGAGCTTTGCAACCGTAACAAATCAGGTGAACTTTATTGGGTAGACACCACTATCGTCCCCTCTATGGGAGCAAACGAAAAACCTCAGAGTTACATAGCCATTCGCACTGAAATCACCAAACGCAAAGATACAGAAAAAGCATTAATACAAAGCGAAGCGCTCAATAGAGGGATATTTAATGCTGTTGCCGACGCAATTATCACGATCAACAACCAAGGTGCTATAGAGGCATTCAACCCTGCAGCGTGTAGAATATTTGGATATAAGAAAGAAGAAGTCGCAGGAAAGAACATTTGCATACTGATGCCAGAATCATACCGAGGTGCCCACCAAAGAGGTCTAGAAAAATATTTAGCCACTGGAATACCGAAAATCCTAGGAAAAACAGTAGAGGTTGAAGGCTTACGAAAAGGTGGAGGTGTTTTTTGTTTAGAATTAACCATATCCGAAATCACCAATGGAGAACAGCCCAAGTTTACCGCTAGCGCACGCGACATTACACAACGAAAGAAAATTGAAGCTGACCTCATTAATGCAAAAAATTCCGCTGAAATTGCCGCACAAGCAAAGAGTGACTTTCTCGCCTGTATGAGCCATGAGATAAGAACACCAATGAACGGTGTGCTCGGCATGCTTGGTCTATTGATGAAAACGAAATTATCAAAAGATCAACAACGGAAAGCAGATGTCGCAAGATCTAGTGCAGAATCATTACTTTCTCTTATCAATGATATCTTAGATTTTTCAAAGATAGATGCAGGTAAATTAGACCTTGAAATACTCGATTTAAACTTGCGTAAAACATTTGGTGATTTTTCAGAAACCATGGCCCTTAGGACACAAGAAAAAGGCTTGGAGTTTATACTTGATATTGTTGAAATAGAGCATTCAATGGTAAAGGGTGATCCAAGTAGGTTATGGCAAATACTGACAAACCTTGTAGGTAATGCGATAAAATTTACAGCTACTGGTGAAATTGTGATTAAAGCCAGCCTAACGGTCGCTACAAATGACAACCTCACTTTACACTGCAGCATTAGTGATACCGGCATCGGCATTCCTATAGAGAAGCAAGCAGCCCTATTTGATACGTTCACCCAAGTTGATGCCTCCACTACTCGAACCTATGGAGGAACAGGTCTAGGTTTATCTATTGTCAAAAAATTATGTACGCTAATGGGGGGGGGCATTAATGTGACAAGTAACCCCGATAAAGGCAGTTGCTTTGAATTCTCCATAACTCTACTACCTAGCGAACATTTCAAAAAAGTGTTACCCCGCACAAAAATTGATAATCTTTCTCTTTTAGTCGTCGCCAACAACAGAACGAATGTAAATACCCTCTGCAAACAATTACAACACTGGGGTGCTCAAACACACGGCACAACCAATGAGGCAGACGCAATTACCGTATTAGAGAAAAATATCAAAGCAGACAAGATAAATCTTTGACGCTATATTTATCGATGATGATATGTCCAACATGAGTGGCTCACATCTCGCAATGTCATTACAAGAAGATCATCGTTTTAGTTCAATCAAACACATCATGATGACGTCTATAGCTCATCATGATGACGCTAGTTACTTCACAGAGCTAAACCTCTGCACACATTTCCCAAAACCCGCGACCACACAAGATATTATTGATGCCTTATCTCATATCACACACCAAAACGACCACCAATCTAACGCCTCATTTAATCAACAGCTACAGAAACATCCAGCTATACCGCATCAATAAGTAAACGTTCAATGGCCAGCAGATACACGTTTATTACTTGTTGAGGATAATCAAATTAATCAGGACGTTGCCAAAGGTATTATAGAAAACATTGGGATGTCCATTGATATTGTCTCCGATGGGAAAGAAGCATTAGAAGTAATGAAAAACACACCACTGGAACACGTATACACGTTACTGCTAATGGACTGCCAAATGCCAATAATGGATGGCTATGAAACATCTCGTAATATTCGAGCAGGTTACGCGGGGGATCATTACAAAAACACACCCATCATCGCGATGACCGCGAATGCAATGTCAGAAGACAAGGAGAAATGTTTAACCGCAGGTATGAGCGACTATTTAAGCAAACCACTTCAACCCGAAGGCATTGAGTCCATATTAAGGAAATGGTTACTCAACGCCTCCTTCAAAAGCGAAGCATCACCCTTAATCCCTGAAACGCCTGATACTCCTGATGCTTTGCAAATATGGGATAAAACCTCATTTTTACGCCGTTTAAAAAGCCTTAATGATCTACAACATTCATTGATTGAATTATTTTTAATCGAAGCTCCCGAAAAAATAGACCAATTAAGACAACAGCAAGGCGACATTCATTGGAGCCACATGAGTCATATCGCTCATGTTATCAAGGGTGTTTCCGCCAATTTAAGCGGAATACAACTAAACCAACTCGCAACAGAACTAGAAACGGCAGCAATCGCGGGCAATAAAGAAAAAGTTGATACATTAATCCCACCGACCATTGCGGCTCTTCAACAGCTCTCTCTGCGTTTATCTCAACACAACCAAGAAACCCCCGCCCCTCAGTAAGAGGGGCGGGGGTTTCTATACAGCTTTTGAGAATCGCACGTTAAACATCAATGAAAATAACAAAGGAATAACAATCAATGTTAATACTGTAGACGCAAGCAATCCAAAAATAATAGTAATAGCCATAGGTTCCCACATAGGCCCACCACCTAGCCACAACGGGATCAATCCCAAGACCGTTGTAAACGTTGTCAATAGAATCGGACGAAGCCTTGACTGACAAGCATTAATCACAGAGTCAGGCCAAGAGTTTTTCAACTCATCATGTTCTTGATTCATTTTATCCAGCAATACAATCGCATTATTAATCACAATCCCCGCTAAAGAAATCACCCCCAACATTGTCATAAAACCAAAGTATGATTTTGCGGCAAGAAGACCGAAGCTTACGCCAATTAACGCCAATGGAATGGTCATCAAAATAATAATAGTCCGACGAATACAATTGAATTGAGCCATCAGTAATATACAAATAACAAATCCTGCAATAGGTAGTTTATTACCGATAGATTCATTCGCTTTGCCTGAAGATTCTGCCTCACCACCAAGCTCCCAACTGTAGCCAGGGGGCCAATCTTTAGACACCTCAACAAGCCAAGGAACTAATTCAGCATTGGTTGCACTTGCGGTAACACCCTCACGTAAATCAGCTGATATGGCGACTGTTTTTGCACCGTTACGGGTAAATATTTTTGCCGATTGAAACACCAATTCAGGGTCGACCAACTGAGAAATTGGTACACTTACACCTTGATTATTCAAAACACCGATCGACCCTGCTGAATCATAATCACGATCTCCAGCGTGCTGAGACCGCATCACGATGGGTATAATTGTATCGTTTTCTCGAAATTCCGTCAGAGTAATGCCGCTAAAAGCCGTTTGTAAAGATGTTGCCACATCAGAATGAGTAACCCCTGCTCGCTGCGCCCTCTGCGGGTCAATATTAACTCTAACCTTTTTCTGAGAAAGCCCCCAGTCATCTTGAATATTGACAGTTCCATTCAACGTTGCCAGTTTTTGTTTAATTTCATCGGCAAAGGCAAACAGTTTTATTTCATCGCTACCCGTCAGTCGCACACCTAGCGGATGCTTTACTGAAGTGCCATTCTCCAGTTTTTTAATGGTATACTGACCATCAATTAGGTTATCAAACAAATAGTTATCGACCTCTTGAATCAGCTCATCCACCACCACCCCTCCCTCACTGGTATTAATCAGCAAAAAAGCATAATTACTGGAAGCAGGCTTCGGTGAATGAGTCAGTACAAATCGAACACCTCCATTACCAATAAAACTGGTCACATCCTTAATACCTTGATCTCTCCCATTCCCCCTAAGGTCTTCATCAGAATTATCAACAAGCAACTCTTTGGAAAAATAAGCCTCTATCTCTTGTAATCGTTTTGCTGTGTACGTTAACGGTGTTCCCAGAGGAAATTCAATCTCTACCGTAAACACGGGATCCGTTTTGGGTGGAAAGAATATCTTAGGCACCCACCCAAGCCCTTTAATAGCAATCAAAAATATAAAACCAACCACTAAAAGACTAATCAAGCGTTGACGTAATACAGCGTGAAGGAAAACCAAATACCAACGGGTAATTTTTGCAAAAAAACCACCTCCAGCATTACCACCCTTCGTCTGTTTAATTTTTATAAATAACATACAAAGCAGCGGAATTAACGTAAGCGCAACCACCAAGGAGCATAACAACGTGATTGTCACCACCTTAAAAAGGGGCGCGGTATACTCCCCAATGGCACTTTCCGCCAAATATATAGGCAAAAAAGCAGCTGACGTTGTTAGTGATGACGTTAACAATGGAACCTTTAGCTCATTGGCAGCCGAAAGTGCCGCCTGCTCTCTTTCAATACCCGCTTCAATTTTCACTAGAATGCTTTCAGCCATCACGATTGCATTATCCACCAGCAAACCCAATGAGATCATCAACGCTGCTAGAGATATTTGATCAACCCCAATGTTAAACAAAGACATCATGAAAAATGCACTAGCCATCGTCACCGGAATCAATGTTGCAACAATAATCCCCGTTCGTAACCCTAGAAAAGCCAACATTACCAATGTCACAATAACAACGGCTTGCAGCAAATTCTCTAAAAAATCATTCACAGTTTTATTGACAATATCCGATTCCATTGTCACTTTATGGAAATCAATACCAATAGGGTAACTCATCACAAGATCGTTCATCTTCGCTTCGACCTGTGCACCTAAGTCAACGACATTCCCCCCTACACGCATGGCAACCGCAATACCAATACCCTGTCCGCCATTAAAACGAACGTTGCTTTTTGCCGGATCCACATAACTTCTATACACATTAGCGACGTCTTTCAAAGCAATAACATCATTACTTTCAGGGAGTTTAATTAGCGTTGAACGCAAATCATCTATAGATTCAAAGTTCCCTGATGGCTCAAGTGAGATCGTCTCGTAAGTTGTATAAATTTCACCACCCGGATTAATAATATTACGACTCGATAATGCACTCGCAAGCTGCTGTGGTGAAATACCCATTTCATTAAGCCGGCTGGGTTTGTATTCCACATAAATCCGCTCTTCTTGAGCACCTAAAATATCCACTTTCGCGACATCATCAAATAACAACAACTCGTCACGAATATTATCCACGATATCTTTTATTTCTGCATAACTAAAACCATCTCCGGTTATCGTGTAAACGATACCAAACACATCGCCAAATTCATCATTTACAATGGGGGAAGACACACCCTCAGGCAAGTTACGTTCAGCTTCCTCCACTTTACGTCGCAAACTATCCCAAATAGGTCGCATATCCGTAAAACTCTCTCGGATATTGACAATAATAATAGATACGCCGCTTTTATTCTCGCTACTCACGTAATCAAGCTCGGGCATTTGACGTATTTTTTCTACTATTTTCTCGCTCACCAATTCTTCAACACGCTCAGGGCTTGCACCCGAGAAATAGGTAATCACCTGAGCAGCTCGAATAATAAAGCCCGGATCTTGAGCTCGCGGAATATCCATATATGCTTGTATGCCCGCAATAAACATCACTACAATAATAAGCAGGGTAAACTGACGCCTTTCTAACGCTATCTTGGTAATATCCATCGTCATCCCCTAACTTATAATGGTTGTGCGACTGCAGAAGAATATTTTACCCGCATTCCGTCATACAACTGGCGAACCCCTTTAGATACCACTACTTGCCCAACCTCCAATCCCGACATTACTAATAGCTCTCCCCCTGTAAACGGGCCTATTGTTATTGCTGTCTTAACCAAGCTTGCACTGCCATCACCATTATCATTAAGCACATAAACAAACGTATGTTCTCTTTCCGCTTGAATGACGTGCATCGGCAAATACACGTTTTCCCCACCACCATTACCTAGCTCAACTTTAAAAAACACAATCGCAGCCATACCCGGTAATATCGGTGCCTCAGTCTCCGCTAAAGCCACCGTCACAGGGTAAGCCGTTCCTTTGGCATCAACACCAACCTCCGTCACCACCGCTTTAAATTTCTGCCCCGTAAATGCATTAAATTGCACAAATACTTCATCACCATGTTTCACTCGTGAAATAAACGTTTCCGAAACAACCGTCTCAACTTTTGTAGTATTCCCACAATTAACAATAACAACGGTACTCCCTGCGCTAACATTCTCTCCAGACTCAACTTCTGAATTGGCAATCAAACAATTATTTTCTTGGTTTACTAAGCGGGTGTAACCTAAACGCTGCTCAGCCAACGCCAAGGCATTCTGCGCTTGACGAACCAAGGCACTAGCAGCTTCGCTGCCTGCCTGAGCACTATCAAGCTCTGTTCTAGATGCCGTTTCCGTTTCATATAGAGACTTTATACGACCATAGTTAGCAGAAGCGTTACGGGCTTCTGCCTTGGCTTGGCTTAACGCAGCCTGAGATTTTTGCAACTCCAACTGATAATCAGATGGGCTTAGTGTAGCAATCAACTGCCCCCTCTTAACCTTCTCTCCCACCGCTACATTTAATGTTTGTACCTTACCTGCGATACGAAAACTTAAACGGGATGTTAAACCTGCTTTCGCAACACCAGAAAACTCATAGTATCGCTGTTGCGCAGAGTAAGCCGTTGTTAACGTAGCAACAGGCCTCAATCGCTCCACCTTCACCTGTTGCTCTGGCTTGTCACAACCGCTCAATGTCACAGTTAAACCCATAACAAATGGCAACAACCCCCTAATTTTTGTAATTTTCATGGTGCTACTCCTGTATTAACTGAGGCATTAGACGAGTTATTAAACATAAGTGAATAGATCCCCTGAGGATCATTAAAGTAGAAGAAATAACCGATTGAGCGCTGATAACGCATATAGTCATCCAAATAGTCATACACCGCATTTGCAGAAGATCGCTCCGCTGCAAACACCTGATTTTGAGCATCCAAAAAATCAACAATAGAAACGGTACCGCGCTCATAAGAGTCTCTCACCATTTCATAGTTTTTCTTTGCTGCCACAAGTGCATTTCCCGATAACTCAATGCCCGAATAACTTGCAGAAAGTTGATTAAAGATAGACCTCACCCGTTGTTTAACGCCATTTTCTAACGATGCTTTTTGATACCGTAACTTATATATTGCATTGGATTGCTGAGCCACTTCCGCATAACGCTCACCACCACTGTATAACGGTAACGTAAACACCACGGCTATACTGGCGTCAGTATCATTGATACCAACCCCCTGAGGATAATTGTCACCATCGCCATTCTTATCAATATGCTCCTGAATCGTTGCTTGCAGGCTGATATCAGGCACATAGTATTGTCTCTTAACAGCTTTCAGTAAACGTTCCTGCGCGGCAATTACCGCATTAATACTTTTTAACTCTGGAGCATGAGTTACCGCATAGGCTTCACTTCGATTCGCAAAATCGACTAACGCGGAGGGGCCTGTTAGATATGTCGATGTTACCTTGCGATTAAACTCAAAGATTGCATGCTGCTTATCAATCTTCTCTATCACAAACGGTGTATTTAAGGGGCGATTTAACAACTGGTTAATTTGTAAAAGGCTGTTTTTATACGTTGACTTTGCATTTAGCAACGAACGTTTATTATCAGCTTCTTGGCTTTGCCAACGGTAAATTTCTGATCTCCTTGCCACTCCCGCAACGACTCGTCGCTTTGCTCTTTTTAAGTTCGCTTCAGTCAGGCGTAAATTACTGGTTTCAATTTCAATAAGGCTCTTCGCTCTTAACCCATTAATATACGCCAGGGTTGCTTCCTCAATGACATCCAGTTCGGTTGTTAGCAAATCGCTCTCTCGAGACTTTTGCAATAGCTCTTGTGCGGATACATTTGACCAAGCCGCCTCATTATAAATAACTTGTTGTAACGTCAGTGAAGCAGAAAGGTCACGCTCAGCATTGCTGCCATTGCTAAACATCGCCCGATCATTATCAATTATAGTTTGTTGCAACCCAAGCGAGAGCTGAGGTAACCGTTTCGCTTTTACCAAATCAACATCAGAACGTCCAACAGCTAACGTTTTCCGTTCAATTTTCAAATCCAAATTATTCTCAAGGGCGACATTTGCCATTTGCGATAGAGAAAGATGAGGGGATGATGCCAACCCTGTATTCACTATTTTCGCCCTTTTTAGGGTATTCCAGGTCAAACCCAAATCCAATGCCGTTAACGTTTGTTGGTTTATATATAACTGATGATCAATCTCCAAGTGCACGCTAAGCTCTTCTGCGGGTATGCCATCAAGAATATCCTTGATATTTAATGCTACCCTACGACGTTCACGTCGAAACGTATTTTCATGGCTATATACAGCGAGAAACCCATACTCAATAACTCGATTGTCTTGCATCGCAAAGGCTGGAATTTTCCTTTTTAGCAGCTCTTCTCCAAGCACAGCTAACTGTTTTTGAGATAACCGCTCATTAGGCAACAAATACACCGCATCATTCTGGGTGATCAGCTTATCAATTTCTGCAAGTATGCTATCAACGTCACCGGAGTCAGCAACAAACACAAACTCAATGCCGTCTTCTTTTACCCGTTCTTTGGCTGACTCAAGCATCCTGCGAAACTCTGCAATTTCTGTCATCGAAGCATCACCAATAACCGCCAATGTCTTGAACGGCGCAACATCACGGTATAGCAGTATATCCTTTAAAAAAGTTTTTTCGTGCTGTATATACGTCAGATTATGCCGCCCACTTGTTTTGCCTTTTTGTGGCACCGATTGAATATCACTATCCAAAAACAAGGTGGCAATAGTCGGTTTTTTCAAATGCATTGTATTAATAGCCACATGACTAGAAACCAGGCCATGAGCGATAACTATATCGATATTTTCATTATTCTCGGCTGCTGAAAATACCTTTTGGATATTTTTAAGAGCCCAACCACCATCATATTGCTTGCCACTCAAAAAATTAACCGAATACTCGCCCTCCAATAGACCTCTAATTTCTGCTTGCAACAGTTCTCGATGTTTTTCTGCATTTTCGCTAGCACCGTCTGTAACTATGGCAATATTGACTGTTTTTCCATAGTAATTCCCCGCATAAACAGTATTTAATAAACCCACATTTAATGCACAAACAACTATTAATACGTTGGCCATACGAATTTTAACGATATATTTTCGATCTATAAATGCCTTAACGATACGTATATACCAATCCACACTATTCTCCTTAAGGAAAAACCTATTTACGCTGCATGGGTAAATAGCTGATTTAGGGCGTGCGTCAACGATTTGCTCACCTGACCTACTTTTTATCCAAAACAAATTGATTTAGTCATTCTAGCCACTAAAATGCACAATACAATCATTTACATCAGCTACTGCGCCCTTCGCTACCCTTAGTATCTGTGTCCATAACTGAGACTACACATACCATGAAATACCTTATTGCATCACCTATCTTCTTTCCATCTCTCGCTATTTGTTTATCCATTATGGGCATCTCGGCTTGCTCAATATCCAACTCCTCTGACAACAGATCCTCTATCGATAACTTAGTTGTCAAAAATCTAACACAAACAGATGTTAAAAATGTAGAAATACGCGTGGAAAAGCTAAAGGGGCTATTCACCTGCAATATGATTCTTGCTGACTCCTTCTGCTCCAACGGGTTTAGAGAACGAACCTATGAAAACAATCAAATCACCATTTCGTGGTCTGACAAAATCCAACGCCACACCATCGGTCCTATTTCCATTAATATGCCCCAGGCTCTTATCACCATCAATCAGAAAAGACATCTGCCATACACTGCGGTCATCGAACTACAAAATGAGGGAGAATTTGATGCCTATTTCGAATTACCTAATTCGAAATACTGAATGAGATCTATTGAATTAAAATCTCGAATTAAAAATAGTACAACGCAAGAGAAAAGACAGGACAACAATAGAAGTTATAACCAATTTACAGGTTATAACTTCTATTGTTAAAGGATTAAAAAGGACTTCTGAATGTATTATGAAAACATTGTAACAAATTGAGCCCAACCCGCGAGAAATCCTAACCCACCACCCACTGCGTACAAAATCCATTCATCTTCTTCAAATACAGGGCGAACAAAGCCATCAAACTCTAGCGGGGTAAACTTTTTCATTTGAAGCTCTATTTCATTTTCTAAATCAAGAGCCTGTTCTGTGTATACAAGGCCATTGGTAATTGACTTGGGCATTGAAATCGAGTTATTTGAAAACCTATCAACCGCCGAATTTTTCATATCAATGTAACGTTGAGTTCCAATCGTTGCTAAAACTAACGGTTTTCCGTATCCCATACTATTATCGATAGCTTTTTTAATATGCCGATTCACAAGATCATAAATCTTATCCCCTGCACTGCCTTTCAATATGTACTCAGCAATATTCTGGGTGTTAAGAACAGAGGTTGTCATCGACTTGGCATAATCACGAGCCACCTCGTCTTTCCTCTTTAAAAATAAACCATGAAGAGTAAAAGGTCCTATTTTTTTGGGGTTTAACGGATGAAACATCAGCTTCACAGCAATCCAATTTGTTAAATAACCAACAACAAAACCGCCCACGGGTAATACATACCACGCTTCTGGAAACAGGTACCAAAAAACCATCTGCACGATACCAAACAAAAACCCAAAATAAAGGCCCGATTTGACAAGAAACCCCAGTTCTTTATGTACCGTTTTATGTGTCATATCAACCAATATTGCCTTATCACTGGTTAAACGATCGATCACCATCGCTTTAGCATCAAACATAGAGTCGAAATTATCACGAACATCATTATAAATATTATCGAATAACGAAGGCAAATCTCTTTCTAAACGCTTATAAAAACGATTTTTAATAAAGTTCGGTGTATTTTCCCAGGCCAAAGGAAAACTATCTGAAGCAACCTCATCAATAATCTCTTCGGTTAATTCCTTCATGCCTGGCCGAATAATATTGGCGACTTCTGAGGGGTCAATTCGCTGGATCAATTCTTGGAAATCTATGATTTTCTCTACTTGTTCCATTTGTAATCTAGCAAACTTTCCTGCCCGAGCAGGAACAATTCCTTGCCAACCAAAAATAGGTTTTATTCCCACAAACTCAATGGGAGCAAACATCATTTTTATGCCAATATAATTCGTCACCAAACCGACAAAACCGCTAAAAAAGGGAATCACCAAAAAATAAAAAAGATCGTCATTATTAAAGAATTCAAATACTACATCCATTCTTATCAATCCCTAATCTCAATCAAACTAGATCACGCGCCATTGCGGGACACACAATAGTATTTTTCCAGATAAAAGCCATCAGAAATTATTACGGAATGTTACTTTTTGTAAATGACCGTAACGTCAGGCCACTAAATCCGATGTTACAACCATCCTCCCACCCGCGATTGCGACATTAATCAAAACTGTCTCCCTTGAGCATTACTACATCAATTAACAACTGATGGGGTCGCACCATTTTGGAACAGTGTTTAACCATTTACTTTCTGTATTTATTTTTCACTAACCTCCATTTTTCTAAAAAATCTCAACCATATAATAAATAACTATAAACGAGCTATCTCATCGTGGACATCGCGTTAGCAATTGGCTGCATGGGGTTAGTAACTACGGTATTGATCAAGAATTACTGCACCAAAAGCGTAACGTTAAAGCGCTCGTTACTCCCTTAAAAAGAGGTAAAAACCTATTACCTGGAGAGCCCGAACAAGCACGAGTGACATTGCTGGAAAATTGACAATAAAAGTCGCTATGCAAGACTCTGATGGTGTGTATTGACAGAATTAAAAGGTGGACTTGCTATATTCCCCCCCTACGTACATTGTTACCTCCTCTCTCCATTTTGGTCGGTAAAGATAACATTACATGCGAACCCGCAAAGCACCCGAAGAACGCAAAGCCGAAATCATCACAGCGGCAACCTTATTAGTTAATCAATATGGCTATAAAAAAGTTGCCATGGTCGATGTCGCTAACGCTATTGGCGTTTCAAAAGCGGCACTTTATGTCTATTTTCCAACTAAAGATGCTCTGTTTGAAGCCGTCGTTTTTCAATCTCTTGAAGCACCTTTAGCGGCCATAAAAGCCGCCAGTGAAACACAATCAAACACCACCATAAAACTGACCTGCATGTTGGTGGAGTCTTTCTCCCTAGCACTCTATAAACCTAAGCCCATGATTGAGCTGATTAACTCCTCACGGGGGTACGCTCAAAACATTCTAAAAGATCACACTCAACAATCTTTAGATCTCTACTCAACGGTGTTAAATAACGCTCAGCAACGAGGTGAAATAACCCTTCCATCTCAATCTCTAAACATCGAAGATGCTGCAAAATTAGTCTTAAGCTGCGCTCATGGTGCAGCTCTCGGCACAAACATTGGCTCTCCTATATTGCCTCCAAAGCAAATGAAAGCACGTATTACTGCGCTTATTCATAGCTTAATCAAGGGCTGGAGCTAAAGACTCGCCCAGTAGTATTCCGTAGATTAACTTTCAAAATACTTCCAACCTCCTCAAGTTGCCTCATTTCACCCTTGATTTTGTGTGTTTTTTGTTCAAAATACCCCGCTACTGACCATTATAAGAAATTGGTCAGTAGACACCTTAAAATAGAAACAACACCGAGATCAATGATGTCTGCCATAGACGTAACACACGTTCACACCTCAAAAAGCGATACCCGCCTTGGACTAGTCCCCAAGCTTCGCCAACGCTCACGCCTAACCGTTAAAGGTATTAGGGCCGGTATACCTTCTGAGCAAATTTTATCTATCTCCATGGGGCTAATGGTGCATCTAGGGCCCGCTGTTATTTTTACGTTAATCCTTATCTTATTTGGTCGCTCCTTAGAGCTCATACTAGGTTCATTTATTGTTCTCAGCGGCCTTAACCTATGGCTTATCATTCAACTTGAAGAAAAACACCCCTCCGTAGAACTTGCTCCACGATCGCTCCAGGCATGGCTAGAAGGAATGTCGTTAGTATTTATTAAAGGCGTTATTTGCGGAAGCATAGTTGTTGTCAGTGGCTGGTTTGCCTTAAGTACACTTTTCACAGAAGTACTGCCAACAACACTAGATTACGTTACAACAAAATCATCTTGGTTAACGATTTTTACTGCGGTTATGCTTACCGACCTTGCCTATTACGGGAGCCATCGTTTTTTAAATCACGGCAAAGGTAAAAATATCGTCAGCAAAACCTTTAGAAAGGTTCACGTTGCTCACCATTCCGTTGAAGTATTGGATTTTTTGCGAGGCAACGTTAGTTCATTCTGGGACACTGCGATTACCGGCTTTCAGGTACCACTTGCCATCATAGGAGCATGCTTAGGGTTGGATTTATCTTCCATCCTTATCACTTACAGCTTAGTACTGATGCTACAAGCAACCCACCATGCAAATCACACAGTAAACATTGGGCTGTTGCGCTTTTTCTTTATGGACAATCACGCCCATAAATTACATCACTGCCCTCGCGGTTACCTGGTAAATCACGGTGCGCTGTTTTCTCTTTGGGACCAAGCCTTTGGTACGTATTATGAAGATTGGAATTTATCATCCAATTACATGCAAAAACACAGAATACCTATTCCTGTTGGTATAAAAAAACGATAAGCCTATTCCTGTCTGCAAAAGGCCAGACATATGATGACATATCAACCGTTAGTCCGCTATGTCATCATATGTCTGGGCTAATTTTTCTCGCATTGCTTTCATCTTAGCAATTTTCTCTTCACCCTCAAGAAGCTTATCTTCAGGCACCCCCTGAGATCGCGCCTTTTCCATTAACGCTTCCATTTCTATTAGTTTATTTTTCGATGCATTATAAAAAGACCGATATACCTTCTGATTTTGGCGGGTTTCATACTCCTGATAAAGCTCGGGGTCAGCCAGTTCATCAGGCGTCGGCATTTCTCGTTCAATGGTAGAGCGTACTATCGGCGGCGTTCGAGGATCCCCATTGATTCGAGCATCAGCAAGAGAATTTAGTGGCACTTGTACAGGCTCCGTAGGAATACTATCAACGGGGGCCATATCACCCTCTCTTATACTGCCTGCATCATCAACGGTACTAGCAACGTGCACACTATGTTTTTTTACTACAACAGGAATTTTCTGCGTTTTTTTCGGTACTGGTCTTTTTGTTACCTGTTGACCTGCACTCTCTTTAATAGCGTATTCACCTCCCCGAAGAAAATAAAAAGACAACCCTCCAATAAAACTTACAGTAACAAATGCAATGATTATCTTGGTATTATCTTTAATAAACATGGCCACCCAACAACGTCTGATTTATTTTGATACTTGCAGAATCCAATAGCTGACGTCGTGTAACCTCAAACTCTTCGGCCATTTTTCTCTTTGCAATATGACGTGACGCTTCATAACGTACACCTTCACTATCGGGAGCTTGATAACCAATAACTTTATTTTCAACTAGAATTATTTCCCAATAAATCGGCTGACCGCCCTTTTGTGGACTTCTAAACGGTTTCGATATGATATTTTCTGTCTGAATAAATGCCACACCTTTCAACCAGGATGAGCGTTTATCTTTATTCTTAATCCACCCCAAATCACCGGGAACAGGAAGACTCTTATCTTCACTGATCGAATAACGCGTCACGGCAGCATCAAACGACAACCCATTAACCACTTCTTTATACACTCGATCTGCTAATTCCTGACTATCTAACCGAATATGACGTGCCTTCACCTTTTCTACAATCTGAAATTCTGCTTTATGCTGCTGATAGTATTCTAGAATCTCTTGTTTAGTAACTTCTCGTGCCTTCACTGTTTGCTGCGCATTTTGATGGTGCATATCAACCAGTAGCCCTTTTCGCACCAAATACTGTTTCTTTAAAAAGCGGTCTTTAAACATCTCCACCAAAGCATCGACATCATTCTTTGAGAGCCCCGATTCATTGTATGCCCAATAATGAATATACCTTTCTAACAAGTACTCACTGGTTTGTTTTTCCAGAAAAGTTCTATTTTGCTGATGAAGCGCAATACGCCCTTGCAAATTCTGACGACTATAAATATCCCAAAGCGATACCGTATCGATACTGCGTTTTTTCGGAAGCTGATACGTCATCAATATCAGTTGCTTTGCCCGTTCGACTTGTTGTTTAGTCAATATGTGCTCTAACGAACCTTCTAACGCCGTTGTTTGTTTAAATTCAACGGCATCAAGCCTAAAGGGTTGTTGGATTAATGACGTTAAGTTTCTTGTTGGTAATTTCTTAATGCTACGTTGGATATCATCATGGTAACGTTGAAGAAACGTTTTTACGAAATCACGATCCAAATGCACTTGATTTGCAAAAGCCACCTTAGTTTTTTCAACAAGAATCTTTGCGCCAAATTCACGCTCTGCCTCTCTAGCAAACACATAGTTTTCGATCAACCCTCTAATCAATCCTTCCTTGGTAATTGAGCTATCACCTCGCTTGGTCACTTCAAAAATCAAATCTGCACTAGCAACTGAGATTTTAAAGTCATTGATTTGAGCAATAGTCCCAACATCCTTCGATTGATAATGCACCGATGCATGCGCTACCACAGAAGAACAAACAATAATAAAGAGGCTCAATAAAAATTTATTTATAACCATAAAACACCTTTACTCCTAAACTGCAATGAGGTGCCAACCTACAATAGGATCGGTATAAAAAACTTGGATACTTTGTGCGTTTTTTATACCGATCAATAGATACTAGATACCTTCAACTGTCCAAGACTGATTACTACCGCCATGTACTGACCATAACCCGATATTATTACCGCTACGAGTTCCATAAGCATCAATCGCAATCCCATGATTAACACGAGGACGAATCGTGTCACCCACAATATCCCAGGTCATGTTGTTATGCCCTGCGATACAACTCCACACTTGGACATTGCCGCCATTGGATACCTGTCCACCAGCCATATCAAGGCAGTAATTCGTGTTCAAAGTACTCCGAATCAACCCTGTAGAAGACTCATATTGCCACTGCTCATTCGCACTATTTGAGCAGCTGTGTAAACGGACATCAGCCCCATTTTTCGCTACACCACCCCATAAGTTCATACAAAGGCCGGCACGCTTCTCCCGTAGTTCTCCTGATGCATTGGTCGACATTTTATCTGCGGCATGGTTAAAAATATTAATTGCCATTGCGATCGCATGAGGAACGACAACATTAGCCACTTCTCGACGCGCATTATGATCTGTTGTATTTAACACCGCCCCCCCCAATGAATAGGATATCGAACCACCTTCGGTTAGTAATGGCCTAATGTCTGTTGCATCAGCATCAATAGGGGTAAAACTTGCCAAAGCTTCCGTTACTTTATCATCCGCATTCAAGTTTTCACTATCATAATAATCAGCAACCCACGACTCCCAACCGGAGTGATTTAAATCCGATGTCGTCCATGTATGATGCGGCTGTAATAAATCCGTTGTGTGCAAAACAAAACCCAGTGTTTGTGCTGTAGGACTGTTTAGAAATTGCGAATACCAATAGTTACCCAAATTATCAATGGGCTGAAACGGAATATCCTGAAAATCCTCATACATGCCTTTCGTCGAATATGAGCCTTGGCGGTAGTTCGCTTCAGTTATGCCATAAGAGTTATATTCTGAATCTTCTGAGCAACCCAAGAACCAATAACAAAACCCTGTCATTCCACCATTTCCATCATCCAAATGATCGTTGACCAACCATGTCGCCGCGAGATCATCAATCACTCCCCACACCGTTAGCAAATCATAGTTATAACCACCCAAATCATTACCATGAGCATCGCCACCCCGAGTATGATTTTGAAAGTGCCAATAGCTCGTGTATTGAGCAATAGATGCCCCTGCATTAAACACCGGAGAGTAAACACAATCCCCAGTGATAGCGCCGCATATAAAGGTATCCTGAAAATCATCTACATCAAAAGCACCTTGGCCAACGGTTTCTGCAAACTGATCGATTGTGTACCCAGCAGCGGTCACTGCGTTTTCAAGTGCTGCATAGTTAGTGGTATCTGGATGCGCTTTCATATAATTAATCGCATCAATTGCAATACGCTTATGCGTAATTTGCTGAAAAGCTGAAGCTGGATTTGCTATCATCGCTGCAATTCCAGCCGCACCAATCAAAGGTAAGATTCTTTTCATTGATAACCTCTTTGTTATTATTTTTATTAGAGTTCATCATTGAACAAACCCTCTTAGGGTTGATCTCCGTATCGGGTTAAATAAAGCCACTATCTACAAAAGCGATTGGGGATATCGCGGAAAGTAACTTATAACGCAATAAGCACGACGGTACCAAACTGCAGTTCGAAAATGCACAATATCGTATAAAAAAGCGAACATCAACATTAATTAAATGATTGTTTACATACGGATCTAATCACAATCTAAAAGTGCATTCATTCAAAGACAAACAGACACTCGCCATCTCATATATCACCACAGTATTTACAGACCTTTTTAATTGACCTATTTTATAAAGTAGTCAGTCGTAGATTCTTCTGCCAAAGTTTCAGCCAAAGCCCTTCACAAGGTATCGTATACGTTATGGAGATATTATTATGAACATAACTAATTCGATAAAAAATATTGTCGTTATCCTAGCTCTATCCGTTTCATCCTCTTTCGTTAAGGCTGAATCGCTGAAAATAAGCACCATTGATTGGTGCCCTCAAATATGTCCCAAAGGAAAACTTCCAGGGTATGTAATAGAAACGGTACAAAAAGTATTTGAAAATAGCCCTTATGTATTGTCTACAGAGAACTACCCATGGACCCGAGCAATTAAGCTAGTAGAAGATGGAGAAAACCACGCATTACTTTCCCCCGCCAAGGCTGAGACCCCAAACTTATTATTCCCGAAACACGCAATAGGTATTCAAAGAATGTGTTTCTTCACAAAAAAAGAATCTAGCTGGCAATACACCGGGTTAACTTCACTGAAAGGACTAAAAATAGGCGTCGCAAAAGACACATCTATTGAAGAGTTGAACGAATATATGAATAAAAATAAAAAGCAATTTGGATTTTTGCCTTACAACGATACCTACATCAAGAAGAGCATTAAAAAACTTGAAGCAGATAGACTTGATACGTTTATCTTCACTTACAATTCAACCGTATACGAAATGAATGAACAAGGAGTCTTTAACAAATACCACTCTGCTGGCTGTGTTTCTATTGCTAAAATTTATATGGCATTCACACCGGACGCATCCAAAACTGACTCTGTCGAAAAAATGATACGCTACTTTGACTTAAGAATGGAAACACTAAAAAAGTCTGGTGATATAGAAATCATAATGAAACGTTATGGATTAGAGGATTGGCAGGGCTAATAGCGGCATCACCCAATGATGATAACCACTGCATATACTTCGACATATGTTTCCTTCCCTCAGCAGGACTAGAGGGTTGGTCACCACCGAGGTACGTATCGTGGAGAGTGCACCGGGGTGTTTTAATCACCATATCAAAAACAACTTCCTTCATAGCCAAGGAGCTGAGATGGGCGCTCACTCTTGCCACAATGTGTGTTGGAGGAATGGTACTAGCCCTTACATTGCCAGACCAAAATCTCGCGGATGAACTGCGTAATGCCGCACGTAACTCGGCATTACGTATGTTAAATATCGATTAATTCATATTTTGAATCATTACATCATCCAAACTAACCCCCGTCGCATCTTCAACTGATTCGACATCACTGACAAAATCACTGTTTGCAACATCATCTTGGAAATCACTAACGACCTCCTGTGCGCTTTCCTCTGATAATCCATCTTCTTTAATGCCTGCTACAGATTCATCAACATTGTTAGTTAGTGTACTTGAAGCATTACCCAATTTGCTATTCACGTCATCTAACGTCTCACTAACCGTTGCTGATACCGTGGACTCCCAATCACCCCAATTTTCTTCCACATCTGACTTAACCTGATTAGCAACGCTTTTGGCACTATCGACACCATCAGCAATATCGTCCCGTACCTCGTCAACATCCGCCTTTACATTGTCAGCAACAACATCACGAGCTTCAGCAATATCGCTCTGTACTTTCTCTGAGGCTATATCTTTAATTTCATCAGCATCCTCTACTGCTTTTTCTACGATCGCCTCTTCAGCTTCTGCCGCATCAGCTTCAAATTTTCCAGCAATAGCCGTTTCAGCGTCATCCACTTTACTTTGTACTTTTTCTGACACTGTATTTTTTGCACCTTCAACATATCCAGAATCGGTTTCTGTTATTGCGCTCAGGTTATCTTCCGCTTCATCGGCAAAAACAGGGGTCGTTGCAATAATAAGATTAATTGCGGTAATTTGTGCTGCTTGTTTAAGTTTCATAATATTTTCCGTTGGTTCTATAGGTATGTTAATAAATTCAGCTTTGTTAATTAGTTCATAATCACTAATAATATCTTCAAGACTAATGCCTTCAGATGCAGCGACCCCAAATGGATAACCTTCTGGATTATCAACAAAAACCTTGTTCTTTGTCGATTGATAAACATGCGTATCGTTCTCCGCAATGGTCGAATCACTAACCTGATACCCCACCATTGTAAGGATGCCCACACCAAGGATTCCGAAACTTGATATTGTAGCGATTTTTTTAACGTTCATTTCCAATACACTCATGATTAGCCATAGCTATATGGCATTTCGATAAATTCAATACCGGCGACTTACTTCAAAACAGGTAGTAAATCTCCGATATCAGGTAACTCCTCTGGAAGTACCGTTACATCAAGTTCACCTTCACTCAACGAGAACTTATCTTGAAAATCTAGAATGGCATCGTCCACGGTCTCAAGGGCAACAAGGTCTTCTTCTATCCTAACCGTCGAATCAAAAAAATCATCAATAGACTCAGCGGGCAATGCATCAACAGCGTCACTAACTGAAACTAAAGCCTGAGAAAGCGTTGTTGATGTCGTTGACGTCCAATCAGCCCATTCTTCAGCCTCAGATGCCCATAGATTGTTACTCAACAGCAGGAGAACAATACTGTTTATGATCGTTTTTGCGGTGAATTTCATATTTTTTCCAATTTTATATTAGTTTCGAATGTGTAAACAAAAAAGCCATGTTCTAACATTTACCTAAAATACATAACCAACGGATGTTTCAAGTACAAATCGATCATAGGTATGCAGATCATGATTTGACGTTTGATCGGTGTAAATAAACTTCAAACCCAAGTCCAAACCAGAAGACGCTGTTACGTTTCCACCAATCACCGCTCTTAAAACATCATCTTCTCGTTTATCTGAATAATTTTCTTCAATGTCCTGGTATTCATTAATTTCGTAACTTGCTAACAAAAATACCATAACTTCAGAGGACACTTTCCCTATCAACAATGTTGATAATTTTTCTTTATCATAAGATCGCCAATTTTCGTTAATATCTGTCGAAGCACCCTCTAAACTAATACGAACAGAGGCGCGTTCTCCGAGAGCAGTTCGATAGTCAACAACGACACCTGTGCGATCACCTTCCAACCCTTCATCATCGCTGTAAACATAAACCCTCTTCGTATAATAGGGACTTGCTCTCAAAAAACCGGTTCCGGTATCGACCCCAAAGGAAGGTTGCACGGTAACAAATCGAGCCGTATAGTCATGATCTAAAACAATAAAATCAGCTTTAACTTTTACATCCGTTTTCCACCGCCCATATTGTTCCAACCCAATACTGGAGTAAGTAGAAACAATACTCTGATTCGCCACATCAACATCGTTGTAGTTTTTATCACTCACTGACATTCCAGCCGCGATTTTTGTAACCGTGGGATTCCCCATTAATTCAAAAGCATTGGGTATAATATAGGAATAATTAAACTTTGCGCCAAACCCTAGGTAGTGATCATTTGTCGCTGTCGTTGTTAACGTACCAACATCCAAATCAGCCGTATCATTCGCGGCATTCGCATTCGTATCATACCCCGCTATGGCTTTGACATTACCCCGAATACGATGGCGACTTTTGGGTTTAATATTCTGCTGTAAACGCGCTTGAGCAAGAAGCTTATTGACATTGATTTTTACCACCGGTGGTATTCTATTATTTTCGATAACAATTTCTAATTGCTCGATAGAACGTTGATAACTCTTCAACTTAAAATATGCAACCGCCAACTCTAAGTGCACCCTTGTAGCATGGGGTGAATCAGACAATATATCGTTAAACATAATGACGGCATTATCAACATCACCGTTATTACGCTCTTCTATCGCTTTAGCTAATGCTTTTCGATCATAAGATTGCACACCTGCCACACGGCTCCTATTAGGTGCAGTCTTAGCCGTTGCATCTTTATATGAGCCATTGGCGTGAGCATTGTCTACATAAATACCAGGACTAAGCAGTAATGCAGACAAGGCAATCACTGATAGTGGTTTACCTTTTTTCGTTTGTTTGTTACATGCGTGATACTTAGATTTATGACGCTTAAATTCTTGGTACAACATTGTGTATTCACTCTCTAATTTTTAAACGGGATAGGTCTAATCAGCAAATAGACCCACGTTAAGAACGTCTATCTGTCGTTATGTTTATTATTTAATCATGCAGATTAACCATGAACTAGAACACCCAAAGGCAATTGACTTGTTCCTATTTATCGTCACAACCTAGCAACAAAAACACTCTAGAACCCACGTACTAACTAGATCACAACAACAAACCCGACAGAAAAATCCAGCGCTAGAAAGGTGAAAAATACTCGTTTCTAATGTACTTATTAATAAATAAAACCTTTCGTTACATAACGGGTATTGAAAAAAGTATAATAATTACTGTTTTAAAAAAAACGCAGGCACTTAATCAATATATTTAGTTATCTATTTCACACATTAAAAGAAATACGAGTGAATATTACCGTTTTCATTTTCTTGAAAACTCTCTACATCGACATTAGGATAAAAGTTAACGCGACAAACCCGTTTTTCCCAATAAAAGAAAGTACAATTTTCTGGCAAAAAAAAACCGCTCCAAGTCCCAAACCCAAAGCGGATAAATACCAACAGGTTACTTTCCTGCGTTTTCATGACTCTATCGTCAGCACTTCATTTTAAATGCCTATTATATCCATCTATTCTCATCTGCCGCCTGAATAGCCCGCAACTCACTGATTTGTGAATAAATAGCATTAGAAACCTCTTCGCGAACTTTCCATTGAATCTCATCACAGTCACTCTTTCCTTCATACTGAGCGGTCTCTACGGGCTTACCCAGCTTATAATAGAAACGCTCAGGTTTTGGTAAAGGTGATCCTTTTAACCCTGTGGCGACGGGAAAAATCACATCACCATTACGAAGGTATTTTTCAGTAATACCCGTTTTATCAAGCGCTTTGCCTAACCATGAGTCCATAACATCTTCTGCATCATAACGAATATCGTAACAGTCATCTCCTCCCACTGAAGCGATAGGAACAATGGGGTAACCGTGTTGAATAGCCAATCGCGCAAAGCCCGTCCGGTTTTTCCACGTTAGCTGATACTTCTCGCCTTTCCTTTTAGCAACCTCTCGCCCGCCACCAGGGAACACCAAGATCCATTCATTCTCTGACATTAACTGCGCGCAATTATCCCGCGCCCCCAAAACACAACCATAATCAAAAAACGTCTTCCCCCAAGGCATATTGAAATGCATGCTGTCTGCCAATATTCGAATACGCTTCCCTGTTTGCAAATAAAATTCCTCCACAAACAATGGCACATCAATAATGCCATACAACGAATGGTTGGCCACCATTAGGGCAGGTTTATTAGGATCAATATTTTCAAATCCATAAAATCGAGGACTATGCCAAAATCGTTGAATAGAAGTCACCAATCGAGACACCCTTTTAGGAACATAACCGGAAACACCGGTTAATCTTTTTTTCTCCATGGTACTGTAATACTCCTTTAACAATAATAATGATGCTTCGCCAAAATCTCCTATTTTAGGAGCGCTTAAACGTCAACATTTTCAACAAAAGGTTATCGCGACGAATAAATTGATGATAAAGCGCAGCAACAACATGAATGACAACCAAAACAATCATGACCTCCGTAAAAAACTCATGAAACTGTCGTACAAAATCAAAAAACTCATCATTCATGCGCCCTAACGTAATATCAAAAATGCCAAAAACTTCAGTCGATGAAGTTGCGCTCACCGCCGTTAACAATCCTGAGCCCACTAACAATCCCATTAACACATAAAGTAAACCATGCGCTATCTTCGCCATCCAAACTTGCCAAACAGGAGATGTACTATCCTCCTTTGGTGCACCATATATCATGCGTAACACCAGACGAATGATAAATAACGTCAACACCAGCAAACCCATTGTCGAATGGTCCACCCGAGACTCTAAACGATCAGCAATCTCCATATAGTTTCCGAATTTTTGCGCAATAAATAGATCCAACATAATGATACCGGCCATGAGCCAATGCAGCACTTTTTGAATCACCGTATAATCATTTATCATGACAACACTCACTTTGCTACTCACCCCTATTACGGAAGAAAAGGTAATGGAGGAAGGTTTAATGGTGGTAACTCTTTTTCAATCACCTTTTTAATTTTCTGTATCTTAACCTTAAGGTTCACCGGAGGAGAACCAAGCGTTCCTATTTTCTGAGTAAAGCCCTTAGTAAAGCTTTGAGTAAAACTATCCTTCATCGCCCCCTGCCCCTCTTTTAATATTTCTTTCATAACCTCTTGGATCAAACCTTTCACGACACCCTTAAGGGGCAAAGCAATGGGGCTACCAAGATTACTTTGCCGCTCCACACCAGGTAAAGACAAGGTTTTATCCGTAAGAGGACCACCAATTAGATGCAAGGTACTTTCCGCCACGGCATAGGACATTAATCTAAACCGCAGTAAATCTATCGGTTCAGGCTGTAGGTCCGCTGATTCAACGGTATCAATCAACGCCTTAATGTTAATTTGGCCAATAGACTTTTCCTCTATAACAACATCCACCTCATTCAATTGAATACTTTCAATGATAATGGCGCCGCTATTAAGTGAACGGATATCAATCAACACTTGAACGTCACCCAACCGAACAAGGTAATCACCGTGATACCCTTTAGGATTAGCTATCACCAAATCTTTTATTACAATTCGCCCACCCAAAAGATCCGTCTCCAAATCCGACAACGTTACCTCAGTCTTAGTTAGGGCTGCCATTTTCTGCTGGATAGTGCCTTTGATCATGTCATCTATGCTGGTACTAACAGCCCAACACAGGCCCGCTACCAAGATGATTAAGGTAAGCAAAAACAGTCCGAAAAACTTCATCTTTTTCATTGGAGTCACATTATCAACGGCTTAATATTTAAGCTATTTTATCAGCTGATAAATAAAGGAGAAGACAGATCACAGAACAGCTCTTGTTCCGCTGAGGCGTCATGGGTTTTTGACAGATATGACATAACCCCATGGCGGTGTGGTCATTGTGATTCAGCTGCTCTGATAGCACACTAAGTTTCGCCCAAATATACACCAGAAAAACGGTTACTTATGACCAGGAGAACAATATGAGCATTAAGATTGAGGTTGATATTCAACGCTCAGCAACAATTGACACCCATGCCCATGAGGCGTTCTCACGCATTGCAACGGTCGAAGAAATGGCTAGTCATTTCCCAAAACTTGAGCGATTAGAACAAGTTGACGATCTAACGTATTCCTGGGTATTGGAAAAGATTGGTACTGACGCGTATAAACATCAAGTGAAGTACACCTGTAAATGGAAATGGCATGACGCTGATCGTAAAGTTACCTGGGAGCCCATAAAAGGCGCGGGGAACTCTCAAATATCAGGGGTTTGTCATGTTAAGGAATCTGGTGAAAAGAGTGAGGTTCACTTTGCAACAAAAGCGACGTTGGTTATACCTTTACCTCGTTGGACAAAAGCCATTGCAAAACCCATCGTGAAAAAACAATTTGAAACGTTAATCGATACGTACATAAATAACGTTGTAGCATCAATGGCATAGCGCCTAACGTTAGAACACAGGTAGATGAGCAACCATTTAACACACCTTTTCTAGTTGCTCTTCTATCGCTTTTTTTAACACTCCGATATTCACTGGTTTTTTTAAATATTCATTCATCCCCACTTCCAAGCAATGTTCCCTGTCCCCCTCCATTGTATTCGCAGTAACGGCAATAATGGGAATATCACAATACGGCTCGTCAAGTTCACGAATACACTTTGTCGATTCAAAACCATCCATCACTGGCATCTGACAATCCATTAATACCAATGTAATATTGCTACCTTGAAGCTTGTCCAAGGCTTCTTGCCCATTATCAGCCAGAACAACTTGATAACCCAATCGCTTCAAAAGCCCCTTAATAACCAACTGATTAACGTTATTATCCTCGGCAACAAGAATAATTTCATTTTTCGCTACCTTCAGTTTTATTTCCGCACCCAGCTTACCCTTTGATAAATTATCATGGACTTCATGACGTTTAAATTTTGCAGGAAATGAATAGGTAACAACAACACCGTTTGTGTCCTCCCTATTTTTAAGGCCAATCACCCCACTCATACTATCGCTAATGGCCCTACACATTGCTAACCCCAAACCAATACCTTGATGCAAGCGATGAAAGGAGCCATCAAGCTGTTTAAAAGGCTGAAAAACATCTTCTAATTTATCTTCAGGAATTCCTCTACCAGAGTCTTTAACCGATATTTCAACGATACCCGCCTCTAACAACGATCGATTAACCCTGTACTCCATCTTAAATTCAATTGTTCCTTCCGCAGTAAACTTCAAGGCATTATTAAGGACGTGACGAACAACGTGTAATATTTTTTGAGCATCCGTTTCAACAAGAAATTCAGAGCAACCTCTTAGATCCACCTTCAATGCAAGATTTTTTTTATCTGCATGTTCATTTACTTCATCAAGAAACCCTTTAAGTTCCCTAGACAAATCTACAAATACTTTTCTTATCTTAGGCTTTTCTGACATGAAATCCGAAAACGTTAAAATATCATCAACGGACATTTTCATCGATGAAAACGAATCTCCAGCAACATCCAAATACTTCACTTGTTCCTCATCAAGACTCGTCATTCTAAGCAGTTGCATAGCCCCATAAATACCATTCATAGGTGTCCTAAGCTCATGGCTCATTGTTGCAAGAAACTCTTTTTTCAATGAATCACTGCGATTAATTAGCCGTAAGATATTAACAAGCGCTCGCCATGTAACAATAAAAATACCAACTAAAGTAAGTACCGCAAGATAAACTCCGATCCTCAATGTTGACTGGATGGATGTAGTGATATCACTCAACGATGACGTAAAGTCGTTCTGTTCAACAGCAAGTAGATCAGCAATCTTTGTGTTAAGTATCTTAAAACGTTCATTAGACAAAGTCGCCTGCGGCTCATATCTATTGAGATCGTCCGGCGACCTCACTAACATTAATGTTAAAGCTCGAGCATCCTTATAATAAACATCCAAAAGTTCCTCAGTGGGCCCTACTTTTTTCGCAAAATCTGGATCAATTGCCACTATTTCAGATACAAGACGGTGAAAGTCTTCCACTAATTCATCAGCATCCTCAATAAAAATTTCATTACCCAAACCGACCACATCAGAAAGAGAATCGCGAATCAAAACAACCTCATAATTCATTCTTACAAGTCTCTGAATAACAGGGTACTGAACCTCTTTAACGTCTTGGGTATTTCTCTCAATATTCAAAGACGAATACATGCTAAAAGCCAAATAGCAGGTAAATCCCAGCCCCCCAAATATTGAGATAAATATTATTTGAAATCGAATTTTTGAGTTTTGATTCAGTTTCACTCAGCCCCTTAATGAGTTTGGTAGCTATAAAAAACAAACATAGATTAATTGTAGCCTAAAAAAGAAAAGTAATGTTTCACGCAGATAACAACAGAAACACAATATATGCTAAGCGGCTGAAAAACATGGCTTTATAAATCCCCTAAGGGTAACAACAAAAACCATTCATATATTAGCTAAATCAGTCAATCGTCAGTAGGTAAACTGATTTCACTCTATCATCTACTGATGCGGCATCAATATAGCCTATAGCAGATAGGCTACCAGCGACAAAATCTTTTACTTGATCATCCCCCGCTACTGTAATGGGTAACCTCCCCTTTCCACTAAAAAGATACGCAGCACGATAGCGCTTTAGATTGGTGGGTGTCATTCTAACAAGCTCTGAATACATTCGTTTGTGAGGAAGGGAATCACTCCCTTGATCAACAACTACAGCTTCTCGATTACTATTAGGAAGCATTCGTAAACGACCTAAAAAGAGCTTTTTGATTTGTTTTGTCGTTAACGATTCAATCTTGCTGCTCGGATGTACAATAACAGATACATCGGCACAACATGAAAAGCTTATAAAACATAACATCACACTGAACGTTATTTTTTTCGCTAAAGGCATCTGAGCAATGTTCAACATCAAAACACCACATCAATAACCATACTGAGCAGCACGGTATCTTCCTTTGAATTAGACTCAGTAGTACGAGTTAACTGCGCGTTAGAATCAAGATATTCAACCTCAATCTTAAAATCCATGTTCTGGTGAAAATCATAACGCACACCAACTGTATAGCTTCTTCCTTTTTCATTAAAATTATCAACAATCACCAAATTCGCTTCCCTTAGCTCATCCAGATCAGAATTGAACCCTACCGGCACCAAAACCTTACTTGCCTCAATTAGTGATGTAATTTCATCACTAAATTCATTCTTGTAATACCCGAAAACAATATAGGGCGCAAAGTCTTGAATTTGTTTTGAAAATGAGACATACCCACCATGTGAATCGCTTGAAAAATCCTTGCCAGGGCCATTAGTCAGATAGGCTTCACCAATAACCGTCCAGCTTTCATAGTCCCACTGAAACCCAGTGCTGTGATACTCGAACAACTCACCCTTGGTTTCATGAGAGTCACGAATATCCCTAAATATAGGATAAAGGGATGCTAAAGAATCATAGTTTGCTGCAAATGCTGTCAACGACTCGCTAGCAGCATCGGTATCTGCCGCAGTGTAACCGTAGCGGAGGGTCAAGTTATCCCAACGTGAGACAACATTAACACCAAAAGCTGGACACAATTCAATATCAAAATCAATATAGGTTCCCCCACCCACTCCAGCAAAAACCTGAACATCCAAGTCTGCCTCACCCAAATCAACATTTGTTGAGAAATCCATCCCATCGAAATTTGCCAATGGTGAGCGCAAATAGCTGTAAATATCCACTGGGGGTCTTACCCATGGGTAGGCATAACCTACCTCGAGAGAGTCTGAGAACAAATATAATGGCGTCCGCATACGCCCAACCCGTATCCGCGTTTCTGCAGACAATTGGTAGCTAGTAAAAAGCCACTCGAGAACGGGATCAAATTTATCATTTTCATCAAACGTAAACCCCCTCGCGACCACTTGAATTGTGGAAGACCAACGGTTTGAGAACTTGTATTGAGCCTGTCCTCCGACAATGGTATCCGAACGAAAACTCCAGTTTTCCGTATGATTAAGAAACGGCATATCATCTCGGCTAGACTTACCCATGCCAAATGATGCGAAACCGGATAACTGCAATGCCTCCTCTGAATTTACTGCAACGGAAACTCCCGGCATACAGAACCCCGCGAGTAATACAATCAACCTCAAAGGTAAACCAGCACCTTGCCAATATCGAAAAAACAGTATCACTACACTCTCTCAGAACAGACCCATATCAACATCAATTGAGAAAAGTATAGACTATATTTTAGACCCTCTGCATAGGCATGCATCTAGGTTACTCTCACCCTTTACTCGCCTGGGTGGCTAAAGCTGTCTTAATGAATCGTATCGTCTCTATTTTTTATCGCTTTGTTGAGACTGCACTCGGACTTAATATATTGAACGCACAGCCCTCGAAGATTATCCATGCTTTGCTGAGCCCACTGTGCCCGTTTTTCGGCACGCTCTAGTTTTTGCTGAGTCACGAGAAGCTCTTTACCCAACGTCTCCATACGGGCGACTGTTGCCTTTAAGTCAAACAAAATTTGAGCCAAAGCTTCGTCGCTGCTTGTCAGATTAGCGGCTTGTTTTTCGCGTCTTACGCTAGCGAGGTCTACGATATTAGTCATAATAGAGACTTCCAGGTTATTGAATGAATACGAACCAAACTTACCTGTTTCTTTACGCATATATGGGTACACCGTACTACCATTTTACCGCAGTTTTTTATGAATAGCTCACCCCAGCCAAGGCCCGTCTGCCCTGTGCGTTCTGGCGATTTCAATAGCTTAGATAGTATAAATAGGAATACTAAAACAAGAATCAAAAACTTATTTTACTAGGGAATCATGCCCCCCAACAATTTATACAAAACTTTCCCTACTTAAAAACACCGTGCTTCGCATAGTCTGCTGCTTCACTTGCTCTCCAATCACCCTTTGGCTTTTTACTCACGCTTTAAAAATCACATCCTTTTTGATACCCAATAGTGCGATGACCAATAGCTATTTTTTAAACTAGAAATAGTCACCCCTACGCGCTTTGATGCGTGAAGAAATTTGGAGTCGCCGAGATAAACACCGACATGACGAACAGACAACCCTGTTTTAAAGAAAACCAGATCACCCGTGCGTAATTGGTCTTTAGATACCTCTATACCCTCCTTTACCTGTAATTCAGTCGAGCGAGGTATAGCCAGTCCCAGTTTAAATTTGAACGTCATAAAAATAAAACCTGAACAATCAATACCCTTTTTATTTAGGCCCCCTAATTTATAAGGTGTCCCTTTCCATTCAGCGTACTGGTCTAACAACAATTGCTTCACCAAAGGACCATTGGACAGGTTCACAGCAAGAACCTGCTTGTATACGCCAGGCTTCTCTAGAGCCTGAGGGGGCTGACCGAGACAACCAGACAAATACAGCACTGAAAAAAGTATCAATATAACTCTCATACTCTCACCATAATTTAATTCAGTTGCCTCACATCACTATTTACGAGTATTTCGCTATGAATTGTGAAGGATTTTCATTGAATAGATCAATACACACCTGACATATACATGATTTTCGCATCAGCTCCACTGGCACCATATCGACAAGCTTAGCTGGAACAACAACATTCTTGCACCAACATGCTTTTTTACTCTGGACCATGCAATCGTTCACGCTTTTGCAGAAAGGGCATAATGTTTGATTAACTGTCATATTTATTATGGCTCAAAAAACGGTGAATAAGTTCAGCGGCACGTCAAAGAAACCTAACACCCACAAGAAAAAGGCACTATAAATCATTGAAATTAAACAGTTATCCATATTAAGCTAAATAACCATTGAATACTGACATACATGTAAGTAAAGTGCTCCCTATGAGAGACACTATAATACAATTAGCAGAACAACAACTGATGAGCGGAGGTTATGGCAAGCTGAACTTTGCGACGATCGCCAAAGAGCTCAACACCACTCGAGCTAACCTTCATTACCACTTTAAAAATAAAGAGTCTCTCGCCATTGAAGTCACCACGCAATACGGTGCCAGGAATATTGCCGAGTTCAGTTATCTTAAGGATACCTTTAAAGGAAACTTCTTTGGATTTATTGGTGCCATGGACAATTCCTTTTGGCCCGGGAGTGGCTTTGATGATCCCAAGGCTTGCATCATGTTAGCAACCGACCCCGACTTACCCGCACCCTTAGTCAAATTGACTCAGGAACTTTATCAAAAAGTGGGGGGCATGATCACTGAAATTATTAGGGAGGCAATCAACAACAGCGAAATACGTGAGGATATCGACGCTAACAGAGAAGCCATACGATGCCACGCCCTTATGATGGGGATAATGACGAGTAGTCAGCACTACCCAAGTGTTGAGCTAGCGAAAACACAACTGGGAGGTCTAATGATAGAGTGGGCAAACAGCCTTAAATAGGCTTTTTTTTCGACTCAACGACTTACTTCCATGTAAGTCAGCAACCAAAAACAAGCACACGGTGAATTCATTGTGTCCTTTAACGCAGAAAATGACGATTCGTTATATTGGAGGAATTATGAGAGATAAACTCTTTGAGTTTGTAGATAAGCACCCTGCTTGGGTAATACTGTTTTTTCTAGCTTTTACTGTGGTTGCCGCAGCAGGTGCGCAGAAATTGGCTTTAGAAACGGACTATAGGGTACTGTTTGATGCAGATAACCCGCAGTTGATCGACTTTCAAACCATGGAAAAAGTGTACAGTCGAAATAAAAATGTTTCTTTGATTGTTGTGCCCAAAAATAACAATGTTTTCACAGCAGAACACCTTGCGGCACTAAAACAATTAACCAAACAAAGTTGGCAAGTGCCTTATTCTACCCGAGTCGATTCGCTTACCAACTTTCAATATACGTATGCTGAGGGTGACAACCTAATTGTGGATGATTTGGTCCCCAACACAACTACCCTTTCACCGAATAAAATAGCGCAAATCAAAGAAATTGCTCTTAATGAACCTTTACTGGTAGATAAGTTTATTTCTAAAACGGGTCATATTTCTGTCATTAACATAACCGTAAAATTACCCGGCATTGCTCCCCTCGCAGAACAGCCCGAAGTTTCCGACTATGTTCGGGATTTGAAAAACACGTTTTTAGCAGAACACCCTGGTACGCAAATCTATTTATCCGGCATGATAATGATGGATACCGCCTTTGGTGAAGCAGCGACAAAAGATGGTACGACTCTCGTTCCACTCATGTTTTTAATCGTTATCGCCATTATCGGAATATTACTTAGAACCATATCCGGAACACTTGCCACCATAGTTATTATTATCATGAGCATCGCGGCAACGATGGGTCTCGCAGGCTGGTTAGGTTTCGTTATAACAGGGCCAACGTCATCCGCCCCCACGATGATCTTAACGCTAGCGGTTGCCGACTGCATTCATATATTAACGTCAATGTTTTATGAAATGCGTCACGGTGCAGATAAACGCACAGCTATCCGTAAAAGCCTTGAAGTCAACCTAAAGCCTATCTTCTTAACCAGCATGACGACAGCGGTTGGCTTTTTAAGTATGAATTTTTCCGACGTGCCTCCATTTAGAGATTTAGGCAATATCGTGGCCATGGGAGCAACATTTGCTTTTGTCTTCTCCGTCACCATATTTCCAGCATTGCTAACTGTCCTTCCCATTAGAGTACAAGTGCAGAAAAAAGAAACCAAAGATCCGATGTCTCTGCTAGCAAGCTTCATCATTAACAAACGAAAAATATTATTACCCACAGTGAGTGTTGTGATCCTTGTATTCGCTGCTTTTATTCCCAAAAACGAACTAAACGATGACTTTGTAAAATATTTTGACGAAGAATTCCCCTTTAGAATCGCAACCGAGTTCATGCAAGAAAACCTGTCCGGCATGACCCTATTAGAAATATCAGTAAAAACCGGAATTCCCAGCGGCATTAACGATCCAGGATTCTTGCGGGCTATGTCAGATTTTAGCGACTGGTTACGTTCACAACCGGAAACAGATCATGTCAATACCATTACCGATACCATTAAACGCCTAAACAAAAATATGCACAGCGACAACCCTAGCTGGCACAAGCTCCCCGCCAATCAGGAAATGGCCGCACAGTATCTACTACTGTATGAAATGTCATTACCTTACGGTTTAGATCTTAACAATCAAATTAATGTCGACAAATCTTCATCGAAAATTGTTGCAACGTTCAAAAACATGACCAGCGGCGAGATTCTAACCATGGAACAAAAAATTTATGATTGGTTCAAACAAAATGGATCTGAACATACCATTGATGTAGCCAGTGTCACGTTGATGGCTGCCCACATGAGCCATAGCGGAATTTCAAGCATGTTGATTGGTACAGGAGTGGCGATCTTCGTTATTTCAATCATCTTAGGTTTTGCATTAAAAAGTGTGCGTTATGGTGCGCTCAGTCTATTACCAAACTTACTTCCTGTGCTTGTCACTTTTGGCGTATGGGGCTTACTATACGGTCGCATTGGCATGAGTATGTCACTAGTATCAAGCATGACCTTAGGTATAGTGGTTGATGATACCGTACATTTTTTAAGTAAATACCTCCATGCCCGCAGAGAGAAAAATGCCGACCCAATGGAGGCGGTACAATACGCCTTTGGCAACGTCGGTCGTGCTTTGGTTGTAACCACCATTGTATTGGTAGCCGGTTTCACAGTATTGGCACAATCGACGTTTCTTTTGAATGCCAATATGGGAATGGCAACAGCCATGACACTTTTTATAGCGCTAATCATCGACTTTTTGTTTTTACCCCCGCTATTGATTCTTATTGATAAGCCAAGCCAAGAATCCCAGAGTAACAACAAAACGATAACAGCGTCTGCCGCATCCTAACCCGAATAAAAAGGAGATAAATAATGAATAGTACTAAAATCACCTCGTTAAGTACCCGTATGGAAATATCAAAAACAAAACGCATAACAAAAACCTTGGCTACCACGGCATTGCTTCTAATAGCCAACGTGTCAATAGCTCTAACAACACAAGAACAGGGTTTAGCTATATCCAAAGAGCACAAGCAGCGTGATGTAGGCTGGACCGATAGTACCGCTGACATGCTAATGCTATTAAAAAACGAGCAAGGTCAGCAGAGTACCAGAGACGTCAAAATTAGATCATTAGAACAACAAGGAAAAGGCGACAAAAGCCTAAGCATTTTTAATAAACCCAGAGATGTCAGGGGGACTGCTTTTTTGAGTTTCTCGCATCCTGTAGAGCCCGACGACCAATGGATGTATTTACCGGTATTAAAGCGAGTTAAACGTATCTCATCTAAGAACAAATCAGGCCCCTTTATGGGATCTGAGTTCTCCTTTGAAGATTTAGGATCTTTTGAAATCGCAAAATACACTTACAACTATTTAGGTGATGATAACATCCACGGAGTTGATAGTTTTATGGTTGAACAGTTTCCTGTTGACGAAAACTCCGGCTACACCCGACGTATTGTATGGATAGACAAACAAGAGTACCTCACCCAAAAAATAGACTTTTATGACCGCAAGAACTCTCTATTAAAAACACTATCATATCGTGATTATCAACAGTATCTTGATAGATTCTGGCGGGCAAACAGTATGAAAATGATCAACCATCAAAGTGGTAAAAGCACGGTATTACAATGGAATAACTATGCTTTTAGAACAGGTTTAAAAGACAGTGACTTCAATCGCAACTCGCTAAAACGAGCACGCTGAATTATTTTGTTCAACGCCAATATGGCGAAAACGACGAAGTGCCCTTGGGGAAATTTATTTGGTCGCTTAGCTCAGTACCTTCATATTATCTTTAGGAGCACTGAGCGTTTGATTGTCAGTAATGGAAAGACCATTTTTCCAATATGACCTATTCTCAATTTCGGTGAAATCGATAGTATAAACCGCACAACAAGTCCGATCATTACTACTCCACCGTCTATGAGGTAAATATGAATAACGAGGTTTTATATAACGAAATGTGCGGACAAACGCTTTGGTTGACGATGAATCGACCAAAAGCATTAAACTCGCTGAGCTTTGACCTGTTAGATGCTTTAATGGCTGCTTTGCTAGACGCAGAGAATGATGACAATGTACGATCTGTCGTTCTCACGGGAACTGGAAAAGCATTTAGTGCAGGGGCGGACCTTAAAGCACAAGTTGCTAAATATGGCCCGGGCGAAAAAGATATTCTAGATCGCTGTGTAGAGGTTTTTGATGTTTTACGAAACTTTAAGAAACCGACAATTTCCGCAATTAATGGACTGACATGTGGTGGCGGCCTCGAACTTGCGATGTGTTGTGACTTGCTATACAGCAGTGACAACGCGAGTATTGGTGATGCTCACTGTAATTATGGCATTGTTCCCGGTGGCGGCGGCGCTGCTATTATGCCAAGACTACTCCCCCTTCCCATTGTTAAATACCTATTGTTCACCGGTGAATTTTTACCTGCTAGCTCGCTCAAACAATACGGAATGATAAACGATGTGTTCCCAGAGGCAGAACTGAAAGACGCTATCAACAAAATCACGTTGATTATCAACAGCAAAAGCCCCATAGGGTTAGCGCGTTCAAAACGCGTTGCAAATGGTGCATTAGACAAATCTGCCGCGGACGCACTCTATGATGAGCGATTGGCTGCCAGGGATCAATTCAGATCCTACGATTATAATGAAGGTATTAATGCCTTTTTGGAAAAAAGAACACCTCAGTTTAAAGGTTACTAAGAATCACGTTATCAAAGCTACCCCATTGGCTTTCTTCCAGTATCGTACTACTCACTATTTTAAGGTATATTAAAAATCACTGCTGTCCCACAGTTTCATAACATCGACAACTGTTTGTTTTTATCTGGCTCGTCATCAATTGGTGGCGAGAACAAATCGTAC
>MAAL01000134.1 GCA_002163245.1 Gammaproteobacteria bacterium 42_54_T18 | reverse complement strand
GGGTTTTTTTTAAATAATTGTCAATGTTGTCACCGTAAGAATAATCGCGAATTACGCCAAGTGTGACTTTTGTTAATGATGTAGTGTCGGAGTATTTCCAATCAGCATCATTTTTGACATAAAAAGGGGTCGTTGACATGCCAATAGCTTCGCTTGGAAAAGCATGATTAGGTGCGTCGCTTTTAAAGGCCCCGAAAACCCCATTTGTTTTTCCATTGCGAGAATCGGATAACGCTCTTGCCCACGGTTTGTTTTTATATACTATATTGTGACCCGATTTTTCGAAAATTTTACGGGTTACCTCCACCATGAATCCTGGCTTTTCTGAGCCGGGCTCACAAGCATACGGACACCATGGGTCTGCCGCAATCACGATTTCGTCGGCAAAAGTGGCCTGTGAGTAAATAGATGTGGCGATAGCAAAAGGCAAAAATCGTAATGATGTAATTAATTTCAATAGTTATTCCTCGGAAGACAAGTCATTTGGAGTGATGGTTTTCATTTGTGTTTTTATTTATGTTTTGATAAGAGGTTTCTTGAGGTTAGTAGGGGATCACTATTTGTCCAGTTGACAGACTATCGGTTGTGTATCGCGATTCCTCTAAAAACAAGAAACGGATAATGCAATTAAACCAGGCTGTCAGGGTATTTTGAGTAAACCAATAAAATGCTTGTCACTCATCCTATTCATTATGAGTAAATTTCAATTCATTGAACCCCCCCCCTATACACACCAATTTCATCTGCTAGGTTGACCCTAACGAACCAATTGAAACGGCGTAAAGGGGAAATAAAGTGGAAGTAAAAAACAACAGTGTCGATGCAGCGGATAATCATAAGACAGGCCAAAAAAAATACCTAGAACGATTAGACTTTGATGCTACTTTAGCTGAGGAAATTGTCTCTAACATTTACGGTAAGCGTGTTTTAGATAAGGCCAACCGATTAAAACAGACTCCCGAATACCAGGAAAGATTGAATAGAAATTTTTTAGTCGCCGACAAACCAGCCGACGATCTTGCACTGATAATATCTAAAGATCCACAAGTTCGAAAGGACTATGGAAATGCTATTGCCAACGGGATAGATGCAGTAGGCAATCCCTGTAAAGAACTGACTGCATTTATTAAATCTGCCGAAAATCTACCTGACTTCTTAGACCGAGAAATGATAGAGCTCGGTGGCAGCATATTTAGGACTAAGCTAAACTTACTCACCTTTTTTACAGACGGTACACCCGCTATAGCGATTCAAGCGGCTTCAATTGGAATTGGTGCTGCCGCAATTTTTAGCCAAAGGCCAAAGGGTAAAGCCGTTTCGCTTGCGGATTACGACGTTCTGGGTGACCCCTCGCTGGTGATGCGTTTCATGGAAACATTTAAATGGTTTAACAAAATATCGAAACCTGGAGCAGGAGCGCGATTTGGTGAAGCATTCGCTGAAAACTGTCGGATTCGAATAATTCACGGCTTCGTTCGGCGGGCGATCACTAACAATCCATTCGACTGGAATTATGAACCGCCAGTGGGATGGGATATCGATAAGCTCGGCATCCCTATTTCTGGTGCAGAAGGGTGTGTTGTGGTAACGACGTTAGCCGCCGCTATTGATGCAGCAAAGATAAACAATTCATTGAACATCAGTGACCATGAAATTGAAGCTCTATACCAATGGGTAAACTATGTCAGTTTCATGCAGGGAGTGCCTCAGGAAATGCTTTTTGGCACAGCAGAGGAAACGAGAGTGGATTTCTCTGCTTATATGCTGTCTATTGATGCCAATTGCCATAAAGAATTTACCGAAAAATTCTACTCGGGAATTCTAGGTTTGCATTTGGAAACCGCGATGTTCCCTCGATCTGTTGCATTACAACAACTGATCGATGCGATAATAAGAGCGTCTCTACACAGTACCTATGGTGATAAATACTGCAATCATTACAGTATTCCTATCCCACCCAAATCGGTGCGGCTCCTTTTTTACGGCATCAAACAGGTAAGCAAAGGCGTCAACATCCTGGGTAAGTACATACCACCGTTAGAGAGAAAGCTTGATAGCAGCGGTGAATATTTATGGGAAGAAGTGTTCGTTGAGGCAGAAAAGTATTTAAAACTGCATTTTGGCGCTACTAATGTGGTGTCAGGTACGGATAATGCGCATGTCAAAGGTGCATCATCTTCCTAGTACCCAATAGAGTATAAGAAACACAAAAATAAACCCAAAGACGTGTGAAGTGATTGCATTTATGACTCTGATGAATCGATTTGCCGATGGGTCTGATTTTCGTTCGCTGATAGTCTGGTATTGAATCCAATGAATTTCCTTAGGAGCATCCAAGCATGACGGCTATAGAAAAGACAGCGATAGAAAAGACAGCGACAGAAAACACAGCCCTTCATATGAACCCCTACGCCAAGCAAACGGACTACCATCCCAATAACTACTTCCGGCGCGACAACGATGCCCTGCGACCAGCGCCTGATCGGGTAAAGAACAATCCAGCGTGGTACCCGATGAGAAAGTTTTTGCTTAATGGCCTACGACCTTTAGGTAAATATACCCCACCTACAATGGTTGGCGACTATCCCGACAGAGTTAATGATCTCTACTGGCAAGGGGATGAGCTCATGGACAACGTTGTCGCCTCCATGAGGGACATGAAAGGCGGAGAAGGCCGAAAAATGTTTACTAAAGCCATGAAGGAGGGAATTGACTCCATCGATAACCCCCCCGAAGCCTTCGTCGCTCTTTTTGAACAATTAGACCGTGTGCCAGATTGGGTAGACTGGGATGAGATTGATGCTGGCGGTGCATACTTTAGCAATCTACCCTTCTGGGCGATAGGTATCGGAGCCTTCCTCCCCACCCTATATACCACTCATGGTTACGCAACTTCTATTCCAGTCGGTGCGACAGGGAGGTTTGTACGACAGAAAGAAAACCGTATGGTGGAAGGCATTCACTTCATCACTTCAATCGCAGAACCTGACGGACTCAGACGTTACTCCTATGGTTTTGAATGTGCGGTACATATTCGACTCATGCACGCGTTTGTACGTGCTCAAATGTATAAGAAAAACGGTGAGTATTTTGATTACAGCACCGACGGCGATCCAATGTCACAACCCGATACGTTGGTGGGCATACCGGTATTTGGCATATCCAATCTGCTATTCCTGCGAGCTATGGGGGGTGATGTCTCAGAGAAACAAATGCGATCCGTCGATATGATGTGGCGCTACGTGGTTTATTTAATGGGTGGACACGAAAATGCTATTCCTCAGAACCTTGAAGAGTCGCTCTATTTGCTTGACCACTATATCGCGACACAAGGTAAACCCTCCGTATTTAGTGATGAATTGAACAAAGCTTTTTTTGTCGGTGTTAAGGAAACCATTCAGGAACGAGCTCCTGCCTGGCAAAAGCCACTAGTAGAGTTTATTTTTGCAGATGTGGTCGGTAGTTTTACATGGCACATGGTGGGTGATGAGCTGGCAGAAGAGGTGAAATATCTTAAAAAGCCTAACGCAGTGACCAAACATCTACCTAAACTTCTGCGAGGGTGGGCCAAGGTTAATAGTATGCGAGGCAAGTATCGCCCGAATGAACGTTGGAGCCACCGGTTCCATCATGAAGGCGCTTTTATCAATGGCTATAAGAAATTCATGCTAATTCGAGACGATGAAACGAACGTAGATTTTAAATCACATGACAATACCAAGGCCTCTGATCTTGGTAAAAAATCAGCGTTTAGCTCTTAATATTCATTTTATCGACATAGAGAAATACCCATGAAAGCGCCAGCTAGTATTGCACAAACCCAGACTAACGATCTCACAGATGCATTGTCTCGCTATGATCTTGCTGAAATCAAACGATTTCAAAAAAGAACAAAGCAACCGCAAGACACGCATTTGCCCGGGGATACTGGCTGGCCAGTTGTGGGACATATCTATCCGTTTTTAACAGACTTTCACGCGTGGTTAAACAAACAATACCATGCATACGGACCTGTCTTTAAATTTCGTACGCCTTTTCTCAATGGCGTCTACCTGATCGGCCCCGAGGCCAACAAACTCGTATTTCAAAATGAAGGGAAATTGTTCTCAAATCACATGGCATGGGCCCCCCAATTTGAGTCACTATTTGACAACAATCTTCTACAACGCGACTTTAAGGATCATAAAACCCATCGCAAGATTTTGCAGCAAGCCTTTAAAAGACCGGCTGTTGAAGGCCATATTGCGTTGATGAACCCTTTGCTTGCAGAGGGTATCAACAAGCTCGTGAGCGGTAAAAAAATCAAATCGATGGATTTTATTAAACGTTTGTTACTCAACACTGGCTCCGAGGTATTTCTCGGGCTTAAAACCGGCCCTGAGGCAGATAAACTCAACCAAGCCTTCACCGATATTGTGAGTGGCGGCACTGACCCTTTTCGTCGAAAAGAAATCTGGTTCTCACCCTATGCCAAAGGTGTACGCGGCAATAAACTGATCGGTCGATTTATACTAGACAATATTGAGCAATGTCGAAACGGATCGGGTAAAGATATGTTCACTCATCTCTGCAATATTCGCGATGAGGATGGCAATCTCTTCTCCGATGAACAGGTTAAGGATCATTTGCTCTTTATGCTGTTTGCTGCACATGACACCACCACTAGCGCCATGAGTGCCACAATGTACGCCCTTGCGTCAAACCAGGCTTGGCAGGAAAGCTTGCGTGAAGAAATGTTCTCACTAAACAAAGGCAGCATCGAGTTTGAAGATTTAGAAAAATTAGAGAAGACCGGCTGGATTTTTAGCGAGTCCTTGCGCATGTACCCAGCGGTTCACTCAATGCCTCGTTACGCTTTGAGAGACTTTGAATTCAACGGTCATATTATTCCTGCACATACTAATGTACTCGTCTCTGCCTTAGTTACTCACTATATGCCTGAATATTGGAGCAATCCGAACGAGTTTGACCCTCAGCGCTTTTCACCAGAGCGAGCGGAAGACAAAAAGGATTTTAACCAATATATTCCGTTCGGCGGGGGCGCTCACAAATGTTTGGGGCTTCATTTCGCACAAGTTCAAGGGAAAATGTTTTTATTCCACTTGCTAAAAAACTATCGAATTACCAAAGACCGAAAAATGACGTCGTACAAATACAATAATGTCCCCCTAACGTTTCCAACGGATGGGTTGCCTTTAACCTTCACCCGTATATGAGGAGATAACCCCGAACCTGGGGTTATAGTAACGGCCTCAATTAATCAGAAATTGCCTTCCGCCATTCCCGAGGGGACTTTCCTGTCCAACCTTTAAACGCTGCGCGAAAATTCGACGTTTCCCCATACCCTAGCTTCAATGCAATTTGTGCAACTTGTAACTGGGTTTGGTCGAGATAATATCGCGCAGTCTCCTCTCTGATTTTTTGTAGTAACACTCTGAAACTGGTCCCTTCTTCTGCCAGCTTTCTTCGTAGGGTTCTTTCCGTTATATTCATGCGTCTGGAAATCTCGTTGCTTGATGGATTTGTATCAAGGTAAAAGCGGATCAGGTCAATAACCCGGTCCGTCGAGGTAAAGGTTTCCTTGGCTCTAATTAATTCAACTTCACATTCTTCTATTGTTGTTTCTGCATCAATTGAATTCGCTGTGAGTAATTCAAGTTTCATATGTTCGAGTTTGAAAAACAGTAGGTTGCGCTCAGAATTAAACTCAATTTTGTTCGCCAATTGTATTTGGAGTGGCACTCGGTACGCAGGTTCTGTGAAAGAAAAGGTATATTTATCCGCGATTACCTCCCCACCCGTTAGAACTTTAATATTCCTTGCTATACCCATGAACATAACCTCCAGAATGATGCGGTTTAAGTCGGGGTAACGCGAGAGGGCATTGATTTCTAACACTAAGTGCTTACCACGCGTCTGGCTGGTAAGACGTACCAGGGGCATTACTAATGAAGAGTAGCGCTCTGCCAGTTGAATCGCAGCGTGCACATCAACACAACTCATAATAGCCCTGCTTATTAAACCTAAGCTACCCAAACCGAAGCGCTTCTCTATTTCTACGCCAAAAGCGGGTTCAGCACTCTGCTTCACCGCTTCATTGGTGAAGGCGTAAAACTGGTCTTCCGACAGGGTATCTTGCTGCGCATTAAACGAGTTTTTATCAATTCCTGCAGCGGTAAATAGTGCTTGCTTGTCACCTTTACGATCCGACACAAATCGTTCTATATGGGGCAAGATAAAACCTGGGATATCTATCTTTTGCATATCGCTATCAATCACTCGATGTCCGTAATCCCCCCCTTTTTACCCCATTCTAATCTGTACAGTCAATAGCTTGCGACAGATAATTAATCAATCAATCTGCCTAGGAGGCCGCTATATGAGAGCAACCACAGGGCTTAGCGACACAAACAATACCGACATTGTTGAGTCGCTTTCCACCTTTGATTTACCAAAAATACGTGCATTTCAAAAACGAACTAAGCTTGGCAAGCTGAGTCACATTCCGGGTGGGTCAGGGTTGCCTTTTTTTGGTCACACCTATTGGCTTGCAACAGATTCACATGCGTGGTTAGATCGAAAATATGCTAAAAACGGCCCTGTGTTTCGGGCAAAAACGCCCATACACGATATGGTTATGTTGCTAGGCCCGGAAGCCAACAAGTTGGTGTTTAAAAACGAAGGTAAGATTTTCTCCAATTTCCTTGCGTGGGATAATACGTTCGAAAACCTTTTCGACAACGCCCTGTTGGAACGAGATTTTGCTGATCATAAAAAGGAGCGTAAGGTCCTACAGCAGGCATTCAAACGCCCGGCTATCGAGGGGCATATGCAAATAATGAACCCCGCACTGAAAATGGGGATCGAACAATGGCGTACTGGCCGCACGATTAAAGCCATGGACCATGTGAAAAAATTATTGCTAAACGTCGGCGCCAAGGTGTTCCTTGGGATTGAAATGGGCCCTCAAGCAGACACTATAAACCAGGCTTTTATCGACATCGTCGCCGGTTGTGGCGATCCAATACGCCGAAAGGAAATATGGTTTTCGCCCTATGCGAAAGGGATTAGAGCCAGTAAAACACTATGTAAATACATTATGGATAATATTCCTGAGCGCAGAAAGGTAGTGGGTCTTGATATATTCTCACAGCTATGTCACATGCGTGATGATGAAGGCAAGCTGATCAAGGATGAAATAATACGAGACCATATGATTTTCGTTCTGTTCGCCGCCCATGACACAACGACAAGTGCCCTAAGCGCTATTCTTTATGCACTGGCCTCAAATCTTGAGTGGCAGGAAGAACTTCGGGAAGAAATGTCCAGCTTGAACAAGAATGGCATTGAATTTGATGATATCGACGCGCTGCAGAAAACCGGCTGGACGTTTAAAGAGGCTCTGCGAATGTATCCCGCTTTAAGCGTTATTCCTCGCTATGCCTTGAAAGATTTTGAGTTCAATGGGCACCTTATACCGGCAAATACCATGGTAACGGTTTCGACTGTGTTTACCCACTATATGTCCGAATACTGGACTAATCCCCATACGTTTGATCCGTATCGATTCTCTCCAGAGCGAGCTGAAGATAAGCAACATTTCTTTCAATATATTCCTTTCGGTGGTGGTGCACATAAATGCTTGGGTCTTCATTTTGCTGATGTACAAGTAAAGATATTTTTGTTTCATCTATTAAAGAATTATAAGGTTACCAAGAATTCGAAGATGAAAAAGTACAAGTACAACAATGTTCCCCTAACGTTTCCCACTGACGGGTTGCCATTGAGGTTTGATAGAATTCATCGATAAAAATATGTAATTCCATTGATTTTAATGTTGCTCGGCGACTGACTGAACGGAGATTTTATGAATACGCTGTCTGTTAATTATGAAGTAAAAGAAAAAATAAAAACTGAGCTTTTTCAGAGCATGCTTGAAATGTCCTATAGCAAAATAACGGTTAAAAACCTGGTCGATCGATTGGGGATGAGTCGACAAAATTTTTATCGATATTACCTCTCGAAGGACGAAGTTTTACTGGATTTAATCGATAACACCCTGGATTCAGCTTATCAGATTATTGAGGTGAACTTAGAGGGGGTTCGGGAAAACATTGAACTAATATCCATCCGAATAGAAGAATTAGTCCTCCCACAGAAGGATCTTGTTAATGAGCTTCTAAGTTGTTCCAATGAAAAGGTCGTGTTTTCTCATTTACGAAGCTTTGTTCGTAGAGTCGTAGGGAGGTTGTTAAGAGAAAGCAATCATAAATGTATCGACCAGGATTATCTGGAGATCATTATTTCTCAGTATACAGGCTCGGGCTACCATATGTTGAAAACCTGGGCACAAAACGACAGGGAGTTAGACAGAACTAAACTCAGAAGCCTTGTCGTTAATTTTGTAGAAAACTGGTTTAACGCAGTGGATGATGCTTGTTCTTGATTTTGTTTTATTCCCACTTATCGTTTCTTAAACAATGGAAAGAAATTAAAGGAAATTACTGATGCTAGATATCCCATTAAAGACTGAGACAATTAGACAGGAGCATATGGATATTTGCCCTGATGTGTATAAAGACATTGACCTTACTCAGGCACCTGGCCGATACAGAAAAAAATCGGACGAAAATGGCTCTCTCTGGTCAAAGGCTACTGACAGTGATAAGCAGATGATGTCCGATGGCGACCTGCAGGAACAATTTCGTCAATGGTCGGTGGCAGGTGATCCTGTAGCAGATGCGTTCGCCTTAAGGTTCCGAGACCTTAAACATAGCGTCGCAATGCAAATGCTCAATACGGCCCTGGACAAAGGAATTGACGCTGTTGAAAATGCTCCAGCAGAACTTATTGCGTTGATGGCGCAGGTAGATCATGTACCAGACTGGGTCGATTGGGACGCTGTGGATAAAACTGCGGAGCTGATTGGCCCAATGATTTACGCTTTGGGACAAACTGGATGGCGCGCGGGTTTTGTTTTGACTTTTGGTAATTCGTATCAAGGTTTGCCGATGGTGAAAACGGGCGCCTTACACAAACCTGAAACGGCTCCCGGTAGAATTAAAGAAACCGTCAGTGTTATTAATTACCTTGCGATCCCCGGAGGATTACGTCGGCAGGGCGTAGCATTAAAGTTATTGGTGAGAGTCCGGGTTATGCACTCCCTGGTACGGGTTAATTTACTGAAAAACCCCAAAACATGGGATGTCTCGACTTACGGAGTGCCTCTACCCCAGGTCGATATGTACGCTGCATGGGGTCTTATTGCTAGTGGTTTAGCGGTAATGGAGAATGTGAGCGGGAAACCGATGAATATTTCTGCGTTGCGTTACCTTATGTATTTAACGGGCGTCGATACACGTATGCCCAGTAACAGCGTCGAAGAGGTGAAGGGTGTCATGGTAATGATTGCATCAACGTTGAATTATAAGTACGAAGCCTGGGCATCTGAATTAACCGCAACAGCTCTAAATGCAAAAATGAACCCGAACATCAGTATTAAGGATAAATTGTGGGACAAAACCGATCGTAAATTGGGTGAGCTTATTCTCACGAAAGTCATGGGCAAGCGAAAAGCGGCGCAACTTGGTGTTACTGCATCTCTGCTAAATTACGCATCTGCGGCATACTTGATTACTCCAGTAGTCGCTAAGTTTGCCAAATTAAAAGCAATGGAGGTGTTGCCTGACGGTAAAAATAGGGTGAAAAAAATGTGTGTGGATTATGCGTACAGTAACATGGGCATTGACCTTAAGTTTGATAGTAATTCAGACAATTATAGTAGCACTAAGGGCACAGCGTGAGAATTTACATAGCACGAGGATCGCGTTTTAATCATAAGCCCAGGCAGATTTTATGAACAGTTTTCTGGATCTTATTAAACCTAAGCTACCCAAACTGAAACGCTTCCCTATTTCAAGGCCAAAAGTGGGTCTTCCGACAGGGTATCTTGCTGTGCATTAAACGATTTTTTATTAATACCTGCCGCAGAAAACAGTGCTTGGTTGTCACCTTTACGATCCGGCACAAACCTTTCTACATGGGGCAAGATTAAGCCCGGGATATCTATTTTTTGCATATCGCTATCAATGACTCAATGTCCGCAATTCCCCCCTTTTTGCCCCATTCTAATCTGTACAGTCAATAGCTGGCGACAGATAATTAATCAATCAATCCGCCTAGGAGAACGTTATATGAGAGCAGTGACAGGACTTCGCGACACAAACAATACCGATATTGTTGAGTCGCTTTCCACCTTTGATTTACCAAAAATACGTGAATTTCAAAAGCGAACCAAGTTAGGTAAGTTGGATCACATTCCGGGTGGGTCAGGGTTGCCTTTTATTGGTCACACCTATTGGTTTCTAACGGACTCTCATGCGTGGATAGATCGAAAATACGCTAAAAACGGACCGGTGTTTCGGGCAAAAACGCCCATACTCGATATGGTAATGTTGCTAGGCCCAGAAGCCAACAAGTTGGTGTTTAAAAACGAAGGTAAGATTTTCTCCAATTTCCTTGCGTGGGATAATACGTTCGAAAACCTTTTTGACAACGCCCTGATGGAACGAGATTTTGCTGGTCATAAAAAGGAGCGTAAGGTCCTACAGCAGGCATTTAAACGCCCGGCTATCGAAAGCCACATACAAATAATGAGCCCCGCACTGAAGGCTGGGATTGAGCAATGGCCTACCGGCCGTACGATTAAAGCCATGGACCATGTGAAGCAATTATTGCTAAATGTCGGCGCCAAGGTGTTTCTCGGACTTGAAATGGGCCCTCAAGCAGACACTATAAACCAGGCTTTTGTCGATATCGTCGCCGGTTGTGGGGATCCAATACGCCGAAAGGAAATATGGTTTTCGCCCTATGCGAAAGGGATTAGAGCCAGTAAAACGCTATGTAAATACATTATGGATACTATTCCTGAGCGCAGAAAGGTAGCGGGTGATGATATGTTCTCGCAGCTATGTCACATGCGTGATGATGAAGGCAAGCTGATCAAGGCTGAAAAAATACGAGACCATATAATTTTCGTCCTGTTCGCTGCCCATGACACAACGACAAGTTCCCTAAGCGCTATTCTTTATGCACTTGCTTCAAATCTTGAGTGGCAGGAAGAACTTCGGGAAGAAATGTCCAGCCTGAACAAGGAGGGTATTGAATTTGATGATATCAACGCGCTGCAGAAAACTGGCTGGACGTTTAAAGAGGCACTGCGAATGTATCCTGCTTTAAGCGTTATTCCTCGCTATGCCTTGAAAGATTTCGAGTTCAATGGACACCTTATACCGGCAAATACCATCGTAACGGTTTCGTCTGTGTTTACCCACTATATGCCTGAATACTGGACTAATCCCTATAAGTTTGATCCGTATCGATTCTCTCCAGAGCGAGCTGAAGAAAAGCAACATTCCTTTCAATATATTCCTTTCGGTGGTGGTGCACATAAATGCTTGGGTCTTCATTTTGCGGATGTACAAGTAAAGATATTTTTGTTTCATCTATTAAAGAATTATAAGGTTACCAAGAACCGGAAGATGAAAAAGTACAAGTACAACAATATTCCCCTAACATTTCCCACTGACGGGTTGCCATTGAGATTTGATAAGATAGCACCGACTCGAAAGTAGTTCGGTAACTAAGCGGAGGCTTTATGAGCACGTTGTCTGATAATTCTGAAGTGAAAGAAAAGATCAAGTCTGCGCTTTTTCAGTGCATGCTTGAGATGCCCTATAACAAAATCACGGTTAAAAAACTGGTTGGGCGATTGGGAATGAGCAGACAAAATTTCTATCGTTATTACCTCTCTAAGGATGAAGTTTTACTGGATCTGATAGATAACACTTTGGACGCAGCCTATCAGATTATCGAATCGAATTTGGAGGGGATTCGCGATAATGTTGCGTTAGTATCCAGACAAATTGAAAGTTTAGCTCTCCCTCAGAAGGACCTTATGAATGAGATTCTGAGTTGTTCCAATGAAAAGGTCGTATTTTCTCATGGGCGTAGTTTTGTTCGAAGAGTCGTTGGCAGGCTATTGAGAGAAAAAAACCATAAAGATATTGATCAGGATTATCTGGATATCATTATTTCTCAATATGCTGGTTCGGGCTACCATATGGTAAAGACCTGGGCACAAAATGACAGTGAAATAGACAGCTCCAAATTTAGACATCTCGTATTTAACTTTGTGGATGGTTGGTTTAAGGCCGTTGATGATGCTTGTGATACCTCAATACCGCTAAGCTAGGAGTTATCCTGCAAGGCATAAACACATTCTTTGAGAGCAGTTGCTCATGCCGTGATAGTAAAGATGTATCCCTTTATAGTACGTTGTACCCAGGTTTGAGGTAGCGTTGACGGCAAGTGACAGGTGTTTAGGTGTTTTGTACTATTTGGTCATGTGTAGTGGCGTTAATTTTGCGTAGGCTGAAAACTTGCATGTGATTCATACTCAGGAAGGGGAGAGTACAATGACTATGGCACAGAGGGTAACAACACAGTGTTCGTCTGCAGTGATCGTTAGTGCAGAGCCGGCGGTTCAAGCATTGAATCGTCGGTCTTTTCTTAAGGCAGGTTTACTATTGGGGGCAGGAATATCCACTGGGTTATCATTGGGTGGATGTTCATCTCCTGTGGGGACATTACCTGACGGAATTCAGATTTTGTCAGCCAAACATATTCCGATGTTTGAAAAATTGATCTCTGTTTTATTGCCAGTTGAAGGTTCTATTCTAACCCCCCCTGATACGGTTCCCGTGATTGCTAATATCGATGCTATGTTGGGGGTGATGCACACCTCTACCCGAGAAGATGTCTTGGTCTTGTTTGATTTGTTTGAATACAGTTCCATTTTTTCCACGCAGCTGTCGCTGTTTTCTCAATTAGATAATGAGGATGCACGGATTCATATAGAAGCGTGTCAAAGCTCGAGTTTATTTATTCAACGGGCCGTGGTGACGGCGATGAAAAAGTTTATTTATATTGGTTACTGGCGGGACGAAAAAACCTGGGGCCCTATTGAATTTGACGGGCCTGTGTCAAAACAATGGAATTTACCTTCCTTAGGTAACGCACCACTCCCTGCTGCATAAGAACGAATATAAAAAACACAATGAGTAACTATCACCATGACAACAGTTAAATTGGCCAGTGAGCACGGGCTAGCAGTAACCCAAGCCTCCGATATAAAAGAATCTACCATTGAATTAACCGCTGATGTGGTTGTTATTGGGTCCGGCGCCGGTGGCGCAGTCATTGCCTATGAAATGGCGGCTGCAGGCAAAAGCGTCATTATTCTTGAGGCCGGGCCTTATGTGCCGTCAAAGGATTTCACTGAAAAACTCCCCGATATGTTGGAGCGGTTGTACGAGGATCAGGGAGCGCAGATGAATAGCACGGGGGATATGGCCATTTTACAGGGGCGCTGTGTGGGTGGCTCAACCGTGGTCAATGGCGCGGTAACGTTTAGAACGCCGGACGTTATTTTAGAAAAATGGAATACCCAGTACGGTCTGACTGAGTTAACCAAAGAAACACTGGAGCCGTACTTTAAAAAAGTTGAAAAGAATCTATCGGTTCATGAAAACCAATCCCATGAAATCGCTAAACACAGTCAAATTCTTAACCGTGGCGCTAAGGCGCTGGGTTACTCCCATAAACCGCTAAAACGCAATACCAAAAATTGCGGATTAACGGGGCATTGTTTGTCAGGGTGTGCGTCTGATCGCAAACAGTCGAGCTTAATCACGTATTTACCGTGGGCCATTAGTCACGGGGCGAAATTGTTTGCTGATACCCGAGCGATGACAGTTGATCACCGGGATGGTAAAGCGACGGGGGTGACTGCAGAAACTCGTGACCCGGCAACGGGAGAAAAAATTGCTGATGTGATTGTTCATGCAAGTACCGTGGTGTCTTCTGCCGGCGCTATTCAAAGCCCGTTACTTTTTTTACGCAGTAAACTTGGCAATTCCAGTGGTCAAGTGGGAAAAAACTTTGCCTGCCATCCATCTACGCTAATGATGGCTGAATTTGACGAAGAGGTGTATTCCTGGAGAGGAGCGGCCCTGGGTAGTTATGTTGACGAGTTTGAACACCCAGATAATGGCGGTTTTATTCTGGAAGGCGGCGGTTCTGGTCCGGTAGAAATCGCTTTGGGAGGAGAGCCGGGCACCGGAAAGGAGTACGTGTCCTTTATGTCTAAAGCGAAGAATATTTGCTCCATGGTGACATTATTTCACGATCACAATGTCGGACATATTTACTATGATGGTGATAAAAAAGTTATCGATTATGATATTTCTAGCGATGACTTTCCCACGTTGAAACGGGTGATACAGGAGGCCGCAAAGGTCTTTTTCGCCGCGGGTGCCAAAAGAGTATTATTGCCCACCGTTAAAAAAACGGAGGTGCGTTCGTTGGAAGAGTTAGATCAGCAGATAGACCTTCTTGAAAATGGCCCTCATACCTTTCGTATGGTGTCTTACCATCCCCAAGGCACAATGCGTATGGGGCCTGATAAGGAAAAGTCCGTAGTTGATGCTCACGGGCAAAGTCATGATATTCAGGGTTTGTATGTTGCAGACGCAAGTGTGTTCCCCACCTCGGTGATTGTGAATCCACAGATCACCGTATATGCGTTGTCCAGTTATATTGCGGATAAGATACTAGGGAGCGTTATATAACGTTATCCCGTGGCTTGTTTCGTAGTAAGTGATATCTCGTCATCATACCCCCCTGATATAGCGATCCAACTGGCGACAATGGAAAATGCATAGTAGGACAGCAAGGCAACACCAATAAAAGGTACGTACGCGTTAAACCCAAACCAATTTCCACCATAGAACCACAGAATACCGGCCGCTAAGCTCAGCCGTGTTGCAAGCCAACCAAATGCATATTTTCCTTCCATTAGCGTTGTGTATGTCATCACACTAAAGATGGTAAAGAGGCTAAAACCATATATTTCTGCAACGCTATAGGTTGGAAAGAGATAAAAGAACAACATAATCATCGCCCCAGTTAGCATAATTTCAATATGGCTCCAGATTAATAAACCTGTCGATATTTTTGGCGCATAGGGTTCATAGCTATACACGTCTCGCACACGAGAAACTTTATGACTTTTTCTGACATCAGCAGGCCGCCAATTCGTTGGCTTGTAAATAAGACGCAACTTATCTTTCCAGCTTTTCGTAGCCACCATATCTTTTGCAATCGCCCCCCAGTGCATAAAATCGATCTTTACCGGATTCCATGTTTTCGCAGGAATTGTAATGCCGTAAACAACCGGGGCGCTCTCTAAGGGTTGTTGATACGTTCCGAACAATCGATCCCATATACAAAACCAAGCGCTAAAATTTTTATCGACGTATTCACGGTTCATGGCGTGGTGCACTGCATGAAGACGCGGGGTCATAATGATTTTTTCAAGAAAACCAAGGTCGCCTACAAGTTCAGTGTGATACCAGTACTGATAATATAAATGAACCAATCCAATAGTCACCATCATCTCTGGAGGAATACCGGCAATTGCGGCAGGGAACCAACCAATAGTGACAATATTGATGACGTTATTCACCGGCTGTCGCAATGCCGTTGATACATTAAACTGTTCACCGGCATGGTGAATGAGATGAAGCTGCCAAAGAAAATTGTATTTATGGGTCCAGCGGTGATACCAATAAGCGGAAAAATCTAAACACAAGAGGGCAATAATCCAGGTCGCCATAGAGTTAGGGTCAATAGAAAATATAGCAATGTTTTCTACCATCCATTCATAGGGAACAAGTACTAATACCAAGCCCAACGAGCCTTTCATTATATTGGCCATTCCGGAACTAAGGCTGCTAATAACGTCGGGGATATTGTCGTAAGATCGCCCTCCTTTATACTTTACTATCAGAAATTCTAATCCCATTAGGATCACAAACCCCGGTATCGCAATCAACAAACTGGTTGCTATTGTCTCCATCTCTATCACCTTACACCCTACGGCTTCTTTTTATTTGAGCCCAGAGTGTGCGGTGTGCTGGGAAGCAGATCTTCTTAATAATTGGAATGACAGTGAGTGATTCTTAATATTTATATCAATTGAATGAATCACTCAGCGATAGATGAACAATTAATCCTTTATAAACAGTAAATTACGTAACCATAGAAAAGAAACCGACGAATACCTAAAAACACGTAAGTTCATTCCGCAACGGACACACTGAAGGATGATCGATTGAGGAGAGTGTCGACCTTTGAAGGTGATCATGAACCACTCGGTTCGATTTGAATAGGAATTTGCTTGATACGATATCGAAGGGACACACCTATCTGTGTTTCAATTACCCTTTGACGCATATCAAACCTAGGGATTTTCATGAGTTCATTTGGAAATATCGCTCTCGATAAAAATAAGGTGGCAGCTACCCATTTTTCTGACCTAGTTGAAATGCAGCGCCACGCATGTAGCGCGTTTGCTAAAAAACCGTTATACGGAACCAAAATAGGTGATTTTTTTGAATGGACCGTTGCTGCCTATGCCGTTTATGGACTGGATAGCGTAAATATAAAGTGGACAGTGTAAATAATGGAAATAATTCAAGAAATCTTAGCGCAGCCTAATGGCCTATACTACTTACTCATACCGGTGTTTAGTGGGCTTATTGGCCTAGCAACCAATTTTATTGGGATACAAATGATGTTCAAGCCAACTGAATTCGTTGGCCTGAAGCCGGTAATGGGTTGGCAAGGGATTATCCCAGCCAGGGCAAAAAAGTTTGCGGCTTTACAGATGGATCAAGTTGAGAAGATCATCGACGTGCAAGACGTGTTGGAAAAAATCGATATTGATGGTGTAAATAAACTAATCCAACCCAATCTTCAGCAGCTAATCGAGCAGGTTATGGCTGATGCGGAGTCTCGTGCAACAAAGGTTTATTGGGAAAAGGTTCCGAGTTTTCTAAAAAAACGGCTTTATAGGAAAATTGAAAATGAACTCCCAGATACTGTACGAAGACTGATGGATGATATAAAAGAAAATCATCAATCGTTATTAGATATCAAACAGATGGTGATAAATAGGTTTGACGAAGATAAAGGGCTCTTAGTACGTTTGATCAAAAAGACAATCGATACGGAGCTGGGGTTTCTTGTCAAATCGGGCCTTGTTTTAGGGTTTATCTTTGGCATTATCCAAATGATTGTCTTCTTTAAGTATCCAGGTACATGGTATGTGTTGCCGGTTGGCGGTTTTGTTGTGGGTTACATCACTAATTGGATTGCAATAAAGTTGATGTTTTGGCCGCTAGACCCGATAAAGATAGGTCCATTTGTCCTTCAGGGAGTGTTTATAAAAAGGAAGGATCAAGTTGCCAAAGATTATTCGGAAACGTTGACGGAATCGGTTCTAAACGCTGAGACCTTTGCAAACTATATTCTACGATCAGAGTCTTCAAGTCCGCTAAATAAGTTATTAAAATTCTATATTAATGATGCGATAGATCGATCTCTTGGCGGGAGCAAGCACCTTGTACTGTACTCGATGGGTGCAGAAAACTACATAAAGTTCAAGTCTAGTTTCTATGAAAACCTGAGCAGCGAGAATCTTCCTCTATCGGTTCAAGCCGGTATTGCGTATACAGAACAAGAGATAAACCTAAGCGAAATTATTGAATCACGAATGAAGGAATTCACACCAAGCGAATTAGATGGCTTTGTCCGCCCAATTTTTGAGGAAGATGAGTGGCTGCTTTATGTGGTAGGTGGTTCTCTGGGTTTTTTAGCGGGGTGGGGACAACTCGTACTCATGTTCTCGTCATGATGACCAAACGGAGGCTTTATGAGTACGTTGTCTGATAATGCTGAAATGAAAGAAAAGATCAAGGCTGCGCTTTTTCAGTGCATGCTTGAAATGTCCTATAGCAAAATTACGGTTAAAACGTTGGCCGCTCGGGTGGGGACGAGCAGACAAAATTTCTATCGTTATTACCTCTCTAAGGATGACGTTTTACTGGACCTGATAGATAACACCCTGGATGCCGCCTATCAGATTATCGAGTCGAATTTGGAGGGGATTCGCGATAATGTTGCGTTAGTATCCACCCAAATAGAAAGTTTAATTCTCCCTCAGAAGGATCTTATTAATGAGCTTCTGAGTTGTTCTAATGAAAAGGTCGTGTTTTCTCATATGCGCAGATTTGTTAGAAGAGTCGTAGGGAGGTTATTGAGAGAAGAAAACCATACAGATGTCGACCAGGATTATCTGGATATCATTATTTCTCAATACTCTGGTTCAGGCTACCATATGGTAAAGACCTGGGCACAAAATGGCAGTGAAATAGACAGCTCCAAATTTAGACATCTCGTATTTAACTTTGTGGACGGCGGGTTAAAGGCAGTGGATGATGCTGGTATTTGATTGTGATTATGATTATGAAGGTTATTGAACAGAAGAAGGGCTGGTATGTCCATAATTGCTATTGTTTTGGCGCATTTTGTATTTGCGAATTCATTATACTTACCACCGATGTCTCAAAGCTCTAATTTGGTGAGGGAATTTACACTTGTTATAAACTGTAAAGCTTAAAGCAAGTCCGGCTACGTTATTACTGGAAATGTCTAATTCGTACGATATGATGCGCTCTTAATCGAACACCTCGTGAGAAGAGGCTGTTGTTCGCCGGTGAGAAAAATAACGTAATCCAAGGATATTGTCGTATGTCTCTAGAACAATATTTTCCATTTTTATATGGAAAAAAACATGGTTTTGTCACTCGACTGGATATCAACGCATTTGAAAAAAGCCTTAAACGTCTTGATTTTATGGCTAACTACTTTGATGTGTCATTTGAAAATATTGAAAAGATCCCCTTAGAAGGTAAAGGGTTGATTGTGGGTAATCATGGCCCTGGTGGGATGGATGCAGTTTTTTTGATTAAACATGTATACGAAAAAAATAAGCGCGTAGTACGAGGTCTAGCGGATCGCGTCTTATTTAAAATTCCAGTGGGCCGAGTCGGAGTGGCACAAATGGGTGTGATAGAGGGCGATCGTCAACAGGCGATAGATATGCTTAATGGTGGCCACCTTTTATCGGTTTACCCCGGCGGTATTCGTGAAGCGGTTAAAACGCCCGATGAAAAGTATCAGTTAAGGCAGTTTTGGGGAAAGGCTGATGGTTTTGTAAAAGTCTGCTTGGAAACGGGCGCACCGATTATTCCGGTTGCCTGCGTCGGTATCGATGAGATATTTTCTCAGCTTCGTACTGGTGAGCAAATGCGAAAAAATATCTTTATGAAACTTAGTCAGAGGTACATGGGCTCTGATAAGTACACCACACCTCTCTATATCGGACGAGGGCCTTTTCCACACAAGGTTAAGTTACGCTACCTGGTCGGCGATGCCATTGAAATGGAACACGGCCCCGAAGCTATTGATAATCCTAAGATCATAGCCAGCATTAAGGAGCAAGTTATTGTCGCTTTAGAGGACTTGTTAGATAAGGGGCTCACTGATAGGCATGTGCCTAAGCGTCAGAAGAGAGATGTCTAGCTAGAATGTTTATATTTTTTTTTGGGGGGGGAAGGGCGCTTTGAAAAAAATTGGACAATTATCTTTGGCTCTATTTTGTTTGTTCTGGGTTAATAACACGTTTGCTGAAACGGTTTTTACTTATCAGAGTAAGGAAAGTCCATCCGGTACTCGCCGAGAATATACTAAATATTTATTAGAACTGGCACTTGAAGCAACAATAGCGAAGTATGGACCATACAAACTTGTCGCAAGTGGTCAGATGAATTCAGTTCGCTCACGAATGGATGCCAAGTTTGGTAACAAAGAAAATTATTTTGTTGGAGATTCCGTTTCTAAAGACTTAATAGATGGGATGGGTTATGTTTCGTTTCCGATCGATAGAGGGGTTGTTGGTTACCGTGTGTTTTTTGTCTCACCTGAGGCCAGAGAAAGACTGAGAGGTGTCAGTACGCTCGACGAACTGAAGGAATTCACAATCGTTCAAGGGATTGGGTGGTTGGACACTGGCATTCTAATACATAACGGTTTTAAGGTGATAACAGGCACTGATTATGATGGCCTATTTAAAATGGTGGCGCGAAACAGAATTGATCTTTTCCCAAGAGGAGCAAATGAAATACTTAGAGAATATGAGTATCACAATAAAGTCCAAGGTCTTATATATGATGATACCATTGTACTCTACTACCCATCACCTCGGTTTTTCTTCACCGCGAAGTCAAACGTAACAGCCATAAAGAGAATAGAAGAAGGACTGATAATTTCTTACGAAGATGGTTCTCTCCAAAAGTTATGGGAAAAATACTATCAACCTAGTATTGATTTCGTCAATCTGAAAAAGAGAAGAATATTTGAAATTGATAATCCTTTTTTAGGGGGGGTGGATGCGTCTTATGAAAAATATTTTTACCGTCCTTCCGGAATTGAATTAGGTGCTGAGAATCCAATAAACGATACGATCGCTGTCTCCAATGCTGCGGGATCATATAGGTGATTAATCAAACTTCAGGGAGTAACCCTGCCTGGTCGAAAATTTGAGCCTTTACAGATGGCGAAGGCTGACAAGATCATTGCTTTACAATACGTAATAGAATAAATCGCTATTGATGGTATAAATAATGTAATTCACCCCATCTTTCTTTCTGGTCGGCTAATTGGATTAGCTGGCGGTAAAATAAAAATAAATAATGGAATAACGGAATAATAATGTATCAAGATAAAGTGAAAGCGTATCTGATCGTTGTCTTATGTTTCGGAATGTTTTTATCGACTTCGAATTCGTACGGGCAATTGGTGCAAAATCTTACGATAGGGAATGCTAAGGCGGTAGCGTTGGGACACGCCGTAACCGCGGATCCGCCTGGTATTGATTCAATACATTTTAATCCAGCAGGTCTATCCCGATTAAAGGGGCGCCAAGTACAATTAAATTTTCTCGCAGCTGATGCTAGCCTCACGGGAAAGTTTACTAGTAATGACAGTTATGACGCGTTATTAGAAGAGTTTGATGAGACAGACCCGATCGCTAATACAACAAGTGAAATTGATGCGGTGGCGTTCTATTCCCCTATCGGTGGCATCACAGAAATCCCCGTCCCTGTTGGGATGGTAGGGGGGATGTCTTTTGCTCCATCTGATAGCAAGATGGTATTTGCTACTGCTGTTTATGCGCCGTTGATCGGTGGATATATTAGAGATGATAATGACCCAGGGCGTTACTATGGTAAGGAAGTTGGGTTATCAAGAATCACGTTCTTCTCGCCGACAGTGAGTTATCAAGTTACTTCAACCCTTGCTCTAGGGGCTGGACTCGGGTTTTCCTATTTTGGTGCAGCTGCCACGATTGATTTTAGGGCCCCCAACGCAGCCATCGGTATTGTGAAAAATATTGCTGATGCAACATGCGACGGCGAAGGCAATGGCCTTGTATTTCAAGGCGTTCCTATTGACTTGTGCGGTGGAGAACTTAGCCCGTTTGAAACTTTGCTCAGCGTAGAAGTGGATTTGGAAAAGAAAGTTTCCACTACATTTAATCTGGGGTTCTTGTGGGAGGTCACCCCGTGGCTCACTTTTGGTGGTGTTTATCAAAGTGAAGCGGTGGATACTCTAGAAGGTGATGTTCTTATAGTGCTACATGATAATTTACTGGGTTTTACTCAAGGTCTGGCTGATTCCAACCCTGCGTTAAATACACTAGTAAACGCTCTTGAACTCTCTAAAGATGACGCTAGGATAGAGCGAAAAGGAACGTTAGATTTTACATTACCAGCCCATGCCGCTCTTGGGATAAGCCTACAAATAACCCCCAGCTTAAAGCTAAATGTTGACTGGAAGTGGACTGAATCCGGAACGTGGGACAAGCTCAAGGTTGAGATTGACGAGCCGCACCCTGTACTTGCCTTAGCGGGCGATGTGGTGGGGATCGATAATATTAGCGCTACGTCAATTACGTTGCCTCGAAATTATGAGAACACGTCAAATTTCGCGTATGGAATCGAGTATCAACTAACAGATAGGACCGCGCTACGAATCGGGTATGAACCTCGTAAAACAGGTATACCTAAAAATACCATGGATTTTCTAGTGCCGGTAGGGGACTTTGATTTTTACGGTGTGGGATCAAGCCATAAACTTGATCGTGATAGTGTTCTTGATATATCCATTGCTTATTTTAAAAGTGAGATAGATATCCCCGCTGGATCCTCAGAAAATGGCAACAATGATCGTATAGATAACATTATTTATAATCCGTCAGCGGGGTTGGACGTTAGTGCAACTGTAGAGGCGGTTGTACTTGAGATAGGTTATCGAACGCAATTTTGATGTAGGCTTGGTTAGACCAATAGTTAATTGGTGATTAGCTAAGTAATTAATTTTTAGATAATTTTAAAAAAGATAGAACTTTCAAGGATGACTTTGCATATGGGAGAGTGTTCAAATGAGCGCTCGTATTGATATAACGTAATGCAATTGAGGAATTAACCGTTATATTTGAGCCCCACTAATTACTGTCAAAACCCTTTGCTTTAGGCTATTATTTGATCAGTCTGTTGCTGTTAAAGTAAGTGGAGTTTGGATGCTGGGTGGTGTTTTAAAATTTTTAGTTATTATCTCGCTGTTTTTTCTCTATGGCTGCAAGCCTGAAAGTGACACAAAATATTATAACCAAGAACTTGGGGAGCAGCAGGGTCAACATACTAGCTTAGAAAATATTACGATTACCGGCATACGAATAGAGGGTAACAATTTAGTTGTTTTAGGCGAAGGTTTTAGTGAAGACATTGATTCGGTTAAAATAAAAGATGGTTCGATAGAATATTTATTTAACATTGTTAGACAGAATAGTTCCCAAATATTTTTACAGGCAAAACAAGGAACCGCATTAATTGTTGGTGGATTATTCGATTTGATTATATCGTCCGCCCACGCGGAAGAATTGGTTTATCCAGTACAGATAACGTTGTTCGATGATTCAGTCACTCCTCAAAAGCTTTCAGGGTATTCCAATGTGGCGATCGGTAAAACGGTATCGATTGGTCTAAACGGAAATTTTTCATTTAATGACCCTCAGTCCGGTATGAGCTATCGCGGTGTATATGACTCGGAACTTAACATTCCAGAGCTTAATAGCTTTTCAGCGGTCGGGGACTTTCTCATTGTTGGTATTGCTGGTGAGCAGAGCCTAAATGGTGATGATACGAGATTTTTGACGGAGGGCGATTGGCTAATCCTTAATGAAAATTTTGAATGGGAGCGGGTGCTTGGGAACACCAGTCTAGCGGCCGCTTCAACGATCCTTTCAGGGCCAGAAAGTCCTGATTTTGAGCAGGGGGTTATAGGTGATCATTACATTCAGCGTTTAGACGAAGACACCTATTTCTTCGGGCCTAAAAGTGCTTTTGGGTGGGGTGATGGGTTTAGTTTAAAAGGCCCTCAGGGCGAAGATGGACCGCAAGGTGATCAAGGCGAAGCGGGACCACAAGGCCCTCAAGGAGACATCGGGTTACAAGGGCCTCAAGGTGAAACAGGGTTGCAAGGCGCTTCAGGTACTCCGGGCGCTCCAGGCACTTCAGGAGTTCAAGGCATTGTTGGACCTCAAGGAAAAGCTGGACCTCAGGGAAAAGTTGGGCCACAAGGAGTGGAAGGCCCTACTGGACCTAATGGACGTTCCTTGTTATCGGGGGAGTCATCTCCTCAGCAAAGCGCGGGAGATGATGGAGACTTTTATTTACATACCACCGATTTAGTTTTGTTCGGCCCTAAGAGTGATGAGGGATGGCCCGAGGCGGGACAACCACTAAGTGGGCAGGATGCAGATATTGATCACTTCGATAATTCTCGTGATTACATTGCTGGTGAGTATATTTTAAATGCAGATAAATTATATAAGGTACAAACGGATATAACTGCCGATGAACACAGTGGGAATTTTTCGTCTATTTCAAGTCAATTGATACTGCAAGGGTTAAGTGCCGCTCAGCTAGCAACGTTAGCAAGTATTGAAAATGGTGCGCAGATCAATAATATCAGTAACACGGATGCAGCGTCGCTAACAAATACTGCGGATACAAATTTACATTTTCATAGCCAAGATCGTGACAGGTCAAACCATACCGGCACACAAGCAGCATCTACCATTTCTGATTTTGATTCAGAAGTTGCAAACAATACCACGGTGACAGCTAACACAGCGATGCGCCATTCAACAGTAACCTTAAGCGCTAGCGATGCGACTCAAGAAACATTAAGCCTATCCGACCAGGAGTTAGCAATTAGCTTAGCTACCACGACTACAGATGGAGTGATGGCCGCTACGGATAAATCAAAGCTTGATGGTATTGAAGCCAGCGCTGATGTGACCGATACGACTAACGTGACAGCTGCCGGTGCGTTAATGGATAGTGACGTCGATGCGGATATAAAAACCTTAGTGTTACCTTCAAGCACTACGATTACTGCTTTTGGTGCAACAATATTGGATGATGCAAGTTCGATAGCGGTAAGAAGTACGCTAGGAGTGGATGCGGCAGGTACCGACAATTCTACTGACGTTACCTTAAATGCTGATGATGCCACACAGGAAACACTAAACTTATCCGGTCAAGAAATTCAAATAAACTTAGCGACCACCACAACAGATGGAGCCATGTCCGCAGAAGATAAAACCAAAGTGAATTATGTGACCGCGACCCAAGCGGTAGACCTAGACACATTGGAAAGCGATGTTGGCGATAACAATACCTACCGCGCAGTGGACCATATACCGTTAAGCCAAAAATCGGCGAACAGTGGAGTTGCTAGTTTAGATGCCAGTGGTCAATTACCTACTGGTGAACTGACCACCGCGGCAATGGAATTAAAAGGTAGCTGGAATGCAAACACTAACTCTCCAGCACTCACCGATGGATCAGGAAACACCGGTGATGTGTATTTAGTTTCCAACGCCGGTTCTCAAGATTTAGGTTCTGGCAGTTTAACGTTTGAATCTGGCGAATGGGTTATTTATAACGGTAGCACTTGGCAATCAGGTTCGGAGGTGAATAATTTAAGTGATACCAATGTTACCGATTTAACCGATGGCGGTGACAGCACATTGCATTACCATGCTACCGATCGCGCAAGAGCGAATCACACGGGTACACAAGCCGCATCCACCATTTCAGACTTTGATACGGAAGTATCTAACAACACAGACGTTGCCGCCAACACCACTCATCGCAGCAGCGATGGCACCGATCACACTTACATTAATCAAGATGTAAGAACGACCGCGAGTCCTACTTTTTCTGGAGCCACTTCCACCGGACAAATAGTGGTAGACGACACTGCAGATTCCTCTTCTACGATTACTGGCTCCATTCAAACAGACGGTGGGTTAGGTGTTGCTAAAACCGGCTATTTTGGCACAGGCATTAACGTGACAGGTAACGTTGTTGTCAGTGGCACCATGGATGGTCGCGACGTAGCAACCGATGGCACTAAACTCGACACCATTGAAACGAATGCCGATGTTACCGATACCACTAACGTGACAACGGCCGGAGCGTTAATGGATAGTGAGGTGGATGCGGATTTAAAAACCTTCGCACTCCCCGCTAGCACGACAATTACTACGTTTATCGCAACGTTTTTAGATGATGCCAATGTTGCAGCAGCAAGAACCACACTTGGTGTTGATGCATCCGGCACAGATAACTCCATCAATGTTACATTAAATGCTGATGACCCAACTCAACAAACATTGAATCTATCGGCCCAAGAAATCCAGGTGAATCTCGCGACGACTACCACCGATGGAGCCATGTCAGCAGAAGATAAAACCAAACTTGATTACGCCACGCTCACCCAATCCGTCGACTTGGATACTTTAGAAAGTGATGTTAGTGATAACAATACTTACCGCGCAGTGGGTCATATCCCTACTAGCGAAAAAGCCGCAAACAGTGGCGTAGCAAGTTTAGATGTCAGCGGCCAATTACCCACCGCGCAATTAACTATGACGGCAATGGAATTAAAAGGTAGCTGGAATGCAAACACTAACTCTCCAGCACTCGCCGACGGTTC
>MAAL01000157.1 GCA_002163245.1 Gammaproteobacteria bacterium 42_54_T18 | reverse complement strand
GGAATGGCATAGTTAGGCAGTTCGCCCTTAAGTTTGCTTAACAGGGACTTAAAATCAAACTCACTCTCTTCACAATCAAGACGAATCGAGGCCATGCCGGCACGACCGTTAGTGTTGGGTATTTCCACCCCGTACACGATGCTCTCGCTGATTTTATCCACAGCGTCCACGATAAATTCCACTTCCGTGGTAGAGACGTTCTCGCCCTTCCAGCGAAAGGTATCTCCCAAGCGATCTACAAATTGAGCATGTTTAAAACCCATGTCGCGCATCAGGTCACCGGTATCAAACCAAGCATCGCCGTCTTTAAAGGCATTACGCAAAATACTCTTCTCGGTATTGCTGGAATCGGTATAACCATGGAACGGCGTTTTGTCGGTAATCTCACCGATCAATAATCCCACGCCACCTTTGGCCACGCGAATCAAGCGACCCTTGGCATCTGTGATAGGGGCTTCCTGTTCTTTGTCGTACTTCACGATGGCATAAGGCAGAGGTGACAAACCCACGGTGTTTTCAAAATTTAAAATATTGGTAAAAGCTATATTGCCTTCACTGGAAGCATACAACTCCAACACCTTTTCCACACCAAAGCGTGTCTTGAAATCTTTCCAGATGGAAGGGCGCAAACCATTTCCCACCATGGCACGTACGTTATTTTGTAAATCTTTGGGGTCCACGGGCTGATCCATTAGGTAGCGGCACAGTTCTCCCACATAACCAAATGCGGTGGCATTGTATTCACGTACTTCCGGCCAGAATTTACTGGCGCTAAACTTGCGCCCCATAATCAAGGTGGCGTTGCCCGCCAAAATAGATCCCCAGCAAACGGCCATGGCGGTGGCATGATAAAACGGCAGGGTCACATACATGCGATCAGCGGCGTTTAATCTCAAGCCCCCATAACCAAAGCCACCATAGGCTTTCATGAAACGGCCGTGGTTAAACACTACCGCCTTGGGCATGCCTGTGGTGCCCGAGGTGTAAATATAAAAACAAGGATCGTCCACATAAACTTGCTGACTGTTAATCAGGTTTTCGCTACTTTGGCTTTCTATTAGAGTGGCCAGGTTTTTCCAGCCGCCGGGGGCCGTGCCGCTGTCTTGCAGAGTATGGGTATCGGCCAGGAAGTAACGGCAATCCTTCGGAATTACCAGAGCGTCGTTCACTTCTTCATAGGGGGCCAGCAACTCTTCACCCAAAATCACGGCTTTGGGTTTCACTAGATTAATGCTGTGGGTTAATACCTTACCGCGCAGGGAAGTGTTGATCATTGCCGCCACCACACCAATCTTGGCGCAGGCGGTCACGCTGACCATGAGCTCGGCGCGATTCTCGATCATAAGCGCCACCGTATCGCCCTTTTTAAGGCCACTGGATAATAAAAAGTGGGCCAAGCGGTTAGCCCAGTCATTAAATTCGGTATAGGTTAAACGGGTATCCCCCTGTATGAAGGCCAGACCATGGGGGTTCTTTTTCTGGGCTTGTTCCACACACAAACCAATGCCCACTGGACGAGTCTTGTCCTTGGAGCTGCCCACCTTTAAGCCTTTAATAAGCCCGGGTAAGCCACCAATTAAACTGGGGACTTTACCCAAAAATTCAGGCCAACTAATCACGTCAGAATGTTTCATTAGATCTACCATTTATATTTTATTATTGTATGAACACCTTCATTGTGCTCCAAACGAAGCCCGAGGTCATGGTCCTGGGGTTACAAAAAACTGGCAAATGGTCTCATCTTGTGAGTATTATCTAGGGCATAATCACAAGAAACTCACTATGAAAAAAGCAAGAGAACCCACTGCCTCGGCCGCCTTGGTACTGGACCTGTTTGACGGTTTACACGAATTTAACCTGGTTGATGACCAGGATTTACAGCGCTTTGGCATCTCCCGCGAACAATTGCTGCATGCAGAAAAGCGTGCGCCTGTGTCCCTAATTCACCAATTATGGCAATGCGCCATGGAGAAAAATCCGCCAGCCAACATTGGCCTGTCCATAGGCCAAAGGCTTAACCCCTTGGCCCGGGGACTGTTGTCCCACTTAGTGTCACACACTGAAAATATGGGGGATGCATTGGTGTTATTTCGTGACAAGAGTGGCCTCATGAGCGAGGCCGAGAAGGTGGCGTTTTCGGTGAGCGATGGCGTGGTGCGTGTACAATATAATTTTATCAATCCTGATCATTACCACAAACTTGCAATAGAGCGCAGCTTTAGTGCCGCCCTCACTTGGTTTAAGCAATTAACTGGAAAAAAAATACAGCCCGTGGAATGCGGTTTTCGCCATAGCCCCGTGGATTACATGGAACAATGTGCGGACGTTTTTGGCGACAATATTTTGTTTAATCAATCACAAGATTACATGCTGTTTGATGCCAGCCTAATGGCAACCCCGGTATTGAGCCGCAACGTATATTTAAAAGAACTGCTGCTCAAACGTGCCGAAAATATTGAACATGAAATGGTATCGGTAGCGCCGCTGTCCAACCTGGTGATACAAACCATAGAGGCTCACTTGGGGCAGGGCCAGGTGAATGTGTTATGGGTTGCTAATCAATTAAATATGAGTCGCCAAACCTTACACAGAAAGTTAAAACAGGAAGATACCCACTTTAGCCAACTGCTCACCGAGGTACGCCAGCGACTGGCAAAACAGTATTTAGCCGAGCCTGGCCTGCAAATTGAAAGCTTAAGCGAAAAACTGGGCTTTGAAGAAGCCAGTGCTTTTTTTAAAGCCTTTAAGTCCTGGTTTGGCATGACGCCAAAGGCGTATCAAAAAAATCGGTCAAACCATTAACAGCCCATTAATTGACTCAAGCTTTTAATTGTTTTGAGCATTATACAGCGCCTTACCGGCCATGCGGCTCATGATGTTATAACTGCGTTTATCATAGGGCGGCACAAACATATGCTGTTTGAATATTTGGTCTGGATCACCCAATATTTTATTGACCGGTGCCATTTTAGAGGCTGCCACCATGGATAATTCTTCACTAATTCGGCTTTGTACTTTTTTGCCAATAAAATAGTTGGCAAATATTTCGGCGGCCTCCAGTTTAGAGCCGGTTAAATCCTTCACAAAGTTAATGGTGTCCAGCCACACCATATGCCCTTCCTGAAACGGAATCATTTGCCAGTTGCCGCCCTTGTTATTTTCACGGGCGATTTCAGGCCCCCAGCTACTGACAATTAGCAAGTTATCATCAAAGACGGTAGAAGCCTTCCAGAAATTACCGGCATTGGTATACAGTGACTTAAGTTTTTTAAGAATTTGTCCGTTTTCTTTTTCCATGCTTTCTAACTGGGAAAATTTATCTTGCTGAGCCAGCTCATAAAAATAAAAAGGCGACTTCCCCAGGCTCATGAGCGTTAAACCTATGTTGTACCATTGTTGACTCTGGTTTAACGAAAATCGACCCTTCCATTTATCCAGCCATAACTCCTTAACCGATACCGGAACATCGGCTTTAGCCACCCTATCGCGATTGATATAAAAACCATAGGCGCCTCCACCCCAAGGAATGTACAAGGGCTGCCCCTGTTGATTGAGCCCCATTTCCAAGTGTGTGAGACTGGGCAATAGATTTTTATAATTGTTTAATCGAGGTGAGTTCACATCAATGCTTTGCAACAATTTGGAGGTTTGCTGGTTTTCCATATTTATGAAAAACAGGGTTAGAAAAGCGATGTCACATTGATTGCTGCGAATCAAATCAAACATCTGTTTGGCGCCTTCGGCAAACGGCGTAATTAACTGTACTTGGTAGTCATAACCCTGTCGCTTAAGCTGTTGATTAACGACCTGGATATCCTGCTGGGTCACGTACCCTTCCCAACTTAATACCCTTAACGGTTGGGCCTGTGTTCCTACACAGGCCAGACTTGCACCGAGGAGAAAGCGCACATCATCAGTTGCCGAACGTTAACCATGTATCCCCCCAAGCTGAACGGGTAAATACTATTAAGAGTAGTTGAGGATAGGTGAAATGATAGCCTTAAACGGGCCCTAGACACTGGCTACCGAGCGCTGCCAGCCCGATTCCCGCTTCAAAAAACTCGAGGGGCATGCTATGTTGCCAGCATTATTTTGCATTCTGTATTTGGAAGTTATTCGTTGTCTAGCCGTTCATACCACCATGGGGATTTAA
>MAAL01000142.1 GCA_002163245.1 Gammaproteobacteria bacterium 42_54_T18 | reverse complement strand
GTAACATATTGATTTAGGTGCAAAAAAGGGTGATAGTTGGTTTTTGATAAATGTGGAACATGCGGCGCGGCAAAGGTGGCGCACGCCATGTATACAGCTGTTATTGTTTCTCGCGGCATAGGGAAAAGTATTTTCTGTCGTAATAATTCGTGGCTCATAGAATTATAAAAATCTTCATTACTGATAATAAATATAGCGCTGTATTTATCCACAGGATGTTTATTTTGTGTGGATAAGATATACGGTTATGTTGTCATTAAAAAGAGTGGAAGTTAAAGAATAATATCGATGGTGGGTGGAACAGGTTCACTCAAATCACCCCTAATAATGAACATCAAAAATCAGTAGGTATTACCTCGGCTCAACGGCTAGTTCGTATCACTAAATCAGGTTATTATTGGCATCAATAATTAGGGGCGCGTACAGCGTTAAGACCTTAGAACACCCTCGCTATAACGAGGGTGTCCACTTGAAATCAAACACAATGGAATTTTTCGCTGCCGCTTCACTTTAGCAAAAAATTCCATTGCGTTTGCTTCAAGTGACACTGGCGTTAGCCATTATGAATATTCGACCATTTGAGCAAACTGACTACCCATTGGTACTCGATATCTATTCAAAATCAAAGCTGGATGAACTTATTTATGAGAGTCAGGAATTCAAATTCCTTCCTCTTGATCAAGATGCAAAACGTCTCGCAGAGCTACAAGAATCTGATATCTACGTATTTGATAATAACGGTGTTATTGGTTACGGAGCAGTGTTTGGAGAGGAAATAAGGGCTCTATTTATACATCCAAGCGGCAGAGGAAAAGGTTTCGGCCAAACACTGTTGGAGTATTTGCTAACAAAAATTAGTGGTGCAGCCAGTTTGTATGTGGCAAAAACAAATGCTCCCGCAAAGGCGTTGTATGAGAAATTCGGCTTTATCGTAGTGGATGAGTTTGAAGCAAGCTATAACGGAGTTCCAGTCTGCGCAAATAAAATGATGCGCGCTGCAAGTAATGGCTAACAAAAACATCAAGTTCGCCAGCAAAAACACGCTGACTGGGACGCGGAAAAAGCCCCGCGCCCCTTATGTGAACGTTAGCTATACGAGGAGTACACTTTGAAGATTACAGTTCTAAAATTTATATTAATATTTCTATGGTCATCTACAGCTTTGGCAGCATTAGATTATTCTCAAGATGCTATTGAAGTTAACTTGTCCGAAACAACAAAGGCATTGGATTCTGAAGAAATCACACCTGAAACATGGAAAATGCTGGAAATAACTCTTGTTAAAGAAGATGGCGATAGATTGGATATTGCTCTACTTCGTCCCAACTGGTGGATAAAGAAGGTCAATGCCTATGTTGGTAGCACGATATATCTTGATATGCCTGAAATGGGTGCTGTTGGCTATTCACAGGTTTTATCTATAAAGCCTACCTCAGCCGATTCTAGAAACTCAAAAAAGGGATATGATGTTGTAACCGGAAAATTTACTCACCTTAGTGACAAGGTTTATGATTTATATTTCGAAGGAACTAAAGACCCTCTAGGGGTAACTGAATCACACCCAATTTGGTCAAATGACAGAAATGGATGGATTCGTGCAGGGGATCTGAACGTTGGAGAAACCGTACAGACTAAAGATAAGCAAACTGTCCTTCTTAAGAAAATAAAACGTTATGGCAAGCATAGAGTTTATAATCTTGAAGTTCATAAAAGTCATACGTTTTATGTTTCGGAACTAGCAATTCTCGTTCACAATTCTTGTTTTCCAGATTCGAAAGAAATAGCAAAGCGACTTGGCACCAATGAAAAAACATTTCATAAGCAAGTTAAAGCCGAAATAAAATCTGATTTCCCGAAAGAAATGAAAAAAATTAATTCTACTAACCCAGATATAGGTGTCAGCAAGGACGGCAACATATTGCTGAAAAACCCTAAAACAGGAAAGGTATCAGACACTGGTGTTCCAATTGATGCTTACAAAAGGTAGGAGCTAATATATGTTTAGTTATTTGGTGACACTATCTGGAGCTAATTTTTACCCTTCACAGCTATCTAAACTGTCAAAATTAAATGTTACAACACGAAAAGATTATGGTGAAACAAGTAAATCAGGCCGTAAAATTGAATCTGGGTATATTTCCATTGAAGCCAATAGCATTCAAGAGCTGCATGCGGTAGTGATGGGAATAAAAGAAGAATCTAATATTACTGAGATAGAATTTAACGTCATTCGATACTATGAAGAGCAATGCAATCTCGAATTTTCAGCTAATGAACTAAAGCTGATTACAGATCTTAATGCACATCTGTGTATTTCATGCTCAAAAAATAGCTAACAAGGCGCTGCTGTCGGACAAATTTTCCGCTGCGCTCCAAATTTGCCGCAGAGCGCGGCGTTATATGCCTTTCCAATTATGAGGAATATCCAAAATGTCAGAAACAATTTCAGGGGCTTCAAGTTGCCTTTGTGGTAGCGTTAAAATTACTGCTAAAAAAATTAACCCTAACTTTACCGTGTGCCATTGTGAAACATGTAGGACTTGGGGTGGAGCGCCTTTTTTCGCAGTACAGTGTGGAACCGATGTGAAAATCACAGGTAATGAGAAAGTTAAAACCTATAAATCATCGCCTTGGGCATCTAGAGGTTTCTGCTCCGATTGTGGTACACACTTGTTTTACCAATTAGATAAAACAGGCGAGTACAACATGCCTGTAGGTATATTTTCAGATTTAAAGGGTTTGGCAATGGATATGCAATATTTTAGTGACCAGCGACCTAGCTATTATTGCTTTTCAAATGAAACAAAAGAAATGACTAAAGCAGAAATTGAAAGCTATTTTTCATCATTAGCATAGGCATATAACAAGTGACTGTGGTTAAAAGTCAAGTATTACACTAGTTTTTCATCCCATTGCCTGTTGTTTTTTACCATCGTATTAAGGATGGTAATTAGCCGTCTCATACAGGCAACAATGGCTACTTTTTTGGGCTTTCCTGCGGCCACCATGCCGGTATAAATACCTTTGAATTTAGCGTTACTTTGTATCGCTGACAACATGGACATAAACAGGACTGTTCGAATGCGGTGTCGGCCACCTTTGATTTTTCGTTTACCTTTGTAAGCCCCACTTTCTCGATTCATCGGGGCAACACCAACTAAAGCGGCTATCTCTTTTCGATTCAATTGACCAAGTTCAGGTAGATCACTCATTAGTGTATAGGCAAGGACTTTCCCGACGCCTTTAACACTCAGTAGTATATTTTTTAGTTCTTGCCATTGCGCTGTTTCTTGCATCAATTCATCGAGTATTCCTTCGATGTTCTCTACTTCTTTTTGTAGCGTGTTGATGATCTTTTTAATGGAGCGGTGCAGTGCCTTGGGTAAGATGCTTAAACGGTTCTTCTCCATCGTTCTCATATCAATCAGCTGGGCTCTTCTAACCAGTAAGTCACTGATCTGTTGGATATTATCAGGCTTTATGTCACTTAATCTGGGCTTGAGTGCTTCGCCGTAATGGGCGATCATTTTGGCATCTAACTTATCTGTTTTGGCTCGTTTACCGGTTGAGACGGCAAAGTTATGAACATGGTAAGTGTTCGCTATAACAACAGGAAGGTTGGCTTTTGCTGCTGCACAAACAAAGGCTGTTTCTAGCCGCCCTGTCGCTTCTATAATGATGCGCGTAGGATGATGGGGAGCGATTCTTTTTATCGCCTCTTTTACGCCTTTGGCATCATTGGTGACGGTGAAGTATTCACCTAATGGACGGATATAAATATCGAGCTGGTGTTTGCCGGTATCGATGCCTACATTTATCTCTTGATTATTCATGATAGTATTACTCCTACTTGCTATACGGGTTCTGAGTCCCTGATGACTGTTCGAGTTATTACTTTAATGAGTTATGTTACGCTCCCACTTGTTATCGGTTTTGTCTTCTTAATTATGAAGAAAGCCAAACATCAATCGAGCTGTAACATAAGGCCTTTAGTTGCTGCTAAAGGTGGGTCTCAGTTTACCCGTTTTAGTAACGATTTTTAATCATACAAAAATATCAAAACGACGCGCAAAGAAACGCGCGCGTCTTATATAAAACGTTATAACTCAAGAAGGAAGTATGCACATACCCAAAGCATTTAATGTCACGAGCCAAGAGGCAGCCATTACACTCATAGAGAACAAT
>MAAL01000113.1 GCA_002163245.1 Gammaproteobacteria bacterium 42_54_T18 | reverse complement strand
TTCTTCAATCGTATCGAGAAAATCATCAGGTAATATTAATCCTTTCGTTGGGTGTCGCCAACGAATAAGTGCTTCGGCTTTATCAACTTCATTATTTTTCAAATTGAGTATCAGTTGATAATAAATAGTGTAGTGGTACAGTGATTTTGGCCACCTAACTAGAGGTATTATCATGCCCCTCATCAAACTTTTGGTGACACCATGACAAAAAGAACAAGACCCAATTTCACACCCGAATTCAAGCTTGAATGTGCTCAATTAGTCGTTGATAAAGGTTACTCAGTCATTGAAGCATCACAAGCAAAGCTATGCCATTAACACCTGACCAAGTTGAAATTCGTGAACTAAAAAGGCGCATTGCACGTATTGAAGAAGAGAAGGAAATTCTAAAAAAGGCACCACGGCTCTCTTAATGTCGGACTCGCTGAACAGTTCACCATAATCAAAGCCCTTAAAGGGAGTCATGTAGTTAAACGTTGCTGTGAAGTATTTGAGATACATCGTAGCAGCTATAAGTATTGGGCAAAACAAGCTAGAAGCATTAAACCTGAAGAGGTTGAAGCATTGGCTATGGTAAAAAGCATTTACGCAGAAAATAATAGCTCCGCTGGTGCTAGGACTATCGCAGGTATTGCGACTACCAGAGGTTTACCATTAAGCCATTATGTAGCCACTCGTTTAATGAAAGAACAAGGCTTAGTGAGTTGTCAGCTTCCTAATCATAAATATAAAAAGGTGACACAAGCGCATGTTGCGATACCGAACACGCTTGAACGTCAGTTTGCAGTAACAGAGCCTGATCAAGTTTGGTGTGGTGATATACCGTTTATTTGCACGTAAACCCGTTGGTTGGGCAATGTCTAACTCGCCTGATACGCAGTTATCAGCGAAAGCATTAACAATGGCATTTGAATCAAGGGGGCGACCAAAAGGAGTGATATTTCACTCAGATAGACAGTACTTATACGAGTCGAAATTACCGTCAGTTGTTGTGGCGTTATCAGATTGAACAAAGTATGAGTCGCCGCGGTAATTGTTGGGACACTGAGCCTACTATAGTCAATACTGATGGTTGTAGATTGACTCATGCTGGGATTGAAGACCTGTGGGGCGTTACAGCAACATAACTAAAGTATGCTTACTCGCTTTTGAGGACAATCTAGCGCGGATCTCATCGTGGAGCTGGGCCTAATATATTGGTAACCAACAAGACTCCGAATACATTAGCGCAAACCAACCACGTAATCGATACTATTACTTGCAATATTGAGGCGGACCATACATAACGCCGCCCGAGTGAGATAGATCCCCTATAATTATTTACCACAAAACTGTCATAAAAAATTACTGTAATAAAGGCATCTTGAGAACATTTCGGTCATTAGCAAAGGTAAATTTTGAAGACATTATTTAGTTGCTGAGATCTGAGATCTGATAGCTGATATCAATAAAAATCTATTTTAATGATAAATTAACTAACAATAACAAAATATCAGACTAAAATTTAATTATTGTTAAACAGCATATGATGATATGAAAATAAAGTCTACACCACAGGATTTTAAATGAATATTAAATTTTTTGGAGCTACACGAGAAGTAACTGGCTCTTGCTATTTGGTGCAAGTTAACAACAAAAGTATACTGCTTGAGTGTGGCATGTTACAAGGCTCTCATGAGAATGCTCGACACAACCATGATGACTTCCCTTTTGATGTTGCTGACCTAGATGCCGTGATCGTCAGTCATGCACATCTTGATCACACGGGTCGATAACCCATGCTAATAAAAGAAGGTTTTCATGGCTGTATCTATACCCATAATGCCACCGTAGATTTATGTGAAATTATGCTGGTAGACTCTGGCTATATTCATGAAAAGGAGGCTCGTTGGGAAAATAAGAAGCGCGAACGTAAAGGCTTAACATTAATAGAGCCTCTTTATACAACAGCAGAAGCAGAAACAACATTACAGTATTTTAAAGGACTGACCTATGATGAAGAGTTGGAAATATGCCAGGGCGTTAAACTAACACTCAGAGATGCGGGTCATATTATTGGATCGGCTATTGTTGAATTAACACTTAACGAAAATGGTGTGAGCAAAAAAGTAGTCTTTAGTGGAGATTTAGGACATACAAACGCCCCTATTTTGCGAGATCCTTATAAAGTTAAGTATGCTGACTTAGTCATAATGGAAAGTACTTATGGTGATAGGCTACATCGCAGTTGGGAGCATACTTGGCAAGAAATGGGTGAGATTATTGCCAGTGCAAAAAGTAGCAAAGGTAATATATTAATTCCTGCCTTTACCGTTGGTCGCACACAAGAGTTACTCTATGAATTTAAGAAACACTTTGAGCCGTGGCAACTAGGTGATTGGCAAATTTTTCTCGATAGCCCAATGGGAATAAAGGCGACCAATGTTTATGCCAAACACCGTGAAGTTTACGATCAAAAAGCGATAAAGATAGAGCTAAATCATGATGGAATATTTGATTTACCTAATCTACATATGTCAGAAACAACAGAATATTCAATGAAAATCAATCAAATTAACTCCGGCGCTATTATTATTGCGGGTAGCGGTATGTGTACGGGTGGCCGAATTAAGCACCATTTTAAACATAACATTTGGCGTGAAAATGCTCATGTGCTTATTGTTGGCTTTCAAGCCAGAGGAACATTAGGTCGAGCGCTTGTTGATGGCTGTGAAAGCATTAATTTATGGGGGGAGAAAATACAAGTGAAAGCGAATATTCATACCATTGGTGGCTTTTCCGCCCATGCTGATCAACAAGGCTTACTTGATTGGTATCAAGGTTTTGAAAATAAACCTCCGGTAGTACTCGTTCACGGCGAAGAAGAAGCAATGGAAGTACTAGCACAAAAATTAAAACATCAATACCAAGTTAAGGTTGTACAAGCAAGCTACAAACAAAATATTATTATCTAACAACTAGGAGAAATGTATGTATAAGCATATTTTATTTGCCACAGAACTTAATGAAACTAAAAGCTACATAGAGGAGAAAGTCAAGAAATTACAACGACTTACTCAAGCAAAACTTAGCGTCATCCATGTAGTTGAACCTATACCTAGCGCTTATTATAGTGGTGAATATGGTATTATTTCTGGTGCAGACTCTGTAGATAGCATAGGCTCTACTAAAATATTAGAAGAGCGATCCAAAGAGGTATTACAACCTTTGGTTAAAAGGCTCAATATTACAGAGCAAGATTTACATATATCCATAGGACATGCCAGTGGGGAAATATTAGCCTTTGCGGAGAAGGAAAACGTTGATTTAATTATAACGAGCAGTCATGGTGTGCATGGTTTACAACTACTATTAGGCTCTACCACTAATGCCATTTTACACGGGGCAAAATGTGATGTATTAGCCGTGCGGTTAAAAGAATAAAAACAATTTTGATGGCCAATTATAACAAAATATTAAAACAACAAAGGCATAATCACCTTTGTTGCTGTTTTTATGCCACAAGCTAGCTTAACTTTCTACCCTAACCGATAAAATATCACAGTGAACATTATCTAATATTTTCTCAACTGTATTACCAACAAAGTTAATAGTATCGCCCATACCCATAACGAGTAAATCAACTTGATACTTATCAACGAGTTTTGATAATTCATACTCAACCGAGCCATCAATTAGGTGAGTAGAAGCCTCATTAAAATCATAATCATCAATTAAGGCATTAAATAACTTTTGATGGTGCTTTTGTATACCTTGTTGATAATCTTCAAAGTTAGAATCCGCTACACTTTGATCCATACCTACCGAACTCATGCTCTGCCATAACTCCAAGCCCAAGGCTTGATAGCAATGACAAACATGAACTGACGCCTCAAATAAAGCAACTAAACCAATGGTGGCATCTAAAACTGCTCTGTCTAAACCTTGTGGTTTATCGTTGTTTTTAACTGGATCGACTGCAGCCATAATAGTGCTATAGGGTAAATCCGTTGATTCCCTTGCTAACTCTTTCTTTGCTAATAAAAGCGGCACTTGACAATGTTGTAGCAAGCGCCAATCACTAGGATTAAACAAAACTTTGTTAATACTAGTATGTTGATGGGTAGACTTAACAACAAGATCAGTATCACAGCTTTCAATTTTTTTTAATACCGCTGCTGCTACATCTTTGTGCCAACAAGCATCAAGTTTTACCGTCAAATCTTGCTCAACCACACCGATAAGATAGGTTTCTAACCATCTAATTTTTGTGGCTAAATACTCTTTTTGCGATGCCGCAGTTTGTTCTTTATCAAAGTTCCAATGACTAACAAGCTGGCGATGATAAGCGACCAAAAATAGCTCAATAGTTGCAGACGTTTTTTTGGCTATATTTACCGCTCGTAGTAATGCTACTTGTTGATCTGTCATTGGATCCATAACCACTAAAATATGCTTGATCGATTTCATCATTGTTCTCCGTTGAGTAACAAAAGCATGAGCCTTCTAGTATAAATTAGCTGACAGTGCACTGTTTCGCAAAATAGAACCTTTAAAATTCACGAGACATGATCTAAAACACAGTCATTCGCTTGTTTTTTCAACTATGCTAATTATGAAGTACTGTTTTTCCTTACGTGCTGAATAAATTTTATTTTAACTTTAACTTTTATTTTTATTTTAGGAAAAGGATTCATCACCTTATGTTAAAACTAAAATCCGTTGCCATTGACACCTTCAAAGAAAATGTTGCCTACCTACACCGTGATTGCCCTCTGTACCGAACCGAGGGTTTTCAGGCATTAATGAAACTAGAAATTTACATAAAAGGCAATGGTGACCCTGTACTTGCGGTACTAAATATTGTTGATGACTGCGCTATCGTTGATATTAATGAGCTTGGTTTAAGCACCCAAGCTTTTGGGCAGTTAGGTAAAGATCAAGGAGTTAACGTAAGAATTGCGCCCGCCAAACCGCCAATATCTCTTAAAGCTGTACACCGAAAAATTGCGGGTGAAACGCTAAACAAAAATGAATTTCATCTTATTTGCCAAGATATATTAGAAAACCGCTATTCCAAGATGGAAATCGCTGCATTTTTAGTAGCCTGTAGCCATAATGGCTTAGAACGTGAAGAAGTCTTTTTTTTAACGAAAGCCATGGTCGATACAGGTAAAAGCTTGGACTGGGGCGAAGCTATTGTGGTAGATAAACACTGTATTGGTGGCATTCCAGGTAATCGTACCACCATGATAGTTATGCCGATAATAGCTGCCCACGGTATGCTAATGCCTAAAACCTCTAGTCGTGCAATTACCTCACCTGCGGGTACCGCTGATACCATGGAGGTATTGGCTAATGTCGAGCTTTCCATAGAAGATATGCAGAAGGTTGTACAGCAACATCGAGGCATGTTGACTTGGGGAGGAACGGCAAGATTAGCGCCCGTGGATGATATTTTAATTTCGGTTGAACGACCATTATCTATGGACTCAACCGGACAATTAGTTGCGTCTATCTTATCTAAAAAAATAGCGGCAGGCTCAACTCATCTACTTATCGATATCCCCGTAGGCTCATCCGCTAAAATTCATAATAATCAAGAGGCGTTAGCCTTAAGAAAATTATTTGAATATATTGGCGATCTCTTTGCTTTACATATCGATGTGGTGATTAGTGATGGCTCTCAACCCATCGGTAATGGTATTGGTCCTGCGTTAGAAGCAAGGGATGTACAGCAAGTTTTAAGCAACCAAAAAAATTCCCCTCGTGATTTACGAGAAAAATCTTTGCGCTTAGCAGGCAGAATTTTAGAGTTTGATCCCGATATCAGAGGTGGCCAAGGTTATATTATTGCTAGAGATATTTTAGAATCTGGCCGTGCTTTTGAAAAGATGCAAGCCATTATTTCGGCACAAGGGGTACAGCAAAAAACACAAAGTAAGGCCGCATTAGAATACTCAGTGACTGCGCAAAAAAGTGGCTATATTTACGCAATAGATAACTTGAAAATAGCGCATATAGCAAGCCTTGCTGGCGCCCCTATAGATAAAAATGCAGGTATTAATCTCAACAAAAAAGTAGGCGATAAAATAAAAAAAGGTAACACTCTTTTTACTATCTATGCCTGTTTTAAAAGTAATTTTGAATTTTCCACACAATTTGCCAATGAAAGCAATGCTTATATCATAGAGAAAAATCCACCCTCGAAAGACGATAACTACTTTATTTGATTTTATACCTTAGGAGTTGCAATGGCCATAATACTGGGTTTTGACGATTATTTACATCCTGCTCAGCAGCTAGCCACAAGTTTATCGATCCCGTTTAAACAGGTTGAACTGCATCAATTTCCCGATGGTGAAACAAAAGTGACACTGCCGATAAAGTTACCAAAGCACGTTATTATTTGCCGTACATTAAACCAACCTAATGCTAAGCTCATTGAGCTGATCATAACGGCTTCAGCAGCAAGAGCCCAAGGTGTTGAGCACATAACATTAGTAGCGCCCTACTTATGCTATATGCGCCAAGATATTGCTTTTAATGCAGGAGAGGCCATTAGTCAAAAAATAATAGGAAAATTACTCGATGATTATTTTGACCGTGTTATCACTATCGACCCGCACTTGCATCGCATCCATAATTTAAGTGAGGCAGTTCCAAGCAATCAAGCCATTGCTTTGCACGCGAGTAGCGCCATGTCAGCCTTTATACAACAACAGTCTAGTCAGCCTGTACTGATTGGCCCTGACGAAGAATCAGAACAATGGGTTAAAGCTATAGCCAAGCTTCACCAGTGGCATTATGCCATCGCGACAAAAGAGCGTTTTGGCGATAAGAGTGTTTCTGTAACTCTAGCGACTAATGATAAAGAGAATACCAAAGAATTAAGCCTAACCAATCGAGACGTTATCATTGTTGATGATATTGCCAGCACAGGAAAAACCCTTGAACAAGCGGTCAAACAAATACAACAACAAGCACCCGCGAGCATTTCAATCATAGTGACCCATGCATTTTTTGTTGATAGCGCCATAACAAGGCTAACCAATATGGGCGTCGCTAACATTTGGAGTTCAGACAGTGTACTGCATAGCAGTAATGCCTTTAGTATTGTAGACACCATAGCTGAACAACTTAGAATAACTTGATAAAACATTAGTTACTAACACTATACTTTCTAATAATTTTAGCTAACTAAAAAATATTTAAGGCACAAGGACTATAGGGATACCAACATAATGAGCCAGTTTATTAGTCACACTACCAAGCAAAACATCAACTGGCTCACCCCTGATATATTCACTAGTTAAATGAAGTTCTTCTACTTGGTACTTTTGTATCAGTGGCTGTAAAACGTTTTACTGACGTCTTATTCTATTTGTTTTTTATCTATCATGGGGGGGCAATTCCTTCAACCATCACAGGCTGAAACTCTTGCCAAGAAATCACATACATTAATTTAACACTCGCGCCAATTTGTTGTGCCAAATTAACGGCTCGTTCACTCCATTCACTGCCATCAACGCCGACTATATACAGAAGCTTACACATTTACTTTATCCCTATAATAATTACACTGTTAATACGCATAAAATTGATAGTTGGTGCTACGATAAGGAACTAATTCATAATGAGGTTGCAAAAATGTAACTAAATCAACCAATTCAGTTATTGTCATCACATCATTAAAATTTTTCATTTTTGAATCTCCTTCAACAGAAATAACAGCGAGCGGATAACCTCGAGCAAGTTTATGTGAAGGGTTAATAACACTGCTCACAAGTTTAGCATAGGTTTTTACTTGGGTTGATTCCCCACCTAAACGAATATTCAAATCAGGATTATTTATACCTGCAGCTTGCTCTATGCCATTGATATGGTGACATGCTAAACATTGATATTTCGTCAACACCGCAGCTCCTTTATTCACATCACCCAGAGGCAAACTAAAGCCTTGGGGTGAATCAGGACCTAGATCACAACTGATGAGGCTAATTAAAGCAAAGCAACAAAAAAGTAAATATTTCATAATAACTCCTCTATACCCGTAATAATTCAAGTTCAGGTTTAACTCTAGTTCACAGATTGGTTAAGCTCTACTTTTCTAATAAAGAAGAGTGCTCTATACCCGTTACCATTCAGAGTGTGAGATTTCAGTGGGAGTTAAAAGTGCTTTAGGCAAGGCTTTCATTTTAAACAATGGTAACGGGTATAGACTAATTTATAGTCATTAATGATGAAAATATTTGTGTAACTCATCGACAACAATAAGAAATAGAGCAATGCCAAGTAAACTAGACCACTGGCTTAATGACACCGGTGCTAGCTGTAATAATTCGCGGATTCCTGGTGTATACATGGCACCAATATGTATACTTTGTGCCGCCAACATACCAAAAATTAGAAATTTATTACCAAAAAAGTATTGTTTAAATATCGACAGCTTTTCAGAGCGGCTATTAAGCACATGTACGTTCTCAAATAATACCATCAATAATAAAGTAATATTACGTGCTTCTTGCTCAGCTACGCCAGTATCTATTTGCCATTTAAACACTGCAAAAGCTAAACATCCCATCACAATGGCATTAACGACAATACGTTCTACCATCAAGCGATTAAAGATAGGTTCATTTGGTGGCCGTGCAGCTTGTTTTAATTCATTGCCTTCAGCAGGTTCAAATGCTAGCGCGACATCTTGTATGCCATTGGTAACCAAATTAAGCCACAATAACTGCAATGGAAATAAAGGTAATGGGGTGCCAAAAAGCAAAGAAAACATCACTAATAATATTTCTGCTGCGCCAGTAGAAATCAATAAAAAAATAACTTTGCGAATATTGTTATAAACAATGCGCCCTTGAGTAATACCATCAACAATTGAGGCAAAATGATCATCGGTTAGAATAATATCTGCACTTTCTCTCGCTACATCTGTACCTCGAAATCCCATGGCAATCCCGACATGAGCGTGATTTAAGGCAGGTGCATCATTAACGCCATCACCAGTAACAGCAACAAAATCACCATCAAGCATAATTTGTTCAACTATTTGTTTTTTTTGATGTGGTGATATTCGAGCAAACACTTGAGTACTATGTACACAGTCACTAAATACTGTTTTTCCCTGAGCAAAGGCAAGTGCTAACTGTTTACCTGTAACCGCAGCCATTCCCGTTGTTGCTATACCTGACTGTTTAGCTAAAGCCAATGCTGTTTTAGGATGGTCTCCAGTGATCATAGCAACTTTTATCTTTGCCATTTTACACGCGGCTACGGCCGAAATAACATCATTGCGTAATGGATCTATCATGCCAACCATACCAATAAATGTTAAATCAGTAAGTGCGTTTTCTAGCTTATTAGGCAAAATGTCTAATACTGCATAAGCTAGCCCCAAGACACGAAAACCGTCACTAGCCAGTTGATCAACCTGCTGTTCTATATGAAACTGAGTAGTTTCTCCCTTAGCAAAAGTGCACATAGAAACTAAGGTTTCAACGCTTCCCTTAACAAAAAGTATCTGCTTGCCTTGGAATTGATTAACGCTGGCGCAATAAGCGTTTTCTGACTCATAGGGGATCTGAGCTAATTCCTTATATCGAGCTCGAGTATGTTGGTAATTGATATCAAATTTTGATGCCAACACTAAAAAGGCAACATCAACCATATCTCCCTGACCTTGCCAACCTTGTGTTGTTTTTTCCAAATAAGATTCGTTTGCCAGCAAACCTGCATTAACTAATAACTCCAGTGCTGTGTTTGATTGTTGACTGCCACCTTTTTCACTATGCTGAATGTTTTTCCTTAACGGCATATCTGTTTTTTCGACTAAGGGAACTACTTCTCCATGTAAATCTAAGCCCTCGCCTGTCACTTTAAATGCACAGCCATCAGCCAAAATTATGTGCTGTATAGTCATTTCATTCACGGTTAGAGTGCCCGTTTTATCTGAAGCTATATAAGTACAAGAGCCCAATGCTTCTACCGCTAATAAGTTTCTAATAATAACCCGAACTTTTGCCATTCTGCGCATACCAATAGCTAGCGCAACAGTAATTGCAGCGGGTAAACCTTCTGGAATTGCTGACACAGCTAAAGCTACACCGAGTAAAAAGACACTACCAAGTTCGTCACCACGCGTTAAGGTAATAATAAAGATTAGACTGATTAGAATTAATATGCCGTAAGTAATACGCAAGGTGAAGGCTTCAATTCTCAGTAATAATGGCGGCTTGGTTTGCTGACTTTCAATATCTTGAGAAATTTTCCCTATTTGAGTATTTTTGCCTGTAGCTATAACATAACCACTACCGCGTCCATTAATTACCACAGTGCCAGCAAAACAAGTTTGTTGTGTATCCATTTCCACTTTATTTTTATCTTTATACCCTAGGGTAGAGTCAATATTATCTGTTGCTTTAGTGATGGCTTTATCAACGGCCATAGATTCACCCGTAAGCATAGACTCATCAATTTTAAGACTATTACTGGTATGTAATACCATATCCGCAGGTACTTTATCTCCAGGGGATAGTTGTAGCAAATCCCCTGGTACAACTATTTGGCTGTCTATTTTTATCGGTTTATCATCACGAATGACATTGGCATACGAAGGCACCATTTTTTTTAAAGCACGGGCTGCCTTTTCAGCAGAATACTCTTGCACTGTGCCGATAATGGCATTAATTAACAATACCGCAAGAATAAAAGCAGCATTGATATTTTGCCCAAGAAAATAGGATAAAATTGCTGCGGCAAATAATACATAAATGAAAGGCCCTTTAAACTGGCGCAGAAATATTAACATCATGCTTTGCGCTTTAGCTTCAGGCAAAACATTCAAGCCAAACTTAGCTAATGCTTTTTCAGCTTGCTGCTTAGTTAAGTTTTTTGGGTAGGAATTCACTATCTATCGGTGAGTTGTTTAGCAACGTCAGGAAAAATAACTTTCATTGCCTGATAAAATATATTCAGCTCCTCATTATTAACCCCATCGACCCCAATCAGCTGATTTAGTTTACTCATGAGTGTCATACGCAAATTTGGATTATCTTTAAGATAGCTGTTGACTGTTAATAAATCTGATTGCAAGTCACTTTTTAGGTTTTTTACATAGACATAAAGAGTCATTATTTGTTGTTCTGACAAATGAAACTCGTTTGCCATAATAAGTTTGAATTCTCTCTTTTCACGATTGTTTTCAATACCGTCAACACTAATTACGTGGTACAACAAAGAGGCAAGAGCAACATGAATAACCTCGGAGTCAGTATGTTCAAATAATTGACTTTCTTTGTCTAAAGTTTCTAACCAATGTTTTAATGATTCGAACATGCTTTACTCCTATCCTCATATTGTTATTGAAATTAACTAACCTAAGATTCAACCAAAAAAACTGAACTTTTAATGGCAATACAGCCTCTTTTTATCCATAGCAAAACCATAACAACATCTTCACCATCACTGTTGATAATATTAGGTAGCTTTTCAACCAGCCCAATATTTGCACTATCAAATTCATAATAGCTTGTGTGGTTGGCATAGGGATCTGAAATTAGCACCAACTTATTGGCATCATAGGGGTGTTTCCCTACGGCACCTGTAAAAGCTACATGTTCATTTTTAAATTCGTTGATGTCAAAAGTAAAATGATATTTGACTAGATTTGTACTTTGAGATTCAATCAAAAAATAAGACATAAACTACCTTACTAAGAAATAAGCGCTTCAAAATATATTTTAGGCTATTAGTCGACATTTCGTCGGTAAATAATGTGATAAACCAAAGCAACAAATAAACTGCCACCGATAATATTCCCCATAATTACAGGCACCAAATTGCTAAAAAAACCTGTCCAAGTTATAGTCGCAACAGCCAAATTAGTGCTGCCAAAGTTCTGCTCTAACATAGCCAAAGGAATGATGTACATATTAGCAATACAATGTTCAAACCCGGCGGCAACAAAAGCTGAAATAGGAAAAACAATAGCCACCACTTTATCAATTAAACTGCGCCCCGCAAAGGCCATCCACACTGCCAAACACACCAAAACATTACATAATACGCCTTTAAAAAATGCGCTCCAAAATGGCATGCTAGATTTTATAATTGCTATTTTGATATATTGCTCAGCAATAGCACCATTATTCATTTCATTATGACCAGAAAGAAATACTAATACTGCTAGGCCTACTGCGCCAATAAAATTAGCAAGACAGACAACAACCCAGTTTTTTAAGATATCGACTGTAGATATCTTACCTTCAGCCCATGCCATCACCAGTAAATTATTGCCGGTAAATAATTCCGCACCTGCAACAATGACTAAAATCAAACCCAGCGAGAATGCTACCCCACCAAGTACCTGACTAGTGGCAAAACCTAAGGTGGCATCTGATTTTATCAAAACAAAATAAAGCCCACCCAAGCCGATAAATGCCCCAGCAAGAATACCTAACATTAGTAGCGACAAAAGTGGCAACTGTACTTTAGCAACTCCAATATTATTGATACGTTTGGCTATTTCTTTGGGAGAAAATGCATCTGAGCCAAATATTTCAGACATGGTAAATTCTCGAAATAAAGGATAAATAAAGTATAGATTAAATGTAGACCAATAAACGTTGAATTTATCATCATTTGATATGGATCATTTAATTCATACCTTATCTAAGCTATGGCTAGAGTAACTACTATACTAATAGCTTGGATTAGCTGTTTATATTTTTACCGCTTCTTATTAAGGAAAAGGTACTGCTATGTCAACAAAGCTTATTAATACACTCTGCCCATTTTGTGGTGTTGGTTGCGGCATTAACTTGAAGCTTGATAGTAACGATCAGCTTGTTGGTGTTGAACCCCAAAAAAATCACCCCATTAGTCAAGGAAAGTTATGTGATAAAGGTTGGAGTACGGCCTATGCGATAACTTCACCAAAACGTTTAACTCAACCATTAAAGCGTGTTAATAAAACGTTCTACCCCATAAGTTGGCAAGAAGCACTATCCACCATTAGCGAGGAATTACAAGGAGTTATCGAGCAATGGGGTAGTCAAGCTGTAGGGCTTATTAGCAGTGCTAGAGCCACTAATGAAGATAATTATGTTGCCCAAAAGTTTGCCCGTGCGGTACTGAAAACCAATAATATAGACCATTGTGCTCGAATATGTCACAGCCCAACAGTTGCTGGATTAAAACAATCATTAGGCTCAGGCGCTATGACCAATAGCGCAAAAGACATCTTTTCTAGTGATTTAATTTTAGTTTTTGGCGCTGACCCTACCGAAAACCACAGCATTATTGGCGGACAAATAATACAAGCCCATTTACAGGGAGCACAACTCATTGTCGTTGATCCAAGAGTAACTCGCCTAGCGAAACTTGCCAATCAACACATGCAGCTAAAACTTGGTAGCAACATAGCCCTGATCAATGCCATGCTTCATGTCATTATTGAAGAAAGTTACTTTGATAAAACCTTTATTAAGGCTCGTTGTGATGGTTTCGAACATTTAGCTCAACACGTTAAAAGCATCACCCCTGAGTCAGTAGAAAAACTCACTGGCGTGAGTGCTCAATTAATTCGAACCGTAGCTAAGGCTTACAGTCAAGCAAAACATGCAATGATCTTTTACGGTATGGGTATCACCCAATACATGAGTGGCACCAATAATGTTATTTCCCTGGCTAATTTAGCGTTAACTTGTGGTCATATTGGCAAAGCTGGTACTGGGGTTAATCCTCTTAGAGGACAAAACAATGTTCAAGGTGCTTGTGATATGGGTTGCTTACCGAATGTTTACCCGGGTTATCAAAGTGTTGATGATGAAAAAGCCCAAGAAAAATTTAGTCAAGCATGGCATACTGAAGTAGTAAAAGCACCGGGATTGACTTCTCTAGGCATGAGCAAGGCCGCCTTATCCGGCAATTTTCGTGCGCTATTACTCTTTGGTGAAGATCCCGCGGTGACCGATCCCGATCAAAACCAAGTTAAATCATCCCTCAAAAATTTAGATTTATTAGTCGTTGCAGAACTCACCTTAACCGAAACAGCCAAGCTAGCCGACATTGTGTTACCCGCAGCTTCTTTTGCCGAAAAAGAAGGCACGTTTACTAATTGTGAGCGCCGAGTACAGAAATTAAACCAAGCTTTAGCTCCTATTGGCCAAGCAAAAGGTGATTGGCAATGGTTACAAGCACTGGCAAAAGAAATGGGCTCTGAGCAATTAAACTGGTCAAATTCTGAAGAAGTATTTAATGAAATCACCTCGCTAACCCCGCAGTATCAAGAGATGAATTATCAAAAACTAGACGATAATTACGGTTTACAATGGCCCTGTACCAATAACAGTCCTAATGGCACGGCTATTTTACATAGCACTAGCTTTCCTATTGGCAAAGCAAAATTAATTGCGGTCAACCATAGTGATATCGATGAAATGCCCGATGAAGATTTTCCACTGCAACTAACCACTAATCGCCTGCATTTTCATTATGGTTGTGGATCAATGACCCGAAACTCACCTTTACTAGAAAGAGAAACACCCGCAGGTATCTTATTTATTAATCCCATTGATGCCGATAACCTCAATATAAGTCATTTTAGTGCGGTCAGCGTTAAATCACGTCGTGGTTATTTAGAAACAAGAGCGATACTCACCAATGATGTTCCCCTAGGACTAGTGAGCATGCCATATCATTTTAAAGAGGCACCATCAAACCAACTAACCAATACAGCTCAAGACCCTGTCACTAAAATGCCAGAATTAAAAGCCTGTGCAGTAATAGTTACCGCATTAGCTCAAGGGAAAATACCAAAAACAATTGAGCAATTGCAGCAGGAGTCATAACATGAAGATTTATTTAATTAATGACTTACAGCGTTTGCAGCAGCATTTAGCTAAAAATTATCAATTTCATCAGGTAGTAACAAACAGTGATGGTCAATGTCATTGGCAACAAATTGCCTCAGAAACAACTAAACCTGTAGTTCATGATCCGTTAATTTATGAAAAGCCTCAAAGTTCAGCCAAAGCTTTCTTTTTTACCGAACAAGAAAAAGTACTCGTTTTTAATGGCGAATTTTTTCAAGAAACCATACCTACGCCTAAGCCTTTTGTTTTATTTGGTGTACAAAGCTGTGACTTAACCGCGATTCATTATCAAGACAAATTCTTCAAAGACGATCCCTATTATCAGGCAAGACGACAGCAATGTTTATTGGTAGGACTTGATTGCATTACCCCTTGCGAACATGGCTTTTGTCCAACAGTGAATGCAGGGCCTGGTGTAAAAGACGGTTACGCTGATATTATCTTGCATCCATTAGCCAATAAACAATGGCTAGTGATTGAACAAACGAACAAGGGCGCGCAAGCATTAAAGGACTTGGTGTTTACAGAAACACACTGGCATTATTTAACTCAAAGAGATTTAGTCTTACATCAATGTGAAAAAGAGTTTCCTGACGATAAATATATAACCGATGGAATACAAAAAATAAATTCAGATGAGATATCCAGTGAGTTTTGGCGAAAATTAGCTATACAATGCCTTGGTTGCTCTGGTTGCACGACTCTCTGTCCAACTTGTTCTTGTTATGGAACAAGGGCAATAAAACAAGACAACAATCATTTTAGTCAGCAGCGCTTTTGGGATTCTTGCCTTTATGAAGGTTTTCAACGAGAAGCAAGTTTTAATAACCCCTCTGCAGAAGCCGGTACGAGAGTACAGCGTTTTTGGCAACATAAGTTTGGTGATGAGTTTTTCACAGAGTTTTCTCGCCATGGCTGTGTTGGCTGCGGCCGTTGTGAACAAACCTGCCCCGGTGTTATTGGTATACATTCTGTAATGAAGCGCCTTACTGAGGAAAGAGGACAAAAAAATGGGCAGGAGGATACTAATGCTTAACCATATTCCTGATAGCATTGAATTAGTTGATTATATTGATGACGGCGAGCAGGCTCGTCATTATCATTTTCGTCTCTTAAATTTAAAGATAGGTCAAAATAAAAACCATCAGCATAACTGGCAGCAAGTACAACCAGGACAGTTTTTTATGCTCAATGTACCTAGTGTTGGCGAAGCACCATTCACCTTCACCGAGCCACCAAATGAGCAAGGAGAATTTCGGGCTTTTATTCGACAAATGGGACAGGTAACTTCAGCTTTGTTCACTATGCAGCGGGGTGATATTCTAGGTGCCCGTGGTCCTTTTGGTAGTGGCTGGCCTCTCGATAAAATCAACAACAATAATACCCTTATCGTTGCTGGTGGATGCGGCCTAGCGCCCTTGGTTACCTTAATTGATAAATTAGCTGATAGCTTGATGGATAAACCCGAAAATAAACAGAAATTAGTCTTAGTTTATGCTGCTCGTAATAAAGCGACGCAGATGCTAACCCCTGAACGTGCTCGTTGGCAAAAGCAGATCAAAATATTTAACACCCTTGATGAATATCCTAATGCCAGTGATGAATATCCTAATGCCAGTGATGACGCCAGTGATGAGTTGCCGGTAACCACAGTTGAAGGTAGTCCTTTAATTATCTTGCCAAAAGCGCTCAGTACTTTTACTAGCCCACCAACAACAGCTCTACTTTGTGGTCCAGAGGTGATGATGAATAGCATCGCCACTTATCTGACTGAATATGGTATGGCAAGTGATGCTATTTTCCTCGCCCTTGAACGACGCATGCATTGTGCGGTTGGGCTATGTGGTCATTGTTATATTAACCATCAATATGTTTGTAAAAGTGGGCCGACCTTCAGCTGGCAAACATTACAGCAACTAAAAGGATTATAACGCAGTAAAAATGACCAACAAACGCTGTTCGAAGGATCCGGCTAAAAGTGCTTTACTCTTTGTTGAGTAGTATTTGCTTAGAGTGACTAGGCTACACACTACTCGCCTCGAACAAAATTTAACCGCGAAAGATCAACAAACCCTAGTCTATTTGGCTTTAGTTCTTTCTGCTTTGGCTATGTGCACACTTGCCTTAGCAACCGAGTCAGGATTCAATGAAATTGAATCAATGCCGCATTCCACTAGAAATTCGGCGAATTCAGGATGATCAGAAGGCGCCTGCCCGCAAATACCTACTTTACAACCACACTCATGGGCAACTGTTATCACCTGCGCAATCATACGTTTAACGGCATCATTTCTAGCATCAAATAAAGTTTTAAGCTCAGTGGAATCACGGTCTATGCCTAAAACAAGTTGGGTTAAGTCATTACTACCGATAGAAAATCCATCAAAACGCTGAGCAAACTCTTCTGCCAGAATAATATTTGATGGTATTTCACACATGACATAAACCTGCAAACCATTTTCACCACGCGTTAACCCCGCTTCACTCATTACAGCAAGTACTTTATCCGCTTCATTTGGTGTGCGACAAAATGGGATCATTACGATGACGTTATCAAAGCCCATTTGTTCACGCACCTTAACAATTGCTTGGCATTCCAACATAAAGGCCTCGCGATAAAGTTTGTGGTAATACCGTGAGGCTCCCCGTAAACCTAACATAGGATTTTCTTCCGTAAGTTCAAAAAACTCTCCACCCAATAAACCCCGATATTCGTTAGACTTAAAGTCTGACATTCGAACAATGACAGGTTTTGGGTGTTGCGAAGCGGCAATTTTAGCGACACCAAGGGCAAGATTATCAACAAAATAATCCGCCCCTTTTTTGTAGCCTCGACATAACTCGGTAATTTTTTGCTTAACCTTACTATCAGTCACTTTTTCCAGATGCAGTAACGCCATAGGATGAACAGCTATTTGACTGGAAATAATAAATTCTATGCGAGTTAAACCTATACCAGCAACAGGCAAAGAACTCCATTTAAAAATACCATCGGGCATAGCCGCATTAATCATAATATCTGTGTTGGTATGAGGTATGTCGGCTAAATTAACCTCTTCAGTCTCAAACGCTAATTTTCCCTCATAAACAAGTCCAAGTGCACCTTGAGCGCAACTTAACGTTACTTCTTGATTATTTTTCAGCACTTGGGTAGCATTTTCACAGCCAACAATAGCTGCAATTTTCAGCTCTCGACTAACAATAGCCGCATGACTCGTTGGTCCACCAGTATCGGTAATAATACCTGCGGCTTTACGCATTAAAGGTAACCAGTCAGGATCTGTTCTTTGAGTGACCAACATGGCACCCTCAGGAAAGTGTTCTACATCTCCAGGGCTAAGGACTTTAAAAACTTTACCCGTAGCAATAGCACTGCCAACACTGGCACCTTGCACAAGTATTTTAGATTTTTCTTTTAGTTTATAATTGACTAATACTGCATGATTTTTCTGTGATTCCACCGTTTCCGGACGCGCCTGAACAATATAAAGCTGCCCTGAAATACTGTCTTTTGCCCATTCCATGTCCATGGCTTTGCCGTAATGTTTCTCAATTATTACCGCCCAGTTAGCCAATTGCAGTATTTCATCATCCGATAAAACAAAACTGGTACGTTCCTCGTGACTAGTTACCCGTGTTTCAGTACTTTCCTCACCTTTACTTATATTGAAATTTTGCGCGTTATTAGGGTATGCAAAACACATTTTCTCTAATTTACTACCACACTTTTTTTCAATAATAGGAATATACTTGTGCTGCATTTGACTAGATGAAAATTTGTCATTCTGTTCTAATAAAGACTTAAATACCATAAACCTATCTGGCGTAACGCTACCTTTTACTATTGTTTCGCCTAACCCCCAAGCACCATTGATTTCAACTACACCATCAAAGCCTGTTTCGGTATCAAGCGTGAACATCACCCCCGCCGCTTGAGAATTAATCATGTGCTGAATACCAACCGATAAGGCGACCTTCTCATGTTCAAATCCTTGTTTTTCTCGATAAACAATGGCTCTGTCGGTATAAAGCGAAGCAAAGCATTCTTTACATGCCTTAAGTAAATTATCAATGCCGATAATGTTTAAATAACTTTCTTGCTGTCCTGCAAAACTTGCTTCGGGTAAATCTTCAGCGGTTGCCGAACTTCTTACCGCTACACTGGCCATATAGGGTGCTTGGTTTACTAAGTCATTTTGATTTTGTTGTATTCTCTTTGATAGGTTTTGATAGGCCTGAGTAATTTCACTACTTTGCTGCACAGTAAAATCCCCATTAGCAATTAAGGCTCTAATGGCACTACCGGCAATGGCCAACGTTTGTTGACCTGATTCATAGGTATCAATATGGTGTTTTATCTTTTCATTGAGTTTATTTTGTTGTAAAAAGTCAATAAACAATTGTGCACTGGTAGCAAAGCCAATAGGAACCTGCACTTCTGTTTCACTCATATTTGCAATCATTTCTCCTAAACTGGCATTTTTTCCGCCCACTTGTTCAAGATTGGCAAGACTTAACTGCTCAAACCAAAAAATAGTTTGTTCTTGTTGTTTTGACTGTATATTCATCATGATCCCTAATCTAGGCTAACAACTATAAGCTCAATTTTGTTTTGTCTGAATGTTAATTTTAAGGAACGCTAAGGCATTATGGAAAGTACTAAACCTTGGATAATCAACCTCAGTAATTTTTATCCCAGTTGATTTTTGCAACGCCGCTAAATAATTAATAAAATCCATTGAATCTAGATCGCATTCCTCACGGATATCTTCATCAAAATCAATATCATTTTGTTCAATTTCAGGCGCAACTGCTTGTATGGCCTCAATAACCAAGCGCTCAATTTCTTTTGTATTCATAATTGCTCCGGTTTTTGTAATTTTTTAGCCAGACTATTTAAAAACTTCGCCGCTAACATGCCGTCAACCACTCGGTGATCTGCGCTTAAACAAACAGTCAATTGCTCACCAATATCAATCTTATCACCACACACTTGCGGTACTTTATTTACTTTGCCAAAGCCGATAATAGCGACTTGCGGCGGATAAATAATGCCAAAGACTCGGTCAGCTCCGCGCTCGCCCATATTGGTTATCGTAATAGTGGCGTTCATTAACTCTGAGCTACGTAAACGCTCACCACTTTCAATCGCTCGACTTCGACGAGTCATATCACGCAAAGCATGCATAATTTCTGGCACCGATAACTGTTCGACATTACGTAATGCCGGCACCACCACACCACCGGTTCGCAAACTAATGACATTAGCGATATTGATCTCACTCGCTTGCTCAAAACAATCATCTCGGTAAAAGCCATTTAATCTAGGGTATTTTATCAACGTTAAGGCAACCGCTTTTAGTAAGAGTGCAATAAGTAAAATATGCTCTTTGGGCGTTTTATCATGATTTGCTTGTTGTAACCATTGCTGCGCTTTATTGATAGAGACATCTAAACTCAGGTAAAAGTGTGGGATTTCTTGCTTAGATTTCGTCATAGCAGCAGAGATTGCGCTCCGCATGTTTGTTAACAGACCACCTTCAGTCAACACTGCTTTTTGAGTTATCTGCGCAATATCTTTTAGTATAACTGCACCGTTAGGGCCACTACCTTTAATAACCGATAAATCCAGTTTCTGCACTTTTGCTATTTTACGAACAACGGGGGAAGCAAGCACAGTATCGACATTCGTACTTATGTTGACCTTTTGAGTATGACTCTGTTGGGTGGTTGTTAAAGGTTTTTCAGTTAACGGATCTGCCAATAATAAAGCAGGCTCATCGATTATTTTCTCAGTGGTTATTTGTTCTGTGACTGTTTTTTCAGTGGTACTACTTTGCTGTTTCGATTTATTTAGTGATTGTTCTTCTGTGTCTTCTGCCGCAGCTATTACCTCTATCGTTGCCAATACAGTCCCCACAGGAACAGTATTAACCGGTTGTAGCAATAATTGGGTTATGATGCCGTCATGGTAAACTTCCATATCAATGGCACCTTTTTGTGTTTCAAGCACCGCAATGACGTCTCCATGTTGTACCTTATCACCCTCCTTAATTAACCACTCTACCAACATGCCCTCGGTCATATCAGCCCCCAATGACGGCATGGTAATATCTATGGATTTTGTCATAAGTACATTCCTTCGATTTTACATTAACTGTTAAATTTTTACGTTCACCTTTATTGCTTACCTTCAAAAAGTCTTTGCGCACAACTAATAATTTTCTCTACCTGAGGCAAAGCGGCTTGTTCTAAATGACTTGGATAAGGGATGGGTACTTCTTGAGTACAAATGCGCTGCACGGGTGCATCTAAATACCAAAAAGCTTGCTCCATAATAATGGCACTGAGTTCACCCGCTAAACTGCCAGTTTTCCAACCTTCATCAATAATAATGACGCGGTGTGTTTTCTTAACACTCGCTAAAATTGTGCTGGTATCTAGCGGACGTAAACAACGCAAATCCACAACTTCAACATTAATATTTAACGCTTCAAGCTCAGCTGCTGCCATCAATACCTTAGGCAAACTACCGCCATAGGTAAGTAAGGTAATATCCCTACCTTGTTTACGAACTAAGGCTTTTTCCATATCAGCTTCTGGTTCACTAAACACTTCACCTTGGTTATTTAATAACATCACATGTTCAAAAATAATCACAGGATCGAGATCTTTTATTGCTTGTAATAGCATGTATCGAGCATCATTATGCGTTGCCGGGCTTAATACTTTTAAGCCCGGAATATGTGCATATAAATTCTCCCAGCTATGAGAATGTTGCGCGGCAAGTTGTAAGCCTGCACCGCATGCCATGCGAATAACAACGGGCACATTAAGTTGACCGCCTGACATATGGCGTAAGGTGGCGGCGCTATTAACTATTTGATCCATCGCCAACAAGCTAAAATTAACCGTCATTACCTCCACTATAGGTCGCATACCGCCCAACGCAGCACCAATACCAACACCGACAAAGCCAGACTCACATAGTGGGGTATCAATAATTCGCTCTGCACCATAATGCTCAAACAAGCCCTTACTCACGCCATAACAACCACCATAACGGCCAACGTCTTCTCCCATCAAAAATGTCCGTTCATCATCGTTCAGGCATTGTTCAATACCTGCGCGCAAGGCTTCCCGGTAAGTCATTTTTTGACTATTGTTTCTGTGCTCACTCATGCCAAACCTCCTTGATCAGCCTTACCATTTATTTTCTGTATTGATGGGCTATAAACATCTTTACAAAGATCTGCCACTGGTTCCCATAACCCTTGTTCAGCAAAATTAATTGCTTCGACAATTTCTTGCTTTATTTGTGATTCAATTACGTTCAAGTCTTTTTCATTCAGCTGATGGTTTTGTATCAACCAACGCTTTAATTGCATCACAGGACCGTGCTTTTTCCATTGTTCTACTTCTTCTTTATCACGGTATAACTGCCCATCAAAACTTGAATGACCACGAAAACGATAAGACTTACATTCTAAGAAATAAGGTTGTTGATGGGTTCTAATATGCTCAACCGCTTTGGTAGTCACCGCTTCCACGTTCACAACATTCATACCGTCAACTTGCACTGCTGTCATGCCATAACTTTGTGCTTTTTTGGCAATATTGATTTCTGATTCAGACAAGGCTAATGCAGTGCCCATGGCATAGCGATTATTTTCACAAATAAACAGCACGGGTAATTGCCATAACACAGCTAGGTTCATCGATTCATGAAACTCACCTTCTGCCACGGCCCCTTCGCCAAAAAAGCATACGGTTATAGCTGTTTTTTTCAGTTTTTTATTCGCCAAGGCCAAACCTGCTGCTAAAGGCAAGCCCCCACCAACAATGGCATTGCCGCCATAAAAGTGCTGCTTTTTATCAAACAAGTGCATTGAACCGCCACGCCCTTTACTACAACCATTAGTGCGGCCGTACATTTCAGCTAACACAGACTTCATTGATAAACCACGAGCAAGCGCATGACCATGTTCACGATAAGTAGCCACGATCTCATCTTGTGGTGACAGTGCAGCCATTACGCCAACGGCGATAGCTTCTTCACCGATATAAAGATGGAGAAAACCTCGTATTTTTTCTTGGGTATAAAGCTCTGCACATTTTTCTTCAAAAAGACGAATACGTAACATTTGCTTTAATTGTTCAAGTAAATGAGCTTTATCAAGATGTAATTTATCATTCATTTTTATCACTCTTTTTAATTACTACTGATTGAACATTACTTTTCATCACTTTCTAAGGTAGAAATGTCGCCTTCTGACAAATTGAGTTCACGTGCTTTTAATAAACGCCGCATTATCTTGCCACTACGAGTTTTAGGTAAATTTTGTCGAAAAATTATTTCTTTAGGGGCAACGGCCGCGCCTAGTTTTTTACGAGCAAAACCCTTTAGCTCTTTTTTCAATACGGCTAAGTTATCGTCACTACATTCAATATTAGGATTTAATGCCACATAGGCTTTAACAACTTCTCCTGCTATTTTATCAGGAATACCAATTACACCGACCTCGGCGACAGCTTCATGCTCCATAAGGGCACTTTCAACTTCAAACGGACCAATTAAATGTCCAGACGATTTGATCAAATCATCGGCACGCCCAACAAACCAGTAATAACCTTGTGAGTCACATTTAGCGAGATCACCGGTCAAATACCAACCATCTTGAAAACATTTTTGGTATTTTTCTTCGCGATGCAAATAGCCACGAAACATTGATGGCCAGCCTTGTTTCAATGCCAACTCACCAATTTCCATATTTGTTTCTATTGCTTCAACATGTCCTTGTTCATTACGTTTGACAATAGCGGCTGTTATGCCAGGTAATGGTAAACCCATTGAGCCTGGTTTTATTGGTTGACTAGCAAAATTAGCTATCATGATGGCACCTGTTTCTGTTTGCCACCAGTTATCATGAAATGGTAAACCCAGCACTTTTTCACTCCATCGTACTGCCTCTGGATTTAAGGGTTCACCAACACTCGCAATAAAGGTTAATGCCGATAAATCAAAATTTTGACGAATATCATCGCCTGCTTTCATCAACATGCGAATAGCCGTTGGGGCGGTATACCAAACCGTTATTTTTTGCTGCTGTAAAATGTTATACCAGCGCTCAATATCAAATTCAGCTTCATCAACAATCATGGTGACACCAAGACAAAGTGGCGCGATAATGCCGTACGATGTTCCAGTCACCCAGCCAGGATCTGCTGTGCACCAATAAATGTCTTCTTGTTTTAAGTTTAATGCGTATCTAGCCGAAGATTCATGGGCAACAACTGCCTGATGCACATGAATAACACCTTTAGGCTTACCCGTTGTGCCACTCGTAAAATGCAATAAGGCCATATCATTGCCATGGGTTTTAGCACATGGATATCTTGAGTTTGCATTAGTGAGTAGCTCAGCTAACCAATAACAGCCTTTGTCTAACTCACTATAGGGGGAATCCGCATTGCTTGATTTTTCAAGGTTATCGATAAATAAAATGACTTTTAGATGAGGTAATTCATGCCACCAAGCAGCAATTTTTTTGCGATATAAACTCTTAGTGGTGATTAAAATATTAGCTTCGCCTATCTCCATGCGAGAACGAATAGGCTCAGGGCCAAACGCAGAAAATAATGGTGTGAAAACGCCGCCAAATTTTAACGTACCTAGCGTGGAAATATAAAGTAATGGATGTCTCCCCACCAAGCTAAATACACGCACTCCTTGCTCAAAGCTAAACTGCTCTAATACACTTGCAAAACGGCTGCTTTGCTCTGCTAAATCTCGATAGCTAAAATCTATTATCTGCTCATTTTTACTTAACCAACGAAGTGCCACTTTATTTTCAATGGCGGTATTTAAATGCCTATCAACGGCTTGATAGGCAATATTTAATATTTGTTGAGGATCGGTTTGCCAATTAAAATCATCACAAGATTGCTGATAATCAAGAAGATTTACATCACGGCTACCATACGACATCTTATTTATTATATTTTCAGACATGAACAAATATTCAATTAAGCATACGATGTAGAAAGTATAGTATTTATCTAGTTTTTTACGTTGCCTTTTGTTGACCTACATTAAATAACACCAATCGGACTAATTTATTGCTCACTTAGCGAGAATTAAAAGGCTTAGAGGCAAGGCATTAATTGAAGATAATAGTTATTCTATTGTCGAAATCTATAACGTAGCATAAGGCGCTTCTAAACCAGCCCGTTGGGGATGTCTGTGCAAATCATGTTCTTCGTTGCCTCTTTTTTAATGGGAATAAGAGGCGCCTTAATCATGAATCGCACAGACATCCTGAAACTCGCATCTTGAAGTATCATGGGTATAATATTGCTAAAAACACCACACGTTGCTGATCACTCTTAACTTTTTATACGCTCAACATTCGCTTTTTCAATCTTGCTAGATCAATCGCATTTGACCGAACTGTAAGCTTAATATGACTATTTTCATACT
>MAAL01000141.1 GCA_002163245.1 Gammaproteobacteria bacterium 42_54_T18 | reverse complement strand
TTTCTGGAACAAAAAAGTAGACAAAAGGAATAAAGATAAAGCTTAGAAATGAACCTAGATAAAAGGTAACACGCCAATCGTATTGCTTTAGTAGTGGTGCTAAAAAGGTCGCACCTAAGTAGACACCAAACGCAAAACCACCGGCGACGAGTACAACCGCAAGAGATCGGTTCTTTTCATTACAATAATCTGACGACGTTGCCGTAGCTGCAGCTAATAACCCGCCGATGCCGATGCCGGTGAAGACCCGAGCAGTCCCTAGCACATAGACATTGGGTGCTAATCCAGCAATCAGCATACCTATTGTTAGTATTATAAGCCCGAGCAGCATCGTTGGCCTGCGGCCTCGGGTATCTGTTAACGCCCCCATAAAGATAGAACCTACTGCCATTCCAACGAGTTCGAGAGAAAGCACTATGCCCAGTGTGGCTTTAGAAAGCCCCCATTCCGCCGTCATGCCCGGGGCTGCAAAAGCGATGGATAACACATCGTAGCCATCCAGTGCCAATATTCCTATACAGATAGCGACAACTGTCCACTGCCCGATTTTCATCGGGGCTTGTTGAAGCCTTTCAAGTGATGCTATAGCGGTATTCATTGTACTCCCTCTTATTTGATTATTATTTTTACAGCAAGTTACTTCACAGCTTGCCATTATTCCATACCTACGATGATTAGCCAGTACACATATGGAGTAGAAAGTGTGGAAGAAGAAAAGAATTGATTTTTCGGGCTTATTTATTGGTGGGATTGCTCAAAGGGTAGGCGTTAGTGAAGTGACGTGCTGGAGTAGTGCGATTGCATAAAAATAATAGGGTCGACGGGAAACATATGTACTTACTATGGGGTTACAGGAAAGCTTCTTATTCACGGCCTATATGTTAGCAATGGCACTTAGGCCGTGAATAAGAGATCTTTTAATCGTTTCGAGAAACCTCCGCATACTTATTCATGCTTCTATCTCAGTGGAATACTTTAAGTCAAAAGCGTGTTAAGAACTGGATGGATTGAAGTGGATTTTGAACACTACCGTTTCGTTCGAAACGTTTTCTACTTCCCCTATAAGCTGCGCAGCCTCATCGTTCCATGGATGTAAGGTCAGAGTTTTTCCCGTATAGGTTTGATCAAGGCTGTCTTGCGCTGCCGAAAGCTTCAGTAGTGGATTTGAATTCAGCGGATTACCCTTAGAAAGGATCAATGCATAGTCTGTATCCGGATCTAACGTGATGATCTTGTCTATTGACCTAAAGAAATTACCGCTAGAAAGAAACTCCATCGCATCGTCGCGTATAGGTTTTGCCTCTATGAAACGATGGTCGTTGTGAAATTGAACGAAGCTCTCGCGACTAGGGACATGTGTTAGCGCTCCCTGATCTGGTATTGCGCTTGAGGTGTTTGTGGCAAGAACGACAAAGGAGAGTAAAGGCTGAATGCCGCATTCCTCCAATACCGGATGTATAAGGGGAAAGTACTCCTGATACACTTGCATTTCTTTGCCTTTAATGAGCTTTCCAAAGCCAAATTCAATAAGGTTGTCTGATTTCAAGGTTAATTCGATAGTCATAAGTTTTCTCTGTGTGTGGGTAGAATTAGTTGCAAGATCTGAAGCAAATATACAATTCAACAAGATAAACTAAAATTAATATTATTTTGTTATCATGATAAGAATTTATTTAGTTGTTGAATGCTCAATGAGGTGCCCATGACGCTCGAACAAGTAAAGATGCTAAAACTGGTTGTAGAAGAAGAAAGTTTGAAAGCTGCCGGTGAAAGGATTCATAAAACCCAGGCAGCCGTAAGCCAGGGGATTAAACAACTCGAGAGCCATCTCGGTATTCAGCTTTTTGATAGAAACCAATACCGGTTGTGTTTAACGCCAGAGGGGGAGCGAGTTTATCAAGTAGGGCTGGCATTGCTGGAGAAAGCTGATGAGATAGAACGTCTGTGTAAGCATTTTAACGAGGGGAATGAATCCAGTATCACTCTTACATTTGATGTCGCTTTCGACTTAAATCTTGTTTTGGATGTATTGGAAGAACTTCAGGATAAATTTCCAGAGACACAGACCATCATCCGACAGGAATATATCACCGGCGCACTCGACTCTCTCAATCGGGGGGAGGCGGATATTGTTATCACTCCTGTTGTTGGTGCGACGTTGTACCAACAACAGTATGAGTCATTCCTTCTTTCTCAAAATGGAGCTATAAAAGTAGCGAGCCCGACGTTGTTAGCTAGGCATCCTGGTTTGCAAAGTGTGAAAGAGCTCGAAAAGGAGTATCAAATTATTGTTCAGGATACAGGCACCGGAACCAAAGGCGTTACTTACAATGTAGAGGATGGTCAGCGCCGCTGGTATGTAAATGATGTGGAAACCAAAAAGAAGCTAATTCTGCGTGGGCTAGGGTGGGGGAGTTTTTCTACCCATATGATTGCTGACGAGGTTAAATCTGGAGCGTTGAAAAAACTGGAATTGCTTGACTCTATTACAGATATAAAATTGAACCATTATGCCATTAAAAGTCGAGGTAAATTATTAGGCCCTGTTGCCCGTTATTTGTGGGAAAGTTTGAATGCTTTGGCAGAAGGTGAACATGGGCTAAATCAAGCGTGAAAGATTCTCGCACCCAGTAATTCCGACTATCAAAAAGGGGGCATCCTTTGTGGATGTAGGCGGCGGGTGGTTTTAATTTCATCTGGTTGACACTAGCGTAGATCTACACAAATCATTAAAATTCACTAAACCGACCCGTTTTAGAGAGTCACGACAACCACCTATTTATTGATGTTATGCGTTTAGATAAATTTATATGTAAAAGTACGGAATATTCTTTGGCAGAGGCTGTGGCGTTAATCGAAAATAGACGTGCTGTCGTTAACGGTATTATTGTCATTTGGAGGTCCCATCAAGTACACAATAATAATGTCGTGACACTTGATGGTAAAATATTAACATCAAGAAACTCTCGGTATTTAATGCTGAATAAACCCATTGATATGATTTGTTCTAATGTTGATGAAAAATACCCATCGGTACTCAATCTCCTTAATGTAGATAGAGTGACTGAACTGCACATAGCAGGGCGTTTGGATGTGGATACCACTGGCATTGTACTGATTACAGATGATGGTCATTGGTCTTTTAATGTAACGTCCCCTAAGAATAAGTGCGAAAAAGTGTACAGCGTGGTGTTATCTCGGCCAATTCCGCCTGACGCGACTAAGCGATTTCTGGAAGGGATTCTTCTTCAAGGTGAATCAAAACTAACACTTCCCGCGAAATTACACATTATTGACTCATATAACGTCTTATTAACAATAACAGAAGGTCGCTATCATCAGGTTAAGCGTATGTTTGCTGCCATTGGCAATAGAGTTAAATCATTGCATCGACAAAAAATCGGTCACTTAGCATTGGATGTAGAGGTTGGTCATTGGCGTAGCCTAACTCAAGCAGAGGTTGAGGCGCTTTCTGTTATCGGTTAATCAAGTTCGATTAAGGTTAGCTTATCATTTCAAAGCAGGGTGGTTTTAATGGGTTGAACAACCTTTTCTCCAATTAAATTGACGAGATTTTTTTCTAGAGAGTGCAGTTCTTGCGAGTCCAAATAAGCAGAGTAAGCATTTTCATCGATGAAAGACTGAACAAATATAACGTCAGCATCCATTGCCATGTTCCCTTGAACACTTAGCTTTGGTAAATATATTGCCGTTCTTAATCCGCCTGAGTATTGATTGGCAATTATTTGGAGTGGTTCCAAATAGTCTTTCTTATAGGTTTCATAGGAAATATTCCACTTAAGATCCACCATATTAAGGATCGCAATCTTTCCATCCACTGTTGGAAAACTATCGTCCACGTCACATGATGTTAGAATTTTTCTTTTAGCTCCCTTAGCGCGAAGTTCAAAAATCTCCTCAAACTCATCATCGGTCAGTACCGAAAACATGCCACCAAATGACGGATACTGCACTACAAATAGCAGGTCTGGATTAAAGTCAAATGCATCGTTCGTGGAGGCATACAACTCAGAATGCAAGTGAGCGCCGTACTTTGCAGCAATAGGGTTTGCTCGTTTCAAATATTCATGGAAGGTTGTTTTTCCGTCTTCGCCGTCATACCAAATGACATTAAGCATGTGAAGCTTACTGGTACAGCCGTTTAGAAAAAGAGTGGCCATCGCGAGTAAAATAAGCGTCTTAAAAGCGTTCATCCTAATATCCTGTTTTTATTATTCTATGTGTTCAGTGTTAGTTAATTCCTCAAATAGGCGCGTCGACCATATCTGAATCATAGTTGGCACTTTATCTATATCTAAACGATCGGTCAAGAATTGATTGGTCATGCTAGATCTGCACGGTAGTGGGCTGGAATAGGTGAAAATGATTTGACTCCCAAGCCAATCGAAGTTAACGTGTGTTAACATGAATTCTACCAAAGACACTATTCTCGCCTGCGCACGTGACCAGTACCTGAGTGACGGCTACAAAGGCTTATCCATGCGTAAGATTGCTCAAAAGGCGGGTATTAGCGCGACGGCGATCTACCGTCACTTTGCGGATAAAGAAGAGCTATTTCACCATGTCGTGAAAAAAGGGTTCGGCACCTATACCCAGTATTTGACGCCTGCGCTCAAGGAGTCGACCGCTGAAAAGCGTTTCATGAAGACCTTAGAAAACGCCTTGGCCTTTGTCTTAGACCAACCCAAGTACTTCGAGCTGATTTTTGTTAAATCAGAAACCAAAGATGAGCTAGCCAATTTTAACGATTTACGAACGGACTCCAAAATATCCTTTAACTTTTATACCGCCAGAATTGAAGAATGTATGGAGGAGGGCTTTTTGAAAGAAGATAATGCTGGCGAACTATCCGTACTGCTACTATCTGCTTATATCGGATTTTTTTCACTATACACATCGGGGCTGCTTCCCCGTTCAAAGAAAGAAATAGAGCAGCTTTACTGGCGCACCATTGACCGCGTGCTGGTAGGTGTTGTTGTATAGCTTAAACGAATCATTTTTTTGCTCGGTCGGTTAACGACTGTTAACTTTTTGAAAAGTAAGAAATAAACCCTATAACCTAAATAAAACTCAGGAGAACAGTTATGCCATTGATCACCTTTAACACCGTAGAAGGCGCGCTTAGTGAAGAGCTTAAA
>MAAL01000084.1 GCA_002163245.1 Gammaproteobacteria bacterium 42_54_T18 | reverse complement strand
AAGAACTGTGTTATTATGTGCCAAGGCCTAATTTTCCTTTTGTATTACGTTGTTTGTTCGCACTTGCATTGTAACACTTATCGAGAATTAGGCCTTTTTTATGTCAAACTGTGGGGCAGCAGTGAGCACGTGTATTGTTTTAAAGATTAATCGTAATCCAAGTTATTTTGGCTAAAACCCATTGTCTAAAAAGCCTTAACCCGTATCTTTTAGACCCTCTACTTCATCGTAGACCGCCTCTTGCCAAGTATGGGAAGGTTTATAATTGAAGGTACGAGAAAATTTTTCATTTGGAAAATGAGCTCCAAAACGCGAATTTGTCAAAAGGAAAAGATACAGTTTATCCGACAGATTGAGGGTCATGGATAGCAATGATCGCTTTTTCTTGGGTATATCTACTTGTAGCTGTTTAGCATACACCTGAACCAACTCAGACCAAGTCAAATGATGGCTTGCAACGTTGTAGATGGAATTGGTAGGAGGCTCTGATAAGCCTTGTTTAATCACTTTGTCCAACACGCCTGCCAGGTTCTTAACGGCTAGTATTGAGAAAAAAGGATTCTTATTGCCACTGGTAAAATAGGTACCATTCTTCAAATTATACCCAATGGCCGGGGTGATAATAGTATCGCCTTTTCCAACCACTGAGGGCAGGCGTAATATTGTGTATGGAAGAGTCGATTTTTCTACCCATTCCTCTCCCTTCGCTTTTGAGGTTTGATAGGCAACCCCTAAGTAGCGAGTTCTAGGAGTGGTTTCGTCACGTTGCTGACCCATTGCGCGGAGTCCATAAACCCCAATAGAGCTGATTTGGATAAAATGGGGGCAGTGGGTCTGTTCAGCCCAATTCAAAACATTCTTCACACCTTTCGCATTGACCGCAAACATCAGCCGTCTCGACATAGATTGATCAATGATACCGATATTATTGATAATGGCATCAAAAGTTATTTTTGGTAGTGATTCAAACGAAGATTTCTCTGAGATATCTAAGTAGAACTCTCTTATTCTAGGTTCTCGTACATACACCGATCCATAAACCACATAACCTTTTTTCTCTAACGCTATTTTTAGAGTGGAGCCAATAAAACCATCGATACCGCATATGAACACTGTAGGATTAGTCATTTTCTTCGCCTTATTTTTTTGCGGCTATAGGTGGTTATTTTCCAGTAGATAATCTATCACCACTTGGCATTCTTCTTTTAGACTTAGCTGGTCAGTACGAAGGTGTAATTCCATGGAAATAGGGGCTTCGTAGGGTGCGTCAATTCCGGTGAACCCTTTGATTTCCCCTGCTCGCGCCTTTTTATAGAGCCCTTTTGGATCACGTTCTTCCAAGACATCGAGCGAACAATCAACAAATATTTCGATAAAGGGAATTTGGTGTTCTTGATGAATTTTTCGTACTTCATCCCGGTCTGCTTGGTAAGGGCTAATAAAACTACAAAGGGATATCACACCCGCATCGGCAAATAACTTGGAGACTTCACCTATACGACGAATATTTTCGTGCCGGTCATCTGCAGAAAAACCCAGATTTCGATTTAGTCCATGACGGATATTGTCTCCATCAAGACGGTAGGCGACTTTTTCTCGCTCCAATAGAGCTTCCTCAACCTCAACTGCGATAGTACTTTTGCCACTTGCAGATAGTCCTGTAAACCATAATGTAGCACCTTTTTGCTTCATCAGTTGGCTACGTCTATCGCGGGTTACCTTGCCATCGTGCCATATGATATTGGTGGACTTATTATCGTTCATGATTGTTACTCCGTTTGTTATTGTATTAGTTATTTATGTTTATATTGGGGTTGGTTATATTAGATTGAACAGTTTTCCTCTGTTCCCGCCAAGCCAATATGGCAAATCCAGGCGGTGCAAGTAATATTGTAGGGACGGTGGATAGCAGTGGTTCGGGTGTACCTCTCAGGTTATGCAATCCTAAGGTGAGCCCGATGGACATGAAGGATGAGCTAATAGTTGCCAAACATAATGCACGCCATCGACCACTTGCGCTCCGAGCAATGGTTTCGTTTAACCGGGTTATAAGACCGGCAACGAAAAATGTATAGCAGGCTTGCTTTAACGCCGCGTATTTTACATCAATAATTCCGTAAGAATAATTGATGTAAAATACTAGCGAACCTAACAGCAGACTACCTACTATTGCCATACGGACGTTTAAGAAACGTCTTGTAACTAGCTTTACCTTGCCAAACATTTTGAAGGTACTCTGGGCTGAATTTAAGGTGAAGAATAGGTTATCAAACTATCTTGAAGAGGCTGATCCCATATAGATATCATGCCGCCATATACCGTTATATAGGCAGTACCATCTGGACCGATAGCAAGAGGCCCCCAGTTACCGTCAAACTTGCTGCCAGCTCCTGTTCTAATTTTAAAAGCAGTTTTCCCCGTACTCGATTCTAATGCCATGAGATACCATATATTCTCGCCGTTACTTTGGGTTTCAAATGTGTAGGAGTACACCAATCCATTGCCAGCTGACAATTTGGGAACGACAGAAGGGCTGATTTCAGGCGATGTCCAAACAATATCGCAACCACTTTCATCTTCGCGAATATCAATACGAGTAAAACCACCGGCGACCTGATCCCAGGTTTCCTGTTGAAACGCATTGGTATAGCCGTAGTCGTTTTTAGTGATGATGGAACGGTTCCATGCAATCATTGATATTTCAACGGCAGATTTATCATCATTAAACAGCGGAACCTTACACACCAATCGATTACCTTTAATGTCAGGTTTTCGGCGATATACCAGAAGATTCACCTTAGGGTTCGCGTTGTCAGCTATAACCACGTAATCGTCTCCAAGCAAAGTAGGAGTGGATCCAGCCCCCTGGCTAATGGCGCCAAGTTTGCGGCTGTCACCTCGATCATACTGTTCACGCCATATAACCAGTGGGGCACCGTTCTTGTCAGTTTTAAAACCGTACATGGCGTAGTCCGAAACGATGTATATGCCATCACGAGCGGCCGCAAAACTGTTTTGAATCTCTTCATTTTTTAACTGAATAGACTTGATAGCGTCAGTATTGGGGTTTAGCGTTCCGATGCGCCCATGAAGCGTAACCCACCATATTAGCCCGTTATGATCAGGTGTTACGGATGTAATGGGATCACACTCTTGTGATGGAAACCAGTTGGTTAACGACATGCAATCGTTGGGAACATGCCCGCTGATGTCCCAAGACTGATCGAGGAAAAATTCCCAATCACCATTACTTTTCTGGCGATGACCCAGTCGTTGGATATGTTGAGTACTATTAGCAATAACGGCATAACCTTGCTGGTCTAGATAAAAATAAGATGATGATGTATCTTTCATGAATACGTCCGCATCCATTTTAACAACACCTTCAAAAGTAGAGGGGCGCTGAGGTAAATCGTATTTTGCCAACAATTTTAAACTGCGTGGTTCTAATAGGTTAAGTTCAAAACCAGCAAATGAACCCATAAACACAATCATTAAGCCCTGGTTATCGAAAGTGGTTGTAGCATACATACCACCCGGAGCAGTGGAGCCTTGCCGACTTACAACCTTAGGATTAATCCCTAAGGGGCCGCTTGCGGAGTGCACATCGGAGTTATACCCACCGGAATGAATCGTACTTAATTCCGGTGGCGCTAAAAATGGGTGGGGTTCGACACTAAAATTAATAATAGGTTTTTCTATAACTGGAGCGCTCTTGATTAATAAATCACCCTCGAAAGAACCGCTGCGAATTTCACTGCCTCGGCAACCCTGTAATATGACTAACGTTGTAAAAATAACAATAATTTTAGAAAAATATGATATTTGAAACATGGGAGACCTCATTGAGTGTCCGGTTTATTCAGCGAGTTGATTCTATGTATTGTTTGTGAATATTAACTGTCAGCTTCGAGGGGGACCTGGTAATAGTCGATATAATCCCGGTATTCACGATGTAATTCTCTTCGGCATAACCCGTATCTTTCTAGCGAGTATTGGTGAGTGCCATATTCGTCTTTGGGGTGTTCTTGCAAGTAGCGATGAACACTTCCCTTGAGGCTATTAGGGACCGGTAGGTTAAAGTGTTGGTATATGTTCTCTACCGTACGGCAAGGATCTCTTATTAGTGTTTTAAAATTAACATCTAACACATCCAGTTGTTTGTTCTTCCGCCAAGCTACCGAGTTCAACATGGCTGGGGTCCAAATTTTTCGCCACATACCCCCGATAGCTTGGGTGTCAACTTGATTACGCATTGATATTTGTACGGCTTCGGTAAGACTACAGAATGAACCGGCAGCAGTGGCCGGGTCGCGATGAAGATGAATGATTTTTGCTTTAGGGAATACATTGGTTAACGCGTCTAAAGACAAAATATGCGCAGGACTTTTTAGCACCAATATTTTCTTTTGATAGTGATACTTTAATACCTGTAAATGTTTTTTGTAGGCTATATAAGTGTCCGTCATATCTTGTTCCATGATCCAGTCGGTATAAGAGCTGGTATTGGCCATGGTGGAAAAACTTAACCGGCAACTAAATAGATTGTTAAAAATATGGGTACATTCCTCGATAGCTTCTGGAGCGAAATAATGGATCGCTTTCATGTCGGGAACCATGCGATAGTACATCCCAAATTCTTGATCACTTTGTTTAATGCGCTGGTCGGTAAATTCATTTATTGGTAGGGGGGCTGGATTGGGACGGTGTAACTCCCACATTTTTAGTGCTCGGGATTCAGTATGTTGAGCCAGCAAGTTATGTAGTAAGGTACTTCCGGTTCTTGGTGTGCAAATGATAATGAGAGGGGACTCAACATCAACGTCGCCTAGCGTGGGATTTTTTACAAACTCTTCTTGCAACAGCAAGTTATTCATCAAATTACGACGAATCATTTTGTCTGCGGCTATTCGTCCAAACAATCCCAATCCTGCTTCATGCTTGAGGGTGTTGAGCAAATATTTAAGAGGGGTGCGAAGGTCAAATTCACCGAAGCTATCTAAGTCCAACTTTTGTTGTGCCCAGCGCATATAGTGGTCAGGATCTTCCTTCATGTTGAAAAAACCCATAGCCGCGAAGCAGGGCCCCAGCGCATTTAACAGCCGCATTTGCAGTGGCAGTTGTATGGGCGCATGACCAAAACTTGCATTAACAGGAAGGTCCATTTGATGCAGCGACATTGTGTTCTCCATAAAATATAGTTGTAATAGCGAATGAAATTAATGTATTAATAACGGACTATTTAATCAATGCGCGATACTATAACCGACAATATAGTCGGGATACTTGGTGCTTTTGAGGTGGCTTAACGATGCAATGGATAGATGCATACAATAAATATAATCACAATATTTTCAGGCAGTTAACGCACATACACAGACATATGCATCAGGCTCTAAATGATCGACTGGTGAATATAGGGTACAGACGATTTAGAATGAGTTTTATTGATGTTATCCCTTATTTGGACCCTGAAGGCATTCGCCTCAAGGATTTAGTGGTGTTACATAAAACGCCAAAAGCGACGCTGGCGCGACTGATCAACAGCATTCATCATCAGGGGTTTATCGATAAAAAGGCGGACCCTACAGATAGTCGGGCTAACATATTGTTCATTACTCCAAAAGGAGTTGAGCTGGTTGAGAAGGCCTCAAACATGGCTATCAAAATTACTAATGAGCTCAGCAACCTAATGGGAAAGCAGGCCTTTGATCAATTTTGTGAAGTGGTACAGAAATGTTTTAATCTTAGCTCCTTACCTTATCCACCGGTTTATCAGTATTTGCAGGATGGATCTAATCAAGGGGGGCACGGTCAGTTGTGGATGCAGCCAAATAGCGTAGTCAAATATATTGACTTACGATTATTCGAAAACAACAAAGCTCATGGTTATGACGACTTACAAAATTCTCATCGAAGGGTGTTGGAACACATTAGTCAGCATGGAACACGCGCTAGCGTTATTGCTGAAAAAGAGGGGCTGACTAAACAGAGCATCAGTGACATCAGTCATGTCCTTTTACAAAAAAAATATCTAAAAAGAGTAAAAGACCCCGAAGATAAAAGGGCACATCGCTTGGTTTATGCTGAGAAAGGTAAAGCAATGCTGATATCGGCAATGAAAGAACTGAAAAAAATCGAAACTGAACTTAATAGAAAGCTAGGAGATAAATATTATCAACAGCTGTCCTTACAAAGCGAGCGCTTATGGTTTTTGTTGGACGGTCAAAGCCCTGACCCCATTTGTAGCGATGATTTTACAAAGCTTAAATCAATAATTGAACCTCTATTACAGACGTTATTGTCGAAAATACAACAAAACCATACGGAATTAATGCCCCGGGCATTCACTAAAAGTGGAGGGAGTTACCAGCTCGATCAGGCACTAGTTAAATTTATGCAGGCGCAAACGATACCCATGAAATAAACGTTAATTTGATCTGACTCCAATTGTTATTTCTAGGATACATCCAGACTAAGTAGTCCGCTTGTAAGGTGTAGAGTTGATAAAAATACCTGTGCTAAGCTGGGTGTGTTTTTATTTTTCACCAAAATTAGAAAGGGGAATGTGATGGGGTTAGATGTGGCTTTGCCTGCAATTGATGATTACGGCCTACCAGAAAATGAATTTCGACAACGGCTAATTCGGTTTTGTATTATTGTTGGATTTTCAGTGCCGGCGTTATGCTGGCTAGCTGTCTTGTTAGGCGTCACCAGAGAAGTATTCCCCCATGATCAGGTTGCTGTATTGGGAGTTCTGTTTTCTGTATACGCACCGATACTTGTTTTCATTAACAATAAAGGGGAAAAAAGACCATTAGAAAAACAACTAGTTGAATTTGCATTCTTGTTTTTTTTTACCAATGTAGGCTATCAGTTTTTCTGGGAAATGCCCTGGTTTATGTTAAAGGAAACGATCTATGGCTCAAACATTACGGAAGCTGACAAATGGTTCTGGCCATGGTGGGCTTACGGAGTTGCGGATACCCGCTATCTAAAACCAAACGAATTATCCATTAGCATTTCTGGCATGGATGCGTCAGTAGCGATGCTAGAAGTTTTCATCGTTGCAATGTACTACAAGGGCTATCGCCTGATGGCCTCTTGGTTTGCTCTTATAATGGGTTCTTGTATGGGGTGGGGGCAGTACTACTTTTACATGGGCGAGATCTATTTTGAGTTTGTGAACCTTGAAGATGGATGGTTCGGCTTTTGGTTCAAATACATTATATTGAATATTCCTTGGCTAATATTCCCATTTATCGCTGGCGCTGGATTTATATGGCATATTGCTAGTCATTACAAAAAGATCGCTGTAGATGAATATCTAAGTAAGGCCCAATCACATGAGTCAGGAAATCAATTTTATGACCGATGTAACATACTGATTAAAACAAACGATAATTTTGAAACTATTGAGAGTGATAAGAACCAAGCATTAGTTAAACGTCTTATATTTTTAGCGTTTGTGTCGCCTTTGATTTTTATCGCTACTGATATTTATCTACATTATCAATATTAGACTCTTTAGGAGTAATCTTAATATAAAAATTCCTTAACGAAATATGAAACTAATCATATTTTTCGTTAACATCATCAGTAGATAAAAAATAATCAAAGGCATCAAAAGATATTCAACGAATGTTAATGTTAAGTGTTTTGCTGACAAATTTGACAGATTATTGGAGTGCTTTTTTACGTGACTTTGATTGTTCTTAAAGTGAGTGATAGTACTTTTTACTTGGGCCTTAAGATCTGAATCTTGATCGTGACGGGGTAGTTGCGTATGAAGATTAGAGAAACCTCGATAAACTTCATACTTATGATTTGAAAAAATATATTTGCTCAGCGTCGCGGTACCGTAAATCGAGTAGGGTATTAGAAAGTGCGTCGCCAGAACAATTAGTCCTAAAGTAACAGAGAGTTTCCTGAACGACTGAGACACCCTCAGGTTGTGAGTACGAAAAGCGATACTAAAACCCAACAATACAAAGAAAATGGTTATTACAATAGTCATAGAGAAGTGGCTGACATCAAGTATCAAGGATAACAGTTCAATGGAGGATAATGATCCTAAGGTTAGTTTCCATGTGAAATTAATAGCATCATATAGGCTGGTGAGTATCTGTCCTATTTGTACCTGAACATCAAGAATGAAACTAATTCCTCCTTGACTGCTTTGTAACACCGAAATGATCATTTTGCTTTCAGTTAACAACCCTAATAGATCAGAAGAATATTGTTTAGCGGATGTAAGATAGATTAGATTTACCCTGTCGATATGGTTGCCCCCCGTAATTCTTCGCAACCACTCAGTAATAGTTCCAATATGAGACAGATATACAAGAACATTGATAGCAGCCAGTATAAAAAGTTGGGAGTGCTTAATGCTTAGAGTGGAAATGGGTATCTTTGTTTTGTTTCTAGCTATCGAGGGTTGCTTTTGACCTGATGACGCTGAAGGGTTTGCGGCCGAGGGGTTCGCCGCGTTGGATAGATAACCTTTGTCTTGAATTGATTGAGAGTCCCCATTGTTATTGGAAGGGGGCAGGGGATTATCCGTATCTGGTTCATTATCATTTGGGGCAGTCGTATTTTCGTGATGAGCAGTTAACCATTTCATGAATTTGTAGTCCTATATGAGCTTCTAAAAATCAAGTTTCGCTAACCAGAAATCTAATGCGAGGCACACCTTCGATCATTTCTAAAGCAAATTGTGCAGAGCAAAAAGAGGATGAATTTAACGATTCCTTAATGTTATTGCTCAGGGTTTCAATATCGACTACACGGGATGGGGTAGGCGATCCTTGTGATGCTTGAGCGACAATCCAGCTAATATCAATCGTCTTTAGAGGTGATGAAATCTCTCCTGTCTGAAGGTTTTTTAATTCTTTATAAAAATCTGAATGACTGGAGAATGGACGATCGAACCCAAAGTGCAGAGATTCCGCTGCCAAATGTATATCTACAGTTTTTACTGCTCCATCAAACAAGCAGAGAAGTATGTTTGGTGCCAGCCGTTCCATTCGCAACATTGAGAGCGGACTATTATTCTCGGGCATTTTAGCTTCATTGAGAAATGAACTTGATGCATTGACTTGAATCCCAGGCCAGCCCGATACAGCCTCAGAAAACAACAAAAAACCACTAACTGCTGGGTACTGAGCTTTAGCCGTATGAGATAATGTCGCATCTCTTTTTGAGTCAGCAGATGTTACGCGACCTATGCTAAAAGCTCCATCCAATAAACATTCTATCCATGCGTTATCAATGGTGAAGAAGCGAATAGATTCGTCTGGAAGCATTGCTGCATCAGGTATGAGATAGTTAAAGGGAACATGATAGAGTAGATTCAGTTCATTGAACCAAGAGTTCAATGTATTGGCATGGTCAGCGTCAGCTTTATCACCAGCAGTCGATTCGGCGAAAGGTAAATGGCCATACAGTAACGCTTGTTCTTGTTGTTTAATATCCCACGCATGCTGCCTTTTCCAAGCATATAACTTCATTGCAATATGTCGATTATTTAAGGTTAAATAACGACCTAGCTCCCAGGCTGCTGCATAAGAAACATCGAGCATTCCGATGACAGTATCAAAGCGCAACAATTGGTCTGATGCAGCTACCGGCAAATTAACAGGTAATTCGACTGAGTCCATGCTATCTGGATCAGCTCCATCGATAAACGGCCCATGGTACCATGATGCAGTGCTACCGCCACTGCGTAGATTATGTGGCATAGCAACCGCGCCACGACATATATATTGGTTAGCTGCTTGAAAATACTTGCTATTTTCACCTGTTGTATCCAAAGTTTTTAGACGAAAGCTGCCTCTGTTGATTTGATCTAACAAACCTTTAAATGTCGCCGTTGGTGCTTGTAAGCATTTAACAATATTCTTTTCTTGTTGTTGGAAGGTCGACTGGTTTTTCGTATTAATGACTGTTGCTAAAGCACCCTCAAATACAGTGGTACTTTCATATAAAGCATTCTTGGGAAGTTTTTGTATGTCGTTAATTAGTGACTGGGGGATGTTTTCCTTCTGTAATTTTTCGAGTGCCTTGTCATTAAAAACATAGCTGATGTCGTCTGGACAGCTGAAATCCCAATTAGCTAGACTGACAAAACTTATGTCTCCGTTTGCATCAATACCCAGATTGTTATCGAATCCATCCGAGTTAAAACGGTTTTCTAGTGTAACTAAATGCGCATAGGTTTTTCCGCCTGCTAGAGGAAGACGATTAGCAACGCATACAGACCATTCGCTAGAACCTTCAGAATCAATGTTTCCTCGTACGCTTGTGAGTAGTTTGAGAGCTGCAGCGCTTGGGACTACATTCTCGTCTTTCAGCCACCGCGCGCTTGCTTTAAATGAAATCACTTGCTCTGATAAATTTTCTTGCGGTTCGGCTAACAATGTTACCCAATGATTATTCGCGTTTACTGACAATGGTTTTTTTGTATTTGGGTCCAAAAAAGTAATTAGTGAATTAGCCGCAACCTGCTTAGAAGGCTTAACGTTTCCGTTTTCCACATCTTGATCATCATAAATAAAAAGCCATAACCACGGTAACTCTGAATCATCTGGGTTAGCAGCCCGTTCCCAGGGAAGTGTGCTACGCGTTAAAATAATATGCGGAAGAATGTTGCTGTGATCTCCACCATTCCCGGGAGGAGGGAATTTACTGTGTATCTCTTGTGGTTTGATAGAGAAACGATCGCCCGCAACATAAAAGTGTTGTGTTTTTCGATAGCTTTCAGTGGTGTTGGTTTTGCTGCCTTTTTTTTCCGGCACGGTAACTTGTTGATCGACGGTAAGCGCGTACTCCCCACTTTTTAACGGTGGTTGGTGAAACTGTATAAAATCAATACTATTATCGATCGTAGTCATAAGATATTATTCGCTATAATTGCCAATGATAATGTTAGGTACAAAGTCAAAGTTGAAAGTGTCTTTAAGATCAGATGCGGAGGGTATATTATCAGTGACCCCTAATGCCAACAACACTGCATGCCTGGCATCGCTAGTTCCATCAATGAATGTTTTAACGTCAATATTTTTCTTCCCTTTAAAGCTAAGCAACTTATCTTGTTCGAATGCCTGGTTAAATACATCAAGCTCCCAGGCTAGTGTATTTTTGTTGACGGCTTGTGTTATACCAGGTGTTGGTTCTTTTGCCGGTACTAGCCTAAACCCTGTGAGAACATCGCTAATTAGAGAAGTACTTTCATCTGCCTTTGACTTATCACCCCAGATCGCTTTAGGCGAATTTTGGGTGATGGCAAAGGCTTGCAGCTCGCAATCACCATCGGGGCCTATAAGAGTTATGTTATGGGCGCTAGAAAACCCACCCGTAGCGAGCGTCATTGGTGCAATAGCGGGTTTGTTAAACATTGGTTTGTTATCAATTATGGCTGTTTTCTGCGTTTGGCCGATCTCTTGATAATTGATCTGATATTCTGTTGATGGAATAAAGCTATTGGTTTCGAGGCGAAATTCTTTTGGATTAATTACCCAGACACTATTGTTATCCTGATCCTTGACGGTTTTTACCAAACCAGCGGTCAGGTTGATATTTACTCTGTCGCTTTGCTTCGGTAAAAAAGCGGTATCAAATTGATTCCAGGTTAATGGTGGCGGTGCAACAGCGGCTGCTCCAAAATGAACATGAATGGTACATACGGAGAGTGAAATACTTGCAACGCCAGAAAATGGAGGGCCTTGTATTTGTAGCCCGGCGCTGATGTCGAATCCAAGCCATATTGAGGTGAATAGTAAATCAATTCGAACTTTGAGACCAAAATCAACATGAAATCCGGCTTCGTAGTGAAAGGGTTTCCACTCTATAAGAAAGTAAGCATCCAGGTCGAACCAGGCTTTAAAAAAGCTGGTATTGAGTGAGGCGTGCATAAAGCCGCCAGCGGTAATCATTTTAGGGGTTATAGCCCAATACATACCACCCTTTATGCTAAGTTCACTACTAAGTTGCCAACTTAGCCCAATCACAGGCACTTGCTGGGGATAATGTGCAGGAGGCGTGTAATGGCTACCGTAGCCTCCAAAGCTATACACAAAGTCTCCAGCGTATTGCCCTGTGGCCCATAAGCCAACCGCGAAACCACCGGTTAAATGACAGTCTTTATCCAATAAGAATGATGAGGGAGTTAGTTGCCCTTGTACCATTAAGGTGCCTTCAGCAGGTATTAATTGACCAATGACTTCAAGTTCTACGACGGCAACAGGGGATGGGTCTTCTGGGTCGGGAGCTCTGTAGGTAGAAACGGCAAAGAAATCAAAAGCAAGTTGTTTGCCAAACTTCCCTATCAATAATGCGAATGAGTCTATTATTTTGAACGATTGAAATTTAACACCCAGACCGATGAAGTACTCACCATCTTCAGGTGGTAAATATTTTTCGAGCTGAGATAATATCTGCCCAGATTGCGCTGCGGCATCACTACCGGATGGGTGGTTAGTTGTATTATTTCCAGCTGCTGCGGTTACCAAAGGATAAGTTGCTACGCCTGTTACATCTGGAGCAATTAAATTTCGGTTGTAACCAAATGCTGCTGCAAGTCCCGTAACAAAGAAGAATGATGGGCCACCTAAAGGATAATCTGCAATTGCATAAACAAATAGCGAAGTATCGTCATTGTTTAGCTTTGCGTAAGATCCATAGGCATCCAATTGAAATGACTTAAGTGACAGGTTTAGCATGCCTTCGTATTCATATTTAGTACCCGCACTAGGTGGGTCGACCTTTAAAAAACCACCGCCTAGTGTGATTGGGTCTGACTTCATATCAATCGTTAGACCGTTTAAGCTAAATGTGGGGTCTAATTTTGTAAGCGGATTGCCTATAGTTAACCCCTCTAAACTCATTGACAGTGGACCTACGGCAACGCCAGCACTAATTTTGACATTGATGTCACCTTTACTAAAGCCGAACCCAAATGACTGAACATGAACTGGCCCTATGGACTTTCCAACCTTTGCGTGACTATTTGCTGATGTACTGACAGAGGCGTGTCTACTTTTAGCGTTAGCTCCAGAAGGAGGGGTTGCTTTTGATGTGGAAAACAGATTCTTGCTTGGAATAATATTGCCGAAGTTAAAAGTAGCGCCGGCGGTTATACCTTTAGGGACGGTATTGTCAGCTCCTTTGTTAAGGGTGTTGATATTATTCTTTTTAAGCAATTGACTAATAGTGATAAGAGTAGCTGTACTCATTTCTTGAGTAATATAGGCCAAATGAATATCTTTAATTGAAAATCTGTTGCCTAGCTCTTTACCAACTAACGGTAGTTCGGATAACGAGAGAGTGTCGTTTAAATAGAAGCCCAGCGCAAATTGCCATTTTTTGACTTGCCCTTGTGGTTTTACAGCAGCGAGGAAAGCATTGCTGCCGGATTCCAGAGCAACATCGATAAAGAATAGCCCCTCTTTATCGTCGTAATCGAGAGAAAACCCCTTTAATGCGAGGTCGAGCGATGCTAATTCTTGTGCTTCTGGAATTCCGATAAGTGTGGCAAGCTCGCTTAATTTTAGTCCTTCGCCGTCGCTGGCCAACCAGGAAGCTTGTGCAGTTTTGTTTGTAGTGCTGTAGGATATATCTAGTGCGTTTTTTCCATACTTTATCGAATAAACTAAATCTTCCTTGGCCTCTAAATATTTAAGGTTAACCATAAGTGTATTAGACAGGCCATCAAACTTTAAGTCGAGTCCGACACTTACGCTAACACCACTCATTCATTCACCTCGTTTTTTGTGAAAATTATTGGTTTCGTTGAAAACTGATATCAACGTTTAGCTGTCACAGTTAAAATAGCTCTTAAGCTGTGACAGCATATATGCACTAAATATCGCTTAAAATTACGCTAACTTTGTTGCTGGCTTTGAGATCGCAATATCAATGTCAGTAACCGTCGCAAGGCCAATTGCCATAGGAGGGGTTCCAGCCGGACTTGGTACGATATCAAGTTCTAGGTCAAAACTATCACTCTCGGTTTTTGTCTTACCCGTGTAATCGAGTGTGTTAATTCTAAAACCTAAACTTTTCATAATGGTACCGATGACGGGGATACTATCGGTGTCTGGAAAGTGCCCTCCAAAAAAGCTGGCAACACTGGCACCCAAATCATCGATTGTACCAACATCTAACGGCCCGTCTTTAAGGCTGAATGATTCCTTGTCTTTATCGTAACAAAGGGCTGGTTTGTTATCGGTTACCTTTCCATCAGGACCTTTGCCTTGAAATTTCACTTCAAATTTTACTTCTGTATCTATTGTAGTTGTTGTCATTGATGTTCTCCGTATTACTTTTTTGTCGTTAATAAATGGAATGTTTCAATTGTTTTTTTGTTAGTTTTTCAATGGTTTCCCTCCTTAGGAATTTTTGGTTTAGTTAAGGTGATTCGTTAATTTCTGGATTCTGTATGCTTTGAAGTAACTGGGACAAAACACCTTTTATCGGTGTGAAGGTTTCCAGTTTATTCAGCAGGTATACATGTCTGGAGATAATATTGAAAAGATCAAAAGAAAAATCTTTACGTAGCTGTCTATCACTTGAAATTTCAATTAATTTCCCGATTAGCGCCAAGCAGTGATAAAGCAAGGCTTGGGTGAGCGAAAAGTCCCAATATTGTTGATCAAAATGTTTTCGACCCAACGTGTATAAACTTTTTCGATATTCATCAATAAAACTATCGGGGAAATTTGGGTTTGCGTAGAAGAACTCTCCATCCTCTAACAACATTTCAAATTTTCCAGCCAGAGGTTTGCAAAGGTCTAATAATGCATGTGAACATTTTGCATTTTCGAAATCTATTAAATGAAATTGAGCATCACGATTTATTACTTGACGTGCATTAGCAAGGTCATCATGTATAAAACAATGAAAAATACCAGGATTTTCCATTTCGGCTTCAATTAGGTCGATGTGTTGATTGTAAGTATCCGGCAAAGCAACATTGAGAATGTTGCAATAGTCTTTCACCGTTGCCGCGCCAAGTTGATAACGGCGTCTATGTGCTGCAAGACTATAAGCACGTGGGTCATTCATAGGGGCAGGCAAACCTGCGGCTTTACGCATATTGTTATAGATATCAACTTTTTTAAAGGTCGCTAAATGCAGTGCCGCAAAGGTATAACCTAACCTTGAGGCCAAAACATCGAGCTCTTCCTCTTCCTCTTTTTCAGAGCCAGATAAATCCTCCAATATCATAAAGCCACGATCATCAAAGGCATACATTTGTGCAAATAGCGGAAAACTATCGCGTGTTGACTGTAAAAATTGGTAACAAACCTGCTCTTCCCTTAGTTCTTGAGAAACATCAGTTACTGTCTGAGCTGGGTAGCAATCAATGGGGAGGTGTTTAACAATCACTGAAACAGTTTTGTTGTTCGAGCCTTTTATATGTAGGCGTCCCACACAAGAAATTCGTTTGCTCAATGCTTCGTAATAGGCTCCATAAATGTTTTCTCCCCATAAAACGCTTAGACATTGAGAAACATCACTAACTAATATATCTAACGCTGACTTATCGTTCCTAATGGCGGACAATTTCATTAACTTTCTAACCTCATGATAAAGTACAAGGCGTAGTATTTTGGTCGATTTAGCCCGCTGGAACCTTGGGTATTAAATGGTGATATTCCGACCTCAGTCATATGCTGATGTTGCCCAGCCCCCTGTGTTTGGTCTTTTGTTACATCCGTGGCCCGCGTATCAATACTGCTATGACAACCGCAGCTCAACCCTCTGTTGTACCATGCGGAGGGCATACCGTGGGTATGCTCTCCGCTTGGTGTTGAAATAAATGATTGCGCTGGCGGAGCGCTTATGTGCGTATGTACATCGGGTCCACCTGAGGTGTTAGGAGCCGCATCTCTACCTGCACCAACAATAAATCGGTCTTGCAAGTTAGGTGTACCATTTTGACCGTTGCAGATAGCCCATCCATTATAGGGAGTATCAGTGACCCCTTTGCCTGTGTTGTCATAGCGGCTAGCCAATGACCCGCTTTGTATTAACACTGCACCTGGCGGCACCATCCCTATGCCCTTAATGGTGCCGACGACATCCATACCTGAGGAGCTCATCGTCACCTGAGTAGCGAGTACGTTTGTATTTTTGCCAGGATTTTTAAATTGAAATAACACGTTGTTAGCAAAGTTACCGTCGTCTTTCGCAATGATTGCTGAAGATGAATCACAGTTACCCGTTGGGTATGTCTTAAAGAAGATACCTGTCTGAGAGTCTATAAGTCTGCCGCTATTTTCAAGCGTTAGAGATGCTCCCATTTTTCCTGGGTTTTTAAATTGTTGGTTAATGTTGCCTTCGACACTGATGTTACCATTAACATCCAATGTGGTTTTCGGCTCGGTAAAACCAATCCCCACTTTATCTTCAAAATTTACTATAGGGGTTTTTGCAAGCTGAATAGTGAATTGACCATCCCAGTAACCGGGAATATTAGCGTAACTTATGGATATATTGGCGGTTCCAGATTTAAGTCCAGTGACAATGTTTGTTAGAAGAAAAGTTAGACTATCACCGGGTTTTAAAGAAGCCTGACTGCCATTTTTTAATGTCCAGTTAACAGTAGATGGGCCTGCTTCAATCACAGGGGCTAGCCAGGGCTCTTGTCCGTCAATAGCCACAGTAACAAACGAATCTTCTACGACATTTTCATTCGTCTGAATGGGCAGCGAGGCAGCTCCCTGATCGCAATCCTGTGTAAGAGTAACAGTTGTAAAGCCGCTTTTGCTGGCAGGTGGAGTAATGTTGAGTTTTGTTCCTTTGGGTAGTGCCTTAATTAGAGGTTTTCTGAGTAGAATGCTCGAAGTGTTAGAGGGTAGCGTCATCGCGACAACTCCCCAATGTAATTGTATGTTTTGTAGATTGTCCATTTCAGACAATGCCCATTCCACCAGGCTTTTTGGAGGCTGGCCAGCTATCGATACTTGAAGAGTGCTTGCGGGGTTACTCGTTGCTAAATCAATAATTTTATTCGATGTATTGACTAGACGAACTAACACCTCGTTAGGTGTACTACCATCATTCAATATTGCGGAGGAGCCAACGATATCAACGTGTAACGGTATATTCTTTTGACCAATGTGACTAATGATATCAACGTGCTGTACTCTTCCACCTTGAATCGAACCCGTTGCTGCAGAAAATGCAAGTTGCTTATAGCAGAATTCAACATTCGTTGTTCTTGCGCCGCCACTAGGGTTAGCCTGGACACCATCTATACTGAACTGATAGCTACCGAATGCCTTAATTTGTGGTAAATCTTTACCACATGCAATTATACTAATGAAGGCATTCCCCTAGCTGTCTAATCCAGGTTCCGCTTGCCATGCTGTAGAGGTACTTCCATCAATTGCCTTAACAGTAACTTTACCATTACTAACGAACTTCGGTGACAGTACACCAGGACGAAATCGTAATTGGAAGTGATAATTTGTGTCCGAAGGACTAGAGGCTTGCGGTGCTGATAGTAGTAACGTTGAACTACTGGCATTCTTAACCGTTAAAAATAGTGTTTCAGGTGTTGCTGCACTTTCCAAAAAAATAACGGGGGCCATTGTACCTTGATGATTCGTTTCAAGGGTGAAGTCTACCGGTAACGAAGATCTAAATGCACCTCGCTCAACTAAAGACAGGTTCATTTCTTGAAGAATATCGTCACTGTTTAAGACCTCATCATACATCGACATCCAAGACATTTTTCCTTGGAACATCCCACTGCCTGCCGTATTGCTTTTGCCAAGGAAATTTAACGTGCGGTTGACATTAATGGGACACAAGGACTTATTTGTTAGAGTTGCTGACTGGATACCATCGACATAAAAAGTGGCTTTACCTGTCGACTCTATAGTGACGGCTAGGTGCAGCCATTCATTTGTTCCTAGCGCTTTACTTGACGTCAATGAGGTGGCTGAGGTGTTTATACAATTCTTTAAAACCAGAGTATCTGTTTCAGCCTGATTACTTAAAGAGATGCTGCTTGACGAAGTGCTTTCAGAAAAATCAACAATATGAGAGAAGTTATTGAGTTTTTCAAAGTTCACCCAGCAAGTAAGGGTAAAACCTTGGGAAAAGTTAAAATTCATTGGGCCAAGGCTTACATAGCCTGTAGTGCCATTAAAGTTCAAGCAGGGGCCCATGACTGAATCAGTCACTATGGTGCAGCCACCGTGTATTGTACTTTCTATACCCGAGCCGAAATCAGTTATTTGACCGTTATTGATACTACTGAATTGATATCTTAACAGTGGGCTTGCCATAGACCATGTCTCTTTTATTACAGCGGTTAAGTATTACCGCTTGTGTTTTGTATTTGTGTAAGTTCAAGCCAACCTTCAAGAATATGCTGCTGTGAGCATAAATCTGCATTTCTACTGAAAGGTGTTATACCTTTGGTGTTGCTGGCGATTAATTTTTCAATTTCTTGATTGAAACTACCCCACGTTATTAGTGGTTTTCGATTTTTATCTGACTTAGGCTCTATCTTAAAAACAGTCTTAGAGTTGTTAACCGCAGAAAGCCAACCATTACTTATCAGTTCACTCCAAGGCGAGATTCCTGGTAGCTTGGTATTATTCCTGGGGCTATTGCCTAATGCTGAAACATAGGCTTGCCATGCCGAATCAAATTCGGGCTTTTTTACGCAGCTTACATTTGGCGTGTGCAGCCATGTTGAATCTTGTTGTTGGAGGAATGTCCATAGATGCCCCGGTTCAGAAGGTAGGCTAAATTGCATACGTTCACACGGTGTGATAATCGGCGCAGTAAAAAAGTTAATCGATAGACTCTTTAGCGTCTTAACGTAATATTCCGCGGGTAGTTGAATTGTCTTTACTGGTAAAATACCACTACTAGCATGTACTGAGCCATGAGGGTCCATTAGCATCGTAAGGTTAACCGGTTTCGATGCTAATGTTAGTTGAACGAGTCCGGCATCAGCGTAGTAATCTATATTGCTGTCTGATTGTGTTTCTAACAATAGTACTGACGAACTGATAAGTTGATCGAATAAGGCACCACCATTTTTGAATTTTTGCACAAAATCCTCTCGCTTCACTTGCCCTTTTTTTGCCTGGAGAAAGCCAGAAATTACGCTGCCCGGTATCCCTTGATAAATACCGGTTAAGTCTTTGATAATTGTGGTGGGGTCAAAGGCTGCTGCTTTCGAATCATTAATAAATAGCATGTTATTCTGGTAGCTCTTGCCATTTTCTACCCAATAACCAATTAGTCCATCATCAAGCTGCTTGTACTCCCCAAGGCGCAGTGGAAACTGAACGTGTTCATAATTTGCTGTAACGCCTTTACCACTGTTCATCATACTCGATAGCGCAATCCAACCTTGGTCAGTATGAAGGTTTTCTTTAACTTCTAAATTTATCCTAGTTCTTACAATTGCTATAGGCTTACCCATTAACAAAGAAATAGCATCGTGGCCAGCATAGCTTTCAGGGTAAATGTTTTGTTGGGCACCTTGATATGCGCTTATCAAGTCAACAATGTAACTTTTATTGGATACTGCAGTTTGTTTCATATTGATAAGCAGATTGAGCAAGTGTTCATTTAACTTTGCAGGGTTTTTTGAGACAAGATCCTGAGAAGTAATTGGCGCTTCAACACCCGGAGGAGGTTGCCATTGTCCAGACTGGTCAAAGCTACCTAGGTTTTGTCCCTTCTGGTCATAGCACATCAAGCTATCTTCCAGATAATTTGCCATAAACCAGCCTATAACGGGGTCTGTATGTGGGTGGCTGCTCATCTCCATATCATCACCATTGTCTAATGCCATAGCGGATAGCCAGCGGAAGTTTATACGCGCTGGTTGAGCTAGACGTGGACCAAGCCAACACTGCTTGTTGTTATTCCTTATAGATAATGGATTTGAAGTAACGACAGTATCAATGGTTGCATTGTTAACGCGGCCAAAATGATCGGATATAGCAAGCTCCAGAAAACTTAAATTGCCACTGCGTATTGGCATAAACAGTGCGTCTGGGTTTGGCGCAGCTGTGTAAGCTTGGGCTAGTGAACTAGCCACCGTATCGGTAAATGCCTGGTAGTGATTAAAGCCCAATGGGTCTGCGATAGGCATGCTTAAATTGTTAGTATGCTGTAATAGCGCTAAATGAAAGCCACCAATCGACTGAGTCAATACGTATTTTTTAATCAAGGCTTGGTAGGCTTGAACTGCAGTAAATCCTGGGTTTGAGAACACCTGTTTTTCGTCTGGATAGGTTTTCCAAATGGCTGCCAATGAGCTTTCAAAATCACTTTTACCCAGCTTTGGGTAACGTTTAAGAATAAACTGCTCTAAAGCTTTAAGAAAACGAGTAGAGGCACTGTCAGTAACATATGTTTTTCCTTTGTATTCACAGGCTGTGCGAGCAGTGTTGTTTTGTTGGGTGAAGTCAAAACAATCTTCGTTGAGTGCAAAATTCTTATTAATAAATCCTGGCTGATATAACCCGTCAGGTGATCCGACATTACTACCAGGAGAAACAGGAAAGAATGATACTAGCCACTCTAGTGTCTGTGGACGCCATTGCCCTGCAATAGATAGATAATTTGCTTTGTTTTCGGCCTGGTTGGTCAGGCTGGCGATTGCCGTTATATCTATGGGCAAGTCATGGCTCGTTGATTGAAAGCTATCCGAGGTAATGCAGGTCAATAAATCACTTTCTTGTGATTTCCGATCATTGAGTTCTGGTGCATCAGCAGCGAATAGTACTACTGGATCACTTGGGCTATAGAATCTTGGGGCAGGCGTATGATTAATTTCATACTTGTATCCAGATGCAGCAATAGTATGGTTGAGTGATTTAATTGCAATGTTCAGTAATCTAAAACTAGTCGCGATAGCACCCGCTTTGGAACAGCTTTCAGTAGCGGAAACTGTAAAGCTACCGTCAGCTTTTTCTATGTTCAGTTGACCAAGGGCTTTTTGTGATTGCTCAACGTTGCTCAACGAAGTCAAGCTAATAAATCGTTGTAATTGATCGATGTCTGGGTAGTTGCCTTTGTCACCGGGTGGTGGGTAGCAACTCATTATGTACTTATACCAATCGGAATATAAATGAAAACTAAATGACCCTAATTCATTCTCCAGACGGTTGTATGCAGATTGCGCTTGATTAAGATCATCGAGGAGGGTGGCTAGATTAACGGGTAGATCACTGCACGCCGTGACTGAAGAAGTAGAATCTTTGGTAGTATTGAGTTTGTGTTTCTTTAACGTCCACAGCGGGCCTGCATCATCAACATCAAAGCCCTTTTGGTGCCGCGCTTCTTCGAAATTAGGCCCTGCATCTACGCTACTCGTAGGGATCTTACCCCCCAATAGAATTGCTTCTAGTTGATCCTCAATATTCGGTTTTTCTGACACGCTTAACACGTTAGCAAGGTAGGCGGAAAGGGCCTCTGTACCTGAATTGCCTACCGCAATTTGTGATAGTTCTGGTGGAGTTGATGCTTTTAGGTCGCTGGTATCGACTATTCCGTAATATAGTGATCGGGTTGGTGTGCCCCCATTGGCTATGTGCCATTTAAGTTGTGACTCAATATCATCATTAGTTTTACCGTTGAGAATGTCGTCTTCATCACAAGAGTACCATCCCAATACCTCGTAACTAGCATTAGGAGGTGCTTCATGATCGAATAAGCCAAACACTGAGCGGCAATTTGGATAAAACGTGCTGAATGAAACCTCACCATACCCCATCGCTGTAAAGTCCGCGCCTCCTTGAACATCTTTCCAATACTTGTTTTTGGTACAATTTTTCTCAGCTATCCATTCTGCCAAAGGTAACTGACGCCCAAGGTACATGTAAGGTTGCGTTGTTGCGGAATTAACATTTTCTCGTAGTACAGGAACGGTGATTGCATCCATATTATAGGTGCTGCATTTCTCACTCATGTAGTCACTTTCGATAACCCATTGTATTGTGCTGTTAGCAACGGTTCGGCTAACTAACCAGCGGTCGGGTGCTGCAGGAAAAGCTACTTTACCTTGCTTGTTTTGAGACGTCCGTAGCGCCTTGGGTAATAGCCAATGTAAATGCAGCCCGGAGGATAGGTTTAGATTTTGGTTTTGAAAAGGGGGTGCAGTGACTGCCTCTCCTAAATATGGCGTAGCGGTATTGTAGTCAGCCTTGCCATCCGACCACGGTAAACGACTGAAATCGGCCATTTCAGATATTACACTTTGAGCAGCGGGTAGATTTAGAACTTCTAGCTCTAATGGAACAATAAGATAACTATCACTCATAAGATTTCAAATCTTTTAATATCAATAGGTCAGCAAAGGGCGCAGGGGTATGTGATTCATCAACAAACTTTTTTAAAGTGCTTGTATCTGAGTGAAATCTATCTAGGTCAACATCGCCTGAGATCCCATCTATCTCGCCTTGTTGGGAATATTGCCAGATCAACCACCCTTTGTGATTCCATGGTGATGGTAATTGGGAAATTCCCTTACCGTAATCAGCTATCCATAAAGGATAACGTGCAAATTCTGGATTGGTTAACATCTCACTACCGAAACTGCTATCGGTATAAATAAGGGGGGTCCGTTTAGTTGCCTTTTCGACTTCCTTGAGCTATATCAAGGCTCTTTTTTCTATGTTTTTTTGTGATTCGTGATCGCTTATTTCAACGTCCAGCATAGGGGGCAGGTCTTGCTCTCGTAGATCCCCAATAGTACTGAGAAAATGATCGGCTTGTTTTTTTGGATCGTCATGGGCAAAGAAGAAATGATACGCTCCACGATAGATTTTAGTTGTTCTAATTAGGTTCCAGTTGTTATGGAATTGAGGGTCAGTGAAAGTTTCTCCGCCCGTTGCCTTAACATATGCGAAGCTAATGTCTGAGCGTGCGACCTTACCCCAGTTTATAACCCCTTGATAATGTGAAACATCGATTCCCCTAGAATGAGGTCGATTAGTTTTACCTAGGTTAGACGATTTGGAGGGGGAGCGTGAGTTTAACGCCCTGGAGTCTAAGTTTATAACTTCTAGGTGTTTTACCCATAGAAGCACAGGTGCTAACAAGCTAATGGTTAAAATGACCTTCATAGCCGCAGATAGACTTGATGACAAATTCAGACTTTTTATTTTTTCAAAATTCATAGATATTTGATGATTCTCTATTATCTAGGCTACTGCGTAGCGAGCAATGATTGTCAGTTGTGCCTGGTTGTCGATTTTATATTTATCGTAGATGTTCTCTATGTGTTTACGTACGGTTGAATACTTTACCCCTAGATTTTCTGCCATTTCCATTGGTGCAAGCCCCTGCACGACTAATCTCAGAATATCTTGTTCACGAGAGCTTGCTTCAACTAATGTAATGGGTTCTTTAATTACTTCGAGCCTCTCTAAATCTATAGTGGTTAACACACCTTTATCTATTGCAGCGGCAATAAGAGCTGATGTGTTCCTGGAATCAAGTTTTTTGTAAATATTTTGACGATGCTTTCTTACGGTGTTGCAACTAACAAACAGTTTTTTAGCAATTATTTTATTACTACAGCCAGAGGCAATTAGAAAAACAACTTGTTTTTCTCTTGTGCTAACATCCATATTTTATCACCAATTTTTATATTATTATCGAGATTTGAAAACCTTGCTATTAAATATCGTAAATCAAAGTCGTTTGCGGTATTCGTCAAATGAGTGATTTTTCTCGTAGATGTATTTACATGTAGATGTGATTTTTTGTCATTACTCGAACCTGAGTTCTAATCCATAATTACGGTTGCCAACATCATCCCAATAGCAGTAATAAACCATCAATTTGATGTGGGTTAATTTATACCAAACCGCAGGTTTCCTAGGTTATTATAAGGCCTTTAGAATTATCACTTCGTTTCGATTGCATACCCCAAAAAACAGGAAGCTACTGACTTTCATATCGGAACTTAGATATCAAAAATATTTGTTTGGATATAAAATAAATTATGTAATTACACGATTCTTGTTTTTCTTGCGTACTTACTTATTAATGGCATGCATTAATAAGTAAGTACGCAAGAAAAATCATTAGAGCAGCTTCTGAAAGCAATCGATTTATTATGTTTGGAGTTTAGTTCGAATACACTTGTACTATTTTGGCTAACTAAATTGGCCGATGTATATTTCCATAAATGGGTAATCGCCTCCAACTGGCGGTGCGCTATTAGTTACGCAACCTATAGCCGCGCGATGGTTAACCCCTGCACCGCCATGAACATGAGGGTCTCCCAACACAGACGCAGTATATCGAGTACTTACTGCCGCGGCACCTATATTAAGCGCTGGAGTCGACCACGCACCAGGGGCGCGGACAGTCTGCCCAGGGAACTGACCAGGACGAAAATTAACGGAAAGGGCGTTAAGAGCCGTAATGCAGTCATCCCATATTGACAAGGTACAAGTCACTCCACCAGGGATAACATAGCTCTTTGTAGTCTCATTATATTCGTATATTGCTATTTTTGTCATTTCAATGATCTCCATAAATAAACCAAATATTCATTACCAGTGTGTTACTAATGTAATTGGATAGGGAAAATATCGCATTTAGTATATTAATATTGAGGGTGTTTTTAACCACAAAAAAACGCCATGAATTTTCCAAATTTACGTCCCAATAGGGCATGGTTGCAGGTACGGGTTAACTAATACAAAAAAACTTCCAAAGATTCACACCTAGTGTTTTTTGGTCATTCGCTGCTTGGATTCTAAACGTCTTGTCAACATCATATAATTAATTTCTATCTACGATAAATTCAATCATTTAAAATATACGAGAAACCAAATGATCAGACTTTATATAAGACTCCCTTCACCTCAAAATATCAGTGCACCCAAAATATAGGCGTGTATAAAACATATACCAACAACAGCTACCCGAAGGTATCTATCAATATTCCTTATCTTAATTTTCACTTCTTAAACCTAGCATAATTTATTTGTTCGTAAAGAAAACATCTATAATTATTAGAAGATTTACACTAGATGGTTGAACGGTGACCTTATAATTAACCTTCTCTTAACGGCTAAATGTGACTCGGCAACAATGGAAAACCAGGTAAGAGGGGTACAAAGAGTCATGTTATTTTTCCAAACGCGGCTAAAGAATTATCCGCTTGTAACCAATACAAAATCCTAATGTTATATCTATGGTGCGACCTACCGGTTTGCCAATCTAATATCTATGCCAAAATATTTCAATAAGGCTGGTTTTTCTAATCACGAATAATAGAGGAGGGTGCTCCCTGTAGTGGCATAGTGAATTTGGCCACCGAACAAGAGATGTCATCATCATCTCACTAACGATTAGGTGACACAAAGCCACACCAATGTCACCAGACCAGTTAAAAATTTGTGAATTGGAAAAAATATTGCTCGTATTGAAGAGGAGAAGGAAATCTTAAAAAAGGCAAACAATGAACATTTAGCGGTGCCTAATATATTGGATCGTGAATTTGATGTGAGTGAGCCTAATAAAGCGTGGTGTGGTGATGTAACCTATATTTGGTTGGGAACACGCTGGGCATATTTGGCGGTGGTACTCGACCTATTTTCAAGAAAACCAATTAGCTGGACAATGTCTTTATCTCCCGATAGCGAGCTAACCAGCAAAGCACTAATAATGGCATTTGAATCAAGAGGAAAGCCTAAGGGTGTCATGTTTCATTCAGATCAAATTACAGTCAAACTCGGCCCCACAGGCACAACAATGGTAATAGCCCAAATACAGCAGAAGAATTTTATTGGATGAACTACTAAACCCTAGCCCGTTTTACTTGACCACTACAATATGCTGTGTACCACACATTCGTTCCATTGGACTTCAGACCCCAAATAGAACCTCATTTGGAATAGTTACACCAGTTTGGTTTGTACCAAAATGACAGCCATGTTTATAAGGACTAAACCGCTCTTCGGTAGGTAGTACCATCAGGCTTGTTACACTGCACTTAGATCAAAGCACCATCAAGCCATGCAGAAACAATTTTCCCCTAAACACAGAACAACGTCACCTATGCTCTGTTGAGTGACATTTGGTCGATTCTTTTGCATAAATACCGTTTTTTTACCCAAATTCCAAGATTTGGTCAGTTCATTTTTAAGAATTGACAGGAAGCCGCCAGGCAAAGTCGTCAAAATAGGTCGAAACAGATCTCCAAGAAATGCTTCTAACGAATGTCCCCAGAAGCCTCACTGCAAAGGCAAAAAATGAATAAAAACAAGCCTGTATCCGTTTTAATAGCGCTGTTACTCACAATGTTCATAACACAACAAACAAAAGGTTCGCCTGACTTTTCGCCATATATAGACAACGATGGCGATGGTTATGGCGTTAGGGTAGATAGCGGTCCTCTGGATATAAGAAACCTAAGGCAATCTTCTGATCCGGATGATAACAACCCTGAGATACACCCTGCAGCCAAAGATTCAAGCGTCGATGGTATTGATCAAAACGGTGATGGTATTGATGGTCCAGCGTTTGACCCATACGGAGGGTGGTTAGGTATACAGCGCGAAGCCACGGGGTTTTTTCGTGTGGAAAAAATTGACAAGCGTTGGTGGTTTATTACTCCTGAAGGCCATCCATTCTTTATGAATTCGCCATCTGGCACCAGTGCCACCCAGAGGGCTGGGCCTGATGGTCAGGAGTATGACCCTTATGCATATGCTCAAGCAACTCAAGGTATGGGGTTTAATACGGTTGGCATGTATGACGTTAAACCCCTACAACCGTTAAGTGAGGCTAAGTGGACAAGGGGGTACCCCGACAGCATGCCCTATTTTGTAAATATATGGCCGCAACATATGACTCGTGAGGGCGTGGCCGATTTCTTTGATCCACAATGGCTGGAATATCAAAGACAGATCCTAATACCAAAATTGGAAATGCATAAGGATGCACCTAATGTAATTGGTTTCAGTTATGGTCTGGAGGCTCATTGGTTTCCCGATCATAAAAGTCAATACCATGTGTTTGATGACTATATGCGTAAAGCAGAAAACGCACCGGGTAAACTCGCATTAGTGGAGTTTATGCGTGATCACTATAATGATGATATTGAACAACTGAATAAGCATTGGAAGGCAGACTTAGACAATTTTGAAGAACTTACGCTACTCAATTGGCTGGGCCCTGAATCGTTTTTTGGCATTCCACAGAATTCAGGAGGAAATACATATGATGCAGAATTTTTACTTAAAGGCATCATTAAGGGATTGTTTTTTGCGTCCTGGGATAAAAGCAAGCTGCTGACAGCGCATCAGGCAGCGCTTAAAGAAAAATTTGCAGGGTTCGCTGCCACTCAATATTACAAATCTCTACAGGGTATCTTAAGAGAACATGCTCCCAATCATTTGATTGTAGGGGATCAGCAGGTTCTAATGTCTGGTAGTAAGTCTGTGGCAAGAGCCGCCGCAAAATATATGGATGTTTATAGTGTAAACCCTTTTCCCACCAACTACTGGGCGAATTTGTTTGCCGAAACCCTGTTGTTGCTATGTTCAGGGGGCTATACCGATGGTTTGTTATCTACCGGTTTTGGCAGTGATTTGGTTTCAGATATCCAGCAGGTCATCGGTGATAAACCCATGTGGGTAGAGTTTGGCATTGTTGGTGATAATACAGAGCACAATAATGATGAACCGGGTAACTTTGCGGTGCATCCAGACCAGGAAAATCGTACCGAGTTTTTAGAATCACTCTATGATCTTTATTTACAAAGCGATCAAATTGTCGGCATTCAATATTACGCCTGGGCGGATCAACCGCTAGATTTAGAAGATGCTCAAATTCATGAAAACAATCAATTTGGACTGAATGATCGACAGGGGCTGCCTTATGAGCTTTTTTCCAATCGCTACAAAGAACTGAACACATGGTGGTTAACACGGTTGCAGTCGTCTGATCAAGAAAGCCCTCAGGTATTGAAACCGGTACTAATAAGCTCAGGGCATTCAACGGGAAGTGTTAAACGACTTAATACAGTGCGTAGTACTTCTGAGTGGATAGTGTGGGCAACAACCGCCTGGCGTAAGCAAGATCTTTATTCAAAGGTTAAATCTCTTGAGATTCAACTGAATAAAATGCGAGCCTTGGTATTTTCTGGTGCAGAAAGTTACAAATTAGCGCAGCAACTGTACCGATGGGGAGGACTGCATACGGTTCACGATATCGACAATATAGACAAAATGCTTGAGGTTGATCCTGTTGTAGATGTGGATTCAGTCAGCTATGAAATTAATATTGCTCCTGAATTAGACTTGGTGATGACTCAAGTGGGAGAGGGGATAACAAGAGTTCGCGCCGAGCGGGGCCCCGTCATTTTTACTGCTAATGCCTTAGATTTAAACAAAGGCGATGTACTGGGTTATACCTGGACTATTAACGGAAAAACTATCGAGAACAACCAAGATATTCTTGAAGTACATCCTGAGCAGCTTCATGAAGGTGATAATAACGTGAGCGTGGCAGCCAGAGATGATGGCTCGCCATTGTTGAGCCAAAGTCAGGAGCGTAATTTCTTTTTGGAACCTGTTGATATGCCTGATCACTCTTATGGCGGTTCCATTCGGGGAGGAATAATTCTGCTTTTACTATTTGGCTTTTATAGGAGGGGCATATTTCAAAGGTTAAGCTACATTAGCCCCAAGGTTGCTGCTGCGTTTTTGAGTTTCTGGTCTTATGATCAACAAGATTATTTACAGGATCACTATATAGCCGCGTGGCTCAAAGTGGTGGAACGCTTTAAAGGCAACCCAAAGGTAATTGGGTATGATCTGATGAATGAACCCTACTCAGGTAACCCTGTCACAACCGTTAGTAGAGATTTTGAACCTACCCACCTTAAAACAATGTATGACCGGTTGATCCCTGCCATTAGAGAGATTGACGATAACAAATGGATATTTTATGAACCTCAAGCAGTTGGCGTTGCTTTTGGTGTGTCTTCGCGCTTGCCGCCCATTGAAGACAGTCGAGCTGGCACGAAGAGGTTGGTTTACGCGCCACATGCTTACCCATTTACACTGCATGAAGGAGTGTCATATAACCTTACTGACAAAATAAATATGAGGAACTGTAATCGCAATGATAAAAATGATACCTGGAGCTATGACTGGGACAGCGGCAGTGAGGTTATCTCAATAATCACCAGCACCACCCCAGAAGTGCATCACTTTACGATTCAACCTGCCAACCAATAGAGAATTTATTATGCTTAACGTTACAAAAAAATGTAGCCATAAACTGTACATTCTATCGTTTCTTGTCTTACTGGCACTACCTTCCCTGAGGGCGTATTCCATGGCTATCTTGCTAGAGCCAGGCTTTAAGGTTGACGTGAGTGCTGATGCGCAAGGCCCTTCAATCCGAACAATAAATCAGAGGTTAAACGATTTCTCTCATTTTCCTCATGGAGGACAGAATGAGGCGATGGTTCAAAATGTTTTGGATCAGATGGGCCCTGGATTTGTTTCTATCGTAAAGGTTCCTGCAATGACCTCGGTCTATCAATGTGCCACAGGAACTTATTCCGAGTATCATCGTTCGTTACTGCAAAATCGTATTGATGACATTCACTCATTAGGTGGTGAACCCATATTGGATTTTAGTGGAACGCCAGAGTGTATGGTGAGACAGCCTTCAGGTATTCTCGAGGCTATTTTTGGCGACACGCCAGATCAGCGACCGCCAGAGAATGCTGAAGAATACGGCAATGCCATCGAGTATATTATACGTTTAGTTACTGAGGATCGTATCCATCAGGGAAAAAGACCCGTCAAATATTTTTATCCATGGGTAGAACCGGATTTCTATATTTGGTACAAAGGCTTTTGGCCAGAATTTATCAACAAGCAATTTATTCCCTTCGGTTTAGCGTTGCAACGGGTTGAGAATGATACGGGCCTCGACTTAACGTTATTTACCGCAGCTACCTCAAGTATGGTGCCATCTTTTTTTAAGGGACCGGGTAATATCGACTATGAACTTATTGAGAGCATGGTGACTGCCGCAGAAGTGAACGACTTCGATTTGGAAGGTATACTTTGGAATTACTATGCTTCTTATCCCTTTATCGGTAAGGGGAGGTCCGAGTTTGAGTTTGGTGACCCAATTGATTCCATGGTCAATTTTTTCCTAAAAAGAACAAACAGCAAAACATCTGCAGCACTCTATTTTGAACAAATCAGCACTCTAAAGACCTTGTACCCAGATAAAAAATTAGGCTTGGCGGAATGGAGTATACTCGTGGGGGGAGAGGACGAGCGGACCCATAATCACGAAGGTGGATCCTTGATCGCCTCAGGCCTCAGTGCCATGCAAGAGGCCGGACTCGATTTCGCCAATGTATTTACGCTGTATTTTAAGCACGAACCTACGAATCGTTTACACGCATTGCTTAATCTTCAAGGCATTGGGGATCAGCGCTGGAACGCCTTAGATTTCTGGTCGCAGTTAGGTGAAGAGCAGTTAAAAATTCGGGCAGGCGGGCATGCCCCTGATCATGATGTATGGTCAACGGTAACACGCCATACAAACGGTGATATCAGTATTATGATTGCAAATCATCGGGGTAAACCTAGACATGAACGGTATGATTTAGCTATTCGCTTGGAAAACTTTAATCAGTTTGGGAGCACGGTATATTCACAATGGATCGAACCAGGACAGGCTCCTTATGGCCCACCTGAGGTGAAATGGCTAAATGCTAAAAATAATAGTGGGGGGGGGTTACCGTTAATGCTTCTATGAACAGTCAGTCGGTTGTTATCATGTATTTTAGTAAAAATAACCCTTCCAACTGAGGAAGGGTTATTTTCTGGGGGACGTGGGTTCCCAAATTAGCGCTAGTAAGTTGAATTGGCTGTTTGGCCTCAAATGCCTCATGCTTTTTCTTTATTTGGCGGGATTATACCCGAGGTTATATTGATTGATACCATGCAATATTCCGATAAATGTGATTATCGGAATATTGCTAAGTTGCTGTTTTAACGCTACTATTCAGCAACACCTAGTTTAATCACGTTAAGGCTCAATAACTTGAATACTGCCGCTATAAAGCCCGAATCTATTCCACCGAGACCTATATTTGATAATCTTGAGCATATTAAGAACCCTTTTAATCTCAAAACATTTCCAGTTCCAAACCAAGACCTAGGCGTTGGCTATGAGATTGATTACGAATATAGCTGGAAGTTTATCTATAGCTATAACGGCAGCTCATCGACCTTTAACGCTTATCGACGCGAGCTAGAAAGATTGCTTCAGTGGGCCTGGGTAATTAAGCGAGAATCCATTCTTAACCTAAAGCGTAGCGACATTGAAGAATTCATTCGATTCTGTCAAAAGCCTCCGTTAGCGTGGATCGGCACTAAAAACGTTTCGAGATTCACGACTCGAAATAACCAACGCGAAGTAAATTTACATTGGCGACCGTTTGTTGTTAGCGCATCAAAGATCGACCATAAACATGGCCATGGACCAAACCCGAAAAAGTATGTGTTATCCCAACCAGGCATTCGTGCAATGTTTTCTGTTTTATCTTCCTTTTTTAACTTTCTTATTCAAGAAGAAGTTACAGAATCAAACCCTGTTATGCTTATTCGACAAAAAAGTAAATTTATTAAAAAAAGAACCACCAAAACACCCGTTCGTCGAATAAGTAATCTTCAATGGGATTTTGTATTAGAAACCACTGAAATGTTGGCTAACGAGAATGAACGTCACGAGCGCACGTTATTCATAATGAATTGCTTGTACGGTATGTACCTTCGTATCTCTGAACTGGTTACCGATGAGCGATCTACACCAGTCATGGGCGACTTTAGAAAAGATATGGATGGTAACTGGTGGTTGCATGTTGTTGGTAAAGGAAATAAAAGTAGAATCGTTACTGTGTCAGATGACATGCTAAAGGCCTTAAAGCGCTTTAGGAGATCACTAGGGTTAACTGCGTTACCGACTTCGGATGATACAGCGCCGCTAATCCCAAAGAACCTTGGCAATGGGCCGGTAACAAGTACTCGACAAATAAGATCTATCGTTCAAAACTGTTTTGATCTTTCTTTTCAACGTATGCGTGATGAAGGCTTTGATAACGATGCGGCTGAGCTTGAAGCAGCGACCGTGCATTGGCTTAGACATACAGGAATTTCAGAAGATGTTAAAGTGCGCCCAAGGGAGCACGTTAGGGATGATGCAGGTCATGCGTCCATGCACACAACAGATCGTTACATCGACAGTGACCTACGAGAGCGTCATTCATCTGGGAAAAATAAGAAAATTGGCTGAGCATGATAAGCGTAACGCTCAAAATGATTACGTATGTACGCGATGATGCGCATTAACACTGCTCCTTTAAACGTAGATATCACGCGGCCTACGACCCTGTTTCAGACATATACCTATATGGGTGAGCGACGATCTAGAGGGTTGATTTCCAATAGTTATAGCTTATCTTATTGAAATATATAGTTTTTTACCGTGATATTATTAGAAATATAGCTGTAATCCTTTTTAGGGTGATTTAGGATATTTGATTGTTTTTACCCATATTTAAAGATAACTAGTTGTTTTTACTAAGTATTTCTATGTTTTCCCAGGATAGCCTTACCGTTTAGCCTTTAGTGACTAAGATGTGGCAAGGGTAGAACCAGCTAATCGATACTTGAATTGGTCTCGTAGATGTTCTTGTATAACGTGATGATGTAAAAACGAAAGGTATACTATTAAATCAGGAAATAGCGATCATGAATGCTTTTCACGGATTAGTGCCAACGGTAGAAGAAGCTGCTTTAGCCAAAATTAGCAGTCGAGTATTAGCAAACTTTATTGACGCCGATATGGACACCCAACAGTTTTCTGTCATTGATAAAGCAGGTCTCGCACAAACAATGGATCTTCCCTCCAGCGCGTTATGTTTTTTAGTGGACGTGCTCACAGAATTAGGTAAAGGCAATGTAGTCAAACTGATACCTGTCCGTGCAAAACTTACCTCCCAAGAAGGATCGAATCTTCTTAACATGTCCTTCTTCTTTTATTAAGTTGATGGATGAAAAGGCTATACCTTATCATCAGGCCGGTAACCATCGGAATGTTAAATACATGGATGTTGTGAATTACAAGCACACCCTTGATCAAAAACGCTTAGCGGCTTTGGATCAAGCACTTGGGTTGATGGATAAGTAATAATTTGAAGATCTACAATAGATGGAATCAAAACCTGTATTTACCGCCAGCGCGGTACTGGCTTGAATCAATTGGTCCTGATAATAAGCGGTGACTATCTGTAAAAAAACTTATTTAAACTAATAACTCCAATTCCCCTCTTAATACCAATAGTTCACACTATTGGTATTAAGAGGATGGTACGCTATACTAACCAGATATAAATATCTCAATTTTTACATGGACCTGATAATGTCTAAGGCCTTTTCTGCAACGCCCCTATTTGATGCGTATAGTCATTTCTATCAAATGGACCGTGACGAACTTTTTCCACATGACACACCTTCTGTACATAAATATGTTGAGGCCACAAACAATCTCGTACCTGGCGCCATGGAAGACTACCAACATGTGAAAGGATTTTTATGGAGTAAATGCCGAAAAAGCGAAGCTACCTACAATGCCTTTCGAAGTGAATCTGAACGCTTTTTATTATGGGCATGGACTGTCAAAGAAAGGTCAATAGCATTCTTAAAAAAGCGAGATATCGAAGACTATATTGATTTTGTGGTAAAACCACCAAAAAGTTGGATCGGGCTACAGATAAAAAGACGCTTCATGTTAAAGAACGGCATTAAAGTCCCTACAAAGGAATGGCGCCCTTTTGTTGTTAGAATTAGCAAAGCTGAACGAAAAGAATACGAGAACAATAATGCAGGAAAAACCCTAAAACTGGAAAAGAAAAACTACTCATTACAACACAAATCCATTGTGGAGGTTTTTTCGAATCTGTCTGTGCTCTATAACTTTTTAGTGGATGATGAATACGCTTTCGGCAACCCAATTCAGGCTGTCAAGAAAAGCTCACCTTATTTGGTCGTTGATGTGACTAATGAAGGTGTCAAAAGGTTATCCTCACTTCAATGGGAATACGTTCTGGAAGCCACGAAGGCACGAGCCAATAGTGAGCCTGTATGGGAGCGACATTTGTTTATTGTCGCATGTATGAAAAGTTTGTACCTAAGAATGAGTGAACTGTCTTATCGGAAAAACTGGACTCCCACTATGGGAAATTTCTATTCAGATAGTGATGGTAATTGGTGGTTCACTGCTTTTGGTAAAGGCAACAAAAAACGTAAAGTTAGCGTGCCAGAAGATTTTTTAGTCTATTTGCGCCGTTATCGTGAAAGTCGTGGCCTTGAAGGCTTACCTACCATTGACGAGTCAACTGCCCTACTCCAACCAATTCGACAAAAAAGTCCAGGGTTACAGGCAAGGGCTATTTCACAAGCTGCTCAAGCTGTGTTTGATTCTGCAAGTGCAAAGTTAGCAGAAGATGGGTTTAAGAAGGATTCAAAGATACTACTGGCAACATCAACTCACTGGCTAAGACATACTGGAGCTTCCATGGACGTGGAAATTAGACCGCTGAAAGATCTTTCGGCAGACCTTGGGCATGATCAACTCTCCACTACTGATAAAGCATATGTTCATGCGGATGATCAAGAGCGCGCGGCGTCTGGTAAAGGCCGAACTGTATAAGCATCACTATATTGGGTTTCGTCGCAAATAGTTCGATTGCCGTGAAAAGTAGTAAAGCGGTTTTCGACTTACACAGCTAGCGCGTAACATTGTTCTGCTGCCGACAAAGAACCCGACATAGTCTTCTTCATCTGACCTTTATTGATCATTGCCATAAGCTCTATTCCAACCAATGTAGCTCGTGCAGAATGAAAGTTATTGAAACCTAACATAGGTCGAGTAATTCGTTTTCTTCGCCGGTGATCTTGCTCAACGATATTAGTCGGATAAGCAGCGACCGTTACCGGCCGCCACTCTCCTAAGAACCGAGCAGGAAAGTTTCCCCTCACTCGGCTCAAGCCTCTCAAAGGCCTAATCTAAGACCCGGTGTGCGATAAAAAATCTCGCACAGCCTTTGCAATACGCATTTGCAGTCTTTTGACTCTAGACCGAATAGACGACCAATCCAATACATTGAATGGATCGAAAGGTGCTAGAGTTAAGGGCGCACCAGCGAGCGTATAGCCTGCCGTCATTTGCTTTCCCTCATAAGAAAAGATTCTCCATACTATCTTGCAAAGAAAGACCTGTCGGACGTGGGCTCACTTTCGTGCCAGATTTCAGTAATTGGGATCTGTTGATCGACCAATAAGCGAACAGCCATTGCCGAACGCAACTCCTGCACGATATTGGCAAACAGTTCATTGCGCTCGGATAATCGGCGTTGCAGCGTCCGGCGAGATATCGCCAGCTCGTTTGCAATCGTATCGATAGTCATTGCACCGGAGGGCAGTGCCCTGACAATACAACGCCTAACCCGTCGCATAAAACCATCGCTACTGCCCTTTTCGATAATGCTGAGCAGATTGTCTTTAGCTAATGGGGATTTTTCATCCCACACTTTTATAATCGGCCACTCCAGTGCGGCCGCAGGATAAAACAGGCCACTGAATGCTTGGTCAAACTCCAGTTGACCACCAAAGACCTGGCGATGGACAGTCGTATCGTCAGGCTCTGGATAGTTAAAATAAACCTTGGGAACCGGTACCGGGCTATAACACACCGAGTTAAGTAGGCATTGACTCATACTCAACATCATATCAGTGATATAACGACCACTGACCTCCACCGGAACCGTGGGGCGCCACTCGGTGCGAAGTGTATCCCCTTCCTTAACCACAACGGCTTCACCAATAGCCCCCACTGTTTCAAGCGAACTGGGCATCATGTTCAGCCACTGACGAAAGTGACTGCAGATAGCGGAGAGATACTGTAATAGACTAGCCTGGTTAAGAAAGCTGGCTCGCCCGGCCCACAAACCAATATCCTCGTTGCCCGTCAATTTGGCTAACTGTTTAGTGAGATTGTAGAGAGCGTCAACCGGCATATAGACATCCCGGTTTTCCAGCCAGATCGGGTCTATGTCTGCATTGGCGATCAGCTGATCACGGTCAACGCCCAGATCGTCTGACAACTGTAAAAAAAGCTGAGCGATCCGTGACGAGACAGTTTTTCCAGAAGCGGTGCTCCCAAGGTCAGTGCCACTCATCGTTTTCCTATCTCTATGAATCTGAAATCACCCGTTCCCACTGGATTTCATCACTGTGTATAATGGGCCGCTGTGTACAAGACTAAACAGGTGCGACATGTTACAACTCTCTCAGCTTGATACGATTTATGATAAGGGTCCTAATTGACCCATGAACCCTAGTATTGAAGCAAGCGCGCTCACGGCCATGCACCGCCACTATGACCAGCTGGTGACCTTTCCCCTGGATGAATGGGAGATGTTACGCTACCACCTCACGGTTAAAACCGTCAACGAAAAGTACACCCTGCAGCCCATTGGTGAGAAGTCGACCAAGAACTTTTTCCTGGTGAAAGGGTTGGTACGCTATTACTACCTTACTCCCGAGGGCAAGGAGCTCAACAAGGGCTTTTACAGTAGCAACCATATGGTCGGCAGCCTCAGTGCCGCCATCCTGGATGAACCTTGCCGCTTCGGCATTGAAACCCTTGAGCCCTGCGTACTAGTGGAGCTTGACCTGGTGGGCCTGAGATCTTGTTCAGAACGAAACCCGGCCTGGCAGCGACTCTACCTGCACAGCTGTGAAATGATGCTGATTCGCAATGAACGACGCGAGGCGGAGCTACTCACCATGAACGCCAAGCAGCGATTCCAGCAATTTGTACGCAACTTTCCCGATTATCTGGAACGTATTCCGCAGTATCATATCGCCTCCTACCTGGGGGTCACTCCGGTTGCACTGTCCAAATACAAAAAACAGTGGCTGGAATAAAAGTAGGTATTATTAAACTAGTTTAATGACGGTCTCGAAGCACGATCCGTAGCATGAAATTTACATAACGAGTGATACCATCTAAGAACCGCAATCTTATGGAGAATATCGACCGAATCGATTATAATGAACGAATCGAACGATTTAGAGGATTTTATCATGCAGACACTATCAGCCAATGATGCCAAAACCCAATTTGGTGATATGTTAATGAAGGTTCAACGAGCGCCGATTCAAATCAACAAGAATGGTAAGCCGGTTGCTGTTGTCATTTCCGTAGAAGAATACGAAAACATGGAAGCGTTAAAACTCTGTTTATTGCAATCCAAAGCAACTAAAGCGAAAGACGATATTCGCGATGGCCACACTATAGATGGAGAGCAATTTTTTGATGAGCTAGAAGCGGGAAAATATGACTAGTGCACCAGGCTATCGGCTAACTTCAGACGCTCAATCTGATCTCATAGATATTCGTCGTTATACAGTGAAGCAGTGGGGGCCAAATCAATCGCGAAAATATCTTTCAGAGTTAAGACAAACAATATTAGCTTTATCTGAAACACCAACTATTGGAAAAAAGCGATTGGAAGTAGGTGAAGAGGTATTCAACTTTCCTTATGTCAGTCATGTGATCTACTACACACTCGATAACCAGCAGTTGGTGGTGTTCGGCGTGTTACATAAAAGTATGGTACCTCTTCTTCACCTAGACGACAGAAGCACAAACTGAATGCTGTCAGTGGAGATGACTAAGATTCAAACAAATTGTTGGCCGCTATCGCACCTTAGAGTGTACTACCCCAAATACAAAAAACGGTTCCGTCGCATCTCGGGTAGCTCAGGCACGGTATGTTAGAATGTTATTTCCAATTCATCCCCAATTGAGCAATACATAATCTCTTTCAAAGGCCAATGGCGCTACTATTATCGGGCAGTCGATAAAGAGGGAAACACTATCGTAACATCAAACGGATTACCAACTCGATGTTAGGGTTCAAAAACTTTAGGTGCGCACAAGCAACATTGAAGGGAATAGAGTTAGTAGCTATGTTAAAAAAAGGGCAACAACGAAATTCTTCTCAAAGACATGTGACACCAGTTGAACAATTTTATGCTTTGGCGGCATAGTTACGCCCAGGAATTCTGCTGATTTCTCCTAGGGAAAAATTACGACAGAACCGGAATAAGAACCACTAGATGAGCAATACGTTAATCCACCTACCATGCCTTTGGGATGGGTTGATCCCACAACACAGACTTAGGAAAACCATTAATTGTTGGCAACCCCATCCACAGGCATATCATCAACCTCAACAGAGGTAGGAACACTCTGGCCAGCCTTCATAAACTGCATGGCATCATCGTGAATGTCGCGAAAGCGAAGGCTCATTAAATCCATAACATAGTTCTGGTCTAGCTTCCAAGGTTTTTGATCACCTTGTTTGGGTAAATAGCTAGAAGCTCGAAGCACATAACCCGATTGAAAATCAATACCCGCTTCTTTTTTAAGCTGAGGGTTTTTATTCACCGGCACAAAATAATCCAGACCGTTATTATCCAAGTGATTAATCAACCGGCAAAAATAAGCATGAATCAAATCGGCTTTTAAAGTCCAAGATGCATTGGTATATCCCATGGTCACAGACAAGTTAGGGATATCGTTGCACATCATACCCTTGTATACGAGGCGCTGTGAAAAATCACTCATCTTACCATCCACAGAAACGTTGTAAGACGATGGATCACTGAGTTTTAGACCCGTCGCTGTAACAATCACGTCGGCCTCCAACTCTTTTCCAGATCTCAGCAGAATACCGCTTTTAGTGAAACGATCAATATGATCCGTCTCCACTGAAATTTTCCCCTTATTGATGCCATCAAATAAATCACCATCGGTTACTGCGCACACCCGCTGATCCCAAGGGTTATATTTTGGAGTAAAATGCTTACGAATTAGGCTCTTGTCTTTTAATTTAACAGACACAAGTTTAAGCATTAAGCCCTTTATAATTTTCGGAAAACGCTTACTGAATGAATACATCAAAATAAAGAAAATAATTTTTCGCGTACGCGTAATTCGGTACGCCAATTTTTCTGGTAGCCATTTTCTCAACGCATTTGCCAGCCTATCTTTAGTGGGAATTACACCCATAAAAGTAGGCGTTCGTTGCAACATGGTAACGTGCTCAGCTTTGTCCGTCATGGCAGGCACTAAAGTCACCGCCGTCGCACCACTTCCAATAACAACCACTTTCTTGTTTGAATAATCAAAGTCTTTCGGCCAAAACTGTGGATGTATTAACTTACCTTCAAAATCATCCTCGCCTTTAAAATCTGGAGCGTGAGCCGTTTCGTAATTGTAATAACCCACACACATCATCACAAAATTAGAACGGATTTTTTTAACCGACCCATCGGCCTGCTCGACATCCACCGTCCATTCGGCATTTTCACTAGACCAATTAAAAGCCGTAGCCTTTTGCTGATAACGAATTTTTCCAGTAATGTTATATTCTTGCGCCGTTTCGCGAATGTATTCACGAATACTGGGGCCCGAAGCAATGGACTGCTCCGTTGCCCAAGGCTTAAATTCATAACCTAAGGTATACATATCCGAATCAGAACGAATGCCCGGGTAGCGAAATAAATCCCAAGTACCACCGAGGTTTTCCCGACCTTCTAACACCGCAAACGTTTTATCGGGGCAATGTTTTTGAACATAATAAGCGGCAGAAATCCCAGAAAGCCCAGCGCCCACAATGAGCACGTCTAATTTTTCAAATGAGTCTGGATTCGAATTATCTGTAGAAACGGAACTGGATGGGTTCATAGAATTCCCTTGCAACTGCTTGGCAACGATGCCGTTATTTTATGGACTTGCCTTTTACGTGTTATCAGACGTTATCGAAATTATATTGCCTGAAGAAGGCGTTGGTAATTTTCAATTGGGACAATGTTGTATTCAATTTGGGCCATAACGATAAGTGTTACATTAGGCAGGGATGTTCTTTATGGCATATCGTTTATGGCATAGTATCAATCAATATTTTTGTTTTGTGTTGTACAGAATTTAATGAAACAGTTCCAAACAAGTGCTTCCCGATAAATTCTGCTATCTCCCTAATACCATGAATGCTCTCGGGTACAATCCCGCCAAATAAAGAAAAAACATGAGGCATTTGATGCCAAACCGCCAATTCAACCAGAACCCCCGCCTCTCTAGCACTAACCGCCACCCTTTCAGAGTCATTGAGTAATATCTCAGTACTACCGACTTGAAGTAATAACGGAGGGAAACCCTCGAAATTGGAATGGACTGGAGAAATTTCAGGGTGCCTTGGGTCATCATGGTGCCTCGCATGAAAGCGAGTTACATATCTCATTGCCCGATGATGAAACATCGGATCATGCTTGGCATTGCTCACCATTGAATCACCCTCCGAAGCCATATCAGTAAGTGGTGACAGACAAAAGGCTGCCGTCGGCATTGGTAGGTTGAGTTCCTTAATTTTCTGCAGCGTTAACAAGGTCAGATTCCCCCCCGCAGAATCCCCCCCAATCACAATATCTTCCGCGCAGTAACCCTGACTCAATAACCATCGATAGCTACTAATAGAATCAGAAACAGAAGTCTGTATCGGGTGCTTTGGTGCTAAACGATAGCGGAGAGAGAAGACATCAACATTCAGCTTTTTCGAAAGTCGCCAGGTTAGGTTTCGATGTGTTCGAGGTGAACCAAAAAAATAGCCTCCACCATGGAGATAAAAAACAATCTTCTTACTCCTAGGCCTAGGCCTATTCCGAATCTTTACCCACTCCCCTCTAGCTTCGACCGTATTTACGGGAGCAATTTCCACATAGCGAGGTATAGGCCAAAGGGCGGCGACGTTATGAGCTAGAAAATAGACAATACGCATTATTATTGGGGGAATATAGCCATGGGCCTGTAAGGGTTTCACCACGTATTTTAAGAATAAATTGAATATCCTTGCTCTTGTACTAATCATACCCCCCCCACTTTTAAAATGTAACCTTCAACTGCTGGGCAACGATGCCCGTTATTGTTATTTAATTGACCTGCTTTTTGCGTGTTATCAAGCGTTATCGAAATAGTATTGCCTGAAGAAGGCGTTGGTAATCTTCAATTGGGACAATGTTGTATTCAATTTGGGCCATAGCGATAAGTGTTATTGCGTTATTGAATCTATCGGGAGCTGTAGGGCCCCATCATTTTAACTATCACCACGAAACTCACTAGGACTCATCCCCTCAAACTTCCTAAAAGCACGAGTGAAGTTAGCTGCATCGGTGTAGCCAAGCTCATGTGCTATTTGGCTGATACTATATTGTGTTTGTTGCAACATTTCCTTTGCTCGATCTATTCGTACCTTAGCAACAAGCTCGCGGTATTTTGTATTTTCTTTGCTAAGTAAGCGATGCAACGTGCGCGGACTCATGTTGAGTTCCTCGGCAATCGTTTCTTGGCTGAGTAAGTGACCATCGGAGGTATTGCTTAAACGTTTTCTTATCGCTTGGCTGAGAGTGCATTGAGAGCTGGGCTGAGAGTGCATTGAGAGCTGGGTAATTGTTGCAGTAATTCATCGCATTGCTCAATGCTTTTTCGATAAGAGTTTTTATCAGCCAAGGGAATGGGACGTGTTAGTACTTCGATAGGAAACAGGATGCGGTTGTGTTGGCAATTACCAATGATGCTTACACCAATACGCGCGAAATATTCTTCATGGTAAGCCTGCAATGGGTAATCTAGCTCAACGCTATAAGCAGGCGGTTCATTACTGAACATGAAACTTGCCATAACATGCAGGCTAGACAATATGCCATCAACAGCGAAACGTTTTACACCCGCATTCATGGATGCAGTCGTTTTAATATCAATGATGCCGTATGCATCCCCATCTATCACTGTACTACTGTAGGAAGTGCCAATTTGAATAAGCGGTGTAAGAATCGGTATGTATTTATTAGCGACGTCCAAAGCGTCTGCAACAGTGTCGCTACTTAAGGCGGCAAAACCAACCACACCATGGGAACTAAAATTAAATTTAGCCCCAATAATTATACCTAAGTTTGGTTCTCCCGTGATCCTTAGGGCATTAATGATTAGTTGCTCGGTTTCTACTTGAGTGGCTAAGAAGGCTTCGTCGTTGAGCTGCAGCTCGATTAAGCCCGTGCCCGCGAGTAAGTTATCTGTACTGAGCCCGCGTTGTTGAATGTGTTCCAGTAGCTCACAGTAAAAGCGAGTGGGAAAACAGCGGTCTTGCGGACGATCATTTGAATAGATGCTCATGGGACCATCTAAACAGAAACTGTCTAAAAATGACAGCGTTTGGCTCCAAGCTTTTGCATAGATTTGTCTTCGTCCTGTTTTGCAATCACTCGAAAAGCCTCTAAAATAAAATAACAGAGGAGACACAATTGTCATTAGATCTTGGCAGCTGACATAGAAACCTAACGTTGTCGTAAAGAGATGTGGACTTCCCAAATTCCAAACACCATATCTGATTCTTCCATGCCCAAGTCACCGATTTACTAAAGAACTTTTACCTCGGTAATTTTTTTAACGTTTCGCGGCTGGGTTCCGCCTAGACTCTTATACACTCGAAAACATTGGCCATAATCTGCAAAGCCGGCAGCGGCTGATGCCTCGGTCAAAGACATTCCAGACTCCCCGTAACGAACAGCGCTGAAAAAACGTTCCCACAAACGGAAGCTTCTAATGGAGGCGCCTGTTGTTTGCTTAAATAATGACGAAAGCCTAGACGGCTTTAAACCGACCTCTTTTGCAAGGGCCGATACTGGGACATTTTCACTGGAATTGTCTAGTATCATGTCAATGACCCTTAGAACGCGGGGCTCAACACTATAATCTATTGTCTTGTCGTGCATTGAATCAAATGTGCTAATCCACTGTGCTAGTAGAGAGTATACGGTGTTTGCTTCATAGCGCTTGACCCACACATCTTGTAGGGCCTCGATCAGCTTTGTTTCTAGCTTAACACCGCTGTAGATACTGTATCGGCTATTGTAGTTAATGCCTCTGTTCATGTGAGGCATCAACTTCTTAAAGTCTGATCCGCTGAACTTAAGGAAGCAAAGCGCGACCTTTGTGTAGTTTGTTTTGATTGAAACAGGAACGCCAGGTGGTACGAGATAACTGTGGGAAAGGTATTTATTACCTTCTTCATCCTCTACTTCGAGCTCATTTTCAAATGACAGAATGAGCATTGCAGGGCCGGTTGTTCGGGAATAATATTCATCGCTACGCAACAAAAACAATACTCTATCGCGAGAAGAGTAAAACAAGGCTTTTGATATAGAAGACATACTCATAATATAGCACTTCATTTACTGCGTATTCAAGTTTTTGGCACCGGCTCCCTGAACCGTTATTGGCTGGTCAGGAAGCTGGTTATGAATAGGTATTGTTACGCTTTCTTGCGTCGAGTAAAACCTAAGCCCGCTAAACCTAGACCTAGTAGTGCGAGGCTACTTGGCTCAGGAACCGAAACCGAAGTTTCCAGAATATAACCAACCCTATTAGGGCCGCCGTGAAAACCAAGATCGTTCAGACCTACACTTGCATAGGCTGTCGCAGCCCAATCTTCGTTGTTGTTGCCATTAGCATTGTTGGGCTCTCCTGCTGCCCAAATTGCAGGGTCGTAAATAGTGGAATCAATCCACTCCCATCCAGAATCAGGCTCAGCGCCGTTTGGGTCCTGAAATAGGCCGACAAAGTAACTCTTTTCAGTAGCTGCTGGGTTAAGCTCAGCAAAAATGGTAGCCATTTCCGCAACGGTAAACGTTGCTAGCTGACCCCCACTAGCCTCTGCATGAGCTTTGGCTCCATCCCAGCCGCCGTTTTTATGTTCAACCAGCTCAAATTTGCTATTGCCGATAATCACATAGGCGTTTGCTGTACTAGCCAACCCCACACTCATCATGAGCGCCGTAGCAAGCCCAAATATTCGTAATAATGATTTCATGTTACTACCCTACTTTAAAGTTAATTAATAATTGTTGAACGCGGATTCTATTCAGCTACGAATTACTAAACATTAACAAACGGCCAATATCTTTGGTTATCTGTTGCATATTTCCTTACCTTAATCATTCTATGTCACTTAATATCTCCTAATTAAACGCATCTATCAGGTCATTTACAGACTATTCGCTGTCATTTTTAGACAGTCTCCGTTTAGATGGTCTCCATGAGCATCTATTCAAATGACCGACCGCAAGACCGATGTTTACCCTCTCGCTTTTATTGTGAACGAGTCACACCAATCTCTGCCGAATCCTCTCAACCTTCCGAACAAGAGCTAAATCACTTTCCATCATCTCCCTCAACTGAATGTTGTAGATTAGGTTTTGTATAGGGGAGTATTCAGCGTTCTGATTGATGGTTAATCCTTTCCAATGCGGGCGAATTTAGGTTGTCGCTTCTCCATATAAGCACTAACACCTTCTTTCATGTCTGGTCCACCGAAGCTGGTTAGCATGGCTTTGTCTGCGTAATCCAGCGCTTCGGCTGGTTCTTTAATTAAGTCTTGATAAATCTGGCTCTTTATTGCTTTAAGCGAACTAGGCGCACATCTGTCTGCTAGATCTTGAATATATTTTATCGACTCTTGTACTAGCACATCGTCATCGTAGACTCTGGTGGCGAGCTTCAGTTCTTTGGCTTCTTCACCGTAAATCTTTCTGCTCGACATCAATATATCCATTGCGACATCTACGCCAACTACGCGAGGTAAAATTCAGCGACTAGGCCTCGCTGGGGGAATGCAGACATAACGAATCCTTTTTTGGCGAAAAAACGCATATCGCAAAATAGAACCATTCCTAACGACATGCCGGCAACCGCACCGTTAATCGCGGCGATGATTGGCTTCTGAATAGAGGCAAAATAAGAAAAGGTTTTGCGGTAGGCTTCGGGCATATTGGGATCACCTGGATTAGCGTCAAGTGACGTTTCACCCGCGACAACTCCAGCGCCTTGACCGCCAGCAAGCGCTTGCAACCCTGCCATATCGGCTCCCGAGCAAAACGCTTTGCCAGCGCCCGTAATCACAATTCCAACAACCCCTTTGTTGTTTTCTGCGGATTCCAGCGCATGCTTAAGCTCGGCGGCCATTTTTCCCGTCCAAGCATTATATTTTTCGGGTCTGTTTAAGGTGATGAGAGCGACGTCACCTTCTAGTGAATAAATAATTTCTTCGTAGCTTTGATTGGTCATAAACAAATTCCTTTCATCAGGTCTGTCATTGGGATGGGCGTAATGATAAGGGTTTGCTTCTTACTGCGTAATCACCTCGCAATAATGAAACAATATACTGTGAGTCAAGCAGAGGCCGCGGCTATCGCAGCTGGGGAGCGAGCAAGATAATCCAGAGCCTGTTGCGTGTCACCTTCGTGTAAAGGATGAAAGAAAGGATTCACCCAGCGTATACTCGCACGTACAAGGAAGCTGAACGTTGGTACGTTCTGCGTACGCTTCCCTACCCTCTCCAACTCAGCTAGTAAATGAAGAATGTGTTTGGCTCCAAGCTTTTGCATAGATTTATCATCACCCTGTTTTGCAAGCACTCGAAAAGCATCTAAAATAAAATAAAAGAATAGAGGAGACGCAATTGCCATTAGCGCTTGGCGGCTGACATAGAAACCTAACTTTGTCGTACAGAGATGCTCGAATAAATCAAAAGCGACAGTACGATGTTCAACTTCTTCTGCGAGGTGCCATTTGTACAGATCAACGATAGTCGCATCACCGTTTTTCTCCCAACTTTCATTATCCATGGCCCATTGCCCCCCGACTCCTGTAAAGTGCTCAATAGCAGCAACAAGACCTACTCGTGCCGTGAGCCAAAAATCTTTAGTATACCGATTTTTTAAGTAACGTATTCCAAATGGGGCATCACCCAAAACCTGCTCAGACAACCAATCAACTCTTGAAATTACGTCATCATACTTGTAGCCATTTCTATCTAAATAAACTTGCGCGTTTGTATGCTGTCTTGAATGTATAGCCTCTTGGCGAATAAACCCTTCTACATCCTCACGTAATTCGTCATCAGTAATTAAGGGAAGTGCTTGGGCGAATACACGACAGAAAAAGCGTTCTCCAGCAGGTAAGAGTAAATGAAAACCATTTAATATGTGTGAGGAAAATGGGTCATCTTTAAGCCAGTAAAGGGGCGTATCATTGAAGTCGAATTGAACTTTACGGCCTTCTATCTGTTGGCGGCCATTTTCTATGTTAGAGTTTTTTAACATTTCGTCATCTCCATAAAGACAGTTTTTAAGGCGCAGTGTTAATTAAAGGGCAATTCAAGGCGCCCGAAGCGTTCAACCAAACTCGGTGCCCAGCGCTTGGCGTAATAACCCAGCCATGCCTCGGGAGACACAGGCACTACAGACTTTTGTTTCAACACTGCATTTAAAACCGCGCGCGCTACTTTCTGTGGCGGGTAGTTGCGACGCTTGTACATTGCCACTGCTTTGTCGCGCAGCTCTCCTTGTCCGGCTTTACCTTCCATTACGGTGTTTTTCACAATGGCGGTATTTATCACCCCTGGGCATATGGTCGCTACATGAATATTGTACTCGGCCATTTCACTTCGTAAGGACTCAGAGAAGCCGAGTACGGCGAATTTGCTCGTTGCGTAAATCGACATGTCACGAGGGGCCACAAAGGCTGCCATTGACGCCAGATTTACCACGCTGCCACCTTTACCCGCTGCTACCATGTCTGGTAGAAAGTAATGACAGCCATGCACAACACCTTTGATATTAATATCAATGACTTTGTCCCATATGTCTAAGGTTGTTTCCAGAAATGCCCCTGCAGAACCAATGCCTGCATTATTAATGAGTACATCCAATGCGCCGTGCTGAGCTTTCACTTCGGCAGCCAAGGCTTTCATATCTTGACGGCTAGCAACATCAGCGACATGTTGTTCAAAGGTGCCACCGGCTTGGCGAATACGTCGTCCTGTCTCTTCCATGCCTTCGGCATTGACATCGGTTAATACGATATGCGCGCCCTGGGCGGAAAACTCAATCGCGGTCTCGCGTCCGATTCCGCTACCACCACCCGTTACCAAGACCACTTTATTATTTAATGTTTTCATTACGCTGCTCGCTTATTTTTTGCTTGATCAACACTCTGAACAAACTGTGAAACAAGACGATTAAAATCATCTGCATGGGAATGGTGTGCCCAGTGCTTGGCTTGTAAATCATGTCGGATTAAGGATGGTACATAGCGACCATAATCCGAAAATAATTTGTCAGAAACAAAGTTGTCCTCAGTGGCTACAATTAATTGTACTGGGGTTTTAATCCCATTGACCTGCGGTGCTTCAGGTGGATTCCAAGGATTTTGTCGATACAATCCTAGCGGGTTTAAGGTGAAGCTATTTAGTTCTTCTTGGTTAATATCCAGATAGGGGTCATTACCTTTAACACCGTTTTCTTGTAGCACTTTTTTCCACACAGACAGACCAAAGGTTTTAAACATTAGTTCAGGCAGCACGGGGATATTGAACATATACACGTACCAAGAAAGGGCAAACTGACCAGAAAAATCTCTCATTTTCTTTATGTCGCCCGAGAGAAGAGCGCTGCGCGCCCAACGGAACGCCAAACCCAAATGGGCCCCAGACAAGCTGGTATAAGACAATATCCTACGCGCATAATACTGTTCAGTGATATAAGACCAGCCAATTACCGAACCCCAATCGTGACCAATCAAATGTACTTTGCCATCAGGGCCCGCAACGGCGTTGATAACGGCTTCGATATCCGACAGTAGGTTATCGATACGATAAGCACCTCGTTTAGCTGACCACGTTGAACCACCTGCACCACGCATATCAAAACACACCACACAGTAATCATCCTTCAAAGCCTCCACTTGCTTATCCCAGGTTTTTGAACAATCGGGATAGCCATGTAAAAACAATAAAATGGGTTTGTCTGTGTTGCCGTGCACTTTGGTATAGAGCTCAACATCTCTATTTTTTACCATGAGTTCTTGCATGTCTTTTCTCTCTTGAATTCAGGTCGCTATATTCTTATTTGTTATGTGTTAAGCCGCTACTGATGCTAAGCCTTTACCTCGGCTAGCCAACACATGGGGGACGGTATCATCCAACCAATAAGCATCGTTTTCGGTGATGACCAAAATCTCTTCGAATTTAGCGCCTACTTGGCCATCCATACTTGCTAAATGTGGCTCTACGGCCCATGTGCCCGGAATAGGAGCATGCTGGGATTCAGGTAAATCATTCCACAAGGCTGATTGCCCGCGGTCGCGCTTAGTCAGCACGTTTACCAACTCCGGGAGTAACCATTGTGTCTGGCGTAAACTAAAACCCCCGAAACTAAAGCGATCATAAAAGGTGGTTTTGGTTTTTGTCACACGATGCCCTAGCACTCATCGCGGGTAAACTTGGTGGGCATTGCGAAAGCCGTTCTCCGCAATAATGTCATCGACACTGCGGTAGATATCCGCAAAGTCAGTACCCTCTTTCACTTTTTGCAAAATGTGCTTACGGATAATGGCCAAGGTCTCTTTCATTTTTTCCATCACTGGACTTTCGCCTTTAAAGGTAAAGCTATAACCAATATCAGCGGTGTAACCACCTATCGTGGGTGCGACATCAAGAATAACGGGCAACCCTTTAGTCAGTTTTTTGTCTGTGGGAAAGAAATGAAAAGCAGACCAGAAATTAGTAAACGCAGTACGCGGACCAAACCAGGCAAAGGGCTTATGAAAAAAACTATCCACTTCGCGCTCTTCCAAATAATCGGCAATCATCTGCGCGGCCTGCTTTTCAGTCATACCTTCATGCAGCTGTTGCTCTACCGTTTGTACGGCTTCGTATGCTAAGGCTTGCACTTGCTTAAAACGCGCTAACTCAGCCTGGGTAAAATTGGCTATCTGTTGCATATTTTCTTCCCTTAATCAGTGTCTATGCCATCTAATATCGCCTAATTAAACGCATCTATCAGGTCATTTACAGACTATTCGCTGTCATTTTTAGACATTTTCCGACTCGCTTTTAGTGTAGAGTTTGGCTACACCGATGCAGCTAACTTCACACGTGCCTTTAGAAAACTTGAGGGATTGAGCCAATAAAGCGTTGACCATGACGCGGTAAGTAGCGTCCCAAAAGCCATTGTTAACTATCATGCTTATCCTGAATATGAGTCCTTAACCTTTATGATCAGTGAGCATCCCCTATGGACTTTAACACCATTATTATCGGCGCAGGCGTAAGCGGAATTGGCTCGGCGATTACATTAGACAAAAACAAAATGGGTTCTTATAGCATCCTGGAATCTGCTGAAGACCTTGGAGGTACTTGGCGTACCAATAAGTACCCCGGTGTCGCCGTAGATATACCCTCCTTCGTTTATCAATTTTCTTTTGAGCCCAACTATCGATGGTCGAGATCATTTGCTGAGGGCGATGAAATCAATGATTACCTTCATCACTGCGCGATCAAGTACGATATCAAAAAACATATACAGTTCAACGTACGGGTTAGCCAGGTAGAATTTATTAATGAAAGTCATACATGGCAGGTTCACCTTGAAGATGGTCGAACGCTAATATCTCGCTATGTCATAGCCGCAACCGGTATTTTTCATACCCCTATTTTCCCGAAAATACCGGGCCGCGATCTATTCAAAGGAAAGACAATGCACACCGCAAGCTGGGATAATAATTACGACTATTCAAATAAACGCGTTGGTATAATTGGCACTGGTGCTTCGGCAGTCCAAGTTATTCCTAGCATTGCTCCGTCAGTTTCTCGTCTCTCCGTTTTTCAACGAACTCCTATCTGGGTCGGCCCTAAGAATGATATCGTTTTTACTGAAAAAACAAAGCAACGATACGAAAATGACCCCAGCAGATATCAAAAAAAGGTCGCTCAGGTAGACCGCTTTCTGAACGCGCTATGGTTCGCGATGCTTTACGGAACAAAAATCCCATTCGCCAATAAATTTTCATCCCTTCCACAACAAAAACATCTGAAACGACAGGTTAAAGATCCCGAGTTAAGAAAAAAACTAACGCCAAATTACAGCTATGGTTGTAAACGCCCAGCAATATCCGATGAATACTACCAAACCTTTACACGCGATAACGTTGACCTAATCAATAACGGCATAGAAAGGATTACCGAAACAGGCATTGTCACCAACGACGGTAAGATCATTGAGTTAGATCTACTCATTTACGGCACTGGTTATGAAACAACGAAGAAGGGAAACTTTCCAAACTTCGATATAATGGGACTGGAGAAAGTTTCACTAGCAGACTACTGGGATAAAAATGGTTATCAGTCTTACAACGGGGTTTCCGTTCCAGGTTACCCGAACCTTTTCTTAACCAGTGGACCTTTCTCCTTTGGTCTCAATTGGTTTGATCAGCTTGAATCTAACCTTCATCTGCTAATGAGGGTAATGAAGAACGCTAAGAAAAAAAGATCCACCATTATTGATGTTGATAAAAAACGGCACGAGAAGCACCATCAGGAAGCGTTTAACAAATCCCTAAACACCTTACAGCTATCCCCTTCCTGCGCCACATCAAATTCGTATTATATTGATGGAAAAGGCCAAAATACGCTGCCTGCCGTAGTCACACCAAAATACCGATACTACAAAGTTCGAATGATGGATTTAAAGGGTTTCAAATTTGGGTAAGTTACGAGCGCCCAATGAACTAGTATAAAAAAGACCCACTTTGTGGGCCCGTGCTTATTAGTCTTTATTGATCAAAAGGCAACTGAGTAGTTGCCGGCTATCTCATCGCAATTTTTCCAACATAATCGGAAAACCGTTGGGGGAATAGGCGTGTAAGTATGTCCATAACCACTGCATCGGTTCCCACAAGTACGCGCTTCTTATTTTTTAAAATTCCTTGAACAACCATTTCTGCCGTTTTTTCTGCGGTTGTTGAGGCAACCCGATCAAATTTGGAAGCGAAGCGATTTGCGCCATCATTCTCAGCTGCACTACCTAGAACACGACTATTACGGGCAATATTTGTTTTGATACCCCCTGGATGTACGGAAAGAACTTTCACGGACGAATTACGCAGCTCTTGCATCATGGTCTGGTTTAGCGCCTTTACCGCGTGCTTAGCGCAATTATACGGTCCATTATTGGGGAATGGCACAAAGCCATTAACACTAGAAATATTAACGATATAACTTTCTTTTTGCATTTTTAAATAGGGCATGAACGCCTTCGATCCATACAACACACCGAAAAAACAAATGTCAAAAACCCAATTAAAATCTTCCTGCTCAATCTCTTCAATTGACGCAACGGAAGCGACTCCCGCATTATTGATGATAATATCGACACAACCATGCTCGTTGACAACATCCCCTGCCCATTCATTCACTCGGGCCTGATTCGCTACATCAACGATATGCGTAGAAAAAGATATTCCTGGCGGCAATTCCTCCGGCGTTTTCTCAAAACCTTTTGCATCAACGTCTGCCAATGCAAGCACACACCCGTGCTTAGACAGTTCTCAATTCGCCTATTTGAGGAAATTGCTAGCAATACGATTGATTCCATGGCGAGAAAAGACCATAAATTGGCAACAGAAGTAGGGAATTTAGTGCTCCAAATGGCCCAAAATGAACATAAGATTGTCCCATTTGCAAATTCCCAAACACAATGCCTTATCCTACTATCAACCGATGCCGTAACGTAAATTATCACATCAACACCACGCACAATCCAAAAACAACAAAATAGCGATACAGAAACATTCATCAATCAAATGTGGAATCTCATTGAGAGTTTCAACCTCAGAAAACTCCATGAGATACTTCCAGTTAAAAATGACGAATGGAATCAACTGACCCTAAAAGGTGTGCGCAACAACGAATACAACGTTAACATGACTCACCAAAAATCCCTGGATAACACCCGAGCATCCGACTTTGTTGATTCTTACGTGATGTTTAAAACTCAAAAACTCACCGCCCCCGATGGACTCACCCACTACCATGAGGAGTATAGAGAATCAATTACATAAACCTAGACTACCAGATCGTTATTATAGGTGCAGGCATCAGCGGTATTGGCGCAGGCATAAAATTAAAAGAAAACCACATGCATTCGTTTGTTATTCTTGAAAAGGAAAACGAATTGGGTGGCACCTGGAGAGACAATAGATACCCAGGGGTCGCTGTCGATATCCCCTCCTCATCTTACTCATTTTCTTTTGAATTGAACCCTAAATGGTCGAAAGTGTTTGCCCCCGGAGAAGAAATACAACAGTACTTACACCATTGCGCAGAAAAATATCACATCAAACAACATATCCAGTACAACGCAGATATTAATAGTATTGTTTTTAACGAATCCGACAACACCTGGACGATTCATTTCAAAAATGGCACCCAGCTAATCTCTCGCTTTGTTATTTCAGCGACCGGTATTTTAAACCAGCCGGTTACTCCCGACATAAAGGGTATCTCTCATTTTAAAGGAAAAATGTTTCATACCGCCCGATGGGATAACGAAGTTGAATTAGCGAACAAGCGTGTTGCAATCATTGGGACGGGAGCGAGCTCTGTGCAAGTAGTACCCTCAATCGCGTCAAAAGTAAAAAACTTACAAGTTTACCAGCGAACTCCCATTTGGGTTAGCCCCAAACTCGATTCGAAGATTAGTCAAAAGTATAAAACTAAATTTGAACAATACCCCCTATACCAACGATATTTTCGCTTTCTTTCTGAACTGTTTATTGAAATTGCAACCTTCTCCGCAGTGAATAATCGAACACTACCTTGGATGACGAAAACCGCCGAACAAAGCTGTCGATACTTCGTTAAAAAACAAGTAAAAGACCCAGAACTACGCAAAAAACTGACGCCCAAATATGGATACGGCTGTAAAAGGCCTGCCGTATCGAATGAATACTTAAAAACCTTTAACCGGGATAATGTCGATTTAGTGACTGATGGCATCAGCGAAATCACCGAAAAAGGTCTTAGAACAGCGGATGGAGTAGAACATGAGTTAGACGTCATCATCCTGGCAACGGGGTTTAAAACACTAGAGCTTGGAAACGCCCCAAGTTTTGAGGTGATTGGCTTAGAAGGTACCGAACTTGGTCAGTTTTGGCATGATAATCGCTATCAAGCATATTATGGTGTATCGGTGCCAAAATTCCCAAATTACTTCCTTACCTATGGTCCCTACACCGGCGGCTTAAATTGGTTTTCAATGCTAGAAGCCAATCTAAAATTTATTATCCGTAGCCTCAACAAAGCCAGGAGAAACAACAAAACGTACATTGAAGTAAAACAAGCTGCCCACGACAAATATTTCAATTACGTACTTAAACGATCCCTGGGAACGGTTTTCAAGAATAAGGCCTGTGTAGAAGCGAATAGTTATTATCTTGATCACCACGGTGATGCATCATCACCCGCTCCTTTTACTCCAGTAATGCGCTGGTTTAAGGTACGGCTATCTAGACTAAATGCCTATCAATTTCGAACGTAATCTCCAATCAAGATACACATTTCCTTTACACACCATCACTCCCCCAATGCGCTAGCAGCGATTTTCCATTAGATTTAAATATCCGATAAAACCTTAAAACATATATTCGATAAAGCACCGTGAAATAATAAAACAGAAAAAACCAATGATGCTTAACACTCGACTTATTTGCACCTTTTTCGGCTTAATATTCCCCGTTGTTACTTAGGCAGCAATAACCTTACGTAGCAACAATGCAACAACCTATGATTGACCACACAGGAGAAACGCCAATCATAGGTTGATAGTTGAGCCCATTTCAACCATAGTGAATGTACTTAATCAACAAACGCTGCCCGATGACCCCAGAACTTTTCAAACAACTTTCAACAGAGACCATCTCCGCCGTTTTCCCTCTCGCAGCTATCTCGCTCGCCGAAGAGCGCGGCATCAGCTCTCAAAAAATAACCGCCAATACCGGCGTCACCCTCGAGAAACTCAAGCAACCTAGCGCAAGAATCACCGCGCTGGAAATGGGCGCCATTTTTTACAATTTAGTGAGGCGCGTTAAAGACCCCGCCATTGGCTTCGAGCTAGGATTACGATCATCCCACACGAAAATTGGGCTCCTCGGATTTGGGTTAATGAGTTGCAACACCTATCATGAAGCGCTGCATATGAGTTTAAAATACTCACGCACATTAACCCCCTTCTATTCTCTCAATGTTATCGAGACTGACGATTTAACGATTATTGAAGTGACCGAAGCTACACCCTTTGACCCGTTTCGCAACCTAGGTTTCGACATATTTTTTGCAGAATACTGGACCATCGCCTGCTCATTGCTAGAGCCAGATCAGTTTGAGCGCTCACGAAAAACCACGGAAATATGGTTTGATCGCCCGGAACCCGATTACTTTGCTCAATTCAAAGACAAGCTGCCCATTGTTCGGTGGGGCATGCCCAGCAATCAAATTCGATACCACCGGTCGTCGCTAGAAAACCCGATTCGAACGGCCAATTCAACCAATGTTCATATTGTTATCGAACAATGTAAACAAGAGATGTCATTGCTTGGCTACAATGAAAATATTCTGGATAAAGTCAGAGGTCATTTAGTTTGTCGTGATGGTAACTACCCAAACCTTTGCTCCGTAGCGCAACATTTACATATGTCTGACCGGACGTTAAAGAGAAAGCTAAGACAAAAAGGAATAACGTTTTTACAGTTACTTAAAGAAATACGCCAACGGGACAGCCTTAACCTTTTACAAACAACACAGCTCACCATCGACGACATTGCCGCCAGGGTGGGCTACAGCACACCAGCCAACTTCTCCCGCGCCTTCCGGCAATGGACCGGAAAAACACCAAGCCATTGTCGAGAAGAAATGAGAAATGGTGACTGACCTCCCCAAACCGTTGTGTCGCATTTAGCGACCCCATCGAATAACCAAACCTCTTAGCTACCTCTCCCAATGCAAGCTTATGCCTTACTACCGGCCCAAATGGCCCAAATGGCCCAAAATGAACTTAAGATAGTCCCATTTGCAAATTCCCAAACACAATTCCTTATCCTACTATCAACCGATGCCGTAACGTAACTTATCACATCAACACCACGCACAATCCTAAAACAACAAAATAGCGATCAAGCTATTGAATTATAAAAACAACATAGGAAAGAAACGTAACCATTAACGCCCCGTGAATCATCTACCCCTTGCTAGTCATATTATTCCCCATCGCTGCTCAGGCATCCATCGGGAGCCCCTACTTTAGTCACCCGTAGCACAGTGCGGTAACAGGCTTAAAAAACACTACAACCTTTTTTGCCATGTATGACAACCCTAACCTAAATCACATTACTTGGGAGATGCTCTATGCAAATTCAACACACATCATTGCTAAAAAAGACCGGCATAATTGCTTTACTACCCCTATTCCTTTTTCTATCAGGATGCACAACCATTTACGACACTGCTGGACTAGGAATGGTTGTTTACGGTAAAGATCGAATGCTCCCCTATTTTTTGTCCACCGATGACCCCGAGGTGGCCTGTACTATGGGCGAAGCAATGTCGCCGGTTATCGGATCTTTTGGATCAGTTACTGATGAGTTTGGCAGTTTACTAGGATTAGCCTCTGGCATGTGTGCCGACATGAAAGCCAAGGAAGCAGAGTTACGCAACCTGAGGGCTATGAGGCTTAATTTACCCAGCGAGGCTCGTGATGCTCGTACGCAACAAAAACGTTATCTCGCGTTAGCCGCAAAGCGATTACATGCGGGCTACCTTGCCACCGTTCGTGTCCATGGAGAACCCGGCGAAAGCTGCCCCGTCTTTTCTTCAGAAGCATCCGAGCTATTTTGGATAATGGGGTTAATTGACGGCATGCAGGCCCTTGTAGCTGACATCGCATCGGGTACAAGCATTGGCGTACCTTTATCAATCGTCCCTAAGATTCAACGCTCAATGAACTGTTTAGATAATGAGAAATGGTGGGGTTTGCCTGAAGGTATTGAAGCGTTGACGATGATTCTGTTACCAGGAGACCCGCCTGCTGGTGTTGACCCGGAAAAAAATCTACAGCACGCCGTCGACATAGGGAATCAGCAAGGAGTAAGAATGGTTCAGATGTTACAAGCAACGCTCTACGCTGGCAACGGTGACTATGAGCGAGTTAAGCGCATTATTAAGGACCATGTCAAATCCAAATCGGAAGTCGCTCCCATACGCAGTCTCCGTTTTCTTGATGAAGTAGCAACATTACAAATTAGACTCATCTCCGACATTATGTGGACAAAAGCCACAGGGGAAAGAACACCTTATGGCAAGCTTGGCGTTTTCTGGGATGACAAACCCAGCATGGATTCTTCCGCGTTAGACATCGACGACTTACTATAATTATTGACCTAAAATGAGAGTAGAATCATGAACAATCTATGCTTCGGCTTAATGCTTTCCGTTATCGCTAGCCTAACATTAACCTCCAGCCCTTCATTGGCGAATACCGATGAAATCACCGTAGTGAAAATGTGCGCATTTGATCCAATTGGTGGCAATGGTCCAATCTACCAGGCGTTTGTTGACTACCAGACTGCGGCATTAGCGTGGGGCGCGAAATTAGAACTGACGCCTTATACTGATGAACGGGTCGCCTCTGAAGACTTTAAATCAGGCGTCTGTGATGTGGTCAATCTTTCCGGCATTAGGGCGAGAAGCTACAACCACTTTACCGGAACCCTTGATTCAATTGGCTCAATACCCACGTACGAACATCTAAGGACGACACTGAGTACTCTAGCGACTAAGAAAGCCGCCAAGTTTATGGTGTCAGGTGGTTATGAGGTAGCGGGGATTCTTCCTATTGGGGCGATTTACCCTTTCGTTATCGACAAGTCGATTAACTCGCCAGAAAAACTCGCAGGAAAACGGATAGCAGTGCTTGATAACGCTCCTGAAATGCAATACATGGTGGCCCAGTCGGGCATGACCCCGGTATCGTCAACCATCACTAATGTTTTTTCAAAATTTAACAATCACACCGTCGATATCGCTGGAGGGCCCGCCTTAGCGTTTGAACCAATGGAGCTGCACAAAGGCATGGAACCCAACGGGGGGATCATTAATTACCCTATGCTGCAGGCGACACTGCAACTCATAACCCGACCTACTGCCCTGCCCCTAGGCTTCGGTCAAAAATCACGAAGTTACATCAGTAGAAATTTTGAAGACGCTCTAAAAATAATAATCGAAGCCGAACAACGAATTCCGGAAAAATACTGGATCGACATTGAAAATGTGAATGAAGACGATTGGAACGAGGTTTTTAGGCAGAATCGTATCGCGCTTAGAGACAAAGGAATCTATAACGGAAAAGCACTGACAATATTGCGTAAAATCCGCTGCAAGATGGACGCATCCCGAAGTGAATGTACCGCTCTCGACAAGGAATAATCCTTTTTACGCAATGTTAAATAGAGACACTCTATGACTGACTCGGTAGTAAAAGTTTCTTCGCAGGCCATTACCGCTCGCGCCAACAAAGCCCCAATACTTTTTGTGTTGGCGTTACTTGTCTTTACGGTTACCTCACACACCGGTGAAAACGTGCAAGCTCGCCTGTTGGAGCTGGGCAGCCATCTATGGGGGGATTATGTCATTCTTAGAGCAGACCTTCCTATTCCTCGCTGTGATCCGAATCAGAATATTAGCGTAGAACTAGCGCGCTTAGAGCGCGACTTTCCAGTGCCTGACCCAGACGATCTCATTGCAGAAGTCTTCGATAAAGAGTCAACAAAAACCTCACTGGAAAAACAACGTCAGCTGTGCCAAAAGAAACATGCAATCGCCGAGGAAAACCATTTACGTGTCACACCGCCAGTTATAGCGTTCCGAGCCGTTGAAACGTTTTTAACCAGAATGGCACTCTTTGCGGTTCAGCAGGAAAGAGTCGTCCTTATATTATTACTTTTTAGTGCCGCTGCAGTCACCACGACACAACGACACCATATCGCATTTCGTCCTATTGTCTCGATGATTGATCACAGGACATCTTGCGGCATCCAACTCATTGGTAATCTGTTGCTGTTAGTCTCTTCGATAACCCATCAAAAAATTTCAGTAGCATCGGGAATTGAAGACTCCCATCCGGAAATAGCGATATTGATAATTGTGGGTTTTTTTGTATTAACGCTACTCAACGTCAATCAACTTATTAGACCGCCAAAAGATCTTCAGAGCAAAGGAAGCATACCCCATGCACTGCTGACAATACCTATCTATTCGATATTCTGTTTAGTCACGTGTTATTACTTTATGATTGGCCAAAATCACGTTGCCGGCCCTGCAATACTATTTGGGCAAATATTCGAATTATCCGGTATTTTTATCAATATTGGTCTTTATATTTGGATAGGCATGCTCCTTAAACAAACTCGACTCGGAGAGCTGATTTTTAGAACGCTAACCCCCTGGAAGCTACCGCCGGAATTGCTCGCTCTAGCCGCTATTATTATTATGGCTTTACCAACGGCATATACTGGCGCGTCCGGCATCATCATAATCGCTATGGGTACCGTGGTGTACACAGAACTCACTCGCATTGGGGCGCGTCGCCAGCTCGCCTTAGCCGCAACTGCAATGACGGGCAGTTCAGGCGTTGTTCTTCAACCTTGTTTATTGGTAATTGCCATCGCTATGCTCAACAAGGAAGTCGTTACCGACGAATTGTTTTTTTGGGGTGCTAGAGTGTTCTTGGTGACATTTATCGTCTTTTTTATCGTGGTATTCTTCACCAAGAAAGAGCCTATGCGTGTGGCCTCCCCCTCTAAGGCCATAGGTCCAATGATGTTAGCTATGCGTGATCTTGTACCTTACATCGGAATATTTGGACTTGTTCTTGTCGTCTATGGTTTTTCACTAAAAGCCTATCTTGATCAATTCTCTGCGCCGATTATTCTTCCGGTGGTTATCATCGCTATTATTATTTATGAACGGGTATTTTCTAGAGATAAGCTCGTTTTTGAAAGTGATCATCAACGTGAAAGCAGTGTAAAAAATTCCCTTTTCGAATCTGTGAATGGAGCCACAATTCACATTGGGGCAATTTTGATGGTAATGGCCTGCTCTTTTGCCGTTGCTGGTATTATCCAACGCTCAGGTCTCTTTGACTCATTACCGACAGAATTTAGCTCTATTTGGATCGCTATGTTCTTCTTAGTTGTCGTTCTGGTATTTATTGGCATGATTATGGATGCGTTTGGTGCCCTAATTTTAGTCTCCACATCCGTGGCAGGTATTGCCTACCAAAATGGGATACATCCAGTGCACTTCTGGATGGTCGTACTTGTTGCATTTGAGTTAGGGTATCTCACCCCGCCTGTGGCGTTAAACCACTTACTGACACGCCAAGTGGTGGGAGAAGAAGCCTATGCACCGGACCCGAATGCAAAAGGGTTCTGGTATAAAAACGAACGGATTTTATTACCCTTAACAGTAATGGCAATTACCTTAATACTGGTGGCTTTTGGACCCCTGATCTACCAGACCTAGTAATCGCAGATATCCCTTTAAATAGCGAGGGACAAAAACTGTAAGCCTGGCGCTATCTTAGCTTCCAACACATCGACCTTAGACGTAAATGAAATAGCCGCTTGCACTAGCCGCCCTCAAGACGTTATCGGACTGCACTTTTTCAGCCCTGCAAATATAATGCGTCTACTGGAAATAATACGCAGCACAGAAACTGTTGGCTACCTCACTCGTCAAGGTAGCCGCAAGACCTTCTATAACCGCGACCCAGCCTATGCTGCTATCTGCGACAAACTCTACGGATTAGGACGGTTCGGTCAGAAAAGCGGACGTGGATTTTACCGCTACGAAGGCCGCAACAAAACAGAAGATCCTGAAGTGATGGAACTCGCAGCGCAGCTAGCTAAAGAAAACAACGTGATCAATCATTCTTCAGTGCGTTCGCTGATACTGTTCTTATGCGCTTAGCTATCGTAACATTGAAGGGAATAGCGTTGATAGCGATGTTGAAAAAAGAGCAACAACGATATTCTTCTCAAAGTCATGTGACACCAGTTGAACAATTTTATGCTTTGGCGGCATAGTTACGCGCAGGATTTCTGCAGATTTCCCCTGCAGAAAAATTGCGACAGAACCCTTCAAACGCTCACTACTAACCGTTGACCAACACAACACAAAACCTCATTTTGTATACTGACATAATTTAATACAAACAGGATAATTCGGTCATTGATCAACCCTGACAACCCTATAAACTACCCCAGGTTTAGCGTTTTTCCATCACTGGTTGGAATCCGACCAGGCGGGTGTGCTTGTAACGCCCTTATTGTTAATTATTTTTATTAAAACCACTTAGCTACGGAGCTAGCGCTTTGCAACGCCACTCACAGGGTTGCAAATGTAGGCGTTAGAAATATGCTACGATACAAAATTTTAGGATTGAGAAAAGTAACACCTGAATAAAATATCTTCGCACTGATCACTCATCGCATCGAATAAGACAAGTTTATGGCATCACCGAATCCCGATTGGACAGTCTACAGTCCCATAATGAATTCCCTGATACAGGCTGCAGAGATGTTGTCGGTGCCTATCGACAAGTTCCTGACGCGCGAAGGCATTGATCGCCAACGGCTGGCGGATGTCGAAGCCCGTTTCCCGGTTATTTCCCTGCTCAATTTGTACGAGTCGGTAGCACTGGCCAGCGACAAACACGACCTGGGGCTCTTTTCAGGTCGAGTCATCTACATAAAAGGCATGAACCTGCAGCTGTATATGTCCACCGTGTGCCACACCTTTCGTGAATACCTCAACTTGATGCCCAGTGTGTTGCGCTTTACCGGCGATATCGGTGAGGCAAAGATCAAAAGTGAAGGTGAATTTATCCGCCTGGAGTGGCACCCGTTATGGGACGAAACCGCCAGCCAGCGCTTTCTGAGCGACCACATGCTTACATATTCGGCCAATATTGTTAACTCCCTCTGTGTACAGCCAATCCCTGTGCTTAAGGCGCGCTTCAGCTACCCGGAACCAAAGGATCTCACCCTGTTGCGAACGTTATTTGGTGATGACTTAAGTTTTGACCAGGATGTCAGTTGCCTCTATTTCGCTCGTGAAAGTCTAGATTACCCCCTAACCCAGTTGGGGCAATCGTTGGATCAAAACTTTGGCCGCTCGTTTAATCACCTGTTTGAGGAGCAGGATGACCCCTTTCTTCGGGAGCTACGCAGCACTATTTTAAAGTTGCTCCCCACTGGCGAAATGACCATCGACAGCGTTGCTCAGTCACTCAATATCTCCCGCCGCACCCTACAGCGCCGCCTGGCAGACAAGGACACCCAATTCCAGCAGGTACTGCAGTCAGTACGCTCTGAACAGGCTTTAAGATACCTGGCCGACGAACGCCTCGGTATTACTGATATCGCCTTCCTGCTGGGATATAGCGAGCAGGGCTCATTTTCCAGCGCCTTTAAGAGCTGGCACGACCAGCCCCCCTCTGAATACCGCCAAACCAACCGTAAATTTAGCAACTAAAATTGCCAACTTTATTATTAGCTGTACCGGTTACTACAATTATGACAAAGGTCATGAGCCCGAATTTAACGGCAGTGATGATTTCAAAGGCCAGATAATACACCCTCAAAAATGGCCAGAAAATTTGGATTATTCTGGCAAGCGAGTAACGATAATTGGCAGTGGCGCTACCGCCGTAACATTAGTTCCAGAAATGAGTACCAAAGCAGCACACGTTACTATGTTGCAACGTTCGCCTACTTATATGGCTGCGGTTCCTGCGAAAGATAAAACGGTGAAATTACTCAATAAATACCTACCTGAAAAATTGGCTTATCGTGTTTTACGCACACAAAAAGTGGGCATCCAAATGGCGTTTTACAATGTTAGTCGCGCCTTTCCAAAACAAATCTAATATTGGTTTCACTTTTGGCTATACCAATGCGTCCTGGACCTTGAAATCTGATTTAACCAGCGAATACCTTTGTCGTATAATCAATGATCTCGATAAACAAAAATCACATAAAGCCATGCCGGTAAACAAAGACAACAATATTACCCAAGACACTTGGTTGAAATTTCTTATGGCAATAACGATTTGAAAGATCACGCTCACGCATTGGGGCTCTCTCAATAACAAAGAGTCATAACTAGTCAAAGCTGTGATAGTTTGCTAATGTCGAATGAACCCATCTTTTTAAAAAAATAAAAAGGAGAAAAAGCAAAAAGAACTCGCTCAGTGCGTATTTACTTTGGGAAATTGCTATTACTAGCACTCTGCATTTATTCAAAAGGCTTTTATGAATAATGATCCATTAGTACCCTGGCCATATGTTGCCGCTTTCGTTAGAACTGCGGGGCTAATCGGCGTTCCTCTTGGCAATATTGTCAACACCTTAGAATACAGCCTACTCGCTAAAGATAAATTCATCCCCTCGTCCTCAGTCATGCTTCTATGTGAAAGAGTGTTGAACAAGGCCCCCTTCAACACCTTACTTCCAATAACCAGCGTAATGGGTTTCGAGGGAATGTCAGAGCTGCCAACGATTGTTCTTCTCGAAAAATCTCCCCGAGATGCCCTCGAAAGTATTTTTGATACAAAACTTCCAGCACGCTACGGCATACATCTTCAGGAAACAGACCCCCAAAATACGACTCATGTGATTTTCAAACTTGATGCTCCTTCCAACTCTGTAGCTCACCGATACCGAGCAGAATGGCTATTTGGAATAGTGATTCAACTGGTTGCAAGTTTAGGCCTAAGCTCACTTCCTATACTAGAAATACATCTAGATTACGACCCTGGAGAATTCACCTCAGAATATATATCAGGCTTTGATGCATCCCAGTCTATTCAGCTTAAAAAAAATCAAGCCGATATTCGAATAATAATGAAAAAAAAGTTTCTAGACAGCCCCATCCATTCCTCCCAAACAGAGTTAGCCAATGATGCAAAAGCAAGTTTATCGTCAAAAAAACAGCACTTAGAACAGGGGGAATACAAGCACTCTATTGAAGCTCAAGTTCGTAGCATCATTATCAAAGAACTGAAGACTGGCATACGACCAAACATCGAAACTGTTGCAAGCTCTCTCAATCTCAGTACACGATCGTTGCAAAGAAAACTTACAGATACCAACAACAATTTCTCCGAGATAAAATCTCAGATTTTAGTGGAAGAAACAAAAGATCTACTAAGCTCGAGTAATTTGAGCTTAGATCAAATCGCGAATAAATTAGGGTTCTCGGACCGAACAACCTTATCCGCAACCTTTAAAAGAATAGAAGAGATATCACCAGCACAATTTAGAAAGTCTCTCTTAGAAAACAAGTGAAGCAAGGTCGACAAAAAACAGGGGGCCCCCTTTATCATTCCTTTCTTTTTCAGCCCCCTTTCTAAGTATCTCCCCGAGTCGATATCGAAAGCAGTTTAGTGAATCTCCTATTTTCCAGAGCCCTATACTTAGCGATCCTTTAGCACGAATCCCACAAGATCAGAAAACCCTTGGGGAAACATTCGCACCACCCACAATGTGAAGAGTTGTTTTACCCGCACCGATGAGCATTGCTTGAGTTTCTTCCAAGCCCTTCTGATCTACATCAGCCAATGCGAGGTGACATCCCTTTTCAGCCAATTGCTTTGCCAAGCAACGACCAATACCAGATGACGCTCCAGTTAGAGCAACAACTTTGCTTCTTAAATCTTTCATATTTTTGACCTAATAGATGAGTACTAAATAATTCTCTAACTTGCTAATGCTTGAGCTTGCGGTTCTTCTTTTTTTGTTTCAAGAAAATACTCCCCGGCTCGTTTAAACTGCATTTCCTCGTCTTGTAATGATCCCATCTTCAGTAACATAAAATCTAAGAAGTAGTTCTGGAATAACTTCCAAGGTTTACGATCGCCTTGCTTAGGCAACAAGTGAAGCGAACGCTGTATGTACCCGGAACTAAAATCAGACATAGGCTCACCACTTAGATTACCTTCTACGCGAGCAACACAATAATCCGTATTAGTTTTATCCATATGATTAATCAATCGGGTTACATAGGAATGAACCAAATCAGCCTTTAATGTCCATGAAGCATTGGTATAACCCATCGTGTTGGACATGTTAGGCACATCGTTAAGCATCATGCCTTTGTAGTTGAAGCTATTTGGGAAATCCACTCGATGGCCATCGATGGTTAGAGGAGTATCATTAGAGTCACGCATAACCAACCCTGTAGCTGTAACAACAATATCTGCTTCTAGCTCTTCACCAGACTTCAGCAATATGCCCTTCTCTGTAAATTGATCAATATGATCCGTCACAACTGAAATTTTTCCGTTGTTAATACCTTTAAACATATCACCATCAGTTACAGCGCAAACTCTCTCATCCCAAGGATTATATTTAGGTTCGAAGTGTTTCTTAACCAATGACTTATCTTTCAACTGCATGGCAACGCCTTTGAGCAATAGATTTTTCACCATCTGAGGGCGAGAACGACTAATACTAAAGAATCCGGCGCCAACCAAAACTTTTTTAGTTCGAGTAATCGAGTAGGCTAGTTTTTTAGGCAGATACTTACTAGTGAGATTCGCCATTTTGTCTTCACTGGGCAAACTCGCCATATAAGTGGGGGAACGTTGCAGCATAGTGACGTGAGCCGCTTTGTCCGTCATGGCAGGAACCAGCGTGACAGCGGTTGCACCACTTCCGATAACAACCACTTTTTTATCTTCATAGTCTAAATTTTTTGGCCAGAACTGAGGGTGAATCATTTGGCCTTTATAATTCTCTGTACCTTCGAAATCGGGAGTGTACCCCTTGTCATAGTTGTAGTAGCCCGCACAATTCATAACAAAGTTGGCTTTGATCTGCTTCTTGGTGCCGTCGCCCTGCTCAACATTTAATGTCCAACGAGCGTCTTCACTGGACCAGTCCCCGCTTTTTACTTGCAGCCCAAACTTAATGTGCTTTTCGAGGTCATTCTCTTGCGCCGTTTCAATAACGTAATTTCGAATTGATTCGCCAGGTGCTATGGACTTTTCAGTGGCCCACGGTTTAAAGGAGTAGCCAAGCGTGAACATATCAGAATCTGAACGTATGCCAGGATAGCGAAATAGATCCCAGGTTCCGCCAATTCTTTCGCGACGTTCTAGAATCGCGAATGTTTTGTTTGGGCAGTATTTCTTTACATGGTAAGCAGCGGAGATGCCAGAAAGTCCAGCGCCGATAACCACAACATCATATTCTTCTACTGACATAAAACACCTTTTTCGACGTACTTTAGAGAGACTCAAGGGTAGAGCCTGAACAAATAGAGGTTTTCTCCCAGGCCTTTTTCCAGATCTACTTTTATTTCACGAGGGATGATTTTTAAATCCTTCAGGATTAGGGAAACCCGTCACTTTTTGAAACCAAACATAACAACATCCCCATCTCATTGGAATTAGTCGGATTTCATTAAGAATAGAGAGTAAAACGAAGGTTTGATATTAGCTTTGATGCCAATTTTAAGAGGTCTGATGACATGCCAATCTCTGCGACCAGGTCATTCGTCTGGCTTTTGTTTGCCTTTTACGGTGTTTATTCTCATCGCCGTTTTTTAACTGAGGTGTCTTTCTCCTGAGGTTTGAGCATAACCAGCGCTCGCAGTTTGCTGGCTGGGGCGAACACTCCATAGTAACGCGTTAAATTTTGTCGCGGCGGTGGCACCAAGCAAGCCAGTCGAGATAAAAAGTCTATTAGAAAGTCTCTCTTAGAAAACAAGTGAAGCAAGGTCGACAAAAAACAGGGGGCACCCTGTTTTTTGTCGACCTTGCTTTTTCAGCTCCCATTCTAAATTAGCTATCCCTTAGGCAAACACAGGCGCTTGTATACCATATTCTTCCAAGTCATTATTAAAATCACCCGCTAGCCACTTTCTATCATCTTTATCCCAGGGATGAAAACTAGGTTTAAAGTAATCTAAGATGTCAGGTAGTAATTTGAAAAATAAACCCTCCCGCCCCCAAATGTACTGACGAGCCTTCTTCTTATTTTCTTTATTCCAAAGACCATCTTTTTTCAATAGGTAGACATGAATGCGCCTGACATGAAGCATCATTCCCAGAGAAAAAGAAACGGCCCCCAGCATTCGAGTCAAATAGTTTCCACCAGCATGTTCAAAAAGATCAAAACACACCGCTTTATGTTCTATTTCTTCAAGAGCGTGATAGAGAATTAAATCGCGAACCGGGCGATCGAGGGAATTCAGAAATTCAGGATCACCATGAATGTGTAGTCTTGCCGTTATCGCCGTGAAGTGTTCTCCAGCAGCTGTAACCGCTAAACGAAAAATGGCTGGCGCACTTGATTTCATTTTCAATCTTTCACTTTTCAGTTGCGCACTATATTTAGCCAACCTAGTATAGCCAAGACCAATCAATGCATTATTCCAATCCTCATGATGCGCACCATGAATGGCTTCTTGCCGAATGAATAATTTTATTTGCTGATTTAATTCCTCAGGTATCGATTCCGAGCACTGGTCTCTAACATCTCTGGCAGAATCAATAAACATGCGCTCCCCCTCAGGGAACGAAGACTGAAGAGCATTCATGAAATGGGTTTTAACAGGATCACCATCCATCCAATACAAATTGTCTTTTAAGCCTTTTTCCAGATCGATTTTTATTTCGCGAGGGATAATTTTTAAATCCTTCGGGGTTGGGGAAACCTGTCTCTTTTTGAAACCTAACATAACAACATCCTCATCTCATTGGAATTAGTCGAATTTCATTAAGAATAGATTGCAAAACGAAGGTTTGATACTGGCTTTGATGCCAATTTTAAGAGGTTTGATGACATCATTATTAGCTTAAATTTTAGAGCACTCTTCGACCTCTTTTAACCGGTCAACCTGGCTACAGCTTCGTAGTTCTTACCCGCCCAAATTAGCAACCCCTGGGCATTTCCATTACTATGAAAAGCAGCAAGGCGGTTTTTGACTTACGCAGCTGAATCGTTCAAGCGTTTACAGTTGCCCGTTAAAGATATGTTTAATCGAAATGGAAATTATGGCCTAAGAATGATGACCTTTTCGTGAAAATAAACTAATCACGGATCTATCCAGGTTTACTGTTGGCCAAAGAATCGGTGCAATATTGATGCACACCGACGCGGACTTTCTAACATCGGTAAATGCCCAACATCATCCAATATGTGTGTTTTGGCACGGGGGATTTGTTCGGCGAAAACTCGGCTACAACTTGGATCTAACACTTTATCGTGAGCTCCCCACATGACCAAGGTTGGAATCTCAATGTCTTTAAGACACAGCAACACCTCGCCGGTGGAATCGATAAGTTGATTAAACAAATGATGATTCACCAAGTAACGATGGCTAAATTCATTCGCCATAAAAAACGCTAGCATTGTTTTTAATGAGAAACTCATCTCATGGGTTGTATTATCAAAGAGCTGTTTGACCTCTTGTAGATTGTTCGGGATAAGTACATTTTCTCCGTCGAGTAACTTATTCTCAAATGGGCTCCTGTTTTCACCGGCCACACCCGCTGCATTCATTAACGTCAGACTCTTCACTCTGCCCACATCATTATACTGATGCGTCGTCGCCATCAATGCCGCGATTCCACCGCCCATTGAATTACCCACCAGGTGATAATGCTGTACCCCGATCTGATCTAGCCATTCATTCAGTCGGCTGGCTTGCTTAGGTAAAGAGTAATCTGCATCAGAATAAAAATGACTACGCCCAAACCCTGGCACATCGGGAACCAGAATACGGTACTTGGCTTGTAGTAAAGGAATTAGAAATGCCCATTTCTCTTTGCTAGCACCGAATCCATGTAATAACAACAAGGGTTCTTTCGCCTTCGAACCAATATCCCAATAAGATACTTTATGAGAATCGACCATTACATGTCGCTCTCGAACGCTCGAAAGCGACATTAACGACGTCTGAGCCATTTTGACGAGTGACGTATAGGGACGCCAGTATGCTAGATCTTGCGGACTGAACATGACCGCACTGTTCTTCTTGTAGTGACTGGCAACATCATTAACCGTCTCTAAAACTAGGCTCATCAGTACGCTCCTTTTTTATTTCGCGAGGGATAATTTTTAAATCCTTCGGGGATGGGGAAGCCTGTCTCTTTTTGAAACCAAACATAACAACATCCTCATCTCATTGGAATTAGTCGAATTTCATTAAGAATAGATAGTAGAACAAAGGTTTGATATTGGCTTTGATGCCAATTTTGAGAGGTCTTATGCCAGACCTGCAAGGATTTGGCACCAATTCCCATACAACTTGGCACCCGATCCCAAGCAGAGCTGCTCAAGGGCTTTTAGACTGAGACTCTTCTGAACACATAGTCTTACTGAACCGAGTCTTACTGGAGCCCCCTATGTCACTGGATTTCGATAGTGCCCGTTTAACTAACCCTTATTTGACACCCGAGCACGAGGAGTGGCGCTCACAGCTGCGCCGCTTTTTCGACCGCGAGATCATGCCCTTTGCCGCCGAATGGGACGAGGCCGGAAAAATCCCCAATGAGCTCTGGCCCAAGGCCGCAGAAGTGGGAATGCTTGGCCTGGGTTACCCAGAAGAATTTGGCGGCATCAGTGAAGGCATTGATGTCTGGTACCACAATATTTTGAACGAAGAGTTTGCACGCACCAGCGTGGGGGGGCTTATCCCCACTCTGATGGTGCACGGAATAGGACTGCCACCAGTAGTTGGTTTCGCCAGCGATGAAATCAAACAGCAGGTGGTGCCAGCGGTGCTCGACGGCAGCAAGCGTATTTCTCTGGGCATTACCGAGCCCAGCGGTGGCTCAGATGTCGCCAACCTGCAAACCACCGCCAAGCGTGTAACTGAGAACGGTGAGGACTACTATCTGGTCAACGGTTCCAAAACCTTTATCAGCGGCGGCATGCACGCCAACTGGACCACCACCGCGGTGCGTACCGGCGGCGCCGGCGCCGGTGGCGTCTCTGTGTTGTTGATCCCCATGGACCTTGAAGGTGTGTCTCGCACCGCGCTTGCGCGCAAACAGGGCTGGTGGTGTTCCGATACCGCAACGATCTATTTCGACAATGTCAAGGTGCCGGTGGGCAACCTGATCGGCAAAGAGAACCGTGGCTTCAAGGTCATCATGAATAACTTTAATAGCGAGCGCATGATGCTCTGCGTGGGCATGGAAGGCAGTGCTCGGGTGTGTCTGGAAGAGGCCGTTAACTGGGCCCAAGAGCGCAAGACCTTTGGCAAGCGATTGGCAGATCACCAAGTGATTCGCCACAAGATTGCCGCGATGAAGCAGCGCATCAACGCCTGCCAGACCTACATTAATCACTGTTCCCAGGAAATTGCTGCTGGCAAACCCAACGCCGGCGATATCGCCATGCTCAAGGTGCAGTGCAGCCAAACTATGGAGTATTGTGCCCGCGAGGCCAGTCAAATTTTGGGCGGCGCCAGCTACCTGCGCGATAACAGAGTCGAGCGCATCTATCGAGAAGTACGGGTCAACGCCATAGGCGGCGGTTCTGAAGAAATCATGCACGATCTAGCATCCCGAGAATATGGAGTTTAACCCTATGACGATCAAACTTTGGCACTGCCACAATGCCCGTTCCCTGCGTGCACTTTGGGCCTTGGAAGAAATGGGTTTGGACTACGAAGTAGAAACCATGCCCTTCCCGCCGCGCTTTAAACAACCTGAGTTTCTCGAGGTTAATGAACTGGGAACCATCCCCTACATGATCGACGGCGAGACTCATATGACCGAGTCTTCCGGTATTCCTCTGTATTTGGTTGAGCGCTACGGCAAACACGAGTTTGGCCTTAAGGCCGATCATCCCGAGTACGGTGATTACCTCAACTGGCTGTTCCACAGTGACGCCACCCTGACCTTTCCGCAGACAGTCTATATTCGCTACACCCTGCAAGAGCCACCTGAGCGTGGCCTGCAAGAAGCAGCAACTGATTACGTGAAATGGTTTCACGCCCGTCTTCGTAGATTGAACCAGCACTTGGAAGATGGCCGTGAGTATCTGGTCGACAATCGCTTTACCGCTGCCGATATCGCTATTGCTTACGCGCTGCACCTGGGTGAATTATTAAAAATCGATGAGCGCTACAAACCCCATGTGCGCGACTATTTAAATCGCATGCGCGCCCGCCCTGCCTTTCAAAAGGTGGTGGTCATCGGCGAAGAAGGCAGCATTTTTAAATAGAAGCTTTTGCAAACAGCCATTGTTCATTAGAGAACGGCTACAAGAAAAGATTGGAGAGAGTAATAATGAAATTTACCGAAGAGCACGAAGCCATACGCAATACCATTGCCAAGTTTATCGACAAAGAGATCAACCCCTACTGCGATCAATGGGAAAAAGACGGCATTTTCCCCGCCCATGAACTGTTTAAAAAAATGGGTGATCTCGGCCTGCTGGGCATTGCCAAACCGACCGAATACGGCGGCATGGGACTGGACTACAGCTACCAGATCGTTTTCTCCGAAGAGCTGGGCCGTATTGCCAGCGGTGGCGTATCCATGGCCATTGGCGTACAAACTGATATGTCGACGCCTGCCATGGCCAAGTTTGGCAGTGACTACATCAAGCAGGAGTTTCTAACCAAAGCCATTGCCGGCGATGCAGTATGCGCCATCGCCGTCAGTGAGCCCCATGCTGGCTCTGATGTTGCCAGCATTAAAACCACCGCGGTAAAAGACGGCGATGACTATGTGATTAACGGCACCAAGATGTGGATCACCAATGCCACCCAGGCCGACTACCTGTGCCTGCTGGCTAATACCGGTGGCGACAACCCTCACCTGAGTAAATCCTTGATCGTTGTTCCTACCAACACCCCGGGTATTTCCTTCTCGGAAAAGCTGGATAAGATGGGTATGCGCTCCTCCGATACCGCACAAATATTCTTTGACGATGTGCGCGTACCACAGAAAAACCTGATCGGCGAAGAGGGCATGGGTTTCACCTACCAGATGCAGCAGTTCCAGGAAGAGCGTCTCTTCGCTGCATCTTGTTTACTAAAATCAATGGAACACTGCATTGACAGCACCATCGAATATACACGCGAGCGCATGGCATTCGGCAAACCTCTGCTGGACCAGCAGGTGATTCACTTTCGTCTGGCCGAGCTGCAAACCGAAGTCGAAGCGCTGCGCGCACTGACCTTTGATGCCGTCGATGGCTACATCAATGGCGTCGACGTCACCCTCAAGGCCTCCATGGCAAAACTCAAAGCAGGCCGACTGGTACGCGAAGTCACCGATTCTTGTCTGCAGTACTGGGGCGGCATGGGTTTCATGTGGGACAACCCGGTCTCGCGCGCTTACCGCGACACACGCCTGACCTCCATTGGCGGCGGCGCCGACGAAGTCATGCTGGGCATCATCTGTAAAAAAATGGGCACCCTACCCCGTAAAAAATAATGCTCCCTGTTTCATTCGAGCGCTTTACTTAAGAATCTGATTAAAGAAAACAGTGACAGGAAATTAGAATATGGCGATTATCGAATCTCAACTGGATACCCAGTCCGATGCGTTTAAAAACAACCTAAAAGTGATGACGGCGGCGGTGGACGAATTTCGCGGCATCGAGCGTCGCGTGATTGAAACAGCACAAGCCAAAGCACCACGCTACCTAAAGAAAGGCTTTATCTCACCCCGCGAACGTTTAAGCCTGTTGCTTGATGCCGGCTCACCATTTTTGGAATTGTCGACTCTGTGCGGTTATATGCAAGAGGAAGATACCGATGGTTCTGGCGCGGGCGGCAGCTGCATTGCCGGCATCGGTTATATCGCCGGAGCTCGCTGTGTGGTGTCGGTTGATGACTACCTCACCAAGGGTGGTAGCATCACCCCACTGGGCGGCAAAAAACGTGCGCGTATGTCGACCCTGGCCATGGAAAACAAGTTACCCATGGTTAACCTGGCGCAGAGTGGCGGTGGCAACCTGAAGTTAATTGGCGACTTCTTCGGCGAGTCGGCTTCGATGTTTGCCCAGCAGTGTCGTTTATCGGCGGCGGGCATTCCACAAATTACGGTGGTCCACGGTAGCGCGACCGCAGGTGGTGCTTATCAACCCACCCTGTCCGACTACCTGATCCTGGTGCGTAAACAGTCCACCATGTATTTGGCCGGCCCGCCCTTATTAAAAGCCGCCACCGGCGAGATCGCTACCGAGGAAGAGCTGGGGGGTGCCGAGATGCACAGCGAAGTGGCCGGCACCAACGATTACCTGGCCGAGAATGACGCCGACGGCATTCGCATTGCCCGTGAGGTAATGCAAAAACTGGGCTGGAATAAAAAGCAACCATTACCGGCCGAAATTTCTTTTCAGCAACCACTCTACGACGCCGAAGAATTGCGCGGCATAGTGTCGGAAGACCCCAAAACTCCATTCGATATGCGCGAGGTGATTGCTCGCATCGCCGACGGCTCCGACTATCTAGAGTTCAAAGCGGACTTCGATAACGGCACCCTGTGTGGCCATATCGAGATCGAAGGCCAAGCCTGTGGTGTGATCGGCAATAACAGCCCGATCACCGCCAAGGGTGCCACCAAGGCGGGGCAGTTTATTCAACTATGTGAACAGTCCGGCACCCCCCTGTTGTTTTTAACCAACACCACCGGTTTCCTGGTCGGTACCGAGCCAGAGCAGGCTGGCATCATCAAACACGGCGCCAAATTTATTCAGGCCGTGACCAACTGCACCGTGCCTAAAATCACCATCATCGTCGGCGGCTCTTACGGTGCCGGTAACTACGCCATGGCTGGCCGTGGCATGGATCCACGTTTTCTGTTTGCCTGGCCACGCAGTGTGGTATCGGTGATGGGCCCTGCTCAGGCCGGTAGCGTTTTACGTCAAGTCGCCGAAGCCAAAATAAAGCGCACGGGTGCAGAAATGAACGATCAGATGCGTGGCATGATCGACGCCATGGAGAAAGACACAATCGAAACCATGGAAGCCAAGTCCAATGCACTGGCCAATACTGCGCGGGTTTGGGACGACGGCATGATTGACCCAGCCGACACCCGTTCGGTGGTGGCTTTTGCCTTAAGTGTTTGTCGCGAAGGTGATGAGCGTACAGTCAACACCAACACCTTTGGTATTGGACGTTTATAAGACCCGTCTTTCGGCAAAATTAGGAATTTAAAAATCATGAGCAAAATTACCAAAATATTAGTTGCCAACCGCGGCGAAATTGCCGTTCGTGTGATGCGCACCGCCCGCGATCAGGGTTACCGCACCGTTGCTGTCTACAGCGAAGCCGACGCCGGCGCTCTGCATGTTTCAGAGGCCGATCAGGCCGTGTGTATTGGCGCTGCCGCCGTGGGTGAATCCTACCTGGTCGCCGATAAAATTCTGGCCGCAGCCAAGCAAACCGGCGCCGATGCCATTCACCCGGGTTACGGTTTTCTGTCTGAGAACGCCGAATTCTCCGAGGCCTGTGAGGCCGCAAGCATTGTCTTTATCGGCCCGCGCGCGGAAGCCATCAACTTGATGGGCAGCAAGCGTCTTTCAAAGATTGCCATGATCGAGGCCGGCGTGCCCTGTATTCCCGGCTATCAGGATGCCGATCAGTCCGATGAGGTGCTGCTATCGAAAGCCGAAGGCATAGGTTTCCCCTTAATGGTGAAAGCTTCTGCCGGTGGTGGCGGTCGCGGTATGCGCCTGGTGTTTGAGCAGAGCGAGCTGGCCGAAGCCATTCGCACCGCGCGCTCGGAGGCCGAAAGCGCCTTTGGCAGTGGTGAACTGATTCTCGAGCGCGCGGTGATCGAACCCCGCCATATCGAGATTCAGGTGTTTGCCGATGAACACGGCAACGCCATCTACCTGGGTGAGCGCGATTGCTCCATTCAGCGCCGCCACCAGAAGGTGGTAGAAGAAGCCCCCTCCCCGTTTGTTGACCCCGAGCTGCGCCAACGTATGGGTGAAGCCGCCGTTAACGCGGCCAAAGCCTGTAACTATCGCGGTGCCGGCACCGTCGAGTTTCTGGTCGACAGCGATAAGAACTTTTACTTCCTGGAAATGAACACCCGTCTGCAGGTGGAACACCCCGTCACGGAATTGATCACCGGTCTGGATCTGGTCGCCTGGCAGTTAAAAGTCGCCGCTGGCGAAGTGCTGCCGTTGACCCAAGATCAGGTCGAGTTAACAGGTCACGCGGTGGAAGTGCGCCTCTACGCCGAAGACCCGCGTAATAACTTTATGCCGCAAACCGGTCAGGTACGTCTGTGGGACTACCCTGAGCGCGCCGGCATTCGTATGGATCACGGCATTCAAACCGGACAGGTAATCAGCCCCTTTTACGACCCGATGATTGCCAAGGTTATCGCCTATGGTGATAACCGTGCTGAAGCGATTCGTCGTCTGGCCTCTGCGGTGCAGGACACCCAACTGCTGGGCATGAACAACAACAAACTGTTCCTGCAAAATGTCTTGCGTCACCAGGTGTTTGGCGCAGGTGAAGCCACCACCGCCTTTATCGAGCAGCACTTCAGTACTGACGTCAGCATGGCTCAAAAAGAGCCAGGCAACGCCACCCTCGCCAAAGCAGCGCTACTGTATTTTCAGCGCGGCATTAACGCTGGCCAGGATAATAACTTTCACTGGAGTCGTTCCACCCCACAGAGTTACGCTTACAAGCTGGAGTTCGACGGCAAAGCCAGCACCGTTAATCTGGCTGAAAACGAACATCAGTTTGAGATCAACGTTGGAGAAGAAAGCACAGTTCTAGAGTTTGTTTCTCTGGATGAAAACAGCTGTGTCTTTATCGAAAACGGCGTACGCCAGAGCCTGAATTTTGCTTTCGATGACAAGACCCTATACCTGGATGATGGCACTGGCCACTTTATCCTGGAAGACGTAACCCACCAACCTGCCGCCGCAGCCGGTGGTGCTGGTAGCGGGCAGGTCAAAGCATCAATGGATGGCGCCATTGTTGACGTACTGGTAAAAGAAGGTGACACCGTCGAAGCCGGTCAAACCCTGGTGGTACTGGAAGCCATGAAGATGGAGCACCCTTTGAAGGCGGGTATCAGCGGTACCGTCACGGCCATTAGCTGTGAAGCTGGCCAGCAGGTTAAATCCAAGCAGCTACTGGCCAGCGTTGAAGGCGACGAGTAACACTCGCCTGTGTACAAACAAAAGGACAAACAAAAGGACAAACAAAAGGACAAACAAAAGGACAAAACGATGACTGATGTAATCAAAATTGCCAACTGCAGTGGTTTCTACGGCGACAAATTATCCGCCGCACTCGAGATGGTCGAAGGCGGCCCGATTGATGTACTCACCGGCGACTACCTAGCCGAACTGACCATGGCCATCTTGTACGGCCAGAAAATGAAACGCGCCGCTAAAGGTTTAGATGACGGCGGCTACGTCGGCACGTTTTTAAAGCAGGTAAAACAAGTTCTACAGCCGTGTATTGAAAAAAATATCAAAATAGTCAGCAACGCCGGTGGTTTGAATCCTTCTGCCATGGCTGAAGCGGTGAAAGAAATTGCCAAAGAGCTAAATCTAGACGTCAAGGTCGCCTATATCGACGGTGATGACCTGATCCCGCGCATGCAGGAACTACAGAGCGAAGGCGAAGCCTTTGTCAATATGGACACAGGCGCCAAACTGGCCGACAGTGACAACACATTGCTGACGGCCAACGCCTACCTGGGTGCCTGGGGCATTAAAGAAGCGCTCGACCAAGGCGCCGATATCGTCATCTGCCCAAGGGTAACCGATGCCGCCGTTGTGATCGGCCCCGCAGCCTGGAAGTTTAACTGGCAACGCAACGATTACGACGCCCTGGCAGGCGCCCTGGCCGCAGGCCATGTGATCGAGTGTGGCCAGCAGGCCACCGGTGGCAACTACGCCTTCTTCCAGGAAGTACCCAGCTTCGATCATCCCGGCTACCCGATTGCCGAGATTGAAGCCAACGGCAACTTTACCGTAACCAAACACCTGGGTACGGCTGGTTTGGTTTCCGTGGGCACAGTTAAAGCGCAACTCTTGTACGAGATCGGTGATCCGGCCTACAAAAATCCGGATGTCATTGGTCACTTCGACACCTTGAGCATTGAACAAACCGGTGAGGATCGCGTTTATGTCAGCGGCTGTAAGGGCTCCTGCCCACCGCCGAGCCACAAGGTGTGCATCAACACCCTGGGCGGCTTTCGCAACGGTTTTGAGTTCATGCTGACCGGCCTGGATATTGAAGAAAAAGCCAAAATCTTAACCGATGCTTTTTTCAAAAATATTGGCGGCAAAGAACAGTTTGATGATGTATCGATCGAGCTGCTTCGCACCGATAAAGATAATCCACAACGCAACGAAGAAGCCTTCGCCCGCTTGCGTATTATCGCCAAGTCCAGCGACAAGGATATGGTCGGCCGAATGTTCAGCGCCAAGTTGATCGAAATCGTTCTGGCCAACATCCCAGGCCTTGGTCCAATGAACCCCATCGGTAACGGCGAGAGCTTCCTGGTCTACTGGCCAACGCTGGTGGATAGTCAATATATCACTGAGCATGTGTATATTGATGACCAAGTCACCAAAGTATCGCCGACCAATCAGCTCGATCTGGAAGCGGTTAACCATAAAGTTGTGCCAGCTGCTGTACCCGCCGCTCCGACAGGAGAGATGGTAAGCATACCTTTCGGGCGTTTATTTGGTACTCGCTCCGGTGATAAAGGTGGCTGCGCCAATGTCGGTGTTTGGGCCACCAGTGAAGAAGCCTACGGGTTCTTGCACGAGTTTTTAACCGTTGATCGATTAAAAACCCTGATGCCGGAAACAGCTGATCTGGAAATCGTGCGCTATGACCTGGCCAACATTCATTCCCTGAATTTCTTTATCAAAGGCATTCTGGGTGAAGGTGTTGCTTCATCCGTACGCATGGACCCACAAGCGAAATCCATGGGTGAGTACTTGCGTGCAAAGGTGATTGAAGTGCCGGTAGCCTTGACTAAACATTTAAATTTGGCCTGAGGGCAGAGCAATGACTGAAGAAAAATTATCCCTGGAAGGCCTTGTTTTCGAAGCCGTTGAACTCGAAACCAAAGATCATATCCTGACCATCACCTTAAACCGCCCCAAGCGTAAAAATGCCATCAACCCAACCATGGCTGCCGAAATCATCTACGCCCTGGACTACGCCAAACAAGAACGTGATATTCGCGTTGTAGTACTGGCCGCCAACGGCGATGTATTCTGTGCCGGGGGTGACTTATCTGCCATGAGCGGCAAGGCTCAGGAAACCACCTCAACCGTGCCGGTACGTGGCGGCACAGACGATATTGCCCTGCGCTTTCGCCACCTCAACAAACCGTCCATTGCTTGCGTGCAAGGCAACCTGTTTGCCGGCGCCCTGTTATTCCTCTGCAATGTGACTCACGCCATTGCCGCCGACAGTGTGAAATTTTCTGCACCGGAAATCAAGCGCGGCATCTGGCCGTTTATGGTGATGGGTGGTTTATTCCGCGTGATGCCTCAGCGTGCCGCACTGGATTTTGTCATGCGTGGTAATTCAATCTCTACTGACCAAGCTGAAAAATGGGGTTTGATTAATGAGGCAGTACCGGCTGAATCTTTAACAGATCATGTCGCCAGCCTGGCAAACGAACTGGCCAGCCTCGCCCCGGGTTCAATGAACTTGGGTCTGGCCGCGTATGTACAACAGGATGCGATGGACTTTGACAGCGCCCTGCCGTTTTTGCGCGAGCAATTGGATGCCTGTCTGAAAAGTGCAGATGCCAAAGAAGGTATTACCGCCTTTTTGGAAAAGCGCGAGCCTAAATGGGATTAACCGCCTTCGCCCTCGGAGCGGGCTCCTACAAATTGACACCACTCACTGGAATTAAAAAATGAGCGAATCACTACTACAAGAAATCAACGAAGGCGTTCTAGTCATCACCTTCAACAACCCAAAAAAGAAAAACGCCTTCAATGGAGCAGGCTGGATCGAATTAGCGAAAGCGCTAGTTGCGGCAAAAGTTAATGATGATATCAATGCTGTTGTGTTAACAGGGGCAGGTAAAGACTTTTCCTCCGGCCAGGATCTCGCCGATTCTCTAGTGAAAGATGACACAGGGATGATGCCTTTCCACTATCTTGAGATGGCATTACTTGAATTTGATAAACCCCTACTGATGTGCCCAAAAGGGGTAGCCATCGGTGGCGGCGGCACCCTGCTACTTCACGCTGATATTGTCTACATTGGAGAAAGCCTGCGCTTTAAACTGCCCTTTGCCAGCCTTGGCATAGCCGCGGAATTAGGCAGCACCTACCTGCTGCAAGCCAATATCGGAGCGCAACAGGCTGCGGATATTTTATACAGCGCCGAATTTCTCAATGCTGATCAAGTAATTGAGGCGGGAATAGCGGCGAAAAAATTCAGTGACGATGAGCTGTTGGAAAAAACCCTGCAAAAGGCTTCTGCTATAGCACAACAGGCACCCAATACGGTGAGAGAAATAAAACGCTGCTTAAAGCTTCCCCAACGCCAAGGCATTGAAGCTGCTTACCGTGCTGAAAGAGAAGCAATGGATAAACTCATAGGTGGCCCTGAGAATATTGAAGCCATCACGGCATTTATGGAAAAAAGACAGCCTGACTTCAAAAAACTCACCAAGAAATAGGGAGAGACGGAAAAGTGATAGACCTAAACGTAAAACGTAAAGAAGGCAGCATGCGCCTTAGCGGTCAGTATGCTTCTGAATTCGAAAATGTGGCAGAAACCTTTGTCAAAAACTTTGAAGATAGAGGAGAGATAGGTGCAAGCGCCTGCATACATGTAAACGGAGAATTGGCCAGAGTTTTCTCAAAACGGAAAAGAAAACATCACCGTAAGAATGATGCTAAACCATACCGCTGCTCTACCCGCACTTAGAGACCCCGTTAAACCAGACGGTTTTTTGGATTGGGATTATATGATTGAACGCTTGTCTGCTGAAAAACCTTTTTGGGAGCCTGGTAGCAGAAACGGCTATCACATGATTACATTCGGCTGGACCGTCGGAGAATTAGTGAGAAGAGTATCTGGCATGTCCCTTGGTCAATTTTTTCAAAAAGAAATTGCAGGGCCAACAAATGCAGAGGTGTGGCTTGGTTTACCAGAAGCATTAGAGCCCCGAGTCTCCAAAATTTTCATGAACAAACCGGACCCAAATGCGCCAATCTCAGATTTCGTAAAAGGCTTAATCGCCTCCCCCGAATCCATTCAATGTCTGGCCACCGTTAACATGGGCGGTTGGGATGTGAATAGCCAAAAAGGAAGAGCAGCTGAAATCGGTGGCGGAGGTGGCATCTCCAACGCAAGGGGACTGTCTCGCATGTTCATCCCATTATCCAATCAAGGGTTCTGCGAAGGAAAACAAATTTTCAAAAATGAAACCATAGCCACCATGGGGAAAGTGTCCGTTGAGACCGATCAAGACATGACGTTACTTATTCCCACTCGATTCGCACTAGGATTTATGAAAGGCGTTGATAACCGAAATGAAAGCCCAGGCAATCAAGACAGCTCTATAATCGGAGAAAATGCCTTTGGTCACATCGGCGCTGGCGTGAGTTTTGTTTTTGCAGATCCAGATTACGGCGTTTCAATGGCGTACACCATGAACAAAATGGGACCGGGCTTGATGATGAATGATCGAGGCCAACCTCTGGTTGACTCCATTTATGGCGCTTTGAAAAAGGCATAATACGCTGACAGGATTATTGAAAAACCAGATGAGCGCCACGTAAAGGGTGTCTCAGCTGTGTTTTAAATTGTTACGAATTAGGCACTTAGGTACATTATTACTGCTACTTTTTATGGCCGGGAAAGCCTGCGGGTTCTGTCGCAAATTTTCATCAGTATAAATTTGCAGAATTCCTGGGCGTGACTATGCCGCCAAAGCATAAAATTGTTCAACTGGTGTCACATGACTTTGAGAAGAATATCGTTGTTGTCCTTTTTTCAACATCACTATTAACTCTATTCCCTTCAATGTTGCTTGTGCGCACCTAAAGTTTTTGAACCCTAACATCGAGTTGGTAATCCGCTTGATGTTACGATGCTCTTGCTCGATTATGTTGTTCAGGTATTTGCATTGACGGATTTTCACACCTCGATGGTTGTCATCATTGAACTGATTAATGCCTGCTTTGTTAGCACCACTTTTGTCGATATTAATTAAGCCAGGTTTGCCATTTCTACCAATGGCTTTGTTGAAGAAACGTAGAGCTGCTTGCGACAAAACCTAGTAGGGTCACGGGGCGGTGAAACGACTGATTTTTTGCTGACAGCAAGGCGGGATAAGAAAAAGTTCTTTAAATAAAAGCCTTAAGTTCTATTGTATTAGTTACCTTTAAAACTGGGTGCCCGCTTTTCTTGCATAGCTTTTAATCCTTCCTGCAAATCTTCGGATTGCCAACAGGATTTCACCCAGTGATTCGCCTCTTCTTCTGAAAGCTCACCGCTTTCATGTTGATCTATAATCCGTTGCATGGCCTGCACTGCCATGGGTGCATACCCTGCTATTCGCTCAGCCAACTCCCGCACTGTTGCCTCCAATGCCTCAACATCACATAAATGCGTAAGATACCCCATTAATTGCAAACCTTCGGTATTAAACTCTTCACTGGCCACTAAAATTCTTTTGGTATTTGCAGCCCCTAATAAAGATAAATATCGTTTAATACCAGAAAGGTGATAACAAATCCCAATTCGCGCTGGCGGAACAAACATTCTCATACCAGGTATACCAATTCGAAAATCGCAACACAACCCCAACTCAACACCGCCGCCATAAACACTGCCATTAAAAGCGCAAATTTTGGGTATCGACAGTTGCGCTAACGCATCCGTTAACGTTGGGAAATCATAGGCCTCCATATCACCTGCGGAAAGCTGATCCAACGCAGCGCCAGCACAAAAAGTTTTATTTCCCGCACCGGTTAAAATCAAAACTCGAACATCTGCGTTTTTCTTTATGGCAGCCAAAGCTTCACGGAATTGTTCCATATCCGAACTGGCTAACGCATTATGCCTTTCAGGGTTATTCAAGCGAATGGTCGCAATGTGGTTTTCTATGGTTAACTGAATAGTCGTATTTTCTGATGCCATGATCATTCTCAATCATTGTCTTCGGTCGAAAAATTTTCGACAAGATTATCTATTAAAGGCTCAACCAATTGAATAATAAAATCCAACCTCCGTTGCATTCGGTCGGGTATAGGAAGTATAAACACCCTTTTTCCTCCAGAAAAGCTTTATCTGAGTTCACACCTGGGCATCACCCCTGTGGCCCTCTCGCGCTATAAGGATCAGTGGCACAAAGATCAGTAGAAGTAATATTCGTTTTGTTAAACTAGTTTAATGAACTCCTAATCCGAGCATTATAAGCTTATCGACATACTTATAACCGTTTAAGGAGCAACCATGAGCCAAACCGCCAATAAATACCCACTTACCTTCGAGCCCCTCGATCTGGGCTTTACCCAGCTTAAAAACCGCATAATGATGGGATCCATGCACACGGGCCTGGAAGATATGGGCGAGGCCGGCTATCAGAAAATGGCAACCTATTTTGCCGAGCGAGCCGCAGGCGGCGTGGGCATGATTATGACCGGCGGCATTGCCCCCAACCCTGAAAGTATTGCGACCGCCGGTTTTGAAGATTGCGATAGCAGTATGCTCTATCGAGAAGATCAGGTGGGTATGCACCGCTTGGTCACCGACGCCGTAAAAGCCGCCGATTCCGAGTGCAAAATGTGCATGCAAATTCTCCACCCCGGAGCGCTGGCAGCGACTCTGAATGCCGTTTCTCCCTCCGGTATTCGATCGCGTATCAGCCCGGTTACGCCTAGAGAGATGACCGAGGAAGATATTGAGAGAACTATCGCTGACTTCGCCAACTGCGCCAAACTCGCCCAGCAAGCCGGCTACGACGGCGTCGAAATTATTGGTTCTGCGGGATACCTGATCAGTACCTTTCTGGTCGAAAAAACCAACAAGCGTACCGACCAATGGGGTGGTAGCTACGCAAACCGTATGCGACTGCCCATTGAAGTAATGAAACGTGTTCGTGAAGCCGTTGGCGAGGAATTTATTGTCGTCTACCGAATTGCCGCGATGGAAATGATGGAAGACGGCAGCAGCTGGGATGAAGTGGTCACCCTGGGTAAAGAAATTGAAAAAGTCGGTGCCACCATTATCAGCACTCACTTTACCTGGCATGAGTCGCCAGTTCCTACTATTGCCACCCGCGTACCCCGCGCCGCCTTTGCCAGTGTTACCGGACGCCTGCGCAAAGAGCTGAACATCCCCATGATCACCAGCAACCGTATCAATACCCCTGAGATTGCAGAGGATGTATTGAACAAAGGTTGGGCCGATATCGTGTCCATGGGCCGACCAATGCTAGCGGACCCGGAATTTGTTAACAAAGCTGCCACTGCCCGTGAAGATGAAATCAACACCTGTATTGGTTGCAACCAGGCCTGCCTAGATCACACCTTTCAGGGTAAACGCGTTAGCTGCCTGGTGAACCCTCGCGCCTGTTATGAATCAGAAATTGAATTCTCGCCAACAGACAAGGTAAAGCAAATTGCTGTTGTGGGTGCTGGCCCAGCGGGTTTGTCTTTTGCCATCGCCGCCGCACAACGTGGTCATAAGGTTACTCTTTTCGAAGCCTCTGGTGAAATCGGTGGTCACTTTAACCTGGCTAAGATCATTCCTGGTAAAGAAGAATTTCACGAAACCATTCGCTACTACAACCGTCAGATCGAACTGCACAATGTCGAACTGCGCTTAAATACACGAGTAAACAGTGAAGACCTGAAAGACTTTGATGAAGTCGTCATCGCTACCGGTATCAAGCCGCGAATCCCCGGTATTGACGGTATTGATCATTCCAACGTCTTTAACTATCAGGAAGCGATCCTACACCCTGAACGTATCGGTAAACGTGTAGCCATTGTTGGTGCAGGCGGTATTGGTTTTGATGTTGCTGAACTGCTTTCGCACGCCGGCGTTTCTGCCAGCTTGGATGTGGATGTATTTGCTCGCGAATGGGGGATTGACTTCAATAATCACCCTCGTGGCGGTGTGCAAGGCGTTACACCACAGGTAGAAACCAGTGATCGTGAACTCTACCTGCTACAACGTAAAGATACACGAGTGGGTAAAACCCTGGGGAAAAGCACCGGCTGGGCGCATAAAATCAGCCTGAATCGTAAAGGTGTGAATATGATGATTGGCGTTCAATACGAAAAGGTCGATGATCAAGGTTTGCATATCCTGCATCAGGATGAAATCAAAGTACTTGAAGTCGATTCCGTGGTTATCTGCGCTGGTCAGGAATCGGATAATGAACTCTACAACACCGTAAGCTCGCAGCGTGATAATGTTCACCTGATTGGTGGTGCAGAACTGGCAACAGAGGTTGATGCCAAGCGTGCGATTGATCAGGGATTCCGATTGGCTGCCTCAATTTAGGAATCTGCTCCTGCAATAAAAAACGCCCCATCAGGGCACTGCTGTCCCATAGTTTGGGATAAATAAGAAAGCCTGAATCTAAGCTGTTAAAATGTAAGTGCGACCAAACACTTCAACAACAGGGATTCAGGCTTTGTCACATCATAACACCGCTTTTTACCAACTGCTAAAACCCGTTTCTAGACATGAATTCGAAGGGTTGGCCAAACAGCATCATTCAGGACAGAAATTAAGATCCGCGACCCGCTGGGATCAATTTATCGGTATGAGCATGTCTCAGCTCTCCGGTCGTCAGAGCTTGCGAGATATTCAATCGAATCTTGAAGCTCAGCAGCAGAAGCTCTATCACCTGGGCGCTAAACCAATAGCTCGCTCCACCTTATCCAGACTTAATGACCAGCAACCGGCCGAACTTTATGAAAACTTGTTTTACAAGCTCTTAAATCGATGTAAAAACCAGCCATCCAATCATAAATTTCGCTTTAAAAATCCCTTGTACTCCCTCGACGCAAGCGCCATCGACCTATCTTTAAATCTTTTTCCATGGGCTGCCCATCGGCACGATACGGCTAACGTAAAGTTAAGTGTTGGTTTGAATCATGGCACCATGATCCCTGAATTTGTTGCGATTAGTGATGGCCAGGAAAACGATATGGTGGAAGGTCGGAAGTTCGATTTTCCTAAAGGAAGCATCGTTGCCTTTGATAAAGGTTATGTTGATTACGAATGGTTTAAGTCACTGACAGATAAAGGTGTTTTCTTTGTTAGCAGGGTTAGAGCAAAGTCAGTGTACAGAGTATTAGAACGAAATCCTGTCAATAAATCCCATGGCGTTACTAGCGATCAGGTTATCCAGCTTAGCAGCGCACATGCACTTAAACGAGGCGCACCAAAGCTACGCCGGGTCGGATTCAGAGACCAAGAAACAGGTAAGTTCTTTGAATTTTTAACGAATAACTTCTCACTATCTGCAAAGACAATCGCGGCAATTTATAAAGATAGATGGCAGGTAGAGCTATTCTTTAAAGCCATTAAGCAGAACTTAAAAATCAAAGCCTTCGTTGGCCGTTCTCGAAACGCTATTCTGACTCAAATTTGGATAGCGATGATTACCTACTTGTTGGTGGCATTTGCAAGACATAGCGCAAAAGAAGGTTGGACTGTTCAACGTATGTTGAGAGTGCTTCAATTGAATTTATTTGAACGAAAAAGCCTCAAAGAGATCTTCGATCCTGGCCCACCTCGACACAAAAGGAAAGAGCCTCAAATGAGGCTCTCAATATGATGATTAAACTATGGGACAGCAGTGCCCATCAGGGGCGCTTTTTTGGGTAGAGGATATTGGCTTTACTTACCGACATTACTTACCAATAAAGACCGGCTTTTTCTTTTCAAAAAACGCAGCAACCGCAGCCTGTGAATCCTGACTGGTAGAGCAAGTGGTCTGAATCTTAGCCTCCAGAGCCAGAGTCTCTTCATAGCTGAACGTGTGAACCTGACGCATAATCTGCTTACCAAACTTCTGCGCTAAAGGCGCGCCCTCGGCCAGGGTTTCAGCCCACGCTTTAGTAGATTGATCCAACGCATCGGTTCCGTCGCAAACCTCACATTTGACGTGAAAAGCATCAAAACGGTTTTCGACTTACGGTCGAGTAGGCCAAAAGCACTTCCACTTCCAGCCTCTCACAGAACCGTACGTGAAACTCTCGCTTCATACGGCTCTTCATGTCCAACCCTTTCCCATGGACTTTTTCTGCCAGTGAGGAAAAACCTGCGGATTATTAATCCTAGCAAAATTAACCCTCTTAGCTGCCTGCATTAATGTCTTGAGTTTCTTGTACTTCTTTTTCGCCCAGCGAGATAATCGCTTGTCAAAATGAAAAAGTACATTGCGAATAAAGCTTCTACCAAACAAACTAAAGTAGTTCAGCCAACCCGACAAGCGGCTTCGACTGAAATTACGTATATCCACTAACTCTTTGTGACACCAATATTGCCAAGGCCATGAATTTATCTCATCTCTGATCGCTTTCGCCGATTTCTGACTAATAGCAGCACTGAAATATAATCCTTGGACGCCCTTACGAGTTTGTATCCATCGTGGTTGAAAAGTGTACCCCAAAAAGTCAAAGGTTACCGTAGAATAACCGCCTTTTCTTGACCCTCCTTTACAGTACGCTATTTTAGTTTTATCAGGGTGCAACTGTAAGCCACAAGATTGAAAGCGCTCCTCAAGAGCCACTCTCAATTTTCTCGCGCCGTACTCCGTGGAGCAGTGACACACAATATCATCCGCATAGCGTTCAAATTGTATGTGCCCCCAGTTTTTCCCAATCCAAACATCAAATACATAATGCAAAAACAGATTTGCCAAAAGAGGGCTTATTACTCCCCCCTTGTGGCGTCCCTTTTTGTGGAACTTCCAGCAACCCGTCTTGATGTTGTATAGGGGCTGTTAGCCACCGCTGGATATAGAGTAAATGCCAACCTTCTTTAACGTGACGACGAACTGCTTTCATCAACAACTCATGATCAATATTATCGAAGAAGCCTTTAATATCCATATCTAAAACCCATGCTCGTTTATAACAACGCTGCTTTGTTACTTGCAGCGCTTGATGAGCTGACTTTCCTGGCCGATAGCCATAGGAGTCTGGGTGAAATTGTGGATCAATTTCCGGTTCTATTTGCAGCTTTACCACCATTTGAGCAATTCGATCAGCAACCGTTGGTATTCCTAACTTGCGAATACCGCCATCTGCTTTCCCTATTTCGACTCGCTTAACCGGTGGTGGCATGTAGCTGCCTGACGACAGTCGATTCCAAAGCACATAAAGGTTATTTTTGAGATTCGATTCAAAATCTTTGAGACTTTTTCCATCGACTCCGGCGCCACCTTTGTTTGCTTTCACTCGTTTATAGGCTTCATAAACAAGATGCTTTGGTATTTGAAAGGGTTTTGTTTCCCTCATTCAATTCCTCCCACGTATGGTTGATCGAATAAATTAAACTGGACAAGCCACTGCCTTCGCTCCGTTTCCATTACAGAAATTTCAACACTACTACGCAGTGGTCCGCCCCTGTGCTCTGCATTGGTACTCAAATCCTTATGGGTATTAACCATTTGGATGTCTCCCTTAACATCAGAACGACAGGTTCTCACGTTCCGTACTAAAGCCTGTTCTGCGTTCATGCCACCTCCATACCGGCTGCCACCTTACCCGTATCCAAATCACGTTAAAGCTCATCCCAAGAGAAAGCTGGGCTCTTGGTTTTGACAGCATATATACATATCGACACCTTATCGGTGGTTCATTTGCATTCATCTCCACAGAACCTACATAACAGATTTAATTCTGCCTTTTCCCTATCGCTCACGACCAACACTCTTAATGAAAGCCGCATAGGGTAGTTTGATTTCAGTATTTGGTTACCGAAACCGAGGGGCCTTCCCTCATCTTAAGTACAGCAAGAAAGATCTTTGATCTTTCGTCGTGACACACCAGCTAAAGCGTAGAATTGCTCTGCAGGCGACAAAGTACCCACCATATTTTTCTTCATCTGGCCTTTATTAATCATCGCTATTAGCTCAATACCTGCCAAAGTACTTTGTGCTGAGTGGAAACTTTTGAAACCTAACATCGATCGAGTAATCCGCTTTACTCGCCGGTGATCTTGCTCGATAATGTTGTTTAAGTACTTACATTGACGGATTTTTATACGTCGATTATTATCACGATTATACAGCCCAATACCAGCTTTGTTAGCACCGCTTTTATCGATATTCACTAAGCCTGGTTTGCCATTTCGCCCAATGGCTTTATCGAAGAAACGCTTTGCAGCCTTGGTATCCCGCTTGGATGTAAGAAGAAAGTCGATGGTATTGCCTTGCTTATCAACGGCGCGGTAGTAGTATTTCCAAACACCTTTTACCTTTAAGTACGTCTCATCCATTCGCCAGCGATTTCCGGGGTTTTTCTTCTTTTTATGAAAGGCTTTTTCCAATTTTGGAGCGTAGTGAATAACCCATCGATTCAGTGTGCTATGATCAATTTTAAGACCACGTTCAGCCATCATTTCTTCAATGTTTCGATAGCTAAGCGAGTAAGCACAGTACCAGCGGACACCTGAAGGATGATTGATTTGGGAGTGTGTCGGCCTTTGAAAGAGATCATGTATTGCTCAATTGGGGATGAATTGGAAATAACATTCTAACATACCATGCCTGAGCTCCCCGAGATGCGACGTATTTGAACCATCCCTTTTTGCAAGCCAATTTCTAGATTATGTTATAGGTTTAAGTTGCAGTCGTATATTCGGCATCTAAGCATGTGCTTGTGCCCTGATGTAAATCCGCACTCTTTTTCCTCATCGGAACCATGACCTCAAAGGGCCGCGTCGCATCTCAGGTTTAAAAAGAGTTGGGATGACCTATTACTCATCAATTAGAAATTAACATTAGCAAACTTGTGGAATGTTACGTTGTATTGAAATTAACCACTTAATATTGTGTATTAAGCAGCGACCTGTTGACTGTTAGAATCAAACTCCTTGCCAGTTTTAAGTAGTGACCAAATAATACGTGCATTCTTGTTCGCTAACGCTACAGCAGCCTTGTTAAAACTTAGGGTGGCTTTTTTCTTTATTAGCCAATGACCGTAATCGTTATCCGTGTTTTTATAGTGCGTCAATGCGGCTCTAGCGCCGTGAATAAGTAATGTACGAAGGTATCTATCACCCCGCTTGCTAATGCCCAGTAAAACCTGCTTGTCTCCACTGGTGGACTGTCTTGGCACCAGGCCTAACCACGCCGACATATGGCGACCGTTTTTAAACTCATCAGGATTGGAAACAGCAGCAATAATAGCGGTTGCTGTTAGCTCGCCAACACCCGGAATTTTCAGTATTCGACTGCAGGCTTCATTCTGTTTGCAGATATGTTTTATCTTTCTTTCCAGATTTTTCAATCGTATTTCAATGTCGACTAGCTCATCGTAGAGTTCTTGCATCATTACACGCGTCATCGGTGTTAATTCATTGCTTTCATTGGCAATGATGTCTAGCAGCAAGTTTTTGACTTTAGATGCACCTAGAGGAATCGTCACCCCATACTCAAGATTGAGCCCTCGAATTTCATTGATCAATGCTGTTCTGTTTTTTACGATACGACTTCGTATGCGGTGTACGCACTGTATGTCCTGCTGCTCAACATGCTTGATCGGAACAAAATTCATCGAGGGCCTGCTAGCAGCTTCGATTATTGCTTCTGCGTCATTGGCATCATTCTTGTTTGTCTTGACGAAAGGCTTCACAAATTGAGGGCTAATTAATTTTACGGCATGGCCACTTCTTTGGAAAACCCTTGCCCAATAGTTTGCCCCACCACAAGATTCCATGACAATGGTACAAGGCGTTAAATTCGCCACATAATCAGGCAATTTGTCGCGTTTGATTCGTTTTTTTAAAACTGCCTTGCCTGCTTGGTTAACACCATGTAGTTGAAAAACGTTCTTAGCAATATCTATACCTAATAAGAAAATATTCATTTTTAAACCTCGCTGCCGACTATACAAATGACCAATTTGAATAGTCGGTCGGTAAAATTGAGTGGACAAGCTAGATTGATTAGACCAACTAGAGGGTGGGATGGTTCATTACATTGGAACCCTTCTAGGCCATCCAAGGCCATATTACATAATATCGGCGAAATAATTCCGCCCTGCGGGGTCCCGTCTTCCGTTTCGAGAAAGTGTTCTCCTTCAATGAATCCCGACTTAAGCCATTGCCCTAATATCCTTTTTGGCAAGGGTATGTTCTTCAGTAACCATTCATGGCTGATACGATCAAAACAGGCTTTAATATCCGCTTCAAGAATCCACTGCGCAAATATTTTCTGTGCAAGAATGATGAAACCCTGTTTGCTCGCATCATGCAAACTACGCTTTTCACGAAAGCCATAGGAGTGTTTATCTCCCGTTGTTTCCGCAATAGGTTTTAACCCAAACGCAAACAGCGCTTGCATGGCTCTGTCATGAAGAGTAGGTATCCCCAATGGACGACGCTGACCGTTCTTCTTGGGAATATAAATGCGCCTTAATGGTTGTGCACGGTAGTTTTGTGGTTTTAAATTGTGAGCCGCTTTCCAATATTGCCCTGGTGATTTCTATAATACCTGATCAATACCGGCAGTTCGGCTCCCTTTATTGGATACAACTGTTTTTATGGCAAGTAATTTCGCCATAAATGACCGCGATAGAACATGCTGTAAAGCTTTCGCTTTACCCCACCTATCTTCACGGATAGATTTTGCAATACGCACCTGTAGTTGATAAACGTGTGCTTCAACAGTTTTCCAATTAATATTGTTCCACTTTTCAGCATCGCTCGAAGGTGCACCAGCAACAAGTGCCGTCATTTGCCTTCCTTCATAAAATCCATTCTACAAGCTCTCTTGCAACGAAGCACCAGGATAGGACGTCTGCCCACTTTCGTGTCGGGCAAATTTTGAACCCGTATATTTTCCATTACAGAAAATCATTCGCTTTTTCCACCATCTTATCGACGCAGAGTCTCCAGCTCCCTCACGGGTTACCTTCTTCCTCCTTGAAGGCTCTACGACATTGCCATGTTCTGCATAAATACCTTAACGAGAAACGTAGATGGAATCTGTATTCCGGCGATTCAGTGTCTACGTACAACCCACGTTATCAAGGTTGCACCGGGATCGCTTACCTTTTGGTTACAGCCTGTCAGTGTCTTTGGCTGATCTGTAATCTCACGGAACGTCAACGATTCTTTACTTATGTTCATCATATTTCTCCATCCTAGCCCCCGACCGCGTGACACTCGCAGTTCCGATTCACCTCACGGCTCTTCTTAACAGGGTACATTGTTCCCAGCGCTTCATACCAAATCCTTTTCGCATGGTGGGTAGGATACTGGAGGTAGAACTCCAGGTTGCGCTACCAGAATTAATTGTGTTTTAATTCAAAGATAACTTTCTTTCTTCATTAAAACGTCTGCCAATTAAATCCAGATATACAACATATATTCATGCAACTTCATGTCGCAAATAACGCTTAAAGCATGGGCGCGGCTTCATCGCCCAATACCGTTACTTGTTAGCCGCCTAGACCTTATCATAAACGCCAATAAAAATGTCAACCCTGAAAACACAATTGTAGCTATGGTATCAGCCCACCACGAACCTGTAATGTAATAGTCTGCCACGTCAAAAGTCAGCGTATTCTTTCTCGCCCAGGATGCATAAAACTCTGACCATTCACCCCGCCAAACTTCTAAAAGTGGCATTTTTAAGTTCGTGATTACTTTGCGTTTATGCCTCCAACTTTTAAGACAAAGGGCTGCTAAACGCTATAACTTGTTTTTTGTATCGCCCCGATACATCCAAACTACAGTCGTAGTCGCGTAATAAAGTCGACACAGTGGCTGGTCTTTTTTCATTGCACTCCTGTGAATCAAAGGAATTTCCTTGTGTACCCAAGAGTAATTGATCGTGAGACGTTACCGTACTCTCATATGCTGCCATATGAAGTTCCGGCAACTCATCATTTGGAATACCGTTCCCTGCAATCTGTTGGAATACTCCACATACATCTGGAATATCTTCAGCCACACGGGTAGCGTACGCCACAAGGTCTGCATGTGCTGGTATGTACAAGTAGGCGTTAGTTTTTTCTATGGCGTTGGAACGGATGATACGCCCTAATATTTGTCGAAAGTGAAGCTCAGTTTTAATCCGTGTCAAATGACAACAAACTTGTAACCTAGGTATGTTGGTTCCTTCACTGATCATCCCTACCGAAACAATCCAGACAGTGGTGTCATTCTTGAAATCCTGAATGATACTTGTGGCATTACTATCCCTGTAGCTAACAACTGTGACAGATTTCTTCAATGTATTTTTGATGTAAGAGTAGAGTTGTTGAGCGTGAGACACCGATGTTGCTACAACCAACCCTCCTGCATTTGGTACCGCACGTCGAATCTCTGTAAGTTTTTTGTCTGCTACTTTTAGCATTTGCTCGTTAAAAGATCGAGTTTCAATGAGTCGCTGATACGGAATAGTTGTTTCGTTAAGTAAATCAGAAAAACATTTGAAGGTTTTACGATCACCTTCATGGGGTTGGTAAATTATTCTGTCATTATCAATAGCTATTATCTGCGGACGCCTACAGACATTATCTTTGATGGACTCGGATAGTCCATACACAAAGTCGCAAGATATACGTCCATCATAGTATTCTGATAACACAATTGGGAGATTATCTGAACGCCATGGAGTACCTGATAGTGCCAGGGAAAATGCTGCCTTTTGATTTATCCTATTTAATATGGTTTGCCCCCAAACATTAGCGCCCTCTTCTTTTGAACCTGAACAATGATGGATTTCATCAAAAATCACTAGCACATTGAACGACTCCAGCAGTTTCCAAATTTCAGGGGGGATGGATTGCATTCCCTGGTAGGTGTATGAGCTACCGATTGAACCCAAGGCTCCATCGAGACGATTCCTTAGATGCTTTTCTAGCGTTATTTGGAAATCTCTCGCAACTATTTTGGATGGTGAAAAACACAAAACGAATTCAATGTTTTTTCGATCCAGTAACTGTTTGGCGACTTCCGCTGCCATCAGTGTTTTGCCGGCACCTGGCGTGGCAAGACACAAAAAATGTCTTTTACCCTGGCGGTATTTTCTCAAAACTTGTTGGACGCATTGTTTTTGCCATTTTCTTAACACGAAGGTGTTTTTCACGAAGGCAGTTGCTCTATAAGAGATTCTATAGCCTTTACCTTTCCAAGCATTTTTGATGAATAATCCTTGGATTGGCGATACCTTGCTCTAAGTTCATCCCCCATTGACGGTAGCTCAGTATATAGTGATTCATACTCGTCAGATTCCCCAATTGCGGTCAATAGCTCAAGTTTATATCGCTTTAGTTTTGAATATAGAAATGTAGAGGCATCGTCAGAACATGAGGATTCATTTCTTGTTATTTGGGAGTGGTCAGAGGGAAGCTGTCCTTTAGGATAGAGCACTGACGTACAGAAGCGGTTTGTTTTTCGATACGAATGCTTACTCTGCCCTGCCCTTTTTTCTTTTACCAAAAGCCCCTTTTCCACAAGCCTCTTTAATTGGGCGTACACATACCTTCTCGCATCAGATGCATCCGGAATTCGGTTATTCGTCAACTTTTGATACTTATCTCTTAATTGTAAAACTGTAAAGTCATCAAAATTGGTGTTAGTTAGGATCTCGTGTAACTCAGGATTAAGTTGTATTCGTGCGGTAGACATCATTTTCACGCTAAGTAGTTTAAATAGTATCAGGGGAGGTTTTCAGAAAACGAAATGTGAAATAACAATCACTACCGTTACAAAACGCGGATTATAGTCCGTGGTTAAATAATCCGCAACTACCGATAGTTCACCTTTTAAAAAAAGGGCTGTTGGCATGCAGGATTTAGCTTCTGAGTTCGGGATAAAGCTTAGAGAAACACGAGAACTACGGGGAATATCACAAGATGATCTTGCCCTTCAGTCTGGGATCGATCGTAGCTATGTTGGCCGCATTGAGCGTGGAGAAGTAAATATCTCTCTCGAGAAAGTCTACATGTTGTCATCTGCGTTGCGTTGTTCGCCTTGTAAGCTCTTACCTCACGTCATGGATATAAACGCATTGGGCGCACGTTAAGTAAACCGCTTATCGTGGTTATATCCTGTCAAATAACTGGAATTGTCTTATACCTTCTCACATTCAAATACTTGGTTGCAGTCATCACATCTAATGTTCAGGCGCGGCCTACCGTACACCTTTGAGTTACAGCCATAACATATGTATCGATAACGTGTTTTACGTGGTGGAGCTTCATCTACAATAAACGTATCAGGCATAATTTCAGAATAACTGAAATCCGTAGGTTCAATGAAATGGGTAGGGAAAGGACCTCCTTCTGGCTCAGCTAATTTGGGGTTGCCGGCGACTATATCTTTGGAATCCTGCAAAGAGTAACCCGTGCTTCCTTTCCCATTCTCTTCAAGGCTGGCAACAATCGGTTCGAACAGCCTCGGAAGAGCACGGCGATCAATCCAAGATAGTTGGAATTTTTCAATATCCTTTAAGTCGTTAAAAGCAACTAAAAACCGTCCTCCCTCGACTATGTAATCCCCCATCTGTTGCCCTGTAATTGCTCCTCCAGGTTCACCTGTAGTAGAGGGCATAAGCCCAATCTTGATCATTTTATGAGCCCATTCCTTATTGTGGTAATAGTCTCTCCCTGGTGACCCAAAGCAAAACTGCCAACTGTGAACCATCTCATGAACAAGTGTTTGCATGACCTCGATTAACCGAGAGTTTGCGATATAGGAAGGGTTGATTGCGATCTCATGGCATCGCTTACCTCCAAGGTTCCCCCATCGGTCGGGGGCGAAGTACCCCATTACTCCTTTTTTTCGCTGAACCGTGAAAATAACATTGGGCAACTTGCCTTGAAATAGGCTGCGGTTAAAGTGATCAAATGCTTTCTGTAAAGATTCGTACAGCTCAGAGGTAGGATCCATGCAGTTTTGTTTGTCTTGTTGTTATAAATATTTCCATTGTACAACGATCTTTAGGAAATATTGAAATACAAAAATATATTAAGCACACGTAACGACAAACTTAATTAAGTAGGAATAAATATAGGCTGGGCGGTTGGTTTATGAACAAAAATTGTTGTGTACACTACAAAAAATACGAATTGCGGTTATAGCAACAGCCATTCTTATAACTGTAGCTAATTACGGTTACTTCTTACCTCTCCAGAAGGCCTGAGTGTAGAATTTTCGCTCAACAAACAACTGGAGTCAAACATGACAACACAAATGAAAATTCTTAGCGCAGCTCGTAGCCGTGTTTTTGATGATATTCCAAAATTATCTCGTGAAGAAGGCATCGGCTTTACTGCCCTAGATGTAAAAACCCGCAAACTCACTAACCAGATGCGCTCAGACATTAATAAAGTCGGTTTTCTAACACAGAGAGCGTACTTCCAAGCGAAGGGGCGTTTTTTTAACTCGTCTAAATTTAAACCCGTACATATACGCATGGCTGAACGGTCACTTGGCATAAAGAATTCAATAGATATATCGAAATACAACCCCAAAACTGCGTCGCATCATCGGGCAATTATTCTAGAAGCATACGGATGGAAACCATATACCCCATCTGATAGAAAAGCGCTTGAGCAACATGCTCTTCTTCTAGCCGATAAACAAAAAGATAGTGAATTGATCCTCTTTTCCCTTTTGGACCATTGTTGGAAAAATAAAACCGAAGTTCCCGGTTATAACGAATTCGTGGATGTCATCAGCAATGCATTTATCGAATTTGAAGAAACCATGCGGGAACGGGTTGTATCAAATATTACCGATGAACAAAAAACGGCTTTAATATCGTTGATTGATAGTCCTGATATTGCCAGTCAGTTCTCTGAAATTAAACGAATCAATCAATCTACGACGCAGAGAAAACTTAATTATAACGCTGAGATATTAAAGCGTTTTAAAGAAGTATTTTTTATTATTAAACCGCTTCTTGACGAAATAAATTTAACATCAGAGGCGGTAAAACATCTTTCAGAGCAAGTACATAAATCTACGCTAAACCAAACCAGAAAGATCAAGGACATTAACAAAAAGTGTCTTCTGCTGGCCGCCTTCGTTCAAGATCAATATTATCTTCGACAAGATTATGCTGTTGATGCATTCATTAAGACAATCAGGGGGATAGTTAACCAGGCAAAAAAACATAATCGATCTCTCAAAGAAAAAGACGAAAAAGAGCTTTATACCGCGAACAAATCAGTCGTAAATTCGGCAAAAACCTCTACTCAAATATTGAAATTGATTTTTGATTTATCAAGAGACCCTGATATCAATCTAGCCGAAAAAAACGAAAAAGTACTGCACCTTGCAGAGTCATATTTCGAATCAGAAGAACCAGACCTTATCGGTCACATAGGAAGGTTGGAAACAAGTCTAAAAAACTATGACCTAAGTATTAATTTCTATCAATTTCTATTTGAAAAATCAAACAGCTTACAGCGCTCATTTTCTCCCATTATTAAGATATTAACTTTTGACGAGAAAAACTCCTGTCCCGATATTGTTTCAGCGATTAAATTTTTTAATGATGAAGATACAAGCATGACAAATGATGCGCCCTCCGAATTTATGACTAAAAAGGATGAAAAGGTTGTATTTTCAGAAAGTGATTTCCCCCTAGTTACCAAATATAAAGTCAAGCTGTTTACAGCGATTGAAAAAGCCATACGTAAAAAACGGTTGTGTCTAAAATATTCCTACCGGTACAAAGCAAGTCATACTTATATGATTTCAGATGAACAATGGGGGATGAGAAAAAATGAATTTATTAAGGCCGCAGGTCTGACAAAATATGCCAATGGTAAATCAGTAGTAAGCAAGATGGGTAAATCACTTACAGACACCTATATGCAAGTCAATAAAAGATATCTCGCTGATGAAAATGAATATCTTAAGGTTGATGAAAGTGGAGCTTGGAAGCTTAGTGATTATGAACCAAAATTTGATACGACAAAATACATACCGGAGCTGCTGAGTGACTCTAAACCGGTACTTCTCTATGAACTTTTATCAGAAATTGACAGTTATACTAATTTTAGCGAATCGTTCAGACATCACAGCAACAAAAACTCTAAGAAATCCGTTGAAAACAAACTCATTTTCGCTACGCTCATGAGTCTCGGTACCAATCTAGGCCACACAGATCTAGCGAGGGCATCTCGCGGTATCCTGGAAAAGCAAATGCGAGACACCGAAAAACTGTGGTTGACAAAGGAGTCCCTGAAAAAGGCGAATCAATGTATCGTTGAATTTATTCAAGAACTTCCATTGCCAACAATTTATAATGATCAAGGAAGTATGATGCATACAAGTAGTGACGGGAAAAAAGTCGTAGTTGCCGTAAACTCCCTGTTAGCAAATTATTCATACAAATACTATGGAAAGGAACAAGGTGTAACCGTAAATAGTTTTCTAGACGATAAACAGTCATTTTTTCACGTGAACGTAATGACTTCATCTGATAGAGAAGCCCCGTACATGATGGATGGTTTATCTAAATCGAAGTCATCCCCTTTTCATGAATCTAATCTTGAATACCTAGATAACACAGATGACAGTGAACACAAACATAGTACAGATACCCATGGATATACCGAAGCAATTTTCGCAGGCCTTCATTTTTTGGATGTTTCTTTTGCCCCGAGAATTGCGAAGTTGAATAAACAGACCATTTATGGCTATGAAGCTAAAAGTTTACGACGAAATACTAAGAATCCAATTGCTCCTAACTCGGCAATTAATAAAAAGCTCATTCTAGATAATTGGGACGATATACTTAGATTGATGGCCACAATTAAACTCAATTATTGTTCTGCCTCACTAATGTTTAAAATGTTATCGGCCAGCGCAGCAGATAGCCCTCTCTATGCTGCGCTTAAAGAGTTTGGCCGATTAATAAAATCTAAGTTTATTTTGAATTATATAGATGACGACGAGCTTAGAAGGTCAATAACCAAACAGTTAAATCGAGTGGAACTTGGACAGAAGCTAGGTCGCGCTGTTTTTTATGGGCGCTCTGGTCATCTTCACGTAGGTACTGACACCGAAATGCAGCGGGTAATGACCTGTAAAACCATTTTACAAAATGCAATTATTTTGTGGAACTATCTTTTCCTATCTGATTATTACAATGAACTTAGTTCTGATGATGAGCGGCGTGCTGTATCTGAAATGATTAGCAAGGGTTCAGTAATCTCATGGAAGCACATAAATATGATGGGAATATTCGATTTTGATCACGATCAACCATTGTCATTTAAATCCACGATCAAGCAAATGATGTCAATAGTCATGGTTGATTGGGAAGATACCGATAATTAAGAGATAAATTTAGGTGTAGATTCGTCAGGGATGACTTTTTGCCCTATCCTATTGAAAATATGGATTCATAAATGCCTGTATTTCAATAGGTTAGGTAGTTCTTGTTGGAAATCAACCCTCTAGATCGTCGCTCACCCCTATATGCGCATAATATATATTATGTTAAATAGGGTTTATTCCAACAAATCGCTGCTTTGGCTTGTAATAAATGAAGTGCTAAAGTGGAATTATGGACTATAACGATTTGATCGAAAAACATAAAAAGCAAAAGAAGGCACAGCGTGAAGCGGATGATGAACTGATCCGTAATGGAAAAGCCCTTCCAATAGATATCGCACGCAAAAATTCAATTTTTGTAGGTGTTGACCTGCACAGAAAAAAGAATGGAAAAGGTTTTGATTTATTTTGAATCCTCCCTTATACCATAGGTGTTTCCTGTTTCTGATCTAGAAACACTACTCTCTCGCTTTAGTGTTATTGTCAAATGGAGATTCACTAGCTTTCTAGGTATATTGTTCGCGTAACCTTTGACACTGTTTGTTTGGTTACGATAAAGAATTCGGATTGACGACTATATCAGCAAGATTTCAACTTCCTTACATTCCGCATTGTAGTTAAAACGATTAGGATTGTTTTAGGTTAGAATTGTGCGCAGCTTACCTTTTAGGGAATCAGATACGACGATGGCAGATGATGAATGCTTAGAGCATGACATTCTAGCGGAGGCGATTGAAATCCTATCCTCATGGGGTATAGACAATGATCGATGCCATAAAATACTAGAAATATCTAACCAATCAGAGCCTGTACATCGGGAACGAGAAGCGAAAGCCTATTTATTAACAGAGGTCGATAACCCTGAAAACCAAAATGCATTTATGACTTTACCCAATCATAATGATTTCTTTGATGGTCGTACTCCGATTGAAATTATTGAAGAAGGAAGCATGTTAGATGCACAAGATGTACTCACCAGAATCAAAGCGCTCATTTCATCTTGGTAAAGCCCCTCATATCTGAATATATTTACCTGAGTTTCGTTAAAAATTTTCAGATATCGGTACTATTGGTACCTAAATTTTAAAGTATATAACGAGTATTGGTTCGAATTGGTTCACGCTATCATTCAAGAAACAACCACATAAATTAGAGCATTTGCATAATTACGCGTAACGCAGGTAATTGTGCGTAATTTGAATATCTGCCAGGCGACGATGGTGATTATGCAATCGGCATCGACCCTAAGGATTATTTTACTTTGCGAGCCTTGCCGCTATCAGCTCTCTTTTTATGCTCCGTCTGTACGTAAATCGTATCTGTGGTAGACATACTTGCATGGCCAAGATCCTCGGAAAGATCTTTCAAAGCACGTCCTCTTTCAATCTCCATACTTGCGCCTGTATGGCGAAGCCAATGAGTCGACGCCTCCTTTAGTTTCTGAGTTTTTTTTGGCCAACTGATGATTTCATTCTAATGTACACTTTCTCGAACACCTCCTGAATTAGCCGAGATAGATGTCTAGAAGACATGCTTCCTTGCCCTCGAAGTTTCTCTATTAATGGAGACTGCTCATTTGACGTTGGTAGAAAGGAAAGGTTTCGATAAGTTCGATATCTTTCCAAATACGGCAAAAAATCCTGCGGGACCGTGATATCTCGAATTTTTCTTCCTTTTCCAAATATCTTTAACCACCAATTGTCAGACTCATCTTGCCAAAAGTGTCCCATTGTTGGGGACTATGACTCTCGCTCAGATAGCTCCGAAATACGTAGAAAAAGTGTTTTAAGTATGGCTACAAGGAATAGATTACGTTCGTAGTTAGAATTACCATTTGCCATCTCAGATGCAGTATCCAATAGAAACTGCCATTGCTCTTCGCTTAACCGCTTAACTTCGTTTACTTGTGAATCTGCTAGTAGATGACGACAATCCTTTTTGGCTAGCTGTGCCGGATTGCCAGGAGTTATGTCTTCATCCATCAAATATCTATAAAATGCTGTTATCGCAGTAAATGTTGCTGATAGCGTTTGTTGTGATGGTCGGTATTTTTTCTTATCTACAGCTTTATCTTGCTGAGCTTTCGGCGCCTGCATTTTGAATGGTCGCCATTTCTTGTTTGATTTGATGAATCCATTTTCATTGATAATAAACCTATCTTCATTGGCGGTTCCAATCCAAGATACTGGAGGTTTTCAACAGAAATCTGCATCTTCAAGGACGTCGCCTTTTTTGAAGGTATCTATTGGCATTTCCTTGATTAAAAAGGCCCACAGGAGGAACCTTTCTACTTCGTTACGGAATCGCACATAAGTATGCTTCGATTTGTTTCTTCCGATGTAACGAAGAAACTGGTTCCCCCAATCCCAATGGGACTGTGCCCATTGCTCCTGAGTACTCAGATAGCCTGAAAGTTGAGGGTAATCGTTCAATGACATATCTATCAACGCTGCGCGAGTTGGATATAAAGGCTGAGGTTTTGACATAAATAGCTCATATTCAATGTATATAGCTATTATAGGTAATATATTCACTATGACCAATACTAAACGGTATTAGTCATTGGAGGCATGCTTCTCTTTCCACTGCGGGCTTACTGTCTGGGCAATAGCCTTTTGACTAGAACTACGTTCCCTTGTATTATCCCAAGGTTATACAACCAACCAAAGACAAGTTAATTAGGTTCATATGAAAAAGCATACATCGAAAAAAGGCGAAGCAAAAGAACCTGCTGACAGGCTGTTTATCTTAAACAGGGCGTCAAAGCTCTTTCGTCACCAGGGGTTTGAGCGCACAACGGTAAAACAAGTAGCGGAAGCATGTGAGATGTTCCCTGGTAGCCTACATTATCGATACAACACAAAAGAAGCATTATTAGTTGATTTAATGAAGCTTGCGATAGAGCAAATATCAAGTGCAGTTTTAGAAGCTTGTGCAAGCTCAACTGAGCCAACTGAGCAATTGCGTGCCTGTATAAATGCTCACTTACGTGTTCTAGTGACAGACTCCGATATGGTTTACGTATTGCTGTTTGAATGGCGATCACTCAAAGGCGATGCACGGAATAAAATGTTGGGGCTTCGAGACCAATACGAACAGTTATGGGCGGGACTAATCAGTATTCTTGTTGAGCAAGGAGTCATCCGAAATGATCTAAATCAGGATCTATTGCGAATCATTGGGCTAGGCGCATTAAATTGGGTTTCGACATGGTACAAGGAAGATGGAACTCATACTTTGGAAGAGATCGGGGATTTTATTTGGTCATTTTTGATGGCAGGATTAGTTACTTCACCAGCTACCAAAAAAGCTCCCGCTAAGAAGAAAGTCGCTGCTACAAAAAAGGCTCCTGTTAAGAAAAAATCCACCGCTACGAAAAAGACTCCCGTTAAGAAAAAATCTGTTTAACGCCCTACTTCAGTATTTTTATTATGAGCGATTTTGCGTATTCGATTATACATTTTGGTCATTCTAACCATGATGTATAATCGTTTATATTATGCTTTCTAGATACATCCATTTTGAAGGATTGAAGCATGAATATACAAGATAAAGTCATCGCAATAACTGGAGGCGCTAAAGGTATTGGCCGATCCATAGCGCTAAGTTTAGCAGCCAAGGGCGGCAAAATCGCCATTTTGGATCTTGATGAAATAGGAATGACTGAAACCATAAAGTTGGTTGAAAATTCTGGCTCCATAGCTCGGGCGTACAAATGCAATGTTGCTGATGAGGAAACAGTTGTAGACACATTTAATCAAATCGCTTCTGATTTTGGTGCGATACATGGATTAGTTAATAATGCAGGTATTCTACGCGACTCGACTCTTATCAAAGTAAAGGATGGGAAAGTTGTAAAGAAAATGTCTGCAGAACACTTTAGTTTGGTTGTTGACGTTCACATGAAAGGCGCATTCCTATGTGCCCGTGAAGCGGCAAGCCATATGGTGGAATCAGGAATAGATGAGGGTTGTATTGTAAGCATGTCTTCTGGTGCATTCAGGGGTAACTTTGGTCAAACGAATTATTCTGCGGCGAAAGCAGGTATCGTTTCAATGAGTCGAGTGTGGTCAAAAGAGCTTGCCCGTTTTAATATTCGATCGATGGCAATTGCTCCAGGAACAATTGATACAGAATTACTCAGATCTATGCCGGCTGAAGCGCTATCCGGACTGGAAAAGATGGTTCCACTTGGGCGTATAGGAGATGTTAAGAATATAGCTCAAACTGTTGAATATATTTTTGAAAATGATTATCTTTCTGGCGATGTTATCGATGTGAATGGTGGCATGTTCTTGTAAGGTGTGATGTGTAAAGAATAAGGTGTATTTTTGAAATTATTGTTATCACCGCTGCTATATTGAATAGTAGCGGTGATAACAATATGATCTAGTCTATTTAAGTAGATCCCTGCTAATAAGTTCTTTCATTATTTCTGAAGTGCCTCCATAGATGCGTTGTACTCGTGCATCAACATACGCACGCGATACACCATATTCTCGCATGTACCCGTATCCTCCATGCAATTGTAAGCAACCATCTGCAACTCTGTTTTGCATCTCTGTAGTAGAGAGCTTAGCCATGCTCACGGTGGCGACGTCAAGCGACCCCTTTATGAACTGGTCGACGCAATCGTTTACGAAGGCGCGGTTAACCCGTATTTCTGTTGACATTTCGGCCAACTTAAATCGAGTGTTTTGCAATTGAGAAATGGGTTTTCCGAAAGCTTCCCGCTCTTTTACATATGCTATTGTATCGGCAAGAATGCCTTCAGCGGCGGAGACAGATCCTATTGCCAGCGATAATCGTTCGCGTTGCAATTCTCCCATGAGAACAAAAAAACCAGCGTCTAATTCACCGAGAATTGCGCTTGCCGGTACTCTGACATCTTGGAATGATAACTCAGAGGTATCACTGGCATGTAATCCGATTTTCTCTAAATTTCGGCCCCGAATGAACCCTTCTGCATCACAATCAACAATAAACAGAGATGTACCCTTCGATCCTGGTGTGTCTAGGTTTGTGCGCGCAACAACGATAACCATATCGCAATGTTGACCGTTTGTTATGAATGTTTTGCTACCATTTAAAATGTAATCATCACCATCTCGTTTGGCTGTTGTTCGAATGCCTTGAAGGTCGCTGCCGGTGCCAGGTTCAGTCATTGCAATTGCACCAACGCATTCCCCTGTAACCATTTTTGGTAGGTATTTGGATTTTTGGGCTTCTGTTCCATTATTCAGAACATAATGCGCAACAATGTCTGAATGAACGGTCATAGGCACACCTAAGCTACTGCAATTCTTCCGTTGAAATTCTTCAATAAGAACAGTGGTAAAAATATAGGGTGATGCGTAACCTCCGTACTCCTCAGGAATATCTAGCGCCAAAAAACCTTGCGCACCTAATTTGTTCCAAAGATCTCTTGGGATTATTTCATCCCGTTCCCACTGCTCATAATGTGGGATGATTTCATTATCAATAAAACGTATCACATTATCGCGAAATAACGACAATTCTGCTTTTAATTCACTTTCCATTGCAATTACTCCCAATTACAACGACAGCTTCACCAATGAGTGTCTTGTCACCTTTTTGATTAGCCGCAAAAATGTGGCAATAAGCCAAGCGCTCGCCTTCATTTTTCACTATTTCAACAACCTCACCGGAACAAGTAATCGCATCACCTAACTGAGTGATAGCAGTGAATTTGGAGCTGAATTTTCTAAGTGCGGAGAGTGGCTGCCAATCTGTGAGCATTCGGCCGAGAAAGGCCATGGATAACATGCCGTGTGCAAATACATCACCAGCCCCGGCTTTTTTTGCAAAATCGGAGTCGATGTGGATTGGGTTATGATCCCCTGACGCGCCAGCATAAAGGGCTAGGTTTGCCCGTGTTATAGCGGGTAAAATTAAATCGGGTATTTTTGTGCCTACTTCAACCGTTGATTCTCCCATTAGCCGTGCCCTCCGTTTCTATATACCAATGTGTTTTTTGATTTTACCACTAAAGCACCCTGTTGGTTTTTATAGGTGTTTTCCACAACGACAAATTCAAGTGCTCCGTTTTTCTTATCGAAAATATCCGCTATCTTTGAGGATATTGTGACGGTATCACCCGCATACAGCCGATCAAAATACTCAAATTCTTGTGTGCCGTGTAAAATTTTTCCAATGTTTAGATCGAGTAATTTAACCACAGGCAAATCATCTTTTGCTTCCATATCCATTACAAATGGGAATGTTGGTGGCGCAGGTATGGTTTTATACCCGCTTTCCTTAGCAGCAGACTCATCGGTATAAATGGGATCATTTTCACCAATAGCATTGGCAAACATCCGTATCCGCCCCTTTTCTACGTCAGCAGAAAAGCTCTCAAATTCATGTCCTATTTTATTACGGTCTAACATGTATAATTCGCCTTTATTATGAGTCTTTTTGATAAAGCGTAACAACGGCCGCACCGCCAAGCCCGAGGTTGTGTTGCAGAGCAAAACGCGCATTTTCCACTTGTCGCTTATCTGCTTTACCTCGAAGCTGAGTCACTAGCTCATAACACTGCGCAAGCCCTGTTGCACCTAAAGGGTGTCCTTTAGACATTAATCCGCCAGAGGGATTAACGACAAATGCGCCTCCGTATGTGTTATCACCTGCATCAACAAAAGCCGTTGCTTCACCTTTACCACACAAGCCAAGTGCTTCATAGGTCAGCACTTCATTGACCGTGAAGCAATCGTGAAGCTCGACAACATCAACGTCTTTAACGTCAACCCCCGACTGGCTATAAACCATTTCAGCTGCTCTAGAGGTCATACCTGCCCCTACAAGCGCAATTGGGTCTTCCCAGGTGTCGACCTTATCCGTAGTCATCGCCTGTCCAGCAATGGTTACACCGTGACTAATACCATGCTTTTTGGCGAAACTTTTACTGCATACAATCGCTGCCGCTGCGCCACAGGTCGGCGGACAACACATTGTTCGTGTCAGGTAATCCATGTATAACACCTTATCTGACAGCACTTGGTCTTCACTAAGGTCTGTATTAAATAACGCGTATGGATTGTTCTTTGCGTGATTTCGGGTTTTGACAGAGACTTTTGCAAATAAACTTGGGTCTGCGTCGTACTTCTTCAAGTAGTAATCACCTGCAGCACCAAAGCAACGCAACGCCAACGGTGCAGGCGGGTAATCCAACTTATCTAACACCGACAAGAACGAATCAAACGGTGATTCCCTATCATCCCAGTGAGATTTTAGCGCTCCGGGAGACATCTCTTCAAAACCAAATGCAAGTGCACATTCAACTGCACCACTTTCCACTGCTTGGCGCGCAAGGAAAAGTGCTGTAGACCCTGATGAACAGTTATTATTAACGTTTATGACAGGAATTCCCGTCATAAACGCGTCATACAACGCATGCTGTCCGCCTGTAGAATCCCCATAAACATACGAAGCATAGGCTTGCTCTATTAATTTTTCATCAATGCCAGCATCTTTAACGGCGCCGACAATGGCCTCAGACGCCATCACTCTATAAGGTGCTTGCTTTCCCGGCTTTTGAAATTTTATCATTTCAACGCCAGCGACAATAACGTTACTCATTACATTCTCTCCCTAGTGTTTTTTTCTGGGTAATGTTCCCATTTGTTTACAAATTATCCCAAGCATTATTTCATCAGCACCGCCGCCGATGGAGAGTAGCCGACTATCTCGGTACGCCCTTGAAACGGGGTTGTCCCACATAAATCCATTCCCACCCCAGTATTGCAAACATGAATCCGTTACTTCGCGTACCAGTCTGCCAGCCTTTAGTTTGGCCATGGACGCTTTCAACGTAACGTCTTCGTTATTGATGTAACCATCAACTGCGTCATAAACTAATGCTCTTAAGGCGCTAACTTCTGTTTGCAACTCTGCTAAACGAAAATGAACCACTTGATTGTCTAGTACGGATTGACCAAATACCTGACGCTCTCTCGCATAGTCAATGGTATCGTTGATACAGTCTTCCATGTTTTTTAGGGTACCGGCGGTTGCGTACAATCGCTCTTCTTGAAACTGTTGCATTTGATAGATGAACCCTGCACCTTCCACCCCAACGAGGTTACTCTGAGGAACTCTAACATCATCAAAAAATATTTGAGCCGTATCGGATGAACGCATACCAAGCTTATCCAACCGTTCAGAAAATGAAATTCCTTTCAGGTTTGTTGGAACGATAATCATCGATTTATTTTTGTGTGGGTGGTCGCCCTCTGTATTGCACAGCAAGCACAGGTAATCGGCTTGAGTGGAATTTGTGATCCACATTTTTGTGCCGTTGATAATGTAATCATCACCATCTTTTACAGCCCGTGTTTTAATGGCCGCTACATCTGACCCCGCATGAGGCTCGCTGACGGCAATTGAAAAAACGGCTTCGCCAGAGATTGCCTTAGTAAGGAATTTCCGCTTTAGTTCATCACTTCCATGTTTGGCCAACGCAGGTGTAGACATATCCGTTTGTACGCCAATAGCCATAGATACGCCGCCACTTCTAATGCGGCCTAACTCTTCAGAGAAAATAATCTGATAACTGTAGTCCAACCCCATGCCACCGTACTCAGCGGGCTTTGCAATACCTAGCAGCCCTAAGTCTCCCATCTTTTTAAAAAGCGCATGTGCAGGAAAGATCCCTGCTTTTTCCCACTCATCACAATATGGATTAATCTCGTTATCGATGAATTTTGCAATGGTTTCACGTATGGCGATATGATCTTCAGTTAATCGCATATTTTATCCCCGTTAAAAATAAATAGGTATATTAGACGTCAGTAAACGCCGGCATTTTTCCATGATCTACATTTGGAAACATTGGGTTATCAAGCGGTTCTCCACCATCTCCACCCCACTCAACAGCAAGAGATTTTGTCAAATTATCAACCCCGGCTCTTGCAGCACCCGTATGAGCCATAATAGGGAAGCCATTCCACATATTGGCAATGATATTAATAATCGCCCCACCCCTTAGGGCGAATGTCTTCTGCTTTTGAAGGGAATTGCCCTCCCGCATTATTGACCAGATAATCCAATGAACCAAAGTGATCAATAACGGTATCAAGGCAGCTATCGACCTGTTCTTCATCACGAATGTTACAGATAAAGCTTTGAACGTTATTGTCGAAACACGAAATGGATGCCATTGCTTTCGCTAATTTCTCTTCATTCCGACCTACAATGGCGACCTTAGCCCCCAGGTGTAATAATTCTTTCGCTATTCGAAGTCCAATCCCACTCCCCCCTCCAGTAACTAATGCTACTCGGCCGTCAAAGAGATTGTTTTTGTATATCGTATTTATCATTAAACTATTTCTCATATGCTATATTAATTAAAGGTCGTACTGAGACCTTACAAGGTCTCGCATGATCTCTTTTGAATCGCCACCAATGGCGCTAACGCTTACTTCTCGATGAATTCTTTCTACCTTTGTCCCATCGAAATCAAATGACATTATTATCTCAGCATCAATATACCTATAATTAAAAAATACTAGTGGAATACACAATTTTGTTATAGTGAAATGATGCCAACAAAGCGGGAATGTATGCCAATCAATAGGCGATACAGAAAAAAGTTTAAGTAGAGCATTGGCGATATGCTCTTGGTGTTTTCCCATACCAAACTTTAAACACCTTTGTAAATGCTCCTTGGTCAACATACCCCAGTAAAAATGCCACATCGGAAATGCTCAATTGTAGATCCGCCAAATAACGCAGCGCGAGCTGCGAACGAATGTCGGACAGTACATGACTAAATTTTTTATTTCTGTCAGAAAGGCGGCGCTGCAAAGATCGGCGGGAAGTACCCAGATCAGCCGCTATTGCATCGATGTTGATCTTACCTTTAGGAAGTTGACGAACTACCACCTTCCTAAGTTGTGCCAAAAAAGGGTCGTTGATAAGTTCGCTCTGGAATAAACGAGTGACGGCGTGACCGGGCGTATTCTCTTGTCCGTATTCTAGTTTAACCAATTGGTAATCTAATACTTCGCTGTCAAAATTTAGATAGCTGGATTCATTTGAAAAAAATAATTTTGAACCAAAAATGGAATGCCTAATAGAAGATTCTTCTGTGGGTGGGCATGAAAGTACTGCAGATACAACAGGAATTGGGCGGCTGCATAAGCTGCCCACCATTAACGATGCCAGGCCGAGAAAAAAATCGGCGTAGTAGTCTTCCTTCATTTTTTCGGGAAATAATGGTTCCCAAACCATTTTGATATTTTCCTCACTATCTCTTAATACAACAACTTCGCCTATATCGCCAAATATTTTTAAAGTGCTAGGCATCAGGTTCAAATATTCTCTGAAACTTGTACACATGGTCGACATGTGAAGTTGTAACCTTAGTATATTGGTATAGGCAATGCGCGCAGCGTAAAGGCTTATATCAGGGTTTTGTGTGACCTGAATTGCGCGTTCAAAAATAATGGACAATTTATCGAGGGATATGGATTTTTCAATGCTTCCTAGCTCATGAGGCTCCACGTCTATATCAGCAAGAAAGGCGGCTTGGTCAATGCCGCGGTGGCTTAGTGCTTGAATAATAAATTTTGGGAGGGAGCTGTATACCATGCTCTCGCTGTACAGTGTATTCATCAGCAATGCTCAACTGCGTTAATCCGCATAGCCGGTATAAACAAACCCAACAAATTTTGGCAAAGGTTTGACATAATGTGCGTTGCACTCACGGATGTTAAATCCTCCCTCGCGCAAAAGCTGTGGAATATCTCGGTTTACGTTACATCCTCCCGCGAACTTTCCCCAAATAGGGTTTATTTTATTCTGAAGTCTTTCTACGCGTGGCTCACTAGATTTTCCGTGCTCACTGAACAGTAACTTACCACCAGGCTTCAATACTCTACGCATCTGTTTTACCGCATCTAGCCAGCCAGGAATTGTACATAACGTATAAGTCAATACAACCGTATCAACGCTGTTATCTTCGAGTGGCACCTCTTCCCCCCGAAGACCAAGCCACTCCAATTCGAACGGTGCTGCATCCACTCGAGACTTTGCTTTTTCGCGCATCCCAATGGAGGGCTCAAGCCCCCACAGTTTAGTGACTTTCTCTGGGTTGTATAAAGGAATATTAATGCCTGGCCCCATACCAACCTCTAAAACATTTCCTTCCGCAAGGGGTAATATTTTTTGACGTTGGTCTATTACAGGCTTACAGCCACACGCTAGATGAATGACATGTGGCAATATATATTCATCGTAAAATTTCATGATAAAACACCAAATCGCAAAATTATGGGAAGACTGTTTTAAAAAATCAGATTAAGACGATAACATGATGCGGTTTGGTTGTACAGCCAAGAGAGAGTCAGGTAATAGAAGAGCGCTACAGCTCAGTCTTCATCTAGGTAACCAAGTTCTCGCGCTTTCAGTAAGGCTTGAGCCCGGTTTTTTACTAAGAATTTGGAATATATGTTGTGTAAGTGCCACTTAAGTGTACCTTCAGAGACCCCAAGCCTCTCTGCGTTCATTTTATTCGTCATCCCCTCTTGCAATAGCTTAATAATTTCTATTTCTTTTACCGTTAATCCTTCAACTAATTCATTAAACTTGGGTGAAATACCATCTGATATTTGTTTAAGAATGTTATCGACGAAGCGGCCCTCGTTCGATTGTTTATTCTGATCTACGAATAGCTTTAGGATAGGGAGCAGCCAATATGCATCGTCAATAAACATTCTGATATATCCTTGAGATACTGATAATTCAAGGGCCTTTCGAAGGGTCGATATCGCAAGTTCATGATTGTTTTTTCGATGGTGAACAATGGCCAGTAATTTATACCAGTCAGCAGACCTTCTTTGCTGACCAGTCGATTCGCTTCGAATAATTAGCTGATTCAGCGTGGATTCTGCTTCGTCATATTTCTTTTTTTCTATATAAAATAGGGCTATGCATCGTGCAGCAATTTTATGAGAATTGTCTTCGATGTCAAAATCATTCGAATTTACTAAAATAAGATTGTATTGACTCAAGTAACGTTCTGCGTCCATTCCTTGATTTTTTCTTAAAAGAGAAACAACAAGCTCATCAACCATTCGTAACATTAACCGAATTAATTGATGCTCCTCTGCCCAGCGTATACTATCTTTCAAAAACCCCATCGCTTCGTTGTCAAACCCTTCATTGAACAGTAAGCGGGATTTTGTCTCAAAACCGGCAATAAGCAAGTCTGTAGAGCCCTGCTCTTTTAGATAATCGATAACATCGGTGATATATATTTTGGCGGATTCAAGTTCGTCATGCTCGTAGTTGATTGCTGCAATGAGTGAGGCTAGACCAAATCCGAGATGGGATTTTTCTCCCAACTTTTCCTTTGCATACGCATATCCAGACAAAGCTTCTTGAAGCGCCTCGTAATGAAACCCCTGTTTTGCGTAGGAAACGGCAAGCATTGACTTGGACCAGGTTAATCCGTAGAAGTTTTCTCTTGCCAGAAAGTGTTTCTGTGATTGCAAAAGGGCAGACTTTGCGTCATCAAACTCAGATGTGCATTTTTTACAATACCCTTTGACTAGAAAGGCAATACCTACTTCAAAATGAAATTCGTTTGGATTATTAAAATTAGAGAGATCGCCCCATAAATCTATCCACTGACTTATCTCCTCTGTAACGGATCCAACCTCGTCCTTAAGGGCTTTTTCAGCACAAATACATAGCCCTATTGTGCGAGTTATCTGTTTTTGAATGTCTAAGCAATAGTTAGGTTTATGGTGTTCAAGAATTTTAATCTGCTCAAAAGCTAGCATTGTTTTTCTGCTTAAGCTCAGCGACCATATCGCTCCGACTCTTGCCACGGGGTGAATTTCAAGAACACTTTCAGGAAGCCAGTTGATCCACTTTAGAAACGTGTTATGCAGCCCTTTCTTGAGGACAATGTAGGGAAAGGCATATTCAAGCCATATAGCGGCTTGTGAAAGGTCTCCTGATGAGAATGCAAGCTCTATGGCTTCCTCTATAGAATCCTGCTCCATAAGCCAGCGCGCGGTTGTCATTCTACAGCTAGCTATTTCACTTCTGGACAGAGATTCCTTTGACTTTTTTTCAAGAAAGACAATAAATAGACGATGGAACCTGAACCAATGTGTTGAACCATCATCGGGGGAAATCAAAATACTATCTTTTAGATGCGTAAAAAAATTCCGAGCCTCAAGTTCATCGTCACTCAACAGCAGGCAAATATCAATATTAAATCGATCAATAAGACACAACTTTAGAATAAGTTTTTGTGTGAACGAAGACTGATTGTCAAATACATTTTCGAGAAAATACCGGTCAAATTCAATTTTTTCATGTTTAAAGCGAGTCACAAAATCTTCGTATTGCGTATTGTTAACAATATTATTTAAAAAGTAGTTGACGGCGACAGGCCACCCTTCTGTTAATCGTTCAACGTTCAAAATAAACGACTCACTAGAATCTGCATCATCACCGGATAGATACATTTTTTTGATATCGTCATAAGTAAATAATAAGTCATCTTGTTTGATGCTTACGAGTTGTTCATTCATTATTAGGTATGAATGGTTAAATTGAATGTCTGTTACGGTAGTCACGTAAAATCGTACAGATATCGCTGTATCCCGTATAATATTGCTTAAGATTTCGCTTGATTCAGACCCGTTAAGAAGATCGCAGTCATTGATAAATATATTGAGGGTCGAAAAACCGTTCATTTCACCTACAATGGAAAGTAACCAAGGTGATAATGACGGCGGGGCCAATCCGTCAAAGGCATGACAATAACGATTTTCCACTTTATTTTTATGATGCACGTTCAGAGCTTCATCGATTTTACGTAGAAATGCGACAGGATCTTTATCTTTCTCCCTGACATTTAACCAAATTGAGTTTGTGCTTTGCGCATGATATGTCTGGGCCAAAAAGACCGTTTTTCCATATCCAGGAGGGGCTTGAACAACGCATAGTTTTTTTCTGCTTAGTTGAGTAGGTTTTAATAACGCTTCTCGAACCAAACCTTTGGATTTCCCTGGCGGAGTAATGTCATATTGATCTACAAGATGTTCTGTCATGTAACGATTATCCGGGTAGGTGGTTTTTCTATCGATTTTAGGGTGAAAAATCCGTGATACTAACAAGTTGAGATTAGCATGAAACCAAAAAAAAGGCCTCTTTTTAACAAAGAGGCCTTGGCCAATATTTTCGCCTAGTTGTCATGATATATTGGGTTTGTCGGTTACCGCTCGGCGAGAATCATTGAGGCTGCTTTTTCAGCGATCATCATTGTTGGGGCGTTGGTATTCCCCGCTACCAATGTAGGCATAATGGATGCGTCAATAACTCTTAGGCCGGATACTCCCTGGACTTGGAGTTTCGGATTTACCACCGCCATATCATCTATTCCCATTTTACACGTGCCGACGGGGTGGTATATGGACTCTGCGCGCTTTTGAATGTCCGTTCGTATCTGCTCGTCAGTTTCTACCATCTTTCCTGGAAGCATCTCTCCTTTGCTGTAAGGAGAAAACGCTTTTGCGTTTAGTAGATTTCGACCGATTTTGTATCCATTAACAAGATTGACCCAGTCCTCTTCATCCGTTAAATAGTTGGGTTGTATTAAAGGAGCTTCTAGCGGGTCAGAGGATTTTAGCTGAATGACCCCACGGCTTTTTGGTTGAAGGTCGCAGATGTGTAATGTGTACCCGTACCCGTACATGAGTTGACGTCCGTGATCTTTCAGTAGTGCTGGAAGAAAGTGGAACTGAATGTTGGGTCTTTTTTGTTTTTTATCGCTTTTGACGAACCCGCCGGATTCCGCAACATTACTTGTTAAAAATCCCGTTTTGTTGCGTAGGTAATCTACTGTTGCTATCGCACCTTTGGCGATACCCACAGGTGTTACCGCGATGGAATCCATTGTATCGCCTTCATGAAGGATCGTGATATCAAGGTGATCTTGTAGGTTTTTCCCAACACCTTCTAAATCCTTTACTACGGTTATATTATGCCTGGCAAGTTCACTGGCTGGGCCTACTCCCGATAGCATGAGTAACTGCGGTGAATTTATCGCACCGCCACTCAATAGAACTTCTCCATCTACGTTTAATTTAGCAGAGAAGGTGTTTTCATTTTTTACATATTCAACACCGACAGTGGTTTTATCTGAAAAAATAATTTTGGTCACTTGTGCTGCGGAAATTACGTCTAGGTTCTGTCGATTCAAAATAGGTGTTAAGTATGCTTTTGCCGAACTACAACGCTCCCCCGCTTTTTGGGTGACCTGATATAAACCAACACCTTCTTGATTTTTACCATTAAAATCTGAGTTTTCTTTATAACCAATCTCATTGCCAGACTTTACAAAAATATTACTTAACGGGTTGACCGTGCGTAAATTATCTACAAATAGTGGGCCATCATTACCGTGGAGCTTATCTTCGGTAATCGTTTGATTGGCTTCTGATTTTTTAAAGTATGGAAGTACCTTGTCAAAACTCCACCCATCATTACCCATTTTCTCCCACTGATCATAGTCCTTTTTATGCCCGCGGATATATACCATCGCATTGATAGAGCTACTTCCGCCATAGGCTTTTCCCCTAGGCCAAAAGAGCTTACGATCACCCAACGCAGCCTGAGGTTCACTCTCATATCGCCAGTTAAGTGTTTTGCTTCTCGACATTGCAGCAAGCCCAATCGGAACATGTATTAGCTGGCTCTTGTCTTCAGGGCCAGCTTCAATAAGCAAAACCTTACATTGACTATTCTCTGAAAGCCTATTTGCTAGAACGCAGCCAGCGGAACCAGCCCCAATGATGATAAAGTCGTGCATGGATATATATCCTCTTATAATTATGTTATAAAGTTTTCAAGCTATTTGCAGCGATACACTCTTGAGCTAAAGTATTTTTATGAGTAATCATTAGCCCAGAAATGGCGAATCCCAAAATCCCACCGTCATCCGCAACAAACCTCGAAATGAAGTTGCCCTCCTTTCCTGTTGTGACCCACCGCCCTGTCTTTTTAAGTGATGGGCTTACAACAATAGGGCAAGTTGATATTTTTATGGCGACATCTAACCCGGGTATCTGCAATTTTGTACTATTACCCAAAATAGTTTTTGCCAGTGCTTTTGCAGAGTGTGTTGCTGGTGAAATGAACGGAAGGTAATTTCCGTTTATCTCTGCACAATCTCCGATTGCGTAAACGTTTTCGATGTTTGTTCTAAGGTATTCATCCACTCCAATACCACCACAAACTTTTATTCCTGAATCAAACGCAAGGTCACAGTTGGGTGACAGACCTGCTGCAGAAACAACTACGTCAACTGAAACTTTCTTCCCGTTAGAGAGATGGACATCAATAGCGTCGTCTGATTTTGATACCTTTACTACAGACGTATTCATATGCCATTTTGAGCTGCCATTAGGGAAGGACGAAGGTATGGCATCACCAATTTCTTTTGGTACCATTCGCTGCATCGGCCATTGGGATAAATCAACAATATCGACATGGTATTGTGATGACACAAGGTCGCTTGCCAGCTCACAGCCTACGAACCCTGCGCCTATAATCAGCACACGGGTATTGTTTTTGATTTTTTCTCGAAAAATCACGTAATCATCCAAACTGTTTACAGTGACTATTTCATCTTTCGCGTCACCGATAATAGGAAGATTATTCGGGCTTGCTCCCATTGCAAGAACGAGGCTTGAGTAGCCGATTTTTTGTTCCCCCTCCAAACCCATGACGCATAATTCGTTTTCTTTTGTATCGATATGTGCGACATTTGTATAACTATACGTTATGACATCTAAGTCGTTTTCTAACCGATCAGCAGTTTTCATAACAAGCTGATCAACAGACTTTTTCATGGCTAACGCTTTTGATAGGTTAGGTTTGTAATAAGCACAAACCTGTTCTTTAGATATAATGATTATTTCTATATTTTTGTCTAGTTGCCGAATCTCACGGGCTGTAGTTAAGCCGCCATGCCCCGATCCTATAATGACAATGGGTTTCATAATGATTTCTCCGCGCTCTCAAAAATTATTAGTTGGTAAGAAAAAAATCCGATTTTGACGCCGAACACTCTGGGCATGTCCAGTCATCGGGGATGTCCTCAAACAGAGTGCCCGCCGGGATTCCTTCTTCTGGAAACCCAATCTCCTCATCGTAAATTAGATCGCATGTCACACAACAATATTTTTTGTATTCGGGATTACTCATTACGGCACCTATATGAGCTAATGTTTTCATTGACTGCTAATGGGTGGGGATTGCCACCCATTAGCAGTCACCTCAATTTTCTACCAATTCAAAATCTGGCTTTTCTCTTACAAAACAATCAGGGCATGGGAATTCATCAGGGATATCCTCCCACTTTGTTCCCGCGGGATAACCTTCATGTTCGGCACCAATATCTTCGTCATAAATACAACCGCAATCAGGACATTCATATTTAGCCATTTTTATTACTCCAACTCATCGATGGGTTTATTAATTCAGTTTGGTAAAAATAGGTATTCTTAGGCGGCGACTTTGGGGTTGTGATAGCGTTTAAACATCTCATCACGAACATCAGCGTCTAGGTTTACCTTATTCATATCTCCTTCTGCCCATTCGATCACTTTTGGGTTCATCACTGAAAACCAAACGGGAGGTATCATCGATATAAAAAACATCCATGGGTATCCAGAAGGCAATACAGGAACATCTTCAAAGTCACGCAACACTTGATACGGACGTGTCGGGTGTGCATGGTGATCAGAATGACGCTGTAGGTGTAGTAGAATTAAGTTTGATGCTTTATGGTTACTGTTCCACGAATGGTGAGGTTGGCAACGCTCATATCGACCTTTATCGTCTTTCTGCCTAAGTAGGCCGTAATGTTCTACATAGTTTGCACAGGTAAGCTGCCACCAGCCAAATGCTGCTGCAATTGCAAGAAACGGAATCATTATGGGGCCAAAGTACGCGGTCATTAGTGTGTATGCAGTAACAGTAACAAGTGCAGGTTGAATGATTTCATTACTTAGCGACCACTCTGACTTGCCCATTCTGTGCAATCGTTCTGCTTCTAGCTCCCAGGCACGTTTAAACGCTCCTGGTATTTCCCTTTTCACAAATTTGTAAATCGTTTCACCCATTTTTGAAGATGCTGGATCTTCAGGGGTTGCCACATGACGGTGATGGCCTTTGTTATGCTCTATAAAAAAGTGTCCATAACCACTACAGGCCAAAATTAATTTTGCACAAGTAACCTGCGCTTTGTCATTAACTTTATGTCCCATTTCATGTCCCGCAACTAATGCGACGCCATTGACTATGCCAGCGCTTAATGCACCGCCAAGTATACTGATCCAGGACCACTCAAAGTGGGATACCACATACGCCATACCAACCAAAGATACCCAATGCATTGCGGTGGCTAGATACATAATATAAACGTAGTACCTATCATCTTTTAATTTGTCGACTAACTCATCGCTTGGATTTGAACTGTCTAAGCCAACGATACGATCAATAAATGGCAAGATTGCATACATGAGCGCTACAGTGAACCAGAGCAAAATGCCGTAACCCGTCTCGATGGCAAAGTATGAAGATATTAGCGGAGCGGCTGGAAGTATTACCGAGATCCAGTACCAATATCGCTTGCTCTTAATCCATGCACTATCTTTTTCATCTGATTGCGCAACAGGATGTGCATCTGCATAGAGTTGCGTTGCTTTACTTGTCATAGAACACCTCGTGAGTTTTTAGTATTGCGTTTGTTTTCTGAACACAACCAGCTTCCCACAACCATGCCAACGAATGACCTAACTAAAGTTAGGTCACCTCCATTTTAATAATTTATTTCACCTTACAAGAATAGGCAATAAAAAACACAACCTGTTGGCTAGCCAACCAACACGGTGTGTGCTACCGTGCCTTTTTACGCTGTGACGAAACAAAAATGCATTGATCAAAATCAAAAACAAGAAAGGGATATGTAATGGAACTATTTACACATTTACGCAGTTGGCTCATCCGATATTTAATAATAGCATTTTCATTTTTTGTTCTTGGTGGCTGCTCCTCTCTGTACACGGTAGTAGGCAAAGGAGCGTCCAACTTTGGTCAGGACGTGATGATGCCTTATTTGCTAACAACAAAAGACATGGAGCTTGCATGTTCTACCGGTGAATCTCTAGGGCCGGTTCTTGCTTCACTAGGCCAATATACGACAGATATACAGCAATTAAAGGTGTTAACTAACCTCATTGCAGGGCTCTGTGCTCACGAAAAAGCGCAAGAGGCAAACTTAGAATTCATTCGCTTAGCAAAAATTGGTCAGATTTCAGTGGCTCAGGATGCCCGAACGCGTTCCAAGCGCCTCCATACCCTAGCGGCAGATCGCCAATACAATGCGTACTTGGCGCTTCGCTCCATACACGGCGAAATTGGTAACGAATGCCCCATGTTTTCTAGTGAGAACGATGAATTAACCTGGGTTTTAGGGACGATGGCTGCAGTGCAGTCGGTGCTCAGTGACACGGCCGGAGGCGGTGAAATTGGGGTTCCAAAAAAGTTAGCACCTCGAGCCATTCGAGCAGCATCTTGTCTAGACACGGTAGAAGGAAATCAACGTTGGTGGGGGCTCCCTAAAGCAATAATCGCCCTACTTTCATCGATTCTCCCTGGTGCAGGTGAAGAAGGTGTTGATCAATGGGAGCAAATGGCAATTGCGGTACAAATTGGAGAAGACCAAGGCGTAAGGATCTCTAGGGCTCTTATGGCTGTTGGTGCAGAAAATGCTGGAAAGATTGATTTGCTGAAAAACCTAATTAGGGATCAGGCGAATTCGATAAAAGAAATCGCCCCGAGTCATGATTTTCGCCTACTCGATACCGTTGCGACTGTAATGATTATTGGGTTATCCGATATGTTATGGACAGAGGCAGAAGGCCATAGAACACCTCATGGAGCGTTAGGAACATTCTGGGATGATGCGGAAGATAATGAAGGGCTTGACATCGATTTTGGCGATTTATAACCAAATCTAAGAAATTCAACTCAGAAATCCAACAAAAAAACATAAATAGACGTGAACGACTAAGGAATACTTATGAAAATAAAAAATGCAATCACCAAACTTCTATTGGCAGCGCTATTCGTGGTGCCCTTATCCGCGAATGCTAACAATGTCCAACGTACATTTTGTGTGTTTGACCTTATCGGAAAACAGGGCGATGTTTTTAGCATGATGGAAGATTATCGGTTAGAAGCGCTGAAGTGGAATGTGGAACTGACGCTTAAACCCTATACTGATGAAAAAATTGCTGCGGAAGACTTAAAATCTGGAAAATGCGATGCGGCAATAATGACGGGCTTGCGTGGTAGAAGCTTTAATTCATTTGTAGGGACGTTGGATTCGATTGGCTCAATACCCACTTATGATCATATGGAGCAAATTTTAAAATTACTGCTCTCAAACAAACTTTCCAAATACATGACCAGTGGCGAATATGAAGTTGTAGGCGTTACGCCAGCTGGTGCAGCTTATCTTTTTACTAATGACAAAAATATTAACTCAGTAGCGAAGATGTCTGGTAAGAAAGTTGCGGTATTAGATTTCGATAAAGCACAGCCAATAATGGTTGCATCTATTGGCGCCTCCCCCGTCAACGCGACCATCGCGACATTTGGCCCAATGTTCAATAACGGATCGGTTGATATTATTGCCGCCCCTGCAATGGCTTATGGCCCGCTAGAGCTATATAAAGGTTTGGGTGAAAACGGAGCAATAGCCAACTTTGCAATTGCACAGCTATCACTGCAAATTATTATTCGTAAGGATCAGTTTCCAGAAAGCTTTGGTCAAAAATCAAGATCTTATGTTTGGTCACAATTCAATAAAGCGGTGAATTTAATTGAAGGAAATACTGACAGCATAAACCCGAGTTATTGGATGGATATATCTGAAAAAGATCAAAATGGGTATAACGAACTGTTGAGACAAACAAGAATCTCATTGCGAGATCAAGGAATTTACAACGCAAAAATGCTCAAGTTCTTGGCGAAAGTTCGTTGTAAAATGGACGCTTCGTTATCAGAGTGTACTGCGTCAGATAGAGAATAACCGATAACCTTATCATTCCGTTAAAACACATCAAAATATGTTCGACGCTACAGTGTAATGTCTAGCGTCGAACGTTGTAATTTTGAAATGAGATAATTTATGACAGTCATGCCTCAGCGATCATTCAGAGAGTGGTTTTCCTCACTGCCAATCCTTTTTCTACTAATTAGTGTGTTATTTTTTAATACTGCAGAAATGGGTTATTCGCAGCTATTGAAGCTGGGTGAAAATATTTGGCAAGATTACTACATTTTGAGAGGTGATATCTCAACCCCAAGCTGCGATCCCTCTGCAGATATAGATCAACTTTTAGAGATTCAACTAGCAAAACAAAAAGCAGAAATAGATGATGATTTTGGAGACTTATTTGGTGGAGATGAACCCTCTAACAATGACGCACTACGAACATCCATTGAACGCCAGCTAGTACTTTGTAAAAGTAACCACGCCATGGCTGCTGATAATCAGATGCGGGTCAATGATAATGTAAGAGCATTTCGAGAAATCGACTATTTCATGCTTAAAATATCCGCATTTAGTAGAGATAACCAAAGAACAATACTCGCACTTTTGCTTTTTTTGTGCGCAACAACATCAATGCTAACCTATCACCATATCGGACTTAGACCGATGACCTCAAAGCTGGATCATCAGGTTGGTGCTGCGGCTCAGATTGTTGCAAATATTGCCCTTACCTACTCCGCATATACTTATCTTTATAGCGGATATAATAATGGCATTGAAATGCTGTACCCACAGATTCGATGGATTTATTTCATTGGATTCAGCTCCTTTTGTCTTTTAGGGTTCTACCAATTTGTTCGTATACCAAAAGAGGTAAGCGATGAACGTTCTATAGGTAAGTCGCTGTTATCCATTCCGCTTTATTGTTACATGGCTTTTGTAGCAACTTACTTTTATATATTTAAAGAGGCAAACCCTCAGGGAATAATATTAAATATTGACAAAATGATGGATATGGCCGGCATTTTCACCAAAATCGGGCTTTATATTTGGGTAGGTATGATGCTCAAGCAAACCTTTATTGGCGAATTAATATTCCGAATATTTAAACCTTGGAAGTTGCCGCCAGAGATCCTTGCCTTTGTGGCCGTGCTGGTAATGGCCGTACCTACTGCTTATACCGGCGCATCAGGCGTTATCATAATTGCAATGGGCGCGGTCATATACAGTGAGCTGCGCCGGGCAGGAGCAAGAAGACAGCTTGCTCTTGCGGCGACTGCTATGTCAGGAAGCCTTGGTGTTGTATTACGACCATGCCTATTAGTTGTTCTTATTGCGGCACTAAACAAAGAAGTAACAACAGACCAGATGTTTGGCTGGGGTGTAAAAGTATTTGTACTTACCTCCTTTATGTTTTTTGTGATATCGCTAATCGCAAAGCAAGGTTCGCTGAAAATTGCACCCATATCCAAAGCATTGTCACCGAGCTTGCAAGCCTTTATTCCTATACTTCCCTATGCCGCAGTGTTTGGGTTAACAACATTATTCTATGCGATTGTGATGGACGCACACTTGGATGAGTTTTCTGCACCGACAATATTGCCGGTTATCGTTTTGTTGATGTTGATTTATGAAAAAGTTTTTTCGAAAAACTCAACAAAAGATGAAGACTACACGGAAACTGAAAGAGAAGATAAGGTTGAGCCCGCCATCCGACAAGCGACCACAAGCAGTATCGTACATATCGGGGCGTTATTATTATTGATGGCGTTATCCCTTTCCGCTGGCGGTGTAATTGAAGACTCCCATATCATTCAGGGTTTAACAGAAAATGCTGATCTATTTGGAAATGTATGGCAAACGATGGGCATACTTCTTATTGCGTTGGTCATAATTGGTATGTGTATGGATCCATTTGGCGCTGTGGTCTTGGTATCAGGGACTATTGCTCAGGTCGCATATCAGAATGGCATAGAACCGTTACATTTTTGGATGATTACCTTGGTGGCGTTTGAATTAGGGTATTTATCTCCCCCGGTTGCCGTAAACCACCTTCTTACGCGTCAAGTTGTTGGTGAAGAGGAGGTTGAGCTTGCAGCGAAAGAAGTTATCGGAAAACCATTTTGGTTCCGACATGAAAAGATTTTGTTACCACTCACTGTAATGGGCGTATCACTAATAATTGTGGCATTTGCCCCATTGTTTTATATCAATATGTAAAACAAATTCTTATCCATAAACCCTACAAGAGAGTACATACATGAAATATTTTAATGGTAAGGTCGCTGCTATTACAGGCGCGGCATCGGGTATCGGAAAGGCGCTAGCGAAAGAACTCGCGACCAGGAAATGCCACCTGGCATTAAGTGATGTTGATCAAGCAGGGTTAGATAAAGCAAAAGTAGAATTATCAACATACGGTGTAAAAGTCACCACACAACGTGTAGATGTGGCGGACCAGAAGCAGGTTCATAATTGGGCAGATAACGTTGTTAAGGAACATGGAAAAGTTAACTTTATATTTAACAATGCAGGCGTTGCCATGGGTGGGTCAGTTGAATGTAGCAGTTATGCAGATTATGAATGGATTCTGGGAATAAATTTATGGGGTGTTATTTATGGTACAAAGGCATTTTTACCCTATATAAAAGAAACAAAAGACGGCCATATCATCAACATATCCAGTGTATTCGGTATATTCTCTCAACCCACACAAAGTGGCTATAACATGTCAAAATTTGCCGTGCGAGGATTTACAGAATCACTGCGTCAAGAGCTTGATATTTTAAAGTCAGGTGTTTCAGCGACTTGTGTGCACCCTGGTGGAATAAAAACCAATATCGCCCAAAATGCTCGAATGCTTGATAGTATGTCGAGCTTTACCGGTGGCGACAACATTGATGCAATGAAAGAAAAGTTCGAATCGCTTTTTTTGACGACACCGGAAAAGGCAGCAAAGAAGATTCTTGCTAGCGTGGTTGATGATAAGAGGCGTGTTCTGGTTGGCCCTGACGCCTATGTACTTGACATCATGCAAAGAGGACTGCCTGTCTCATACCAGAAACTAGTAACTGCGTCATTTAACTTTGCCAGTAGATAGCAGGTTCAACGAGCCCCCAAAATACGGCTCAACGCCTATCGGGTCATTGCAAATCCCCGGACAATACTTATTTGTATTGTCTGAGTGTGTGGATGACTTCCGAATAGAGCGAAAACAATGGTTAGCGAGTATCGATGATAACGCTATTCTAGCGACATGCGCTGAAACGTTTGTGAGTTTCAGTTTGTTTCAAAAATTAGCGCTACGTGCCGCAAAAATGTCGAACAATCCGGCGTTGGGTTTTTCAGTAGGACAACGCTTGACCCTAGCTTCTCACGGAGTATTAGGTTATGCATTAATGCACTGCAGTAACCTTCTTGATGCGGCCACAATCATTGAGAAATACATATCCATTCGTATGCCTCTAATCCGGTGTGAAACCTCATTTCAAGGGGATGAGTTTGTTATTACGTTTGAAGAAAATTCAGCTCTTTTGGAGGAGATGAGAATCCTGCTATTGGATGGACTTCTACTAACCGTAAAAACATCAATAGCACAGCTCGTACCATCAATACAAGACAGATTGACAATATGCTTTCCGTCAACGGCGCACAATAACTTCCCATATAAAAGTCTTTTTGGTTGTAAATTACAATTTGATTGTGGTGTCGCATCAATAAGAATCCCACAAGAGTTAGTGACAAGGAATATCAGTGGCGCAAACATCCCTGCTCGCCAGGAGGCTGAAACCTTATGTAAGAATGAACGAGATCGACAGCCGGAATGCCACAGTTATGCAAGCAGGATACAAAACAAGTTACTCGAACAACCTGGTAGCTTTCCCAATTTGGAGGTTGTTGCCTCTTGGTTTAACATAACGCAGCGTACGCTTCACCGCAGACTTCTCTCCGAAAACACCTCTTATAAGGTTATAGTAGAAGATATCAAACTATCACTAGCAAAAACTTATCTGCTCAAAAGCACTATGCCTATTAAGGAAATTTCGTATTTCCTGGGTTATGAGGAATCAGCAAATTTTAGACGCGCATTTAAGCGCTGGACGGGGTGTTCTCCTTCAGACTACAGGGCGCGATTATCAATCGTCTAGCTTGTAACAGTTTTTCATCGGTGTGTCTTTCCATTATCTTGTTCCACTTTCCCATAAACCCATCCTCACCCTTAAAGTGTCAATAATTACCCTATTAGTGTCAAGGAATACCCCCCTGAGATTAGAGGATGTTGCGTATGATACGAAAAATTGCAACGCTAGTAGGAAATTATGTTTTCAATATTCTCAAAAAAGGAAAAATCAATAACACTTAACAGTGCTGATTCCTTTATCGTTACCGAGAAGGAAACGATATTGAAAAGTGCATTAAAACAAGGAGTCAACTTCCCTTATAGTTGTAAAGTGGGCGGTTGCGCAGCCTGTAAATGCCAATTAGTCAGCGGCAAAGTAAAGCAACTTACCGATGCGGGTTACATACTTTCGGCAGAAGACTTGCAGAACAACTATATTCTAGCCTGTCAAAGCATACCCAAAACTGACGTAATATTGAATGTAGATCTTTCCGCTGCGGTTGCTCGTCAGATTACAGGTGTGGTTTTTGGACAGAAAAAATTAACCCATGACATTACACAGTTGGACATACGGTTAGAAGAACCGATTCGTTTTAAAGCAGGGCAATATGCAAGAATTACGTTAAAAAACTTTTCCGATGTTTCAAGGCCCTATTCGTTTGCATCTGAACCCCAGCAAGATGCATCACTTATTCGTTTCTTTGTTAGAGAAGTTCCCAACGGAAAAATATCACCACTGGTGAATAATGAAAATCTAATCGATGAGCCTGTAGTTGTAGAAGCTCCGATGGGTGATTTCTACCTACAAGATCCTTCATCACTTTCCCCTCTTCTATTTATCGCTGGTGGTAGTGGCCTAGCTCCAGTTGTTGCTTTGCTTCAAGAAGCGCTGGTTTATGGCGGCAATCGTCCCGTCACATTACTGTTTGGTGCTCGCTCACAGAAAGATTTGTATTACCTAGATGAGATTGGTGAGCTGTCAAAGCAGTGGAAGTCTATGTTTGTATTTTCTCAAGTGCTTTCCGAAGAACCGGAAAATAGCGAGTGGGCCGGTAGCCGAGGTTGGGTCGGTGATGAGATTAAGCGTCAACCCAAAGCGGAGTGGGAAGTATATTTATGTGGCCCCCCCGCAATGATTGATCAAAGCATGGAGCAACTAGCGTCAATAGGCATACCGAAGAGCCGCATGTTCGCGGATCGCTTTATCTCAGAACATCAACCATTATCCAATTAGGCAGGTAAATACATGATATTTCACTATTTAAAATACTTTATATTTCACATTATCGGAATTGTTGCACTGGCTTCAATCTTAGCGGGTGGTGCATACATATCGGTCGGGCTAGTTGCAATATTTATGGCCTATATTATTGGCGATGCCGTTTTGGGTGATGATACAAGCACACCAACATTTTCACATCCGGCAATACTCACTATCCAATTATGGTTTGCATTACCATTACTAAGTGCCATTGTTTTTGCGGCGGCATGGAGCATGAGTTCTGGTGACCCTTTGCAATTCGGCGCATTCATTACCGAGCTATCAGGATACGATATTCTTGCAGCACGCGATGCTACAACGTGGATACATCACGTTTCGACGGGAATCGTTACCGGACTGATGATTGGTATGATAGGCACAATCACCGCCCATGAATTAACGCATAGAACCTGGGATCCAACGTCTATGTTTATCGGTCGTTGGTTACTCGCGTTTAGCTTCGACACTATATTTTCAATTGAGCATGTATATGGGCACCACCGATATGTATCAACCATATCCGATCCTGCCACGGCACCCCGTGGACGAAATGTATATTTTCATATCCTTGCTTCAACCATCAAAGGTAATATCAGTGCTTGGGATATCGAAAAGAAGCGTTTAGGTAAGCGAGGAAAGTCGGCATTATCACTTGGGAATGGCGTTATACGTGGCCACCTAATGAGCCTATCTATTGTATTGGCTGCATTCATCATTGGCGGCTTGCCAGTAATGATGTTTTTTATAGCATGCGGATTATGGGGAAAGGCACTGCTGGAGATTGTAAACTACATGGAACATTATGGTATGGTTAGAGATCCATCGGTTCCAGTACAACCACGTCACTCCTGGAACACCAATAAACGCGTAAGTTCATGGGCTATGTTTAATTTGACGCGCCACTCACATCACCATGCAGACGGCGATGTACCGTACCAAGATTTAAAGCCATACCCGGACGCTCCTATGATGATCAATGGATACCTTGCGACTATTACTATTGCCTTGTTTCCACCTCTATGGCACAAACTAATGACACCAAAGGTACTTGCTTGGGATCAACAATATGCAACCAAAGAAGAGTTGATTTTAGCCAAGAAGGCCAATGAACGTAGTGGTATCAACAGGTTCCGGGACGCCAATTTACAGTCAAAAATATATAACGCAGCATAATGGAATGCCTATTTACCTATAAAGAATATGTTTGAAAGGTAAATAGGCATTTTTCCTGGGCTGCTATGGATGCCCATATGCCCATATGCGCATACCAAAGATAATTATCACTGCTACCTTTGCCATTGTTTTTTGTACCCTTTCCAAATTCAAATCCCTAATTTAATTGAGGCTAAAACAGAACGACCTGATCCCCCTGGTACGGTGTTCAGTGAATAGGTCGAAAAATCTGGAATGTTGATGTCCTCATCTAATAAATTGTTAACCGATAATTTTAGTTCGACAGTTTTACCGTTAAATGTACTCTTATCGAAATACCAACTTGTGGACGCGCTTACCAAATGATAGATTTCACTGTCAGGGTTCACGGTCAATGCCTCAGGGTTGATTAGCCTCGTTTTTCTATAGCGACTAAGAATGGTATCAAATAGCCCTATGTGGTAATTGGAGTCTCTAATTCCCAGCCCTATATTTGCTAACCATCGAGGCTGTAGAGTTGCATCGGTGGTGCCGTCAGACTCATTCTGTTGCCAAGAATAGTTACCCGTTAAATACCAGCGTGCTAAGAAGTTGAGTTTACCTTCTATTTCAATGCCTTGTAGTGACCGTTCCCCCTGGTTTTCTGTTTGCAAAAGCGTAGAACCGGGTACTGGAAAGGAGTTGATAATTTCCGTTAATTCACTTTTGTAGAGGGTTAGGGATATTTCACTTTTGTCGGTATGGTGTGCTAGCTGAAGTTCAGTTGTGGCAATGAGCTCATTCTTCAAATTAGGATTACCAATCGTTCTACTACCAACAAAAAAACGCTCAGCTACCACAGGCGCTCTGAAAGCTTCACCGTAGAGCAGCTTAAACCCAAAGCCACTGGGGTGGTTACCTACAAGCCCAAGCCGAGGTGAGATGTCACCAGAGGCAAAATCAGGGTCATTATATTGAGCGCCAACAGTGATAGATAAATGATTATTAAACGCATAATTGCCTTGAAAAAAAGCAGAATTGATCCAGTAATCCCAAGAGCCGGGGCTGAATGTTGGCAAACTGAATGGATTCTCTGGATCTGCCGAGTCTTCTCCGGTAGACCTGTCGCGTACCAAACCGACAACATAGTTTACTCCTACCGAATTATGGTTGCCGAATACTGTTATTTCATAGGTGTAATCTTCATTGTATGCTCGGCCATCAATGGTATGACTAGCGATGTCATCATCTGTAGAGTTAAAGACATTTAAATAATCCTCACGATGAAAAGAAGAATTGGCGGTGACAGTCAATGAATGATTAATTTTCCAGCTGTACTCCATGTCAATGCTGGTTAATTCGTTTTCAAACCGAGGTACGTCGTCTTCCTTTACTTGTAATGAAGGAAACCAAACCATCCGCTCAATCCTCGATCGTATGAGGGATGCCTTAAGCCCTTGCCATCGTAATGTGTTCTGACTTAAAAAACTGGAATTATTGAAGTATTTAGTTTGTGTTGGGATCCCATCTACACCAACTGCATTAAAATCATCTCCACTTTGGTCAATAAATCGCGTAGCTGATTGAAATGATACATCGTTGTTGAAATAGCTAGCATTTAATGTGGCGTCAAAGGTATCAAACGAACCAATACCAATTTTCACGCTCGCATTGGATTCTTTGGAATCTTCTGTGATTAAGTTAATCACAGAAGAAAACGCCCCTGAGCCATAAAGTACTGAACCAGGTCCCCGTATGACTTCAATTCGCTGTAATGTTTCTACAGGAAACAACGTATAAGGTGTGACATTCGATCCGTGTGTAATGGAACTTCGAAACATGGGCCTACCATCAACTAGGACTAACGTTCGCGCGTCAACGTTTGATTGAGTATCCCCACGAACCGAAAGAAAGTTTAGCCCGTAAGTCGAAGAAAAATACGGTTGAATCCCAACCACTTTCTGTAGTACTTCAGCAAGACTTCGGGAGCCAAATAATTGAATTTCCTCGGCGCTGATCACTGTCATGACGCTAGGAGCAGACCATTGCCCCTCCAGTGTTTTAGAGGCTGTAATGACCTCGACGTTCAATAATTCCTCTAATGTCAAATTGAATACATCATATCCGATAATTTCACTTCTTGAGTACGCTGGAGTACACAGATTTAAGAGGTATGTCGCCAATATGATCGTATGAAATTTATTCATCACACTAATGCCATTTGCCAATGAAGCGTTTTTGAGAAGCGTTGTTATTAGTGTAGCGTTATTGGTTGTTCACGCAAACCTTGACCTAGACAAATAAGGGCGTAGACGGAGCCGAAATTTAAGATCAACCAGGGGGTGTTTTACCCACTGGTTGATCTTAAAGAATATCCATGAATATTGAAGGGAATAAAAATAGTGCCTTCAGTCAGTGTAAAGAATACGTCAAAAGTGATCTGTTATGTTTCCGTGCCCCAACGCCCATGTATTCAATGGGTTTGACTATTGATACGTTATATGAAATCAATTGATCTAAATTGGAATAAGAGATCGAATACGTTTTGATAGTTTTTTGTTTTCTGACTTAATTAGAAGCTTTCCATTACGATAGAAAATCAAGAACCCATCGTTTAGATCGCCTTCACGAAGGGCTGATCGATCCTGAAGATAGTTATCCAAATTTTTCCAAGGTGATTTTTTACCTTGTCGCGGTAATTGACTGTCGGCTCGACTAACATATCCAGACCGAAGATTTAGAAAATTCAAGTCGCTAATGTTGCTTTCAGTATCAACAGGTACGACTTTTTCAGCATTGATACGACGCATATGGTTTAACAAACGACAAACAAATTCACTGGCTATATCGGATTTTAGTGTCCATGATGAGTTGGTATATCCAAACATTAGCGCGAAGTTAGGAACCCCTTCCATCATTAGCCCTTTATACATCATCTCATCAGCTATATTGAGTTTTTTGTTATCTACAAAAATATCTGCGCCACCGATCAACTGCAAATTTAGCCCGGTTGCAGTGATAATAATATCTGCATCCAAATGCTTTCCGGACTTAAGTTGGATGCCTTTTTCTGTGAATGTATCAATTTGATCGGTTACGACAGAGGCTTTACCTTCTCGAAGAACCTTAAATAGGTCGCCTTTTGGTACCGCGCACAAACGTTCTTCCCAAGGGTTATAATTCGGTTCAAAATGGGCTATATCAACATCAGGCCCAAGCTGCTTTTTTGTGGCGGCTAGCAATAGTTTCTTTACGACTAATGGCTTTTTCATGGAGAGTTCATATACCGAGCGCTGCAACAGAATATTACGCGCTCGCGCTAGTCGATACACCAACATTTCAGGTATCACTTTTCTAAGTTTTTCTGAGACTAGGTCATTCTCTGGTACCGATGCAACGTAAGTTGGTGAACGCTGCAGCATGGTTATGTGAGCAGTCTTATCGGCCATGGCCGGTATTAGTGTCACTGCCGTGGCCCCACTTCCTATGACTACCACGCGCTTGCCTTTGTAGTCATAATTATCAGGCCAGTTTTGAGGGTGTATAATGTCCCCACCAAACTTTTCTGCATTAGGGAATTCTGGTGTGTAGCCTTTATCGTACCGATAATATCCTGTACAAGAAAAAACAAAATCACAGGTTAGAATGCTCTCAGTGCCATCTGCTTGGTCAATGAAGGTGACGGACCAGCAGCTGTTAGCGCTAGACCAGCTAATCTGGGAGATCTTTTTTTCAAATAATATATTTTTCTTAACATCATTTTCAGTGGCAGTGTCATCAATATACTGACGAATAGAAGGTCCATCCGCAAGCATCTTGGTATCGGTCCAAGGGCGGAAATTATATCCCAAGGTGTACATGTCAGAGTCCGATCTAATGCCTGGATACTTAAAAATATCCCAGGTACCACCAATACGACTGCGTTGCTCAATGATTCCATAACGAATATCAGGACAGTGTCGGTTAAGGTGGCATGCCGCACCAATACCGGAAAGCCCCGCTCCAATAATCAAAACGCCATAATGTGAATTTGATATCATTTTAAAATCCTATGCCCATGTTTAAAAAATAGAGGTACCTTATGCGGCATGACTTTGTTCTAGCGTATCTTGGTTCAATCTACCCAACACCGCCTCTGATGCAGCCAGCGGATCTTGCTGTTTATTATATTCTTTAAGCCATAGATCGACTTCTTTTGGTATTCCTGTATCCCAGGGGTGAAAACCGGGTTTAAACCATGCCAAATAGGTAGGCAACATACGCGTTAGAAAACCTTTTCGTCCATAGAAACGGTTTAACCCACGAGCAATTTTTAGCGGTTGACGGTTTGACCCATCAATTTTTAGCATATGCCAGAAAACGGGAGATAAAAGCACATGAACCATTACAGTTGCGGATAGTAGTGCAACAACCCGAGTGACATAACCACCGCCTGTGGCTTCTTCATAAACATCAAAAGCAACCGCTTTGTGCTCAACTTCTTCTATTGCGTGCCACATAAATAGTGCCCGCATTATAGGGTCGGCATCTTTAAAAACGGCTTCGTTTTCAAGAATACCTTCACCCAAGGTGGCGGTGAAATGTTCAAGCGCAGCGGTCAACGCAAGTTGGTGCTTTTTAGGCATATATTTTTGGAAAAAACCTAAATAAGTCTGAGTATTTTTAACGATTTTATCGACACTCACACCCTGCTTTTCCATTATTTCATTAAACTTGTCATGCACAATACCGTGCTGAGCTTCCTGACGTATGAAGTCTCTAATATCTTGTCGTAGTTTAGGGTCTGAAATATCATCTTGGTAATTTCTAACCGACTGTATAAAAAACCGCTCTCCATCTGGAAAATTAACAGAGAGTGCATCAAAGAAACGGGTCATAACGGCATCACCGCCATTCCACAGTGGCTTTACGTTACTAACATCAAAGCTGGTTTTTCTCGGTTGTATCGACGGTATTTTTGACATACACCCCCCTAGGGCAAAAAATTAATAATTCAAACGACTACATGGTCATGATGTTGGTCAACCAACCAATTGTCAACAAAAATTGATGCTTTTTAACGCATGCGTGATAACACGGGGGGTAGAAGCAAGCGTAAAAACAGCCTACAGCATATAAAACATTCGCTGAGGCTGGTTCTATTTTAATGGGTATTCACAAAAAACACGTCCTAAACGGAATAGTGAAATACCGCATTATCTAACTCAAGGTAGGAGCATAATGACTTTGACGTCGCTTGTAACATCCTCTATTGCTAGATAACCGATAGTGTTTTTATTTTCCTTAATCCAACTTATGAGTGCGGGCGCTGTTTTAAATTCCTCAGGAAATTCCGTTTGTCCGGAGAACGCCGCTGCCGCCCATTTTCTTTTGATTTTTTTTGCGGATAGCCCTGTCGCTTTCTTGTAGAAGTCATTTTTAACAGGGTTCTTTCTACCCAAGTTGACAACAATTGCTTCACTTCCATCCCCAAATGTGAAACGTTGCGCCATAAATATAGCGCGTAATTCTTCTGGGGTGATCGTACTGATCCGATTGGTGGCGTTAACTACAACAGCAATTTCTTCTGCGTAGGAGTGTGTACTAGAGCAGGGAATTAGCACAAGGCTGGATAGTAATATTGTGCTACGTAGCCCTGATCGTAACGAGGTTTTTTTATAAATATAATTACGTAATTTTCTTAAATAAAGCATGGTTTCCCCTCCTAGAAAGTAGTACTCACGGTTAGCCTTAGCAAATTTACACTAGAGTCAACAGGAGCGGAGCCGAACTGCCCGCGTTTACCGTCTTCTCCTTTTCCGTGATGTAACTCCCCTTTCCACGTTAAGTTAGACTCATCGTCATATCTGACGCCGATCGATGCACTATACGAGTCTTTTTTCCTAACATCATCGACCTCATCTGTTTTCATTACACCGTAAGTAATATAAGGGGTCCAATCTCCAAAGGCCCGTGATTGCGTAAAATAAGCGCCGTCAACGACTCCAAGAGCGGAACTGTCTGAATCTGTTCTTGCCCATTCAAAAGTTGATTCCCACTCCCCGTAAGATAAGGTTAGCCCAGCAGTATAGAAATTGGCTTCTAGCTCTAAAACCAAAACCTGAATGTCAATAATCGCTTTGGTGTGCATGTAAGCAATGTGAGCCTTAAATAAATCATTTTCTGCAGTTATTCTCGTTCCGTATGTGCTTTTCAACTCAATATCGCTCAACACGCCAAAGGCAACTATTTTATCTTTCGTTCCACCTCCAAATATTTTTGCGCTGTAGTTCGTGTCGCCAGATGAAAAACGATAAAGAAAATCAGCACCGTGATACCGAGTGAAGGGTGTTTGTCCATAAACCTCTCCTGGAGGCGCTACCCAGGTGTAAGCGCTGTTGACCTGGACATATGATGACGTTGCATAAAGAGGTAATCGCAAACGCCCAGCTCTTGCAGTGAGGGATGGAGATATTTGATAATTAATGTAAAGCCATTCTGCCTCAACCTTAAAGTCATTAAGTGCGTGCGCTACCAGCTGGCTCGATAATCGAACCTTTTCATTGAGACGGGTATCAATTTGCAACCCAAGCAAAGATTCTGAAGAAAAACTTTTATCGTCGCTATACCTCTGAATGAGATAATTATCTTCGTTATCGGTAACTGAAAAACCCATAGTCATAAATCCTGAAATATCTATTTTGTTGCCAGCGGACCATGTAAAAGGGCTAAAAAATAGGATTATTATTGATGGTCACTGCTGTCCCACAGTTTCATAACATCGACAACTGTTTGTTTTTATCTGGCTCGTCATCAATTGGTGGCGAGAACAAATCGTACAAATTTCTTCGATCAAAAAG
>MAAL01000173.1 GCA_002163245.1 Gammaproteobacteria bacterium 42_54_T18 | reverse complement strand
GGTTTCATGATTGATTTAACCAACATTGGTGCAGGAGATAAAGAATCTCCAGATAAAGCGATACTCATCAAACAATTTGAACAATTACTTAACAATGATAATAGCAAGTCTGTTGGTTACTCAAATGTACTGTCGAACGAGAAAATAGCAGCAAAAGATGCGCTTAATTCGCTTGTGCCAGCTTCAACCAATGTGCAATACCATAATGGTCTGTAATTAACACTCCTGTATACAGTCAATTTTGAGAGTGATTGACATAATTTACAACTCAGGCGATTAAATAGCGTTAAAGACAGAACAATAAAAAAGCCGCTAACATTCAACTGTTAGCGGCTTTTAAGTAATATATCAAGTGAATTTTATAAAAAACATCCTACTTCTATGTTCACTGTCTTCAGGATAACTAGCATTATGAACTTACTTCTCTGACACTATCGTCCGCAAAGTGCCGTAGAGATATTATTGTAGCATTACTCAAAGGGTGCCTTTAAAAGGCAAAAAATGAACTTTATTAGAACTTATAAACCACATTCTTTAGATTTAAAAAGCGTGGTTTAGTTATTAGTCGCTATTATTTCATTATTGTCATTGCTGAAATCTCATTTAAAAAACTGAACAGTTAAAAATGAACATTTCATGAAGAACAAATTATTTTATCATTTTTGCGTGCTAACATTTCACCAAATAGCAATGTAACTACCAAACCAATACTCACTTGTGTTATGTAATTTAAGTCAATTGGCTCTCCTGGTACCCAGAAAAAGAGTAAAATGGCAACTATTAATATCAAGATACACAAACCAGCGATTAATTTTGCAGATAGCTCTCCTCCTGGCACTCTAAATGGGCGAAATTTATTTGCGTCTCGCTGACGTAATTTTAAAAAAGAACAGTGCATCGCAATATAAGGCATTAAGAAAATGATGGCTCCGAATGAGAATAAGGTCCAATACAATTCTTCTGCATTTTCCGCCATTAAGCCATAAATAACTAACATGGCAGCGCAAGTTGACGATAAAATAATCGCAGAGCCAATTGGCATCTCATTTTTCTTCGTTAATATGCCAAACACGCTTGGCATTTCTTTTTCTTGCCCTGCTTCGGCCATCGCTGCATTTCCTCCCAATGTCCAAGCAATCATGGATGCAAAGAAAGTAAATAATGTCATGATGCCAAGTACAGAAACTAATAGATCACCCGTCTCATTTCCTCCAAAGAGTTCTCTTAACGTGACCGCAAAAATACTTACAATTTCAACTTCTTCTGCTGGAACCGCAGCCAATATACCAATAGTACCAAAAATATAAAGAAAAGCGGTAATAGCGCCAGATATAAACATAGCTTTGGGAATGTTTTTCTCTGGGGATATAATTTTTTTACTTTCTGACATGATCAGCTCAAGCCCTAAACAACCGTACACAATAACGGGAATATAGGCCAAACCACTCGACAAGTCGGCCATGGCCGCTGACAAGCTCAAATCATTGGCAAAGCCATGTGTTAGCCCATAGTTAATCCCTGCTCCACCGATAGTCAATACGATCAAGAACTTCATTGGGGTCGCCACAAGCAATAGCCACTTGGTATAATGCAATGGAATACTGCTTGTTATCGCAAGTAAAAAACAAAGAAAAATGGCTATGGAGATCTGAGTCCATAACGTCATATCAGGAAAAAATAAAGCCGATAACATTCCAGAGAACATAATAAAGACAGAAGGAACCCACAAGGCTATATTGACCCAATATAGCCAAGTAATACGCGCTCCCCAGCGTGCACCAAATGCATCTCTAACCCAAGCATAAATACCGCCCTGTTCTGGGTAAGTAGCGCCAAGCTCTGACGTCACCATAGTATTTGGTAACATAAAGAAAATTATTGTAACTAGCCACCAAAATACTGCGTAAGGTCCTACAGACGCAGACATAGCTATTTGTTCAACTAATAAAATAGCGGAAATACAGTAGAAAATCATGTCTTTGTAGCCAAACATATTTTCAATTTTTTTTAATTGCGTCATGCAGTTAACTCCTAATTATTATCGTTATAGTTATATAAAAGAATTTATGCATTTATTTTGTTTTTTGGTGACTTGCCGATGCATATAAACATAACAAATCAAGTGCTAATGAAGCGGCAGCGAGTGACGTTATTTCAGCATGATCATATGCCGGGGATACTTCAACCAGATCCATACCTATCAAGTTAATCCCCTCAAGACCACGTAAAATGCGTTGCGCCTGATAGGTAGTCAATCCTCCTATAACAGGCGTACCAGTGCCAGGGGCATATGCAGGATCAAGACAATCTATATCAAAAGTTAGATAACATGGGTTATCGCCAACAATTTTTTTAATTTTTTCAGCTATTTGCTCTGGCTGTTGACTGTGTACCGCTTTATTGTCGATAACATTAAACCCAATAGTGTCATCAATAGCTGTGCGCATGCCAATTTGTACTGAGCGTTCAGGTGCAATAATGCCTTGCTTAGCGGCATGATAAAACATGGTACCGTGGTCAATATTTCCTTTAGTATCATTCCATGTATCGTAATGTGCATCAAAATGAATAAGAGATATTTCTCCACCAAACTTTTTCGCGTAAGCCTTTAAAATGGGATAACTAATAAAGTGGTCCCCTCCTAAGCACAAAGTCGCGCAATCTTGTTCAAGAATATGACTAATGTGCTGTTCAATATCTTCTGGAACCTGCTCAGGCGTACTTGTATCGATGCCACAATCGCCATAATCAACAACAGGTAAAGTTTCAAACGGGTCTATTCCCCAATGAGCAACGTTTCCCCAAGCCAAGTTGCTCGATGCTGCTCTAATGGCTCGGGGACCTAATCGGGCACCTGAACGATTACTCAACGCTAAGTCGTATGGAATACCAGTTACCGCAACTTCTGCGTGAGTTAAATCTTTACTGTACTTTCGTCGTAAAAAACTTAGTACGCCAGAAAAAGTCGGTTCAATTTCAGTTCCTAATAGTTCTTCTTTGGTAATGGCAAAATCAGTTGGTCTAGTCATTAGTTATTCCTCTTATTGATTAGTTATGGCAGTATTTCACTAAGTCACTCATTTGTAGATCCCCTTAAATTGGGATCGTATTTAAAGTGAATTAAAGGAACACTATACTGATGAAAAAATCGTCTATAGACTGGAATAAGTGGCATCAAAATCTAGCAAAAGTATTACATAATACAGATCAAACCAATGGTTTGACTGTATTGTTATATGCGCTGGAGAACTTAGTCGATGCCTCAAGTGGCCTGGTAACTAAATATGTAACGGGAGAAAAACCTGATATCACTCATCAGAGGTTATTAGCGTCTGAAAGTAAGCAGTTACAGATAAGTAATTATTCAAGTGGCGCTTATTTGTTAGATCCTTTTTATCGCTTTGCATATGATCTAAAAAAGACAGGGGTATTTACTTTAAAACAGGTCGCTCCAAACGGCTTTGTTGAATCGGAATATTATCGTCTATTTTACTCACAACTCGATATACAAGATGAAATATGTCTAATTATTAGGCCTGAGTGTGATGTGATTTTTAGTATTTCCCTCGCTAGGTTAGGAGGGAAGGTTCAATTTTCTGCTCAAGAAATAGTCACTCTCGAAGTAGTATTCTCTGTAGTACAAGCAATATTAACTAACTGGTACTTAGCAAATAATAGCCAAAAAACAGATCAACTTAGCTGGCAACTTGATGAAGCTTTAAAACAATTTGGCAGCTCGGTGCTGACTAAAAAAGAATGTGAGGTGTTACACCTAACTTTACAAGGTTATTCGGTGAAGTCCATTGCGGACAAACTAGAAAATGCCATAGAAACGATTAAATACCATAGAAAAAATTTATATAGAAAACTAGACATTAACTCCCAACCAGAACTATTCAACCTATTTATTACTGCACTAAAAGAATTGCCTATAGGACTAACGGTTGATCCTTTAACGTTAATTAAATAGAGCGTGAATCTCACCATGTACCAGATACGTAAATTTTTTTCATAGATTCCTCGCCAATAGATGATTGTCCTTTTGAGTGACTTATAGTTGGAGCATTCCATTTATATAAGTATTTATCTTTGAATCAAATAGGTGGAATATGCTTCTGTTGGTGATGAATATTTGAGTGAAAGTGCTCGACACTTATAACAAGACTTTCGAGTAATAACGGGTTAAGAAAGTAAAGAATTACTCTCTTACCTAATTAATCACAACACGCACGGCAAGTAACAGTAAAACCACGCCGGTAACTTTATCAATAATATGACTATTAGCTTTCAGTTTTGCCAACACAGGTCCTCTTGATAAACCAAATACCACGAGGCAATACCATAGGGT
>MAAL01000123.1 GCA_002163245.1 Gammaproteobacteria bacterium 42_54_T18 | reverse complement strand
AAAACACCGTTTTGGGGTGAACAACATGAACGCCGTCATTGAGGCCATAAGAGCCGGATTGGGATTTGGTTTGGTGCCCAGGGGCATGGTGGCGGCTGAGTTAGCTCGCCAGGAGTTTGTGGAGATAAGTACCGGCATTAATATTAAAACCACGGGTTTGTATGTGGTTTACCCAACTCGCAGCGGGCAACCTGCCAAAACCAAAGCCTTTGTGGATGCTTTGCTGGGGTGGGGGCAGTATAAAAAGTGAAGACAGCAGGTTTATACAATAAATAGCTGTGATTCGCCTTTATGCTACAGGCCTAACTTCAGCAAAGAGGCTTACACCATGAACCTAGCACTTGTTATCACCCTGTTGGCAGCCACGGTAATTGTGGGGGGGTTAAGGCACCGCAACCTAACTGGCGTAATGCAAAAATGTAAGGAATGTCTTTCCACAGGGGCCGGTAAACTAGCAAAATATTTCTCTTAATATTTTTAATAGGGCTCCTTGCACGGCTTTACTTAGTGCTGGGTAACGTGTCGCGATACTCCCTGGGGGATTGTGAATATTCTTTCTTGAAATTTCTGCAAAATACAGTGGCCGATCCAAACCCAGATTGCTCTGCTATTTGCTGAATTTGCAGGTCGCCAAAATAGGCACATTTTTGACCCTGCCCCACAATAATGATGCAGGGGTTATACACCCCTTGTTCGGCCGCTTCCGGTGCTGACGCTCGAAAAAATGTTAGGTTGGCAATTTTGCTTTCAGTGGTTCCGTCTTCAACAGCAAATTTAGCTATCTTGTCTGCCAGGGTGTTTATTGCCACGAAGTGAGTGCCTCTGTTTGGTGTTTATGGGTATCGCTAGGGGCTGTAATGCCCACTAATATTAGTCGCTGTTCGCTCAATAGAAAATCACAGTCCACTGTTTTTGGAGTTTTAGGCAAGAATAGAATATGAATAGATTACTACCTCATCAATAACGTATGGCTAACCCATTGGACCCAGGGCGTAGTCATGAACAAATGTGTTTTTACATTTCTGCTCGGCCATCATTCAGCCTTTATTTAGTCAGCAGCCCTTGGCCCGTTTTAATCTCAGTTGCTGTATTTGCCACCCTGTAATAAACAGCTAATCCAATTCCTCAATAAGCAAGTCTCCATGCCAGTTCACATCACCACAGGGCACTGCCCTTTGGCCTAACTGGCTTTCATCAAAGTTTAGTACGCTCGCACCTATTTAGTAGGATTGTTTGACAATCTAACTGTAGGGGAATATTGTTTGCTCCAGAGTTACCAATACAACAAGAATAAAAGTAGCGGCAGGTGGGCACATGGGCATACGAGCATTTTTTAAAACCAAGCAATATGACATCGACACAGGCCTGTTGGGCGCTGAGCCGCTAACGGGTATGGCTAACCAAACCATATTGCAGGCGGCCGAAAGCCAAGGGCTAGACCTGCCCCATTCCTGCCGAGTGGGGGGCTGTGGCGCCTGTAAATGCAAATTAAAAAGCGGAAAGATTAAGGCGCTTACTGAGGCGGCCTATGTGTTAACAGAAGAGGAATTGCAACAGGGTTACATTCTTACGTGCCAATCCCAACCCAGAAGTGCGCTGGTGCTTGAACCAGCGGAGTCGGTTAGCCATAGCAGCCCATTGATAAGCGCCACCCTAAAAAATATCGAACCATTAACGGGGGATATTTTTAAAATCACCTTGGCTTTAAAAGACGCACTGGCGTTTAAGGGTGGCCAGTATGTTGAGGTATGGGTACCCGGTTTTCAGAACCCCCGTTGTTACAGTCTAACCAACGGGCCACAAGATACTGGCCATAACATTGAGCTGTTTATTCAGCAGTGTCCAGGTGGTTCGCTCTCTAATTGGTTAACCGATCACCATAACTTAAACGCTGAGCTTGAAATATCTCAAGCACAGGGCAGTTGCACCCTGGATGGCGCACAGCAGTCTGGCCCGTTATTTTTTGCCAGTACTGGCAGTGGTTTTGCGCCTATTTTGTCACTGCTTAAACAAGGGTTGCATGAATCTTGTGAGCGCGATGCCCATGTTTTGCTTGGTGCAAAAACACATGACGATTTATATGCCATGGATGAGCTTAAGGCCATCCAAGATGGCTGGGCCGGTGATCTGCATATTCACCAGGTACTATCACAGCAAGCCGACTCCCGTGTGGCACTTTCCGGGCGCATTCAAAATTACTTGCCAAAATTACTTTCCTCTTTTGAGCCATTGTCTATGGATGCCTTTATTTGCGGCAATAGCTATATGGTGGAAAGTGTCTGTAAAGAGTTTGTTGTATATGGATTACGGGTTAATCAATTACACCTGGATAAATTCATTGATCAACCCATTAACCAAGCAAAAAAAATCTTGGTTAATAGCTAACTTTCATAATAAAAAGCAACCGGAGAGAACACATGCATTATTTAAAATACCTGCTGTTTCACAGCCTAACCTTTGCAGCGGTGGCGGGAATATTACTGGGTGGCCCTTATATGTGGCTTGGTTTAGTAGCCGCTTTAAGCTTTGTGGTGGTGGGGGACTTACTACTGGGTGATGATACTTCCACCCCAGAGCTAAAACATAAATGGTTGTTAAATTTACAATTATACAGCGCGCTTGTTCTGGTCTCTGTCTTAACCTTTTGCATGGTATGGATGTCGGCTCCGAATTATATGGATGCCCTGGGTTTTGGTGAATGGATGCAAAGCGTTACAGGGCACGACATATTTGCCGCCAGAAGTGGTAGTGGAGTACTGGATTATTTAGGCGGTGCCTTGTCTACCATTTTATTTATTGGGTTGGTGGGAACCATAGTGGGGCACGAATTGACCCACCGCACCTGGGACCCTGTTTCCATGTTCATTGGTCGCTGGTTACTGGCCTTTAGTTGGGATACAGGGTTTGCCATTGAGCATGTTTATGGTCACCACAAATATGTGAGTACCCTTGATGATCCGGCCACTGCGCCGCGCGGACGTAGTGTTTACAGTCATGTTGTGATCAGCACCATTGAGGGTAATGTTAGCGCCTGGAAAATTGAAAAAAACCGTTTGCAGAAATTAAATAAAGCGCTGTTTGGTTTCAGTAATAAATATCTGCGTGGCTTGGCCATGACCGCGCTTCTTACCCTGGCCGCCTACGGCATTGCTCAATGGCAAGGTGTTTTAATGTTTACCATTTGTGCTCTGGGTGCCAAGGCATTACTTGAGATTGTAAACTACATGGAGCACTACGGTTTAGTGCGCAACCCGCAAGCCACTCCTTGCATGCCAAGGCACAGCTGGAACAGCAATACCAAAATTTCAAGCTGGGCTACGTTTAATTTAACCCGTCACTCTCATCATCATGCCCATGGGGAACTTCCATTCTGGGATTTAAAACCTTACGAAGATGCCCCCATGATGGTGAGCGGTTATCTGTCTACCATGCTATTAACTCTAGTGCCGCCACTATGGCATCGTTTAATGGCCCCTAAGTTAAAACACTGGGATGAACATTACGCCAGTGCCGAAGAAAGATTTTTGGCCCAGTTAGCCAATCAAAAAAGTAATAACGAATTATTTGTAAGCAGTACAAACCAAGCCGCTTAATGCTTCATGTTTGGACCTAGGTCCAGTGTCCTTGCCCCAATTTACTCTTTGAGTAACATTGGGGACTTTTTATTTAAGGGCCTGTAAAACGACCCACCCCTCGATCAATAAATTCAGTTTGCGCCCAAGGTGTGCCGTTTTGTGCCTGCGAAGGTGTGAGTGTTAAACTGCCATTAGGAATGTTAAAGAAAAAACCTTTAGAGGTTTGAGTGATAGGATCTTTTGCCCCACCCGTACCCCAAATCATGTCCCGTGCTTGAAATGAAAGGAACATGCCGGGGGCATAATCAAATTCGTTTTCCCCTTTTTTGGTGCCTATATCCAGGGTTTTATAGTTGGACAGTGGAAAACAAACTGTATCATTAACCCCAAAACCCGAGACAGTACAGTTATTTACTCCCAATGAAACGGGAATGAAACCAAAGGCCACCGCATCAAAGCTTGAACCATTAGGCACCCCAATGGAGTCGGCGCGGATGGGGTCTAATTCCCCGGAAGAATTTACTAGATTGGCTTGGGAAGTGGCTTCAACGGTAATGTCCCCCAGCCAGGTATTGGCCACGTAGTCCCCTTGAAGTATTACATCAACATTGCCCGTTAGGCTGTTGATGTCCATGCTCATTTTGCCTTTAGCATCACCAAAGCCATATCGAAAACCCACTAGGTTATTTTGGTTGCCATTTTTTTCATAGGCCACTTCAATAAAAGGGTCTCGCATTTGAAAGGGGACAATTTGTCCATTTTCAATATGCCCAAGGGAGAAGTTGTCAAAATCCAGGTCGGCATCCAGGGTTTCACCTGCTCTTGGGTATTTACCCAAAACAAGCGAATCGGCATTCAATTGAACACTAACATCCAAGCCGAAATTGACACGGGTATGGTGCAAGCCATTATTTTGGAATTGCTCCATTTCTATAAAGGCTTTACCAGAGGTGCTCTCTAACTCGTCATCACTCAGTGCTTTTAATTGTCCATGGGCCAAGCTGCTAAGCAAGCCACAAGACAAACAAATTAGGCGGTGTTTCATTTCTGTTTCCTTTAAAGGTAAAGGATCCAGTGTCATTTTTTATATTTTTTTATTATGGGTTGATAATAACAAACTGGGTAAAGTTTATGCAATAGAAAAGAGTATATAAGTTAAGCCTAGTTCTTTTAAGGCAAATCGTTCCAGATATTGGATGAATCTAATTAGCTGTTCGATTTGTGTTGCAATACTTCAGGCCAGTCTGGAAAATTTACCTCTTAACCTAAAATAGGTAAATCATTTTAATTGAATCCCCGACTGTTTATTGGCTTGGCTATATTGTTCCGAATAAAATCCTCTTGCATGGCGCATCTGACGTATTTAATTTTGTGTGCCAGCGATTTAAGTCGCTATTTAGCAACATAAAAATCAGACCTATTTGCGTGCTTCTAAAGTGAGTCGGGGAATGTATATGCCTTTAATCCCACATTATTAGCGAAAGTAAAAAGCAGAGGGCCCATTAACTGCAATCATTCCCTGGGGGGGGGGCGCCGCCAATTGGTGATTGTGGTCGCTCATTATTGTAATTCAAATATCGTTACCTATAGCCAGATGGCTGATCAGGCACGCCGGGCTTGTCACTTTTAGCCTATTTCACCTGTTAGTTATTGCCATAGTCATGGCTCCGCCAACTGCATTAGAATCAAAACCATAACTGATCTTAATCGCGTGTTAATCCAGTAGGTAATAATATGAATACAGGTCC
>MAAL01000164.1 GCA_002163245.1 Gammaproteobacteria bacterium 42_54_T18 | reverse complement strand
TCAATGACATTTGCATCAATGTCCTCACCCTCGTGTTCCTCTAATAATGATTCTAGGGTAGAGAGCATTTCTTCTGTAAAGCCATTGTTTTGAGCTTGGGGAGGTGGAGGCCTATGTGGTGGCTCATTTCCTGCTAACTCCCCAACGCTGTGTGCGTCAAACCCAGCTTCCGCCATCGCGTTCGCGAGCTCTTGGCCAGGTGTTATTCCGGCGTTTGAAAATGTTTCAACGATGGATTGTGCTTCCTCTTTACTAAGGTTTTCGGGGTCATATGAAGAAAGAGTTTCTAATATTGTGCTGTGTTGATTTTCAGATAATGTTGTTTCTTTTATTGACGAGGTTGGTGGTGGTAAAGACGAAGATATTGAGATCATTCTGTGTTCTCCAGTCGATTGTTTTGTGCCTGTGTCTGTGTTTATGGGAGTGAGGAGGCTTACATAAAAATAGAAGAGCAATGTGCAAACAACGTGTAAGCAATGTGAAAGTAAAGGGGGTCATTACAGGCTATTGGGGATCAGTGTGAGGGCTGTGACCCTGGAGCAAAAAACGTATGAATTTAGTTATTTTTGATTTATTCAAGGAGGGGGCTAAATTGCCATAGAGTATACGCTGTATTCTGCTGTGGAATACATGCTATCTACCTGATTATGTGGGTTTTTCGCTGTTTTTTACACGTTTTTTGGCAATTGATTCCCGTTCTGTACCAGAAACCGTTATCCTGTTGGGTCTAGTGCTGTACCTAATCTCATACTGAGGAGTGTGACGATATACTTTTATTGTAATGATGGTAGTATGAGCAGCGTGGTTTTTTATGTGTTTATAAGCCCAAAGTGATTGTTTTTTACCGTGTTTTTGGTAATTAAACTATAAAGAAGCAAGCTAAATTGCTCAAATAATAAGAAGTAAAGGTTAGATTGAATGAGTAGAGTCGCGAATCTCGACTATATAAAAGGTATCGGCTGTTTTGTAATGGTTCCAGGTCATACGTTGGTGCTCAATGTTGATGATAAAGCCTCATATTACATCTATGTCCTTTTGCATTTCTTTACGTGTTTATTTTTTACCGCCTCTGGTGTTACGACCCTGTTTCAAGCAGATAGGCGCCCAATTTCCTATTTATTGGCCTATTTTTTTATTCTGTTTTTTGTTGGTTTAACGTTTACCTCGATTTGGCACCCGCAGTGGTTGTTTGATTTTAGGCTCGAAATTGTTCAAATTATTATGCTGGGTTGTATCTCGTTGCTTTTGATGTACAGGGTCTTTAAGGATCGCTGGGGAATGTATTTCTTCGCATCGATGGCGATATTTCTAGTAAAGCTTTCCCATGATACGTGGTTTCCCGAGTGGACAGGGGGCAACATTCTGTTCCCCCATGCCGACTATATACCCTCGCACTTAAGGGAAGACGGTGACCCACTTGTCACCGTTGGGTTTCCATTGTTCCCCTGGCTATTTTTGTTTCCGTTAGGGGTGTTTTGTTATTTTGGAAAGTTGAAGTGGAATTATTTAATCGCTGGTTCTTGTATTGTTGCAGCATTCTTTATGTATCATCAATATGGTATTGATGATTTTTATGATAAGTGGGATATGTCTATTGAGCATTTCCTTGTCGTTACACTTATTACCAGCGTAACTTTTATTATCGTTCGATCGGTTCCGTTCGAACGGTTACCATTGCGAAAAGTGGCGACATTGTATGGGCAGTCGTCGCTAACTTTTCTCTATATGCACCTTATTGTTCTAAATCTAATCGGTGTGGCGTTAACATTAGTTGCGAGTAAAGAAACACCTTATATCCAATACATTTGGTATGTGCTGAGTTATATCGGTGTATATTTTGCTATGAAATGGATTACTGGTGTACGCACCTCTACATGGATGAAGAAGGAGTCTGCATGGATTATTCTTTTGGCCGTAGTATTTGCGATGCCTCTTATCACCCTCTATAACGAAAATTTAAAGGTTATTGTATCGATTTCGGGGTTATTGATAGGCATCTTTATGGCGCACAACTATAAGTCCATTAAAGATTTTCCTAGCTTGCAAAAATTGCTTAATACCAACCGCTGAAATCACGTAAATATTAAAAAGTAAGGGTTAATCTGAATGTCGTTAATGGATTTGTTGGATGTTTTGGCTCAGAAAAAGATAAAGCTTTGGCTCGAAGGGGACGCGTTGCGTTTCAGTGCTCCGGCTGACGTTTTTACATCAGAGCTAAAGGCCAGTGTTGTTGGAAAAAAGAGTGAAATTATTGCTTTTTTGCAAGACGCACAAAAAGCCCAAGTTGACACCATTCCGCATGCAGATCGTAGCCAGTCAATTCCCTTATCATTAACGCAGCAACGACTATGGATTCTGCACCAGCTAGAGCCGGAAAGCGTTGCGTATAATATGCCGATTATCTTGAAATTGGCTGGCTCTTTAAATGTGCAGTTTTTTGAACGTGCATTGCAAGAAGTTGTCGAGCGTCATGAGTCTTTGCGAACTCAAATTATTCAAAGTGGTCCAGCTGCTTGCCAAGAAATCAATAACAGCCCCTTATTGCCGTTGGCTGTTACTGATATCAGTGGCTTATCGGTAAGTGAGCAAAGCGATAAACTGCAAAAAGAAATTGACCTCGAACTAAAAACACCATTTCAATTAGGGGTAGATCCTCTCGTTCGTGTGCGTTTGCTTAAGATGGTTGATAACACGAAAGATCAATTCGTATTATTGATGAGCATGCATCATATTATTACCGATGGCTGGTCTCTTGGTATCGTTGTACAGGAGCTGATTGCTTGTTATAACACATTGATAAAAACGCCCTCGTTAGTAGAAACGACACCTAATCAAAATGAATTGCAAAATCGGGCATCTTTACCAGTGTTAGATGTTCAATACGCAGACTTTTCCGTTTGGCAAAGACAGCGTATGGCTGGTGGTGAGCTGACTCGCCAACTTGCATTTTGGCGTGATTATTTGCCTCGAGATGGTTTTGTGTTAAACCTGCCTACGGACTATGAAAGAACAGCCAAACCTGCCTTAGAAGGGGCGTCTGTTTCACATATAGTTCCCCATGAAGTGTTAGAGGGTTTTAAGGGGCTGATTCAAACTGTAGATGCTACTTTATTTATGGGGCTGCTTTCGGTTTTTGATGTGATATTGGCCAAGTATTCGAACCAGTCTCAGATCAATGTTGGCACACCAAATGCTGGTAGAAATCGAGCTGAGGTCGAAGGCCTTGTCGGTTTTTTTATTAGTACTTTGGTGATGAGTACTAAGGTCAAAAAACAAGACAGATTTATTGATGTATTAAAAAATGTTAAGCAGGGCGCCGTTGATGTTTATTCCAATCAGGAGGCGCCTTTTGAAAAAATTGTAGAAGAGCTGCAGCCGGAAAGAGATCTAAGTCGCACACCATTGTTTCAAGTTTTTTTTAATCTACTAAATCTGCCGGAGCTTAACGCTAGTTTTGACGGAGTAGAGATCGAAAGTCTATTGGCTGATGATGTCGACCAGGTATCAAAGTTTGATATGACGGTCTATGCAAAAGAAGTGGATGCGGGGCTAGAGTTAGATGTTATCTATAATTCTGGGCTTTATACCCAATCAAGAATGGAGATGTTGTTACAGCATTTTGAGCATGTCTTGAGAGTGGTATCAGAAAATGCAAATATCACGATTGACGATGTTCAGTTAGGTGTAAGCGGAGAGTTTGATATAGGTGTCGTTGCACCAGACGAAGAGTTGGTGTCGGAATATACCGATGTTTTGGAGAGTATCAAACAAAGCTACGAAAGTTCAGGGGACTCAATAGCTCTTCAATGTGCAGATGAATCCTGGACATACGATGAGCTTAAAGTGAATGCTAATAGGCTGGCAAGTTACATTGCTGAGCATGTGCCTTCTGGAGCAAAGGTCGCATTGATTGCATCTCGTACTGCAAATTTGCCGGTAGGTGTGATAGCCATACTAAACGCTAACTGTTCATTTTGTTTAATTGATGCTTCGTATCCAGTTAAAAAAGTCCAATCTTATCTTGATGTTTTTAACGCAGATTATGTTCTTGTTGATTCTGGTTCATGCTTTGGTCTTGAATTGCTAAATGGCGAAATGGATTATAAAAATCGTCATTTAATGTTGCCTAACAAAAAAAGCGATTATTCTGTTTTAGCCGATGTTGTACCAGAAATTCCATTTTTAACCCGTGACCTCGCTGCGGAAAATGTCGCCTACTATAACTTTACATCGGGAACACAAGGAGAGCCCAAGCTTGTCGCTTGTAATTTGTCGCCACTGAGTCATTTTGTTACGTGGTATAGGCAAGAATTTGGACTGCAGGATAGTGATTGTTTTAGTATGTTGTCGGGGGTATCTCATGATCCGATTCTGCGAGATATATTTACCCCGTTATCAATTGGCGCGACGTTATGTATCCCTCAACAAAAAGAGCTTCTTGAGCCTGGTTATCTTAGTCATTGGATAAGATGTAACAACGTTAGTGTTGCACACCTTACGCCTTCGATGGGTGAGTTGATGGTGCAATCTTGGGGGCAAGAAGTTACAGAACTTCGCTTGGTGTGTTTTGGCGGTGAAAAAATGCGCTTCTCTCAAGCCAAAGCATTTTCCGACTTTGCGCCGAGAGCGCAATTAGTAAATGTCTATGGGGCGACAGAAACGCCACAGATCATGGCATTCGAGAGAATTGACATCGAACAGCACATGGGGCGCTCAAATATTATTCCCGTTGGAGTTGGAATTGATGGTGTTCAGTTATTGGTAGTGAATGATTCACTGAGGACTGTTGGTGTCAGTGAAATTGGTGAAATCGTAATTAGGACACCGTTTTTGTCTTTGGGATATGAAAATGATGTAAACCTAACGGCCTTGAAGTTCCCTCTAATGGATTCGTCTTCCCCAGTGTTTGGCAATAGTTCTGTACGAGCTTACCGAACAGGGGATTTAGGACGTTACCTGCCTGATGGCCGTGTTCAGCTAATTGATCGTTGCGATGCTCAGGTCAATATCAGAGGGTTTAGAGTTGAACCAGGAGAAATTGAAACTACATTACTGGGTTATGAGAAGATAAAAGCTGCCGCAGTTAAGCAAGTCGATGTAAACGGCGTTTCACAACTCGTTGCATATACAGTTTTTGCTGATAATGTGGTTTCTGATGCTGATTCGATTAAGAGTGCAGTTTTTGATTGGGTAAGAAATAAATTACCCGAGTATATGTTGCCTCAGACAATTGTTATTCTTGAAGCTATACCATTAACAGTTAATGGAAAAGCGGATTATTCATCATTACCTGTACCCGGAAAAGGCGATAGGGCATCTCAGTACGTTGCTCCGCGCACGTCAATAGAGGAACAGTTAGCATTGATATGGGAGGAGGTACTTGGTGTTACTCCTGTTGGTGTGAATGACTCCTTCTTTGAATTAGGAGGTCACTCTTTATTAGCCACGCTTGTTATGAGCCGTTTGAACGCTATTTATCAAGTTTCTATTCCGTTACGGGTGCTTTTTGAGAAAATAACGATAGCAGCAATTTCGACTACCGTTGAGGAAGCTCTTTCAACGGGCACGGGTAACGCCGCGCCTGAGATCAATGTTGTTTCACGTGAGCATAATATACCCGTCTCATTTGCACAGAACCGACTGTGGTTTATGCAAAAGCTTGACCCTAAAAGTGTTGCTTTTAATATGCCATTTCCTTTGTTGTTAAAAGGAATGTTGGATGAGACTGCGCTAGAACGTGTTTTTCAAGAAATATTTAAGCGCCATGAAGTTTTGGGGGCTAATTTTATTGAGCAGGATGGGCTACCTTATCTTAAATTTAATGCACTTCAGAAATGGAAACTCGATAAAGAACGTATTGATGTAACAGGTATTAATGCTGATGAAATTGTTCAGTTGCAAAAGCGCCTAGCAAACACTGATGCGTCAATTTCGTTTGATTTGGCATCAGACCCACTTGTTCGGGTTCGATTGATTTCGTTTGATGGTGTCGAGGAAAGTGTAGAGGGAAGTGACGAGGAGGGCGAAGGGCAGCAGCAAGGAGAGCATTTGCTTCTTATGACTCTTCATCATGTGATAAGTGATGGCTGGTCAATGAATCTCTTTATGAGAGAGTTTGTGGCGCTGTATGAAACCGCAAAACATGGCTTGAAGCCCGCTCTTGCACCGTTAAAAATCCAATATGCAGATTACGCCTTTTGGCAACGCGAATGGCTTCAAGGTGATGTGTTAGATACTCAACTTGATTATTGGGAGAAAAAACTAACAAATGCGCCGCAGATCCTGCGATTGCCAACAGATAAAGCTAGACCATCGATTCAAACATTCAGCGGAAGTATCTACTCTAAAAAACTATCACTAAATTTATCGCGAGAAGTGAATGCATTTAGTCAAAAACACGAGCTATCGCTGTTTATGACGTTGATGGGTACGTATCAGATTTTACTTTCTCGCTATACAAAAACGAATGATATTTGTGTGGGTACGCCTATAGCAGGTCGACATCATGGCAATACCGAAAATGTCATTGGACTGTTTTTGAATGGTCTTATCGTTCGTACTGAATTTGATGACAATCCATCGGTTGACGCTTTCTATGCCCGTGTAAAAGATACAATGTTGGATGCGTATGCGCACCAAGATCTTCCTATAGAAATGCTGTTTGAACGATTGGATTATGAGCGAAACCCTACGTATCCAACTGGGGTTCAGGTTGGATTTCAGTTACAGAATATGAATAATGCAACTTCTGTTTCAGGGCAGAAAAACTCCTCTAAAGGTGCTGCTTTAGGTGACGATTTGTCTGTCAGTATGTTGCAACGAGAAAATATCGTTGCGAAGTACGATATGACTTGGGTTCTTGAAGAGCGGGACGGAATACTAGAGGTTAATGTTGAATACAACAGCGATTTATTTTTCGAAAGTACGATTGCAAACATGGTTGTTCACTATGAACATCTTTTGTCGGCAGTTATTTCTGGGGACTATCAGTCTGTTCGTGCCTTACCTATCGCTAATGAAAAGACAATTGCTAAGGATATTGGCTTAGATATCTCGGTTGAGGTTGATGATGTATTATGTGTAGAGGCTGTTTATCCACTAACGTTAAATCAGGAGTCAATCCACCTTTCAACATTGGTAAACCCCAATACGGTACAAAATAGCTTTGGGTTTTGTACCGATGTCCCAGCATCCATGGATGTTGGGATCATGAAGCAAGCTTTTGTTGAATTGGTAGCAGAGCAAGGGGTTCTTAGAACACAACTCAAAGAATCAACAAAACCTTATCTTGATGCCATGTATCAAGTGGTTTATCAAAACAAGAAGGCTAATGTTGAGTTTGTCGATTGGACCTCTGAGTCATTAGTTGAAGAACAGATTACCGAACGGGTGAATGCATTTGTTTTTAAGCCTTACGATATCTTAGGTGATTTGCTGTTTTGTAAACTGGTCAAAGTGACCGATAATCGGTATTTGGTTGTATTGGCGAGTCATCATGTCATTTTTGACGGGATAGGGCTGGCATCATTGGGGTTTACCCTTAGAGATCGATACGATCAAATCGCTGAAGGTAAGCAAGGTGTTGTTTGGAACGACCGGTTTCATGAATATGTCATGTATGAAAGAAATCATGTGGACTCAGCTGAGACACAGCGTTTTTGGCGTGATACTTTGCCCGATACACTTAGCGCTATTGAAATGTCCCAGACATTCAATCGAGTGCCTGGTGCAGACGTATTAGCTTCTACGCCAGGGGCGACTTCGGGGTCTACTACAAAGAGTTTGTTTGTTCCTACGCAGCATTGGGACGATTTGAAGAAGTTTATTCGCAAGAATAAAATTACACCAGCGCTCTATTTTAAAGTGTTATATGGGGTTTTGTTACAGCGTTACAGTCAATGTGAAACGTCTTTCTATATTGATGAAATGATACATGGTCGAGAAAAGGGGTTTGAAAACGTAGCAGGGTGTTTTGCTCAGCCGTCGCCATTTGTATTTGATGCGTCTTGTTTTTCCGATGCGGATGGGAACCCAGCTTCCATTTTAGAAATAATTACGAATGCTCGTGCATTTCAAAAAAGCATTAAAGGTAAGCGCCTTTGGTCTGAGCAGAGTCAAGCGTCATTGCTCCCTCGTTCACAACATTCGTTTATTTTTAATTTTATCCCTTTTGTAGTTGCCCCTGACTTTCTCGGTGAGCCTACCAATATCAGAGAGTTAATCAATCACGTAAGTGGCACGGTAGAATTTACCGTTGTTGTTAAAAAAGAAGAAGTTCGTTGTAATCTGACCTATAACGCTGGAGAGTTTCAAGATTTTGACTTTCTTGAACGTTTAGTTTGGTTAAGTGAACAAATTGTTGGGGGGAATGAAGCCCTTAACACACTTGACCTTGTTTTTGAGCAAGAGAAGACGTCGATACTTGAGCAGTCTGGAAGGTGTGTTGATTATGATCTTTCCGATACAATACCTGAAATTTTCGAGCGACGAGTTCTTGAGTGCCCAAAAGATATTGCGGTGGTATGTGGTGATGCGAGATTAAGTTATCGCGCGCTTGATCATATGGTCAATGAGTTGGCGTTCAAGTTACAAGAGGCTGGTGTTACGCGTAATAGTCTTGTCGCGTTATACGCAGATCGCAGTCAGTACTTTTTAGCCGCCATTTTGGCGATTATGAAAAATGGCGCTGCCTACGTACCTATTGATCCGAAATACCCGGTTGATCGTATTCGTTATATGCTGAAGGATTCACAGGCTAGCGTTATTGTTTCAGCAAAAACGTTAGTTGATAATTTTAGTAGAAGTAAGGGTGACAGTTCCAGTAATAATGGTAACGCTAATAGTTCAGCATATGATCTTCAATCAAAATCCATTGTCTATCTTGATGAAGTGTATTCGACAACAGATATTGCGAGTGATGAGCGTGAAAGTACGGGAAATCAGAAAAGTTTAAGCGCTTTTAAAAGTATCTCTACGCCAAATGACCTGGCATATATGATTTATACTTCAGGTTCCACTGGTGAACCTAAAGGCGCGTTGTTACACCATAAGGGGGCCCTAAATCATATTCTTGCTGAATGTGATGTGCTCGGTTTTGAAGGAGTATTTAACTTTCTTCAAAGTGCACCTTCCTCTTCTGATATTTCCGTTTGGCAGTTTTTAGGCCCTGTTGTTCGAGGTGGTAAAACGATTATCTTGGACGATGTCACAGACATTCCGGCTTTGTTTGATTTGCTAAAAACAGAGTCTATTGATCTTGCGGAGTTGGTGCCTTCGGTATTACAAATGCTCATAGATCATGTCGTCAATTTGGATGAAAAGTTACGAGACTTACCCTGTTTGAAATGGATGATGGCTACAGGAGAAGCTGTTTCTGTGGCGCTTGTTAATCGCTGGTTGGCGTTATACCCCAACATTCCGGTTGTTAATGCTTATGGACCTACTGAAGCATCCGACGATGTTATTCAGGCAGTTATTTCGTCACCTTTGAAAGGTGACGAGTCTACTGTACCGATTGGTGTGCCCTTACCAAATTTGAATATACTTGTCCTTGATCACAAAGGGCGCTTGTTACCGAATGGTGTTGTAGGAGAGATTTGCATAGGTGGTGTCGGTGTTGGAGAGGGGTATTGGAATAAAATTGAAAAAACTGAAGAGGTATTTGTCAGTAATAGGTTTGAACAAATTGATTCAGAAAAACTGTATCGAACCGGTGATTTAGGTCGCTGGCTTGCGAACGGTAATGTAGAATTTATTGGTCGTATGGATAATCAGATCCAATTGCGTGGTTTTAGAGTTGAATTAGGGGAAATAGAAGCGCATCTCTCCTCATTAAACGGCGTCGCTGAGGCCGTATGTGTGGTGAGAGAAAATCAAAATTTGGCAGCTTATTTAACGTTATCCGTAATCGATGAAAAGAGTGACGCCGCGCTTGATGCAAAATCTGACAACAAGTTTGACAACAAGTTAGTCAGAGAAGTGCTAAACAGTGTTTTACCCGATCATATGATCCCTAATAGTTTTACGGTTCTAGGAAAGCTTCCGTTAACACCCGCAGGAAAGGTAGATCGAAAAGCACTGCCTAAACCTGATGAAAAACGTACCGACGTGGTTATCGAACCTAGAAATTCCACCGAAGTTGCTTTGGTTGATATTTGGAAAGATGTTTTAAAAACTGACGCTGTTAGTATTTTGGATGATTTCTTTACATTAGGTGGGCACTCTTTGTTGGGTACTCGAGTTGTCGCACGAATTCGTGATAGCTTACATGTTGATTTACCAATGAGAACCATTTTTGAGTTCAGCACATTATCAGCACTAGCGCTTGAAATAGAAAAAGAAAAACGCAAAATCGGTTATGGCGCATTACCTACCATTAAGCCTAGGCAAAGTGTTGGCTATTCTTTAGAAGCCCCAGTTCCGCTTGCCTATGGTCAGCAGCGTATATGGATGATGGAGTTATTAAATCCCGGTAGTGCAGCATTTAATATGCCCGGAGCTTTTAACGTAAGAGGTGAGCTTGATTTAGGTGTTTTCGAATCAGTCATGGGGGGTATTGTTCAGCGTCATGAGACCTTAAGAACCCACTTCACAGTTGATGAGCAGGGCGAAGCTTTTATGGTGACGGGTAACCCTGACGATAACTGGAATTTACCAGTTGTTGATTTACGGGGTTTCTCAAATGATGAGGCTTTGCTGAAGGTAGAAATCGATACCTACCTGCGCGGTAATGAAATAACGCCATTTGATTTGCTTTCGGGGCCGCTATTTAGAGTGATGGTGCTTCTATTGCCAGATCAAGACGATCAACCTCACCATACGATAATGTTTTGCATGCACCACATTGTATCGGATGGGCGCTCTGTTGAAGTATTAACACAAGAGATTGCGAAAGGTTATCTTGACCGTTTATCTGGGGTGTCTTATTCCCCGAATCTTCCGATTCAATACGCAGATTTTGCTTTATGGCAAAGAACCCATTTGGATAGTGCGCTTATTGATAAGCAGCTAGCTTACTGGGAAAATACACTTGATGGGTGTGCCAGTTTTCTACATTTACCCACTGATTTTCCACGGCCAGCTCAACAAACAACATCTGGTAATCGTATTCAGGTAGCGTTTCCAGGTGAATTCAGTGCTTCATTAAAGGCTGTTTCTGCTGAGCAAGGTGTGACGCCGTTTATGTTCATGCTGACTGCATATCAATTACTGTTAAGTCAGTACGCAGAACAGGATGACGTGTTAGTTGGTATTCCAATGGCAGGGCGTGAACAGGCGGACCTGCAAGATATTATTGGGTTCTTTATTAACAGTGTTGTTATTCGCGGTGATATGAGTGATAACAAAACAATACGTTCGTTATTACAAAATACCCGCGAACATGTTCTGGACGCTTTTGCTAATTATGACGTACCTGCAGAAAAAGTTTTGCAGGTGCTTGATTTTGAGCGTAGCCCAGCGTTCCCACCTTTAGTCCAAGTAGCGTTTCAATTATTGCAAATGCCTGATCAAGGAGTAACCGATAACGCTGCTTCAAGTGTTGGCAGTTCAGATACACCCTTTTCACTAGCATTTGAAAACTTAGGTTTGGAAAAAGTTGATGCCAAGCTAGATATGACGCTTGAACTACGAATGGCTGATAATGGGGTTACCGCTTTTCTTGAGTATAATACGGACCTGTTTACACAAGATACAATTACGACATTTCTTGAAAATTACATTGCACTAGCACAGTCAATGATGGAAAACATTGATTCTCCTTCTCGCTCTTTAGAGTGGTTGAGTGAAGCGAAGTTAATGGTTGCGCTGAATTTAGACCCAGCATTGGTGGAGAATGTATGGCCAGTGACGTCAATGCAACGTGATCTTTATCTAGATTCAATTAGGGATTTGGATAGCCATAAAAACAGTATGGGTTGCGTGGCTGAGCTTAATTCCGCCATTGATCCAGAGTTGATGCATGTGGTTATTAATGCATTATCCCAATCTCAGAGTATGTTGAAATCCTATTTTGTTGAATCCCCTTTTACTTATATGGATTTTGTTTATCAAGTTATACCGAAGTCGGTTGATGTTAGTTTTGAGTATGAAGACTGGACAGGAAATTCGCTAGCTCTTGATACTCTTAGTGATGATGGTATTCAAGCACTCGGCGAACAATTTGTTTATCGCCCGTTTGATGTGAAACGTAGTCGTCATCTGAGCCGCTATCGTTTGGTTAAACTTGCGGATAAGCGCTTTTTGTTTTTTATGGTGGGCCACCATGCTACGACTGATGGTGTTGCCATGAACCAGTTTGCCAAAACCATTGTCACCGTATACGAGTCCTTGCAACAAACACCATCACTCAGTGTAGAGGATGTAGTTTCACAAGTCCCACAAGATCGATTTAGAGATCAAATCGCCTCTGATCGCCAGAATATGGATCGAAAGGATACCCTGGACTTTTGGCGTGGTGCTCTTAGTAACGCAGAGTCTTTAGTTTTTCGTGTTAACAATTTCCCAGTAAAATCAGGGGCGAAAGTTTCTAAAGAACTTGTTTTGGATGATGCGGTTTGGCAAAGCATCAAGAAATATTGTCGTAAAAATCGAATTACCCCTGCGCATTACTTTAAGTGTATTTATGGTTATCTACTCAAGAGTTACTGCGGTGCGACACAAGACTTTCAAGTGATGGAGTTAGCTCTTGGCCGAACGATGGAAAGTGCTGAGACCTTGGGGTGTTTTTACCAACAGATTCCTTATCTTATGCGCCAGAAAGTACTTGGGCGTGAGATGACGATGAAAGACGTGTTTGTTGACGCTAGAAGCTTTCAAAAAGAAATAAAAGATTATCGAAATATCTCTGGATTTGCTCAGGCTACGATCTTGCCTCCTGGCCCAGTGACATTTCTTTATAACTATCAGGCATATTACGAAGAAGTTACCTTTAATGGACAGACACTCAATAATGTAGGGTTACCACCTGATGTAGAAGGGCACGTCCTAATGTCTGTTAAATTGGCAGATGATAAATTGCATCTTATTTTGCATTATTATGATCATTTGTTTGAGGATTTAGATTTTCTCGAAAGGATGGTGTGGATCACTCAACAATTACTTGACGGCAAAGAAAAGCTTGGCGATCTGAGTTTGGTGCGACCTGAAGAGGAATCTCAATTAATTAGCCAAGCAATGTCTTCAACGGCTGAACGTCATACGAATGAACACAAGTCGGGTGACAGTAGGCCCCAAGAGGGTGAGGGTTATCAGCCTCTAGTTAAACAAATTGAGCAAACCATTAGCGATGCAAAAGAATCAGTTGCGGTATCCTGTGGTGACGATTCGCTGACGTATGCGGAGCTTGATCGTAAAGCACGTAGTTTAGCACTTGTGCTTCAGCGCCAAGGTGTTGGTGTTGGTGATGTTATTGGGGTGTGCTTAAACCTTGACTGTGATTTGATGGTTGCGCTTTTGGCGGTGTTAAAAACGGGGGCAGCTTATTTGCCATTAGACCCTAAGCATCCCAAAGAACGTCTTCTTTTTATGGATGATGACTCTTCCGCTAAGTTTGTATTAACCGATGCTGGAATTCAGCATAACGTAATGTTCCCCAATGCGCTGCTGCACTTGGAAGGTTATGAGGCGGGGATATCCGGAAGCCTTGCTAATGTTTCCATTGAAGCGGATGCATTGTTTTACGTGATATATACCTCCGGTTCTACCGGGATGCCGAAGGGCGCACTGGTCGATCAGAATAATGTATTTAATCTTCAGCAGTGGTATTGCAAGCAGTTTGCTTTTGATGCAGCGGAGCAACATCTCGTCGTTAGCGCGATTGGGTTTGATTTAACACAGAAAAATCTATGGGCCCCATTGCTAACTGGGGGCACACTTCATTTTGTGGATGCCCATGAATACGACCCTCAAATAATAGTTGATACTATAAAACATTGCGGTATCACTCGAGTTAATTGTGCTCCAAGTGCGTTTTACCCATTAGTTGATAGTTGCATGGAAAAAGGTGTATTGCAGGCTTTGTCTACACTGAAAACCGTAATTCTCGGTGGTGAGCCCATTCGCATGCAGGCGTTAAAACCTTGGTTAGAACACTCTGATTGTGAGTGTCAGGTTATTAATACTTATGGCCCAACAGAATGTACGGATATTGCGGCATATTACCCCATCGTAGAACCACAAGAATTTTACACCAATCCTGTTCCCTTGGGGCGCTCAAATGACAATGTTCAATTGTGGGTGGTTGATAAGCACCATCATTTATTGCCTCAAGGGTTAACAGGTGAGCTAGCTATTAGCGGTCAAGGTGTGGGGAAAGGGTACTTGCAGCAACCAGATCTTACCCAAGCGGCTTTTGTACCCGGTGTAATATCAAATGACGTTATGTATTTAACAGGGGATTTGGTGTGCCAAGATAAAAATGGCTCCTTACTTTACGTTGGGCGAAATGATTTCCAAGTTAAGGTTCGGGGGTTGCGAATCGAATTGGGTGAAGTTGAATATGCGTTATGCCAATTAAAGGATGTAAGGGATAGTTTAGTTCTGATGCGTGATGATATATTGGTGGCGTATGTATTGGGTGATGGAGCGCCTGATTCGCTAACACAATCAGATTGGCGGGCTGCGTTGCGGAATTACCTGCCCGAATATATGATTCCAAGTCGCTTATTTGTGCTGCCACAATGGCCGCTAAATACAAATGGTAAAGTTGATCGACAAGCATTACCGGTAGATGCCTTAGAAGAAGCTAAATATGTAGCACCTATATCAGGCGTAGAAAAAACATTGGTTGATATTTGGCAGCGAGTATTGGGTGTTGAAAAGGTAGGGGTGACTGACGACTTTTTTGAATTGGGTGGCCACTCCATATTAGCGGTTCGTTTGATGTCTACCATTGAGCGAGAATTCAACATACAAATACCATTGGCATCTCTTTTTCAGATGCAAACCATTGCACCGTTAGCTTCGTTTATTGAAAAGCAAACGTACGTTGGTCAATCCACTGAAGAAAGTTGGTCTCACCTTGTTAGGTTACGTTCTGCTGATGTCGAAGCTGTTGATTTAGAAACAGCTGGTATGAACGAGAAAACGCTATTTTGTATTCATGCCGTGGGTGGAGAGGTATTAGCGTACTCAGCATTGGCACGAGAATTATCTTCCAATATCTCTGTTTTTGGGCTTCAGGCGAGAGGTTTTGTCGGATCTCAGTCGCCACTGTCAGATATTGGAGATATGGCAGATGTTTATGTGGATCATATCAAACAGGCTTCGCCTTCTGGGCCCTATTATCTTTGTGGCCAGTCTATGGGGGGGCTTATTGCGATTGAAATTGCTCGCCGCTTGCAGAGTGATGGTAGCGCTGTAGAGGCTGTATTCCTGTTAGATACCTACATACCCTCAGATAAGAATAAGGTTGATGATGTTGATTTTATCGTAGAAAAATTAGGGTCTATTGTAAATGTTGATCGAGAGACGCTAAATGCGCTTTCTTCTGAAGAGCGTATACAGTTTGTTGTTGATAGCCTTATTAGTTCAGGGGTGTTGCCTGCTGAGATAAGCAAAGAAGAATTAGAAACGCGGGTGTCAGTGTTTCTTTCACATAAGCAGGCATTTGAGCAATATAAAATGCAAGTTTATGATGGGAAATTGATCCATTGGTGTGCAACTCAGGTTGTTGCTGATGGTGCTATAAAAGATGCGGCAGAAGGTGTGACCAAAGATGTGTTAAGGCAGACAGCAAAAGCATCACCGAAGGATAAACAACAAGATACAAAACAGGGCACACAACCGAGGGCTAAGTCAGATACACTATGGTCATCATTTAGTACAACATTAGATCAGCGCTATATCAACACAGATCATGAAGGTGTATTACAGGGGTCATACGCCGGGGAAATAGCGATAGTTATTAATAAGATAATAAAAAATTAGGCGCTATCTCCCAAGTTTGGGTTGCCGAGGTGTATTTGTGATGCGTCATAAAATAGAATTCCTTGATTTGATCGTATTGATCATAATCCCGGTGTTATATGAGTAAAACGATTAGCCTGATTAAAGGATAAAGCAGTAACAGTGAAGATATTTTATTTCATACTAGCCGGACAAGCCATGTCGCTTCTTGGTACATCGCTGACCAACTTTGGCTTGAGTGTGTGGGTTTATGAAGAAGCTGGTTCAGTAATGGATTTTACGTTGGTCGCTGTGGCTGGTGCCTTGCCAACGTTACTTTTTTCACCTATCGCTGGGGCGCTTATTGATCGCTGGCCTCGTAAAAGAACACTGGTGATTGGGCAGCTAGGGTCCGCTTCGTGTACGTTGATTGGAGCCTGTTTGTACTGGTTTGATATGCTCGCAGTATGGCATATTATTGCTTTGGTTACGGTTAGCGCAGTCTTTATGGCTTTTTTACGTCCTGGCTTTATGGCGACAATTACCCTGCTAGTTAACAAAAGTGACTTAGGTAAAGCGAATGGGGCGCTTGCTACAACCTTTGGTATTGTGCAGCTTATTGCGCCAGCACTCGCGGGTGCTTTGATTCATTGGGTTGGGCTACAATGGGTTTTTGTACTTAATCTCGTGACGTTTGTTATCGGGATAGCGACGCTGCTTATCGCAGCAATTCCATCGATACATAGCGAGGGCGAATCATCCAACGCAAGTATCATCGGTGAAATTAAAGACGCATGGGTTTACTTACGAAGTAAACCCGCGCTAATAATGTTGTTGGGGCTCACCGCAGCCGTTAATTTTAATTTGGCAGCGATTCAAGTATTGGTGATACCTGTAGTGTTGGGGTTTGCAAATAAAGCTGAGCTTGGTGTCGTCATGTCGGTAGGGGGAGCAGGTATGCTGTTTGGTGGGATATTTATGATGGCGTGGGGAGGTCCCAAACAGAATATTCATGGCGTTCTGTATTCTGGTCTGGTTATCTCGCTGTTAATTATGCTGTTCCCAATCATTCCTTCAACCTATGTGTTTGCTGCGGGCGTATTTTTTGCGATGGCAGCGTACCCGGTGTTTATGGCATGCAGTCAATCGATTTGGCAGCGGAAAGTTGATGTAACGATGCAAGGGCGCTTATTCAGTTTTAGAAATATGGTGATTGGTGTTGTGGCACCACTTGCGTATGTATCTTCCGGTTTTTTAGCAGACTATATATTCGAACCACTTTTGATGGATTCAACATTACTTTCAGGGTTTATGTCAGGTCAGTTTTTATGGTTAGGCGAATTATATGGCTACGGGGCTGGTCGAGGCGTCGCGGTGATGGTTAGTTTGTACGGATTGGTTTGCTTTGTATGTTTGTTATTAGGTGGGATGAATAAAGGTATTAGGAATATTGATATTGACTTGCCAGATGTCGAAGGTGATGACGAGTTGAATGAAAAACAGGGAAGTAATGTTAGTGGTGCAGCAGTATGAAACGCGATAACGAATTATTGTCAGAGGAAGCGCAAACGTTAGTTGGAATGCATGAGCCAATGTTACAACATGCAGCAACAAAAAAAGCGTCGTTGAAGTTAGGTCACCTTGGTGTTGAAGCTGTTTATCCATTAACGCCTATGCAAAGAGATTTGTATCTTACCAGTGTATTAAAACCGGATACGTTAGATGTTTGCATTGGTTACGCCATATCCATTACTAGGCCGTTTCAAATCGATGTATTGAATGTTGTTTTGTTAGCATGTCAAGAACAACAGCCGATGTTGAGAACGCGTATATATGAAGGCTCTGACCAACGACAAGATCAGCGGGCACATCAAAAAAATAACTACAGTGATGATGTTGCTTGTCAGTGCGTTTCAACACAGGCAATTTTTAATCTTGAAATTATAGATTTAACAAATACGGATTGTTCTGATGATGCGATAGAGTCACTCATTCGTGACTTTATCTATGCACCTTATGATATTCATAGTAGCGAATTGGTGCGATATCGTATTTGGCGGCTAGACAATGACAGAACTGTTTTTGCTATGGGGTGTCACCATATATTGATGGATGGCGTAAGTCTGGCGTCACATTTAAGGCAAGTTGCTGCTAACTATAATAAAGCTCTTGTAACTGGTGTGAGTAGTGCAACCAATAGCTCCAGTGCACCTGAAGCAAACCCCCTCGAATATTTGGATCTTGCTGAACAGTATTGTGATGAGTTTGATTCCCAAGATATTCGAGAATTTTGGAGTGAAAACCTACAAGGTGTTGAGCCTATTTCGCTGAAGGTTGCTAAAAGAACGGATGCAGATGAGGTTGTAAATCAGAGTGTAAATCAGAGCGTTGAAAGTAACGGTGAGCGAGGTGAGGCGCCCTCTAAGCTTTATGCTGTGAAAGAAACACACTTTTTTGATATGGCGCGGGTTGATCTAATAAAAAAATATTGCCGTCAACATGTGATAACACCGGCTATGTTTTTTCGCAGTGTTTATGCATTGCTGCTAAATAAATACGGAAACCCGGTTCAACCGTTTATCATTCACAGCGCCCATAGTTTTCGTCCGAAGGGCCATGAACTTAGCTTGGGTCTGTACGTTAACCAGATACCCTTTGTCTTTAAGCCACACGTTTTGAATGGCGCGGTAGAAGACATTTTTTCAGAGTCACGGCGTTTTCAAAAATCGATACGTGGTTATGAGAAACTTTCCATTGGAGAGACGAAACAACTGGCACCTTCTGAAGATGTGGAGTTTGTCTACAATTTCATTGATTTTGTTCCTGAAATCTCCCTAAATAATGCTGCAATCGATGTTTCTCGTTATACCAATCACCCTCGAAATCAAGTTCAGCTAGTGGTACAAATTGAAAGTGATGGTCTTTCGCTTAATTTGTATCACTATTCTGAAGAATTTGAATCTTCTCGCTTTCTAGAACGAATGCAAGTGGTTATTGAGCAGCTTGTGAATGGCGAAAAGGACTCACAAACACTCTGTTTTGTACTTCCAGATGAGAAGGGAAAACTCGAGAAATGGAACAATACGAACACGGAATATCCACAGGATGTTTCTATTCATGAACAGTTTGAGCAACAGGTTCTTGTTGCCCCAAATAAATCAGCATTAGTTCATGGTGATCATACGCTTAATTACCAGGATCTTAATCAAGCATCAAACAGGTTAGCTCGTTATTTGGTAACACAAGGTGTTGCCGCGGGAGACTTTGTTGGTCTTTGTTTGGATCGGTCTTTTGATATGATGATTGGTGCATTGGCTGTTTTGAAGACCGGTGCCGCTTACGTGCCGCTTGATCCCGGTTATCCGTCAGACCGTTTAGCCTATATGTTAGATGATTGTCGTGTGTCCATTGTACTAACACAGAAAGTACTTGAACGAAGTCTACCTGTCACCTCAAATGGCGATTATTGTAGGAGTTATGTTTGTTTAGATGATGCCGCTTTCATCTCAGGTTTAGCCAGGTTTTCTGAAGAAAATTTGGCACTTACTCGTTTAGACGATACCTTTTCAGCCTCTGAACCTTTAGCGTATGTTATCTACACATCGGGCTCAACTGGGCAGCCAAAAGGTGTATGTGTATACCATAAAGGGGTTTCTCGACTCTGTAAAAATTCCAATTACATTCAAATTACACCGAATGATAACGTCACACATTTGTCCAATGTGTCGTTTGACGCCGCAACGTTTGAGCTTTGGGGAGCGTTGTTAAACGGTGCCACTGCTATTGTTGTTGATCGGGAAGTATTGCTATCAGACGAGGCTTTGGCACAGTATTTTTCAGATAATGACGTCTCGGTAATGTTTATTACCACTGCCTTGTTCCATTACTACGCGATTCACCGAGTGGATATATTTGAGCAATTTCGCGTTGTATTGTTTGGTGGTGAAGCGTGTGACCCAAATCTAATCGCTAAGGTTTATCGTGACGCGAAGCCCAATCATTTAGTTAATATCTATGGGCCGACGGAAAACACTGTTTTTAGCCTTTGGTATGAACTTACAGGTTGTGATCAAGAACGTTACACCATTCCAATTGGTCAGCCTATATCCAATACAACACTATTTGTATTGGATAATAATCAGCAGTTGATGCCTATCGGGGTATCGGGAGAGCTTTACCTCGGAGGAGATGGTGTTGCGAAGGGATATCTTAACAGAGCAGAGCTAACGAACGCCGTGTTTTCTGATCATCCTCAGTTCGGTAGGCTATATAGAACTGGAGATTGGGTTCGTGTAAATGTGGAAGGCAATGTTGAGTATCTTGGACGTATTGATGATCAAGTTAAGATTCGCGGTTTTAGAATTGAAATTGGAGAAATTGAAAAGAACCTTTTAGCCCATCAATGTGTTTCGGAAGCTGTTGTGGTTGCAAGGGAGGATCAGCCGGGACATAAGGTGTTGGTGGCCTATTGTGTTGCTAGCGATGAAGACGATACTCAAACGCTCGATTCGCAAAAGTTAGGTACAGAACTTCGTCAATTTATGAAGTCTCGATTACCTGATTATATGGTGCCAAGTGCATTTGTTATGTTGGACCAAATGCCATTGACCGCTAACGGGAAAATTAATAAAAAGTCATTTCCTAAACCTCAAGGTATTTCCGGTGATGCAGAGTATGTTGAACCAACGACGTATCAAGAAAAAATACTTGCACTGATTTGGTCTGAAGTACTTGGCGGGCAAAAAATTGGGGTGAATGATAATTTCTTTGAATTGGGTGGTGATTCAATTATCAGCATTCAAATCATCAGTAGAGCAAAGCGGGTGGGCCTTCACCTACAGCCTCAACATTTGTTTGAGCATCCAACGATTGCAGAGCTTGCTAGTATTGCCTCCTCTGAGCGGATTAGTATTATTGCAGAGCAAGGTGCTGTTAATGGTGAAGTACCAATGCAGCCCATTCAAAAATGGTTTATGGAGGAGCACAAGGAAGACAGGCAACACTTTAATCATGGTTTGATTCTCTCAATTAAAGAAAGCTTTTCTGAATCTGATGTAGAGCAGGTAATTGCCGTATTGGTTGAGAAGCATGATGGGTTGCGCGGACAGTTTTGTAATGATCATCAACAAAAAGATGAAGAATGTTGGGTGCAACGAATTTGCACTGTCGATCAATTGGGGTTTGAACTAAAGCACCTCACTATCAGTGCTAGTGACTGGGATAAAAAAGATACATTACTCGCTGATTTTGCAAATGAGCTCCATGTGAGCTTTGAATTCGATAACTGTGGCCTAGTATCCATTGGTTTTATAGAAACACCAAGCGGCCAAGACAATCGTTTATTGTTGGTTGTACATCATTTGCTTATTGATGTGGTTTCCTGGCGTATATTGATGGATGACATTAATGTCGGTTTGGCCAATATAGCCGTTGGGAAAGACATTGATCTTGGATTAAAAACAACCTCTATCCAGCAGTGGGGAAATGCTCTCCTAGAATATTCAAAAACGGATGTTGTGCTAGACAAGCTCGAATATTGGCGTTCGCTGAGCAATGTGGGATTCACTGTATTACCTAAGGATAACCATTGTACGGAGAATACCTACGGTCAAATGAAGGAACATGTTGCTTCACTAGATGTAGATCAAACGAAACAGTTATTATCACAAGTAAATGGTGCTTATAGAACAGATATTGAAGATGTTCTTTTGTCTGCATTAGCAATGACCATTAGCCAATGGGCATCTGGCGTCAAAAAGGGCGGATCTTTACTCGATTCAACAAACCTTGATGTTCAGAATAAAGTTTATCTTCAATTAGAAAGTCACGGCCGTGAAAACATATCAACGGCAGTGGATGTTACCGGCACATTGGGTTGGTTTACTAGTGTCTTTCCTGTGTTGCTTGAATTGGGCGGGGTAGACCTTGCGAATTCAAACAGTTATGGGGCAGTGATTCAATCCGTCAAAGAGCAATTGAGGCAAGTTGGTGAGGGTGAGGGTGGTTTTAGTTTTGGGCTTTTACGTTACTTGGCCGACGAAGAGATAAGTCAGCAGTTAACATCGGTACCAACCCCTGAAATTGTTTTTAACTATCTTGGGCAGTTGGATAATATAGTTAACCAGGGTCACGGCTCCTACCCAACCAACGAGACTGTTGGTGATATGTGCGGGGAGAGGTTAAATCGGCAGCACCTGCTGGATATAAACTGTCGAGTTGAAGACGGAGTGTTCAAGGCATTTTGGTCGTACAATGCCGACATGCATGATGAGGCTACTATTTCTCGAGTTGCTGGTCAGTATATTGATTGCCTATCGGCGTTAATTAAACATTGTTTAGTGAAAGAGAATAAGGGGATAACGCCATCTGATGTGCCCTTGATTCAGGTTGATCAAGCGGGGCTTGATCATATGGTTAAGACGGTGTTGCAGCAAAACGATGGTTTTGCGGTTGGCAATATTCAATCTATTTATCCGTTAAGCCCAATGCAAGAAGGGATGTTATTTCACAGTGTGTATCAGCCTGAGTCAGCATTCTATATTGATCAAATGGAGCTACAAGTCGACGGTGGCATTGATCTTGAGATACTGACAAAAGCATGGCAACGAGTTGTTGCAAGACATGATATTCTGCGTACTGCGTTTATTTATAAGGGTGTTCAAAAACCAATTCAGGTTGTGTTCGATAACGTTAATGTTGATATTGACGTATACGATTGGTCTCAGGATGACGGAGACATGACATTTCCTAAGTGGCTCGTCGCTGATAAGGCAAAAGGTTTTGAGTTTTCAGACCCAGGGTTGTTCCGTTTCTCTTGGTTTATATTACCAAACCAAGAGCAACGACTGGTTTGGACATTTCAACATATCCTGCTTGATGGTTGGTCATTACCTTTGGTATTGGGTGAAGTGATGCAAACCTACTCTGATCTGCTAAATGGAAATTCATTACCATCAGGTACGGTCCCACAATATCAGAATTTCATTCGCTGGTTGTCAGTGCAACCTAAGCTTGAAGCAGAGGCCTATTGGCGAGAATATTTGGCTGGTTTTAGTGCTCCCAATGCTTTCCCTCAAATGAAAACGATCCCTCTTCAAGAATCAACTCATGCTACGTGGAAAGAGTCTCTTGTTGTGTTAGATGAAGATACGCTTCAAAATTTAAACAAGATTGCTCACGACCATCACCTTACATTAAATACCATTGTGCAAGGTGCTTGGGCTCTCTTGCTCAGTCGGTATTCAAGAGAGCACGATGTCGTTTTTGGAACAACGGTATCAGGGCGCCCGGCTGAATTACGGGATGTAGAACAAACGGTGGGTATATTTATAAATACACTGCCATTAAGAGCTAAGATTGACGCTGACCAGCCTTTCTCTGCTTGGTTAAAAGGCTTGCAGCAACAGCAAGTAGAAATGCGCCGCTACGAACATGTGCCATTGGTTGATGTCCAGTCAGTATCAGAAGTATCTAGCAAACAAGCCTTGTTTGATTCTATTGTTGTTTTTGAAAATTACCCAATGGATCAAAGTTTTTTTGATTACCTCCCCATTAAATTGACGGAAGTTACCCTCGTTGAACATGCAAATTATCCGTTAACGCTAATTGTTATTCCGGGGGATAAGCTTACCTTCAAGATGTCATATAATGATAGTTTGTTTGATGAGGCTGATGTTAAACGAATGCTTGGGCATTTGATTGTTATGCTGCAGGGCGTGGCTAGTCAGCCCGACACGCTGCTGCAAGATTTACCATGGTTAACAAAGGATGAGGTTTTACAGGTAACAACAGAATGGAATGAAACTGAAATAGCGTATCCGTCTGAATGTTCTTTGGTTGACCTGTTCGAACAAAAAGTACAAAGCTATCCTGAATATACAGCAGTATCTTTTGGTGAAGAACGACTGACTTACCAACAGCTCAATGTGTTTTCAAACCAGGTGGCGCATGGGCTTATATCCTCTGGTGTTGTTCCTGGTGATAAAGTGGCTGTGGTAATGGGTCGCTCGCTTTCTATGATCATATCTACAATAGCGGTTTTGAAAGTCGGTGGTGTTTACGTTCCGATTGATCCATCCTACCCAGAGGATCGAATTGTCTATATGTTATCTGATACTGCAGCGTCAGTTTTGATCACCTGTGGTATCGATGAACCTAAAATTAGAAGCTTAAACCTGAATCTGAACACCGATGCACAACCTACGCTATTAGTCTGGGAAACGCTGTCAGCGAACCTTTCTAATGCAGTGCAACAAGAACATTCCAATAACCCGAATGTTCCTGCCAGTTCGTCTGATCTGGCTTACGTTATTTATACCTCCGGGTCTACAGGAACACCAAAAGGGGTTTGTGTTTCACAGAAAGCGGTATCTCGATTGGTGATCAATACCAACTTTGTCGAAATACTTCCAGGTGATACCGTTGCACACTTATCAAATGTATCCTTTGATGCCGCAACGTTTGATATTTGGGGAGCGTTGCTAAATGGAGGTGAAGTCGTAGGGTTTGATAACGACACATTGTTGGACCCTGAAAAGTTTTATCTAGTTTTAGGAAAAAAGAATATAAAGGCGATGTTCCTCACGGTTGCATTGTTTAATTTGTTGACTAAACAGAAAGTGGATATCTTTGCGAACGTAGATACGTTGTTGTTTGGTGGAGAAAATGCGGATCCAAAGCAGGTGCGGCAAGTGTTGTACGATAAAGAAGGGAAGGCATGCCCCAAACACCTTGTTAATGTCTATGGGCCGACGGAAAATACTACTTTTTCTACTTATTTCCCCCTAACAACGCTTGATGAGTCTGCGTTGAACGTACCTATAGGTAAACCCGTTGCGAATTCCACAACCTATATTCTAGATGAGATGAGACGTCCTGTTCCTATTGGTGTTCCTGGTGAGCTATATGTGGGAGGGCTTGGTGTTGCGAATGGGTATCTCAATCAAGCCGAATTGACGAATTCGTTTTTTATGTCCAACCCTTATGAATCAAGTTCATTTAGCGCTTTAGTTAGCACTAATCTATATCGAACCGGTGACGTTTGTCGATATTTAGGTGATGGAAATATAGAAATATTAGGGCGTATCGATGATCAAGTTAAAATTCGAGGGTTTCGCATAGAGTTAGGTGAAGTTGAAAACCACCTTAACGTTATCCCTGGTGTCAGCAATGCGTGTGTTTTGGTGAAAAAGAACCAACAAAGCGATAAGCACATGGTGGCTTATGTGTTGTTGGAAGTTGACGCTGATCTTTCGGTTCACTCCTTGAAAAGTGAAATGAAAAAACGTGTGCCGGATTATTTGGTGCCTGCGGCTTTTGTGTTTATTACCGATTTACCATTAAATGCCAATGGCAAAGTGGACAAGAAAAAGCTGCCAGAACCGGATGAGTTTTGTTATGACAGCAATGAATATGTTATGCCTAAAAATGCTATCGAACAGCAGTTGGTTGATATATGGCAAGACGTATTGGGGTTAACGCGAGTATCTGTCACTGATGATTTTTTCGATCTCGGCGGCCATAGTTTGTTGGTCACTCAAGTGGTATCTAGAATACGAGAAGAAATGGAAATTGATATTAGTTTGCGTACACTATTTGAAGCAACAACAATCGCTACCGTTGCGGAAATTATTGCGGTAGTGATGCCGTCTCCTGAAGTGAGCCTCAACGGCGAGCAGACCGGTTCCGAAATTGAAGGCTGTGAGGATGACGATGATGAATTTGAGGAATTTACTTTATGACGGTCTACGATATTGTTTCAAAACTTAATAGTGCCGGAATAAAAGTATGGGTTGATGATGGACAGCTAAAACTAAAAGCGCCAAAAGGTGCTATGACCAAAGCACTAAAAGATGAAATTGTAGCCAATAAATCAGAATTAATTCAGTTTCTACCGAGTGTACAAGCGGCGACAAAACAAGAAGATATCATTCCTGTTGTTTCAAGAGATGGTGATTTGGCTCTTTCGTATGCGCAGCAGCGTATGTGGTTCTTAGCCCAACTCGAGCCTGGAAATACCGCCTATCATATTCGGACAGCACTAGAAATTTCAGGAGAGCTTAATGTAGACGCTCTTCAGCAAGCTATTAAAAAGCTGATAAATCGTCATGAATCCCTAAGAACAACATTTTCTGAAATCGACGGCATACCGTCGCAAACTATTCATCAAGATGTTGGGTTTTGCTTACAATTTCACACATTGAAAGGCAGTGCGATTGAAGAGGTCTTTACCGCGTTTGTGGATGACCCATTCGATTTAACCTCAAGCGCTTTATTCAGAGCGGGCCTGGTTAGCCAAGAAAACAACAAACATGTGCTAATGATAGCGATGCACCATATTATTTCTGATGGCTGGTCTGCCGCGGTTATGGTCAGAGAACTATCCTCCTTATATGCAACAAGTGTTTCGGGGGAGGCTAATACATTGCCACCTGTTAATATTCAGTATGTTGATTTTGCCT
>MAAL01000148.1 GCA_002163245.1 Gammaproteobacteria bacterium 42_54_T18 | reverse complement strand
GGTTCATTTTTAGCCGGAGTGGTAGTCCTCTTTTTGCGGCAGGATCAAGGTAAAAAGTAACCAACACATGGTATGTATTAACCACTAGATGGTACATAGTAACCATCTAGTGGTTATTTTATTGAAGGGACATTGGTTTTTCGCCCCTCTCAAATAACTGCACAAATATACTGTAAAGGTTGTCCGAATTTGCAATATGCTTTCCTTGCATACTGCTTTCTTTATCGGCATCACCATTAGCAAAAGCAAATGTGCAAATAGCGTTTGCACAAATGAAAGCCACGCAAATCAAGGTACTAAATAAATTCTGCTAGTTTTCATTTAGAGAGAGCAAAGGTAACCCATCTTAATCAGTTCGATTAAAAAAACGCCAGGGTTGGCAATAGGGATATGTCATTATCTATATTGATGTCCTGTGTTCTTAGTATCCATCGTGGATTTCCCACGTCATCAACTAAGAGAGGTGAAAAACAATTATGATACCTGAACATTCATGGAGATCGTTCGTTGTCACGTTAATTTTATCAGTCAGTATTTTTTGGACTCAATCCGCATTCGCTGTAAGCGACCCTTGTAAGGAAGAACTACCAGAAATAAAAACCTGGTTTCCTCATCAAGATACACCAGAGCCCGACAGCAAAAACTTTTCACCCAATTCTATCTGCTCCTTCAACGCTTGGTCATGGCAAATGTTTCTGTGGCTAACACAGGATTACAGAGGAAAACCCAGATTCCTTAGTTTTGAAACACCCTATGATGTATTAGGTATTGAGAGCCGTGAGGTGATGAAACCGAGCGCTGGACACAGTCCTTTTGATGAAACCGTTCAAGCCGGGCCAGATGGCATTCTTGTAGATAAGAACGGAAACGTTGTTTATTACTCTCAATATCTGAATAACGACTGGGTAGAGTTCATAGAAAGCAATAACCTCACCTCTCCCAATGCAGTACAAGCTTTTAACCCTGACACGCCCTTTCCCGCAGGAGTGGTTGAATTAAAAGCCTCGTGGAAGATTGTTGAACCGGGTGACGATGTTAGCGACATGTTTACGATGGATTACGCCGTTTATGGTTTAAAGCAGCAAGGGGCGAAGTTTGTGATTGATACCGAGAATATTCGTGACGTGACCTTGGCACTGGTGGGCTTTCATATCGGTGGCGTTGTTAAAAATCACCCTGAAATGATTTGGGCTACGTTTGAACATGTTAAAAACGCTCCCATCGTTCCTACGACATTTAATCCCGACACGGTGATAGCCTCTAGCGGTGACTATACGTTTTTTAATCCCACGCCAGAAAAATCCACGCCGCAAATGACCAATACTTATGCAAGTTGCAATAAAAATTACGTAACGTCGCCCTACATGAAGCTGGATCAAGCAACACAGAAGATGTCACCGGTTGGCCAGGTATGCTTGCAATATGAATATGGTAATGCCGCTGTTTACAACTTAAGCCCAACACCCAGCGTTAACGAGACTATTCAAGGCACGATTGACGAAAATGATGCGGGCATCAAAGAGCTTAATGCCATTGTTCGATCTAACTTAAAAAAAGAAGGCGATGTGTGGGCTAACTACCGAGAAATAGGCGCCATTTGGTTTAAGACGAATAAAGGCCTTAACCCCAATATGACATTGGCCACCGATTTTAATGATAAGGGTAAACAACTGCTTATAGGGTCGCTGATGCTCTCTAACCCTACAATTGAAACCTTTACCCAATTTGCGAGTACTGAGAACAATTGTTTTCGTTGTCACAACACTGAGCAACGATTGCTGACATCAAGTAGCGGTCGTTTACTTGATCCATTAAAGCCGATGAACCTGAATATTAGTCACGCTTTTGTGAATATATATACCTGGTCTCAAGAGATGGCGCTAGATAACAAATAACGGTTCAGCACGTTAATCGTGACAATTTGAGGATAAGATAATGACAGATACAATTTTTAGGGTACATCCGGCTATTAACTTTGCGCGCGTGGGAAATAGTGACGAATATTATATTGCGCCAGAAACTGCCGCAGGTGAGTTGCTTGATAAGACCACAGGCTTATTTGGTGGTTTACCTATTAAACCTGGCACAGAAGACACCCCTATTCAGGAAGATGATTTTCGCGACGCGGCAGGTGCAGTCAAACGTCAAGCTGCGCGGTTTCGTATTTTTGTATATGACCAACTACAAGATACTTACCCGAGCAATGATCCTGGCCGAGAGGTGAAAATTGGCGACACGGTCAATGGTAAGGTCATCAAAGACATTGTTTGGACGGTGCATGTCGCCAATAAAAAAAATAACTGGTATAAAATTACGGATGCTGCGGGTGAAGAGATTGGCATTAAAGCCTACGAACCTGATGACCAGGGTCAATACCACTACCCTCCTATTCGTGACCCTGAAAATACAGCATACCCAGAACTGGCAGGGTTAGGATCTGACCTGGCGGATCCTAACCGACGAACAAAACTTGTCATCGATGGTGGGCCTCGCACTATCGCATCCAGCGCATGTCCCGGCGCCATTGAACATTTTAATAAGACCGCCGACTGTCGCTATGCCGATGCTCAAGGAAATATTTGTCCCGTGAGCGATTATCCGCTGAGTTTTCCCGGTGAGCATTTTACGATGGGCAATAAATATGGCCCTATTGATACCTTGGGTGAATTGCAGGTAGAGACAGGGACTGGCCGATTGATTGTTACGGGTGGCTATGGTCGGGCCAGCGGTATCTTATTGGATGAAAGCCTTCCTCAATTAGAGGATCCTATTGATAATAATTACTGGTTTGATGATACCTCTGATGGCCCAGTTAATGCGGTGATTGTTTTTGAAGATAATACCTCAGCATCGGTTGTGGGCGGCTGGGTAGTAACAACCGACCCTGGTTACGCGCCACAAACACGCAACGTGGTATCTACCTGGGATGATGTCTTTAATACCTGGGTGGAAAATTTGAAACTGATGCCAAACCTTTATCGTGATGGCAAATATCAAGGAAGTTACAAAGCATCATGGGAAGATGATATTTTACCGATTTTCCACGGTGCTTTTCTTCAACGTTGGAATACCAACCTGCCACAAGCAGGTATCAACGGACATAACATGATGGCGAAGCTTCAGTATTCCGCATCGCCAGAGGCAAAAATCCCGAATTTTAAAGCGTTGATTAGAGACCCAAATGATACCGAAGAGGATGACGAAGGCGTGAAAATGCCGTTGGCCCTGGGAGATGCTACGAAGAGTTTTCTCTCCGTGAGCCCAACACAATATTTTTTATTAATGCAGTGGTACGCTGAGCAATCTGTTGAGTCACTTCCTGCGCTTGGCGTGGGTGAAAAATTAGATAGAGTGATACTTGAAAACTGTTTGGGTGGGCGCTATTCCCCAGGCATTGACCTCACCTTTATTGTTCGTGATGTCAATTTATATAAGCAACGATGGCAAGGCGTTACGGGGCCTTTTCGTATCAATGAGCAAGCCTTAAATTATCAATCGGTAGAGGCCGGTAAACCCTTTTTGGATGTGGGTTATATTCCTTTGCAAAATGTACAAGTTGAGCCTGGAGATCTCAGTAAATTTATGTCCCAGCCTTGGCACACTGATTACAACAGTTGCGCGGTGCATAACCCCGACCCTAACCCCAGCTCCAACAACACGCTGTATTGGTCGTGGCCCGCACAGCGCCCCGTGCAAGTTCATCCAAAAGAATTATGTACTTATGATTCTGAAAACAAAGCTTGGAGTTTGGGCCAGCAGCTATTTAGTATCCGAGGGGATGGTGACGGGAACAATAATTTGACCCATACCAACTACCCACAAAATGAAGGTAAGTATCAACAGTATATTGATTATGTTGATAACTGGCACAAGGTGGGTTTCATCATCCAGGGGATACAAATTCCTGCGGATAAAGGTGGAAATTATGGCCCGGACAAGTTCCTTGAGGTAAAAAGCCAGTTCACGTCTTATGGCGATACGGTTGCTCCATGGCCCACGGCCACTGTACCCACACCAACGACGGCGGATGACTAACATTAACGCGTTATTAAAACCGACAGGAAATGACGAGAGGACCATTGCCATATTAGGCGGTGGTCCTGCAGGCACGTCAACTGCTCTCTCCTTCCTGCAATCACTGGCAACACAATCACCAGAAAATGAACCCGCACGTCGCTACCACGTTCATCTTTTTGATTGTCCACGTAGCTCTAATATCCGCGTGGGTGAAACGATTCCTCCCGCTGCAACACCGGTACTCAGGCAACTCGGCGTTCAAGACATTGTAGAGGCTGGAGACATTCATTTGGACTGCCCAGGCAGCATATCTCTATGGAACAGTGAAAAACCAGGACACAACGACTTTCTTCTCGATATTGTTGGGCGAGGCTACCACCTCAATCGTGAAAGATTTGATGCTCAACTTCTGGCAAAAGCTTGCACCGCTGGCGTTACTTATCATAACGGCTGGCGGTTGACCGGGGTTAATGATGTTCAGGGCCATAAGCACCTTGATTTTTCTGTTCAGAAAAAAAACAAATCCACCATAAAAGCAGACTTTGTTGTGGATGCCACGGGGAAGGCCGCTGCTTTTTCGCGCCGCTTGAATGTTTGCCGAAATGTATTCGACGACGTTATTTTCCTGTGTACCGTTATTGATATACCTGAAGATTGCAAGATTCTTCCTCATACCTTGGTAGAATCCGTGTCAGAAGGTTGGTGGTATGCCGCGCGCCTGCCTGACAACAAAATGATAGTGACGTTTTGCACCGACCAAGAGTCGATAAAAAATCACCATTGGCACACACCTGCACGTTGGTTTGGCCTACTACAAGAAACAAAATGGCTTGGTAAAAAACTATCCCTTGTACTCTCAACACTATCCACAGACTCTTTGCATATAGTCACACACTCAGCCCCCTCCTCGTTGTTGTCTGCTGTTTGTGGTGAGAACTGGCTCGCTGTAGGGGACGCTGCAAGTAGTTACGATCCAATCACATCAGCCGGCATTACCAAGGCCTTACAGCATGGATACCAAGCTGGGAAAGCACTTGCTACACGGGTTATAGATGGGAAACAAAATGCATTAATGGCTTACCAGAATCGAGTGTTTGATGATTTTGGTCTGTATGCACGGGTTCGCAATGAACTTTACGGTAGTGAAAAACGGTTTTCGAATTCACCTTTTTGGTTACGGCGTCTGGGTAAATAAGCATATGAGACCGCCTACAAGACTCCGGTGTCGCCCATAGAGGTCAAACCGAAGCACCGAATGACCACTATTTGCTAAGTGAGTATACGTAGGGTTCCAAATAAAGCTGGGTGTTGAAAAACCGTGTACCAAGACAACGTTTGGTTTTTGTGAGGGATCACTTGTTTCGTAATATACAACTCCCTCGTTAAGGTTGATAAAATCTCCAGCTAATGTGGTGCGGCTACACTGATCCAGAATCAACTTCTCTCTGTCCATAAAGCGATATAGCATGGTAAGAAAAATGGCGATACACAATATGCTGAGCAAAGAAACTGCGAACATAGCAGACGATTCCTTATTACGAATTGAGATTCCAGGATTTTTTGGTGAGGTCCTACTATAACCTAGCCTGCTGGTGAAATTGGCAACAATAAGGATGTGCTGTGCTGCGGATAAAGAATGAATAGTCTTTACGTATTGTTATGCGTAATAGTAGGTTCAGTTTTCAAGAAGCACTCATCATCAAACTCATCCATACACACGGCATTAAGCGTAACCTCTTCATACATCCAGTAACGCATGCCTGCTTCTTCAACACTGTAACGCCAACTGTATTGGCATTGAACCCACCCTTGATTAAGCGGGCCTACTATTTGACAACCTTTATCCTCTGACACATATTCCAGAATATCTCCGCCTTCTTTTCCGCACACCTGAAACCGATCAAACCGGATACGCCCATCGGGCAACATGCCATACTTTATACGGCCATTTTTAAACACGTTTGTTGATATGTCATCGCCATGCTGGTCGACAATGCAGGGTTTATCTAACACATAATAGGCAGGTTTGGTGGCTACAGCGTAACGAGCGGGGATTGCTGCTCTAGCTGCAACATGTTCTGGGGAACTCTGCCCTTTGTCCCATTGCTTAATCACTATTTGAAATACAAGAACGCTCATCGTGTCACCCCTCCATCACCAACAAAGCCGCAAGGGAATGTCAGGCCTAAAATCTTCGGAGCAGGCCTGTCGCTTACCATCAAAAGTTACCTCCATGAAATGCTCCTCCCCGTAATGTATCGATAATCCATCCGCTGCATCAACAGCATTAAGCACCCCAGACGCTGGCATTGATGGCAAATAGATAGCGATATGAGTTATTGACTGAAAAACATGATTATTTTCGTTCCCTGTTGCACTTTGCTCTTCTGTCTTTGGCTCAATAAAAGGTACATAAATACACAATGGTTCGTACACCTTATCGGCATTCGCACCAACATGAAAAGCCCATGGTGGTTTAAAATACGCGGGCTGATATTTCCAACCGTCAAACGGCATATCCAAACAAGTATTATTTTTTCGGCGCAGTATTACCCCAAACGGGGATGCATCAGGATTATTCGCACGCCCAACAAAACGAAGGTCTCTTCCAGGGCCATTCTGCGCTTCTTCTGCATCATGAACCCATATAATCTCTAGCATACGATTACCGAACGGAAAACGTCGATTCGTTGTACCCTGCCCTTCGTGGACTCGACTAAAATCTTCCTGCATTCCAAGTGACACCAATGCATCAGCCACTTTCCCTCCGGGCTCTACAAGTATAAAAAAATGATCCAGTTCCAATTCCATTAATGCCTAACCTTTTCTATTTTAGAGAGTTGCTATCAATAGCCACTCTAAACAAGACATGCCTTTAAGGCTGCTCCAATTTCCAGCTCATTTTTACCTAATTGTTCACCCGACATCACACCAATCACCTCGACAACGCTCTCTTTAAGCCCTTCAACTTTACTGATCGACACGGGATCATTATCACTTTGATTAATGATCAAATCCCCATTGGTCGTTTTTACAATAGCCTTTAACCTCATGGAGGAAAATGATGCCACCCATTCTATAATCGCATCATGGTTAAAACTTCCGAGAAAGGGAATGTCCAGCTTTGAGTGTTAGGGTCCTCGCTATGGCTATGATGGTGATCGGCGCCGTGAGAATTAGAATTTAGTTCATGCCTATCGACAATACTATTCTTATCCAACCATTCCAACTCAACACGCCCTTGCTGGGTAACACCAATATGGGATTTTGTTTTAGCGTAAACTCCTGCAAACTGCCAAAAGATATCAATATTTTCTTGGCTACATACATCCGCTTTATTCGCTAATAACACATCGGCAACATCAATCTGCCCCATGAAGTGCTCATGATTGAGATAACGTTCGTCATGTAATTTTCTAGGATCTACCAAGGTGATGATTTGTTGCAAGGCAATAAATTTCTGATTGGTTTTGTTCTGCAATGTATTAATAATTTCTTTCGGGTGACCTAAACCTGTGGGCTCAATAATAAGCCTATCTGGACGAGCGCTGCGCACAAGCTCTGTTAAGCCAACTTGAAATGGCACTCCAGCAACACAACACAAACACCCACCTGGAATTTCTTTTACGGCAATGTCCCCATCAGCACCGGCTTGAGAAATAATTTTGCCGTCGATGCCGATTTCTCCAAACTCATTTACCAGCACTGCCCAGCGCTCACCATCAGGTTTGCGTGATAACAAGTCGAGTATGGCGGTGGTTTTTCCGGCACCGAGAAAACCGAAGATAATATTGGTGGGAATGGTGTTAATAGGCATGCTTAATCATCCTCTTTTGACAAAAAAAAGGCAAAAAAAAGCCCTACCGGAGTAGGGCCTTTTTGCTACATCTTACGTTTCCGTAATTTGCAGACTTTAATTAGGTATGTTCCAAAACATGGTGCGCCAGGTAAGACTTGAACTTACACATCCTAAGATACTGGTACCTAAAACCAGCGCGTCTACCAATTCCGCCACTAGCGCATTTCATGCTCTTTCTTGCTTCCTTTGCCTATTGGCTTAGCGCCTTAAGTGCTTTGCCTCAGAAAGGATGCGTAGAATAACAGGAATATCATGAAGTTAAAGCTTTATTTTGATTTTTTTGAAATTAAGCAAAATTACAGCTTAAACCTCCCGATTCAGGCTATCGATAAGTGCTTGTTTTTGACGCTCGTTCAGTAATTTAAAGATAGGGTCCAAGCGTTGTAGCAGCACTGGAACCTTCAATGCGACAATCTCTGACTCCCCTGCTTTCAGTTGCAGTAAGGCTTTATCGATCGAAATTGCATCCAAAGCCCCTACTAGGGGTGCCGGTACTGGTTCTGGCTCAAACTCAGGCTCAACCTCTTCAACTACAGCCTTCTCTACCGCCTCCTCTACCGCTTCTGCACGGACAGCATAGACCTCGCTCTTTCCCATCTTGAGCGCTTCTTTTAACGCTTCTTTTGCGCCACTCCAGACATCATCATAGGAGGGCCTGCTTCCGTAAGCTGGGATGTACACACCGATTGAAACCGATATCGAAATCGCCTCTCCTCGTAACTTGGCTTTAAAGGAGTCAACCACTGTGCAGATTCGCTCGGCCAATTGCACCGCGCCCTCAGATTTTGCTGTAGGCAGCGACACAGCAAAGCGAGCTAAGCCTAGTCGAGATACGGTATCTTCTTTGCGTACAGCCTTTAATAGTACTTTAGCGATTTGCTTAATAACACTATCGGCACCTTTACGGCCAATTTTCAGGAATAACCCATTAAAATCATTCAGCTCCACTACCATTACCGCAAGGTCTTCTTTATGGCGAGAGACGAAGGATACATCTTGTGCTAAACGTTCTTTAAAGTGATGCTCATTACCTAGCTGTGTAAGTGCATCAACCTTGTTGTTTTCTTCAAGTGCTTTGGTTTTGCGATGGTAATCTGCATGAGCTTGTGCTCTTGCTCGTAAATCGGTGCTATTAAAAGGTTTGGTTATAAAGTCAGTAGCGCCCTTATCGTAGGCCTGCTCTTTTGCTTCATTATCGTTTTCTGCACCGGTAACAACAATAACCGGAAGATTACGAATCCCATCATCTTCGCTTGTGCGAATCATCTGCAGAAGCTCGTAACCGTTGAGATTAGGCATATTCAGGTCAGTAAACACCACTTGAATCGCATCATCTTCCGTAATCTTCTGCCAGCCTTCTTGCCCATCCTCTGCGACAACCACATCAAAATCTTTACCTAACATTTTGACGGCAGATTTTCGCATCACCTTAGAATCGTCGATTAATAATAATCGCGGTTTTACTTCGGTAGACTGGTCATCATCTGGTGGCGCGGTCATGTGCTCAAAAGCTCCCCTAATACACAACAAGGCACACACAAAGTGTACCTAAAAAGTAAGAATAATCGTCAAGTGCGCGCTATTCCATCGATTCTCGGCAATAGCTAAGTCATTGAACAGGCGCGAATAACTTAACTATAGACCGAAAAATGAGAAAAGATGAAAAACCTTATAGCGCGTACAGACAGGGCTTACTTTTTGGGGTACAGCGCCCCTAATTCTTTATCCAACTGATCTAGACGGCCATTTACCTGACGTCGACTAGCATTGATGGCTTTAATATCCTGTTCAACATCCGCTATTTGTCGCTGTAGCTGACCACTTTTAAACCCCTGAAGTAACTTTTCTTGTTCAACCGCTAGCGTTTTCAACATATCGTTCTCCACTGCCAGATCTGCCACCTGATCTTTTAATGCACTAACATCAGATGCCAGCTTGCTTTTTAACTTATCACGCTGTGCAAGCTCATCATGTAACTGCGAAACCGTAAGTGATAATGCCGAGGTACTTTTTTGCTGCGCCGTAAGCCCTGACTTCTGTTTTCTAGATGCACTCGACAACGCTGCAAGGTTGTCCTTGTTGGATTTTATGTTCTTTTTATTGCGCTTATTAGTGACGTCCCATAGTTTTCTCACTTCACTCTGAAGTAACGTTATATCTTTTGCTACAGCACCTTTTTGCTTGGACAGCGACACATCTCTATCATTCAGCTCGGTCTTTAATGAACCCAGAGCTGACTCTGAATCCGTCAATGCGCTATTAGAACTTTCAAGTCGCTGGGTAACACTTTGCAGTTGTTGCCATAAATACCAGCCGCCAGCACCACCTATTCCCATGATGAGTAACAACAGAATAATAATAAATGCTTGGCCACCACCTCCGCCAGCTGAATTACTGGAACGTTTGCCCACTTTTTTAACGGACTGCTCACGATGAGCCAGGTCCTCTTTAGAGGGTTTCATACTGAGATCACTCATAACTTCACTTCACTGGTAACTGCTGTTAATAGGGAATAAGTCGCTATTATCGTTTATTTTTCAACGACTTTATAGAGACTAAATTGACTACCTAATCGGCTACACAGCCTACTACCCAGAAAAGACCGCATTCAACCTTCAGCTACAATCTGCTACACATCACCACTTGCTAACACAATTAGGTTTGGCTATGATCTCGCCCCGTTGCATTCTGTACTTATTATTTCTACTCCACACCTACACCACGAGGCGTCCTTGGTTATGAGTTTACCTAACCGCGAGACCATCCAAATGCTTTGGAAGGTTAAAAAATTGGTTCGAGAAGAGTTTAATGTGACCATTCAGATCAGCCAAAAAGATTTGGAGCCGGTGTTGATAGATTTTGCGCAACAAACAACAAATGCCACACTGAAAGCGCTTATAGCTCAGGTGGTAGCACCCGCGACCATCACGCAAACAAATAAAGTGAAGAACCTCTATCGTGACGAAACAAACGTTGAGGTTCTTATTACACAAGAAACACCTGAAGCCTCACCACTCAAAAACAAAAACGTAAAGAAAAAACAGATTATTTACCGCGGCCAAGTTATTTCTCAAGAAGATCCTTCGATTTAAGGGCTTCTTGTTTTGCGACCTGTTGTTTCCAATTTTCTGCATATTTAACAATGCTATCTTCTATTGTCATAACGGGCCGATAACTTAACTTTTGCCGTGCTTTATCAATACTTAGTGTCATGGACCGTGCAGAAATTGATACTTTTAACGGCAGAATATCCGGTTCTTGATCTCGCCGTAACAAAGAAGCCACACACTCCGACACCCACCCAGCTCCGTACGCCAATGGGTAAGGAACCATATGTGTCAGCTTTGGCATATCGATGGCCTCAAATAGATCATCAACCATGCTCCAAAAATTTACAGGCAATGGATTACTGATATTGTAAACATCACCCAAAGCATCTTCTCCTCCTAACACACACAAATCCATCGCATGTAATAAGTTCTCTATAGACGTTACACTCACCACATTTCGCCCAGGCCCAATACGTTTTAATTTACCTTTTTGATGCATCTCAATAAGGCGAGGGAAAAAACTTTGATCCCCCACTCCCACAATTAATCTTGGTCGTAGCGATACGGTACGAAACTGGTCGCAATGAGCCGCCGACACCCGACGCTCCGCTTGATACTTCGTTCGTGCATAATTATCTGAAAAGCGAGACGGCAAATAATCTTCGGTTATATTCAGGTGATCTCTAAAGTCAAAATAAATGCTCGGGGTTGATAGGTTTACGAAACGGCTAACATTATTTTTCTTACACGCAGCAATAAGGTTATCCGTTGTAACAACATTTCCCTGATGAAATTGCTGATAATCACCCCATATCGCGGTTTGCCCAGCACAGTGTACGACAACATCCATTCCCCGACAGATATGACTAACAAAATTTTCATCTAGGAGGTCTCCCCGATAAAAATGTGCACCGGTCTTTTTTAACTGCTCGCCTATCGTTGCATTTCTGCCACAGCAAAAAACAGTTAACTCATGACGACTGCACAGATGTTTCACATAACGCTGCCCTACGAAACCCGTCGCTCCCGTCACCAGTATTTTCATCTATAACCTCTCTAATAAAACCTATTATTTTTTCCATAAATCGACGATGACTTGGCATAATCGGGATAAAATCCATAATAGGCCGAACATGTCCGTAACGATTTTCAACATGAATATCCACCGGATGCCCTGCTAACAATGCATTTTTAAACATTCGCTCTGCATTACGACAGGCTACGGTTTGATCTTTCTGTCCATGAATAAGATACAAAGGCACGCCACCTTTGGTTAAATAATTAATGGGATTCGCATCAAAGTAATCATTCGGCTGTTTAGCTGGCTGAAAAATATCTCCCAGCAATGCGTCTTTTTCTGGTCGAAGGGAATAAATACCCGCCAAACCAACCACACCTTTTACCAACGAAGGAGAAAAACTAAATGTTTCTGCATACTGCCGATTTAATGTTACTAGACTAGCTAAGTGAGCCCCTGCGGAGTGGCCAATCATAACCACGCCAGTATCCACATCAAAACCATGAGATTGACCATTGGCCTGCAACCACCCTAAGGCTTGAGCAATATCATTAGCAAAAGCAGGAAAACGCACCTCTGGGAAAAGTCGATAACCCACAACCGCTGTAGCGATGCCGTGAGCGGCCAGCGCCTGTCCAACAAAAGCATATTCATCTTTATGACCCGACTTCCAAACACCACCATGAACAAAAACAACGCTCATTTTAGGCTTAACACGCCGTGGCAAGTACAAATCGAGCTGCTGCCGCTGATGCCCCCCATAGGAAAAATGCTGTTTTTGCACGCTATCAAATCGGTATGTTGTTTGTCCTAGCCCCCAAAAAACAATTTGCTGAGTCACATTCATTGCTTTCTCAGCTACTGATTTTCGTTCTACTACACGCTCTACTGCACGCTCTGTCACACATCACCCTTATATTACTTATATGCTACTTTCATCGTATTTTTATTATCCTCAATCTAACACAGACAGCGAGCCGGGCATATATTGCGGTGTTAACAAGCTAACCCTACCATCTTGAGCTATCAAATAAGGCAGAAATACTGACAAACTGTCCGGTGAACGATGCTCTAGCTCTACACGAATACCGGGCTGACGGCCCCCGGTATCCTTTCGCTTGGCAACAAAATCAACAAATATAGCCACTGCGCGATACTTCTTTTTCCTATTTAATTGTAACAAGGCTTTTTTAAGCGCTTTAAGTGTTTGTTGTGGCTGCGGTTTACCTTCCTGCTTTTGCGGCACTCCGACCAACTTAATCTCGCCATTCGCCTCCATAACCGCAGCATAGGGATAAAAGGTACCAATGTCATTTAGCTGTTGGCTAGCAACAAATATCGCCTCATCAACCAATCGCTGCAACTCCCCTCGTGCTTGCTCTGGGCTCATTTTTGTTGTCATCCTTGGTTGAGCGGCCCTTTCTACTCGCTCACTTTCTGCTGCCGCATACCCCTCAAGAGGTATGAATATCAAACACAACAGTACCAAAAGCACGGCCCTTACCTGCCCCCTTCTAATATCCACCATCACCACCTTGATTTATCATTATTCTTTGTTGTCATAATTCTCTATCGCCATAGCCCTATTATAGCTATCAGAATCACATTGATGACTTATTCTGGTTGGTTTTTGACTAACGAATAGGAATGATTAATACTAACGTCGTACCTCTAGCGACATGCCTATAGCGGACATTTAAAAATAATTAGCAAGGACACCAGCGCTGACGCTTATGAGCCATCAACTCTTTGATCGACTTTCAAATCGCCTCTTTTTTGCCGTTCTTACAACGGCTTTACTGGTTGGCCTGGCGATCAGTAGCGTCCAAATCTTGCTCGATGTGCAAAGCGCTCAAGAGAACCTAGAAAAACAAGCTAACCAGTTGCTCGCAATGATGAAGGAACCTGCGACTCAATCCGCATATAACCTAGACCGCGGCATGGCAGAACAGGTAATCGAAGGGTTATTTCAAAATGAAGCGATCTTTTATGCCGCTATTAAAACTGAAACTGAACCCTCACTGGCAACCAATAAAAAACCACTTAAAAACGTTAAATACCGTGAGCTTAGCAATTTTTTATTTGGCCAAAGTCTGTATTTCAGCCTTCCTTTAGAAGGCACCATCAAAACTCGCATGTCTGACCGAACAAAATACTTCACCGCCACCGCTCATTACGGCGTATTAGAAATCAATATCGACCCCTCTTATGCCACCTTAGCGTTAACGGAGCGTGGCCTTCAAATCATCTTCAGTGGCCTGTTGCAATCCATGTTATTTGGCCTTGTTCTCTATCTCATCTTTCACGGCATGATTACACGCCCGATGGCAAAAATGACAAAGTCGCTGGAATCTATTGACCCATTACAACCTAGCCGTGTGCCATTAGAGGCCCCAAAAGGTCACCAATCCGACGAGATGGGTACCTGGGTGAACAAAATCAATAGCTTATTCTCATCCATAGAAAGCCATAACAATCAACGCCGTGTTGCAGAAGCGCACGTTGAACGTTTAAGTAACTATGACATGCTAACGGAACTACCAAACCGCATGTTATTAAACAAACGCATTGAACAATCCATTCTTGAAGCTGATGATAAAAATGCAATCTTTGCGGTGTTATGGTGTGCCCTGGACGACTTTAATTCAGTAAACCTGCTGCATTCCTATAACGCAGGGGACCGTTTACTCCTGTCGCTATCCGAACGGCTTCAACATGAGATGCAGAGCATTCAAACCATCTCCCGTATTGGCGGAGATGTGTTCTCTCTTGTATTACCCATCACCAACACACACTTAGATGCGGCCAAATCTGCACAACGGGTATTAGAACTTATCCGCCGGCCTTTTCAAATTGATGAGGTACAGCTTAGCATTACGTCCTCTATTGGTATCTCCGTATACCCCCATGACGGAGATACCTCTGATGAGTTACTTAAACACGCAGAGAATGTAATGCAGCTTGCGAAAGCTCAGGGCGGTAACCGCTACCAATTCTTTGTGGAGAGCGTAGATGAAAAAATCAAAGAAACGAAACGTTTAGAAAAGTCACTTTCCGTTGCCCTCAATGAAGATCAATTCTCATTACTCTTCCAACCACAAATTGATTTATCCAATATGAAAATTAGTGGCGCCGAAGCATTAGTCCGATGGCACCACCCAGAAAAAGGCCTGGTACCGCCCGATGAATTCATTCCTCTTGCCGAGAATAACCAGACCATTATTTCCATTGGCAAATGGATTATTGATGAATCTTGTCGGGCATTAAGCTTATGGCATAACGCGGGATTTTCTCACCTTACAATATCCATCAATGTCAGCGCTATTCAACTACACCAATCCAACCTGATACGTGTTTTAAAAGACGCCATCAAAAAGTACCAACTCAATCCCCACAGAATCATTTTGGAGATAACGGAAACAGCAGTAATGTCTAACCTAGATGCTGCTGTGCGCATGCTTAAACACATCAAACAAATTGGCATTCAGATCGCTATTGATGACTTTGGTACAGGGTACGCATCCTTAAACCATTTAAAGCGCCTTCCATTTGATAAGGTAAAAGTAGATAAAACCTTTATTGAAGACATGTTAGATAGCCCAGAAAACGCCACCATTGTGGGAGCCATCATCAACCTTGGCCACAACCTTGATATGCAGGTTATCGCCGAAGGTACAGAAACCCTAGAGCAAATTAAGTACTTACAACAATGCCATTGCGATTTTGCTCAGGGTTATTACTACAGCCGCCCCGTTAATAGCAATGAGGTAATTAGCCTGTTAAGAAAAGACAATCCGACCAACCAAGTTAACAACCTCTACCCTTTAACCCCTCAAAATCCAGAAAGATAGGCTCCTGGCCTTATTGAAACATTTCCTCACATTCTCATTTTATCGTTAAAAATCAATATCTTGACCTTTTTACACTCAAGACGCCGATCAAAATACGACCAAGCAGTTCTGACAAATTGGCCTAAATGACTGTATCCAGGTAAAATCCTTCCCACTTAAATAAACAGATAGATATGAGAAGGTAAAGAGAATGTCAGCAGATTTAGACCCAATCGTTATTGTAAATGGTGCTCGTACTCCTATGGGCGGCTTTCAAGGTTCACTTTCGGGCTGCTCAGCGCCTCAACTTGGAGCTACAGCAATAAAAGAAGCCGTATCTCGTGCAGGACTTGAGCCCGCAGACATTCAAGAAGTTATCATGGGTTGTGTATTACCTGCTGGCCTAAAACAAGGCCCTGCCCGTCAAGCGGCATTACAAGCTGGTCTACCAACAGCTACTGGCTGTACAACTATCAATAAACTATGTGGCTCTGGTATGAAAGCCGCGATGCTTGCTCATGATTTGATAAAAGCCGGCACCAACGACATTATGATTGCTGGTGGCATGGAAAGCATGACCAACGCACCTTACGTGATGGAAAAAGCGCGTGCAGGTTTGCGTATGGGCCATGCTGAAATAAAAGATCATATGTTCCTTGATGGTCTTGAAGATGCAGAGACAGGCCGTTTAATGGGTTCATTCGCGCAAGAAATTGCCGATAAGAAAAACCTAACACGTGAAGATATGGACGCTTTTGCAATCACATCTCTTGAACGTGCTAACAAAGCAATTAAAGAAGGAAGCTTTGAGGCAGAAATCGTACCGGTTACTATCAAAACACGTAAAGGTGAGCAAACCGTTACGTTTGATGAGCAGCCAGGCAATGCTCGGATTGATAAAATCCCAACACTTCGCCCTGCTTTCTCTAAAGACGGTACCGTAACGGCCGCTAACGCCAGCTCTATTTCTGACGGTGCATCTGCTCTAGTTCTTATGAAAGAATCAACAGCAAAAGCAAAAGGATTAACGCCTCTAGCGCGTATTGTTGGTCACTCTACACAATCTCAACACCCTTCTGAGTTCACTATTGCTCCTATCGGTTCTTTGCAAACATTGTTAGCAAAAACAGGTTGGACAATTGAAGATGTCGATCTATTTGAAATCAACGAAGCATTTGCCATGGTAACTATGATGGCAATGAACGAATTCAGTATCCCTCATGAGAAAGTGAATGTTTACGGTGGTGCTTGTGCATTAGGACACCCTGTAGGATCTTCTGGTTCACGTATTATTTTGACCCTTATCCACGCTCTTAAGCAGCATGGCAAGACTCGCGGTATCGCATCACTATGTATCGGTGGTGGTGAAGCAACGGCAATGGCTCTTGAGATTATCTAATCTTTACAGCTAATTCAGTAAAATAAAAAAGGCGCTATCGAACATTTCGATGGCGCCTTTTTTATTTTCAAACAGATGGTTATTGGATTTAACTCTCAGGCAGATGAAATAACTGCCGTAACTCTTGCTCCTTAAGCACACCGCTGTGCCCAACTCTATTAATCCCCTTTACCACGTAACTTCTCGGCAATACTCCTGACCATGTTTTATCAATGGCGTAACGTAGCTGTGGGGCCATGCCGTCAGCAAAAACCCACGTCGTTAATTTATTGCCCTTTAGACGTTTATATTGATCTTCAACTTCCTCATGTCGTTCTGAATCATCATCAGTAGAAATAAGCGTGATAGGCAAATCCGGATACAATGACAGCAACCGCTCCAACATCGCTAATTCTTGATAGCACGGTGGGCAATCCACAGACCACAACATAACAAGCCGATTCTGCTCTTGGAACACCCCGGTTACTTTTTCGATCGTCAGTTGATCCATCGCCTTATCCGCAGACAGCGCAGGAAAGCTGACTACAGCAGAAACAATCAATAGTAGTAAGTTTGATATGGTTAAGCGGAGTATTCGTTTCATTGGGCCACCTTCTTTCGTGTCTCTCCGTGCTGCGTCTCACCATACTGCGACACATCAATTAGTGTTAATGCATGGCCCGGTTTATGCCAAAGCAATAAATCCCCATCGGGATGCGCCAATAAAAACGGATAATCTGTTTTCCCCGAAAACGTAGTAACAACCTTAACATCACTCCACTGCTCCCCTTGTGCTGAGATCGTAATGCTAATACCTGATTGCGTACCATCAAACGTCTGCCACGCTAATTTCAACTTACCATCGCCTCCTGTTATTAAGGATGGATGCCCGGGCGACTCTGTACTTTTTGAAAAATGAAAGGCGGGGCTAACCGTTTCACCAAGATTGTCTGTATACGCATAAAATAACCCACTAGCGTTAGGCCCATCATTAAACCAGCTCATATGGATACGTTGATCTTGGGCACTAATCGATGGTCCGTGATGAGGGCACCCTTCCACTTTCCACTGCTCAAAGCTCACTCGCCGTAGAGGTTCTCCTAATACACCCAGAGCATGATCTCGAACATTATCACCAAAGATATGCCGCCACATGACAACGGGGGCAAGCTCACCTTCTTTAGTTTCTCGTTGTGTTAATGCGAGCCGACAACAAACACAATTACCATTCACATAAGGAGTATTCTTAAGCGTTGTACTTTCACTTAGCGGTAAAGGTTTTAGCGATGAAAGGTTTAACGATGAAGGGTTTATGGTTGTCCAATAGATCGAGCTACCCACAAAAGGCTCCCCTCTTTTTTTTGCCGCTCTTGAATGTCGGCTATCCAACCACACAAGTGTGACTTCACCATGATCTGAAACCATCATTTCGTTAAAACTATGACCTGCAGGTTCAGTATCATCATTGACTGTTATTGGCGGTGAAAAAGTCGCCTCCCCAGCTTTCAACCACGAAAACCGTATATTTGACGTCCATTTCTGTGGTAATTTTTTAATCCACGAAACGTATATATTCCCTGTGCTATCCACAGCAATCTTGGGGCGTTTCTCCCCTCGTGCGGCAACTTTTTCAGGTGTTCTATTAACATTAATCGGACGAGAAAACGTTTTTCCTCGATCATCGCTGTAATTCACATAGAGATAGTCATCTACCGTCCAGGCAAATAAGATCCGCCCCGTAGGCGACACTGTTGCAGTAACGGTTTTGGCACAAGCAATATTGGGCGCCTCACAATGCTCCATCGTTGTAGAGGCGGCACTCTCCGTTAGAATAACGGCAAAACAAACCATCACTACGCCAATAACATTCAGCATTCTGCAAAAATAATACTGCATATAACTCATATCTACTGCACTCATTCGTAACCATTACCCGGCATCTGTCAATCACCTTTCTGATTTTCATAAAAAGGAAAGGCGGCCTATGTTAACAGACATTTATAGCAACGTAGGTGCGACAATATGTCGCGCCCAGGCGAAGAAAATATACAATACAATACGCGACTTCGTTTTAAGGAGTTGTCATGTCTACCAAAAAGTATTCCGTGTTTCTTTCAAGCCTGGCTCTTGGGCTTGTTAGTACCACACCAATAGCAGCTACATCACCCTCAGAAACTTCAGCACAAGAAGAGACTCTGCATGTCTGGGGTAAGCAACAAGATAGTCGAGCGGCGAGCTATACCAACCCTACCAGTGTGTTAACACCTGAAGATATGGTTAGCATCAACATAACAACAACAGAGGACGTTGTTAAATACGAACCCAGCCTTGTTATTCGCCGTCGTTTTATTGGTGACTCTAACGGCACATTAGGTATACGTGGTTCCAATATGTTCCAAACCTCACGTTCAATGGTGTTTGCGGATGGTGTGCCTCTGCATTACTTTTTAGAATCCCGCTGGAACGGGGCTCCTCGTTGGACCATGGTATCCGCCAGTGAAATTGCGCAAGTTGAGGTTCTCTATGGGCCCTTTTCTGCTGAATACAGCGGTAACTCTATGGGCGGTGTTGTACTGATTGAAACAGCAATTCCTCAAGAGCGTGAATTTCATATTGACGGAACATTTTTCACCCAAGAATTTGATGATTATGGTTTTGATGACAATGTCAGCGGGTTTAAAGGATTTATGTCCTTTGGCGATAAAGTCGGTGACTTGAGTTATTTTCTTTCTTACAACCATTTAGAGAATGATTCACAGCCGCAGATATTTCGGGAAGCAAAAGAAGGTGGCACCGGTACAACAAGTGTCAGCGGAGCAATAATTGAGAATGACAGAACCGGAAATGAAAAGATATGGTATGGCGATACCGGAATAGTGAATACAATTACCGATAATTACAAATTTAAGTTGGGGTATGATTTTGGCAATTGGTCAACGCTGCTTAACGTAGCTTATGAGGATCGTAGGTCAACAGCCGACTCTGCCAACAGCTACGTGAAGGACGATGCAGGGAACACGATTTGGTCTGAATCAAATGCTATACAAGGTGAACAAGAATTTTCATTTAATTCCACGGGATTAAATGTCAGTGAAGCTGATCGTGAAAGTCTATCTGTTGGCATTCGTATAAAAGGTGATATTTCTGATACAACCCAGTTAGAAGTTAATATTAATCGTTTTGATATATTGCATGATGAAGAACGATCATCAGAAGCCAACCCTAATGATCCAGATTATACGTCCGAAGGAGAAATTGAAGATTACGATGATAGTGGCTGGAAAACGGCTGAAGTAAAACTAACCAGCGACAATTTTGGTGCAAAAGGAGTGCAAGTAGTCACTGGAGTACGTCATGAAACCTATGAATTAAATACCAGTGTGTATGACTCACCCGATTATGCATCGGGAACAAAAGGAGCTGCCACCAGTCGTTCTGGCGGAAAAACTACCGTTAGCGCCATTTACTCTCAATTAAACTGGGATATCAATACCCATTGGGATATGGCCTTTGGATTACGTTATGAATATTTTAAAAGCTATGGAGGATATTACGAGAACGATAATTTTGAGTTAACATCAATCCCTAGTAATTCAACTACCAAAGCATCCCCCAAATTTTCCGTTGGTTATCAACCAACAGATGAATGGTTAATACGATATTCCATCGCCAAAGCCTATCGCTTCCCCATAGTAGAAGAACTTTTTAGTCAATATGAAAAATACAATACTGCATCAATAGCCAATCCAGGACTAAAGCCAGAAAATGGTTTGCATCACAACCTGATGTTTGACAAATTAATTGACGGTGGGTATTTACGGGTTAATATTTTCCAAGAGACCATAAAAAAGGTTATAGAATCTCAAACGGATACAAGCACAGGTCTAAGAACATTTATCCCCATTGATGAAGTTAACACATCAGGAATTGAGTTTATCGCTAATATCATGGGCGTTTTTAACCCTCAACTCGATATGCGATTTAACCTTACCTATGTCGACTCCGAGATCACAAAAAATGACCCTGACCCTGAATTAGAAGACAATCAATTTCCCCGAACCCCTCACTGGCGCAGTAACCTGCTTGCAACCTACCATATCAACACCCAATGGAATGTAGGTGGCAGCGTACAATATGCCAGCAATAGCTTTGGCCGCTTGGATAATACAGATAAAGAGGACAACGTTTACGGTGCACAGGATGCTTATACTCGCCTTGGTTTAAAAACGGCGTATGCGATAAATAAAAACACCAATGTTAGCCTAGGCGTTGACAACCTGACCAATGAAATCAGTTATGTCGCTCACCCCTGGCCTGGTCGCACTTACTATTTGAATATGTCTTACGACATGTGATTTTATCAACCCGCATGCTATTGAGCACTCACAAAGCTCTCAGTAGCATGCGGGTGTAGATTAACAACATTGTTAATCCTTACTGTCATAATTAAAACTCGTCACATAGAGGAAAGTTCACTTTTCGATTGCTGGTGTTTGTATGATCTTTTGAGATTTATTAAAACCATACAAAACAAAGCAAAGAGACAATATTTGCTGAGTCATCAATATGGGCTTATCTTGCAAGAACATTAAACTAGCCATACTAAGATTCATTAGCATATAAAACAACCAACCGTAAGAATTACCTTTAGCCATATAATAACTACCCATCAAGAATCCTAACATTGCACTCACTTCTAAAACTTGAGTGATTGATGTTATACCTCCATGAATGTTCAAACTGTACAAAAAACCTAATACCAAAGACGAGTATGTGCACAAAGTGACAAAACAATTAAACGCTTTATGAGGTCTCTGATTGTCGTGATAAGTATTGTACAAACCGAGTAACATAGCAGGGATTCCGCCAACTTCTATGGATGCGGCTATCCAGTCGTTATGGCCAACCAAGATAATCACCCAAGCTGGAACACCAAGAATATAAATTGACCAACCCGTAACTTTGAGGTTTTTTTGAGTATTACCGTACTTACCTTCGGAAAGAGCTAATAATATCTTGTTAATAAGATAAAAAGATCCTCCCCATACCTGTAAAATTAAATCCATACTTTGTATTCTTCATCTAAATCAAAAATAACAAGGAAGTTATAACATTCACCGATCTTGAGAGCTTTATCTGTAGGACATACTTTACGAGATCGAATATTACTGACCTGGACAACAAGTGTGTTTATAAAGTGTCAACTAATCCTACTCAGCGCCCCCCCCCTATTCTTCGCTAAGAATTTCCCCAGGCAATGACCGGAGAGAAATAACAATAAACACAATACCTGAACAGGCACCCGCTAAGACATAAGGATATGATGAATCCAACGCATACAGAAAACCACCTAACAGTGGGCCGATTACAAAACCCATTCCTGCAACCGCCCCTACCAGTCCTGCTAATGCCCCCTGTTCATTTGGGGCAACCGTTAGCGACGCACACGCTGAGAACCCTGGCCCAGTAAATCCCATTCCAAAACCAAACAGTGCCATTCCAATTAACAGCAGGGACAAATTACCAGAAACTGCAACAATTAAAAACCCGAACATCATAAACGGTAGGCCGAGTCGCAGTAATATTTGTGGCCGCCAATGTAAACGCTGGACAAGGAATAGCTGTGCAAACATCATAGCCCCAGAAGAGACGACCATAGCTGACGAATAATATTTTACTGCTGCAACCCCGTCAAGATTCAGAGTGTCTTGAAAGTAAAACCCTAACGTTTGTTGCACCATTCCTAAACAGGTATATACCACCAATCCAACACCAATATATACACGATAGCGTTTATCCCAATAGGTGAGCTTTTTGGGTTGCTGCAAACTTTTTTCAATCACTTCTGTTCTTGGTAACATTAAGGCCACAAGTATCGCAACCAACAATGTTATAAGAGACTGTACAAAAAATGGAGCCAAATAATTTAGCGCGATCAAGTAAGCAAGTGCCGGACCACACATAATACCCAGCTGATTAGCGGCGGATAATTTACCCAGCCCCTTCGCTCGGTGACTCGCATCAACAAGCCCTACCATATACGCGCTCGACGCGGGGAATGCTGCAGACATCACCGATGCGTGAATAATTCGCGCAACAAGTAACAAAATATACAGACCTAGACCACCCACCGCTCCTACCAAACCAGCGTACGCAACACCGCTAAAAAGCGCCATACCCAGGGTATAGCCAAGCAAACCAACAACAATCACAGGCTTACAGCCATAGCGATCACTCATTCGTCCCCAGAAAGGACTTACCAAAGAAAAAGTTAATGCCGTCAGAGCTGACAGAGATGTAATTGCAAGCTCCTTGGGTTCAAAAGATAAGTGCAAAAAAGGTAGTTGCAGCTGCAGTTCATGAAGCTTTAGCTCACGCCCCAGCATTGGCAATACAGCAAAAATAATGGATTGCCCCATACCGACAGACAACATCGCGATGTATAAAACCCACTGTGGTGAAACTTTCATATAAAATGATCCAGCAGCTCTAGAAGACTGCAATTTTACTGTTTGAGGGGGGTATCACGTCAGCCCGACAATAATATCTCTCAGTGATGTATCAAATTGACTTCCCTTCATCACATTATGTGCAGCGGATTCACTCTCAACCGTAGCTTGACTCAAATTAGCCCGCATCATTGCTGCACCCAAGGTAAAACTTAATAACTTGTGAAAAGCAATCGTGGCTTTCTCCGAAGAAAACCCTGCCTCCATTAAGCAAGCAAGAGCGTCATCAAACACGTTTTTCGAAGCAACCCCGATATTATTTGAGCTAATCATCAACATTAAGTATTCCGGCTCATTCGTGAATGCTGTAAAAATATCAACGAACGTAACGTGTAACCACTCTTGCCAATTCATTGCAGAATGTTCTTTCTGATGAGCCCTTGCCACAAAATCCTCCACCAATGCAAAAACAATATCCTGTTTCGTTGCAAAATGGTTATAAATTGACATTGGGCCTGCGTCCAATACATTGGCAATTTTTCGAATACTCAATGCATCAATGCCCTGCTCATGCAGCAACTCTTTGGCTGCATCAACAATGGCATCTTTACTGAGGGAACCGCGAGGTTTGCGTTTTTTCACGGTAACTTTACTGTCTAGTAACGACTTCGGCATAAAAAAATCAACCATCCACTTTCATTGTAATTGGTAACAATAACTGTTTTATCACCCCATCGCCCTCTAAATCAACTACCCCAACATGTAATGGGCTCACTTTTTCTTTGGGTAAAAACCATGTACCAAACACCAAATCCCAAATAATTAAGTTACTACCATAATTATGATTTGCTAATGAGGTGTCTTTCATATGATGCCAACGATGTAGTTCTGGAGAAGAAACTATATAGTTCAGCCAACCAAACCTGACATCAACATTGCCATGTTGCCACATACCATGCATAACACTAAAGCTTGTTGCTAAATAAATAACGACAGGGTCAGCTCCCATGGCAATTGCAGGTACATTTGATAACACAGGGATCGCAATAAGATCAATATAATGAAAACGCGTGGCATTAAACCAATAGAGTTTGTTGGGGTTATGATGAACACTATGAATACGCCATAACCACAATTTTTCATGCTCAAAACGATGCAACCAGTACGTCATAAATTCAGCGATAATTAAAAACAATATCACCTGAAATACCAGGGGCCACTGACTAGGCCACAAGTCTATCCCTACCCAGCTAGATAACACCCCGGCACTAGCAGCCATTGCCATTGCCACAAAAACCTCCGCCCTTAAAATCACATTATTAAGGATGAAAAGCCCTAGATCACTAAAAATATGTTGCTTCCATTCTGGGTGCCAATCTTTAGAAAAGTATTGAAAACGCTCCATACAATAAACCCACAATGCGGACAGAACCACTGGCATTAGATACATAAGGTATTTATGAAGGTCTACCTCATAGAGCACTATTTCACGCCCAAATATTGAAATATCAAAAATGCTATCGCCCAACGGCGCAGCGAGTAAATCGGGAAGTGAACTTGCCATCCAAAAGGCGAACCCCATTCCAATGACAATCACGAGTGGGTAACTCATCCACGCAAAAAATGTCCTAATCTTATTACGCTTAGTATCCCCCCTTTTCGGTTGACCCTTAATATTGTTCTCACTGCCCTGTACTTCTGCGCTAACTTGGTTGAAATTATTCATCACACCCTCACAACGTACACTGTATATTTCCACAAAGAGTACACCGTACGTTATAATGATGTCAAACAGGCGTTTAACAAAAGACACCTTATACCTATACCGTTTAGTGGATATCTCCCTCATCTATGAGGTAGTATTTAAAAAGGTTTACCGACCCATTCAACCGGTGATAGCTGCCAAAAGCGGTGCCACCCACTTTAACGTTTCCCCGATCCCACCCGATCTCAAACGTTTAGAGGATCTTGATATGTTCGAAAAATTCGAGCACGCGAATCTCAGCGAGCTGCATTTTCATGTGGACGAGTCCACTCAACTGCAATCCATTATTGCTATCCACAGTACAACTCGTGGACCAGCCCTGGGTGGTTGCCGATGTGTAGAGTACGCCTCTGATGATGATGCGATTAATGATGTGGTTCGCTTAGCAAAAGGTATGAGTTACAAAGCAGCCCTTGCTGACGTACCTCAAGGTGGCGGAAAGGCCGTCATTATAAAGCCGCCAACGATTAACGATCGCAATGCTTTATATCAATCCTTCGGGAAATTTGTCGACAGTTTAGGTGGGCGTTATATCACTGCGGTTGATAGCGGCACATCACTTTTCGACATGGATCAAGTTCACCTTTCAACGCAATATGTTTCTGGCTGCACCGATGACGGATTTGATCCATCACCCATTACAGCCCTCGGTGTTTTCTTCGGTATCAAATCTGCTTTACTTCATCAACGTAAAAAAAACACTTTAGAAGGTGTCCATATAGCCATCCAAGGGTTGGGGAATGTTGGCTTTGCTTTAGCAGAGCTATTACATAAAGCCGGTGCGATGCTCACGGTTTCTGATATTGACATTCGTAAACAAAAACTATGCGAACAACGATTTAATGCGACTACTGTTGCACCTGAGGAAATCTATCATGTTCCTTGTGATGTATTTTCCCCTTGTGGACTAGGTGCAATCCTTAATGACAATACCATTCCCCATTTAACCTGTGACATTATCGCAGGCTCTGCAAATAACCAATTATTAGAACAACGACACGGCGATGCATTACATCAAAAAGGCATTCTCTATGCACCAGATTATGTCATTAATGCTGGAGGGCTTATTCAAGTTTCCTTAGGACTGAAACACATTAGTCAGCAAGATATTTTAAAAAAAACCACTCATATTGGAAATACGCTACAACGTATTTTCGAACGTTCAAAAATAGATAATATATCAACACACGTAATTGCTGACCATCTAGCGGAGGACATACTCAAACTAAAACACTAGCAAGTTCAATTAATAAGGGCTCAATCAACAACGTCCCGAACAATAAAAGGACCCACTTACTAGTAACAATAATATCAACACAGCAAGCCTGTCATTCGTCACAAGCGAACAACATAACCAACGACACGGCAATTTCCCAACGCTCTTTAGCGTGACCACAAGTCAATAAGGAAACTGTATGAATATTACTACAAAATACCAATACATTGATGAAGAAGGCAATATTGCCAACACCCTCCCGACATGGGCAACCGCTGAAAAACTCATCGAGTTTTACAAAACCCTTGTCCTTATTCGTCAATACGATAAAAAAGCTATCGCGCTACAACGCACTGGACAGCTAGGTACCTACGCCCCTTGTTTAGGGCAAGAGGCCATTAGCTTAGGTATTGGTTTTGCCATGGACAAGACCGATGTTATGGCTGCCTATTACCGTGACCAAGGTGCTCAGTATCTACGTGGCTATTCACTTGCATCACAACTACGTTATTGGGGTGGTGACGAACGCGGCAGCAGCACCCAAGATGCTGTATTTTCAGAACAAGACTTACCAAACTGCATCCCTATTGCCAATCAAATAACTCATGCAGCCGGTATCGCCAGCGCAATCAAAATCAGAAGAGAGAGACGTGCGGTGGTTGCTACCTGTGGTGAGGGAGCTACATCTCGTGGGGACTTTTACGAATCACTTAATTTAGCGGGAGTTTGGCAATTACCGCTAGTGGTGGTGGTAAACAACAACCATTGGGCAATATCTACCCCTAGCACATTACAAACTCAAACACCGCATATTGCACAAAAATCCACTGCTGCGGGAATACAAGGTATTACCGTTGATGGTAACGACATCGTTGCAATGTACAACGCAGTGCAAGAAGCCCTACTAAAAGCACGCCAGGGTAAAGGGGCCACATTAATTGAGGCAGAAAGTTACCGTCTCTGTGACCACACCACAGCAGATGATGCGACACGTTATAGAAATTCAGATGAAGTAAATGCTGCGTGGAAAAAAGATCCCATCAAACGGTTGCAGAACTATCTATTTCAACGCTCGCTTTGGTCACCAGAAAAGGAGCAACAACTTATCGAGAATAACCAGCAATTTATCGATAGCGAAGTTGCAGCCTACCTAGCGACCGAACCTTCCAATGCCGCCGATTGTTTTGATCACCTGTATGAAGAGCTACCTTATGCTTTACAAGAACAAAGAAAACACTTCGTCGAAAAATCAATCAACTCATCACATGCTGGAGGGTAACACTATGGGTATTCATGAAGGTTTCTCAACGAATGATCACGACACAGAGCACAGTGAAGATATCAGCACCACCAAAATTGTCACCATGGTAGAAGCTGTTAATTTGGCTTTACATCACGCCATGGCTGCCGATAATAACGTCGTTGTTCTTGGTGAAGACATTGCCACTAACGGTGGTGTTTTTCGAGCAACACTCGGACTAAAAGATCGCTTTGGCTGCCGCCGAGTTATGGACACCCCGCTTGCCGAATCATTAATTGCCGGTATCAGTATCGGCATGGCAAGCCAAGGGCTCAAACCCATTGCAGAAATTCAGTTCATGGGCTTTGTCTATTCAGCACTTGAACATATGATCTCACATGCGGCCCGCTTACGAAACAGAACCCGAGGCCGTCTCCATTGCCCTATGGTGCTGCGTGCGCCCTATGGTGGCGGCATCCATGCCCCAGAACATCACTCTGAAAGTACCGAAGCCATTTTCGCCCATATACCAGGGTTACGTGTTGTCATCCCCTCATCTCCCACCCGAGCTTATGGCTTATTACTCAGTGCGATTCAAGATCCAGATCCAGTTGTTTTTCTAGAACCCAAACGAATTTATCGTGTTAGCCGCCAAGAATTTAAAGATAACGGCGAAGGCCTCCCCTTGGACACCTGCTTTACCTTACGAGAAGGCTCTGATGTCACCCTGGTAAGTTGGGGCTCTATGATCCAGGAAACCTTAGAGGCAGCCAATGTATTAGGGGGACAAGGTATTCGTGCAGAAGTCATTGATGTAGCAACCATTAGTCCTTTAGATATTGATACTATATTGACGTCTGTGAAAAAAACTGGGCGTTGTGTTATCGCCCAAGAAGCCGCTAGAAGTTGCAGTGTTAGCTCGGACATTTCCGCACAATTAGCTGAGAAAGGTTTACTGTATTTACAAGCTCCTGTACAGCGTGTCACGGGTTATGACATTCCAATGCCTTATTTTAAAAATGAAAACCTGTACATGCCAAGCACTCAGGACATTGTTGCTGCTGCGAAAAGCACATTGGAGTTTGTATGAAGTATTTTAAGTTGCCCGACTTGGGCGAAGGATTACAGGAAGCAGAAATTGTAGAATGGCATATTTCACCGGGAGATACTGTTGTCGTCGACCAAATTATCGTTTCGGTAGAAACCGCCAAAGCGATTGTTGATGTTCCCTCTCCTCAAGCTGGAAAAATTGCGGCGTTATTTGGTGCTGAAGGTGACATCATTCACACCAATGAACCCTTGGTGGAGTATGTAGGAGAAGATAACGCAGACACAGGCACCGTTGTTGGCGTTATCCAAGAGGCCACAATAGAAGCAACTGTAGACGTAACGACAGGGCCTGCGGCAAAAGCCACAACATCAAACCAGGGCGCTGAAGTCGACCAATTTATTATTGGCAGCGCGCAAGGGGGGACCCACAACCGTTCATTTTCCACGCCCGCTATTCGAGCCCTCGCGAAACGCCTCGATGTGGACATTAATAGTTTAAAAGGAACTGGGCAACATCAGCTCATTACGATCGGTGATGTAGAACGCGCCCATCAAGTAACGCAAGAATTTGGGGAAGAAAAAACCCTAAAAGGCGTGCGCAGAGTAATGGCAAAAGCCATGATAAAAGCACAAGAAGTTGTCAAAGTTACCCTCTATGATGATGCAGATATCCATAAATGGTACGGCAATCAGCACCCTGTAAAAACAGACCCCACCATGCGTCTAATTCGTGCCATTGGACAGGCCTGTAAAGCAGAACCTCAATTAAATGCCTGGTTCGATGGCGATAATTTATCTATACGCACCATTGACAATGTCGACCTTGGTATTGCTATTGATACAGAAGACGGCCTATTTGTGCCCGTTCTACGGGATATCAACAATCGCAGTGACACCAACCTTAAACAAGGTTTCGATACACTAAGAGATGCCGTAAAATCACGAAAGATCCCGCCCAAAGAAATGATGGGGGCAACGATCACATTATCAAACTTTGGTACTATTGCTGGAAAATACGGAAACCCTGTTGTAGTACCACCCATGGTGTCTATCTTAGGGGCTGGCACGATACACGATCAAATCGTACCTTATCAAGGTGATATCACCATACACCCTATCATGCCATTGTCATTTAGCTTTGATCACCGCGCCGTGACGGGAGGCGAAGCAGCTCGTTTTCTAAAAGCAATTATGAACGATTTGGAGGTCGAATAAAAAAAACCGAATGAAAAACGAAACAAAACCGCTAGATCAAGAACTGATAACATCTAAAGGAATAACAGGAACAGGCCTAGCGATTTCATAACCTTGGGCGTAATCAACGCCTAAGGTTTTTAAACACGCTAATATCTCTGCATTTTCTACAAATTCAGCAATGGTTTTTTTGCCCATTACATGACCGATGCGATTAATAGACTCCACCATGGCATAATCTATTTTATCATCAACAATATCTTTCACAAAACAACCATCGATTTTAAGAAAATCAACCGGCAAATTTTTCAGATAACCATAGGATGAAAAACCACTGCCAAAATCATCCAGAGAAAAACGGCAACCAAGGGCCTTAAAACGATTCATAAATTCGATGGCTTTTGTTAAGTTGGTAACCGCGATGGTTTCTGTTATCTCAAAACATATTTTTTCGGGCGGAACCTCATATTGATCAAAAAGCTTTGCCAAAAACACAGAAAACTCATCATCTCCAATACTCAATCCTGATAAATTTATGGAACACATCGACAGGTTTTTGAGTTGTTCGGCATCATCATCCAACCACATAAATACATTTTTCACCACCCAACGATCCACTGATGGCATCAAGTTATACCGTTCAGCTGCTGGCAAAAATGCACCGGGAGAGACAATTTCATCTTCGTTTTGCAACCGCACGAGGATCTCCATATGCTCCCCACCATTGCCATCGGATATCGGGGCAATGATTTGTTTATATAATATCAGCCCTCCCTCCTCCAACGCCTGGGTAATACGAGATGCCCATTGCATTTCCCCTTGCTGTAACGCCAAATCAATATCACCAGGCACATATTCATGCACACGATTTCTGCCCGCATCCTTCGCCGCATAACAGGCCGCATCCGCTAAACTCATCACGAATTTAACCGATTCCGTATCGTAAGCAATAGGTACCAAACCGATACTAACGCCTAACGTAAATATTTTATTCTCCCAGGAAAAACGAAATTCTTGAATAACGGATCGAAGCTTATGAGCAACCTTAGTAGCATTCTCTCCAACACAGTTTTCAAGTAACACACCAAATTCATCCCCTCCCAATCGCGCCAGTGTATCCCCACCACGCATATGAGTCTGTATTTGCAAAGTAACTTGACGCAGCAATTCATCACCTGCAATGTGACCACAAGTGTCATTCACCAATTTAAATTGATCAAGATCCATATACAACATGGTATGAGTTACATGATCTCGACGAGCGCTTTGTACGGCTCTATCTAAACGAATTTCAAACTCTCGTCGATTGACTAACCCCGTTAACGGATCATGCCTAGCCAAGAAATTAAGCTGTTCTTCACTTTTTTTTCTGGCAGTAATATCAACAACAAAACCTTCAATAAACGAATCACTGTTCACAGTAGAGCTTTCAGGCAATGATTGATTTACCAACTTTGCAGATACAGCACACCAAAAATGACCTCCGTCTTTTTTCATACCATGGGCTTCATAATTCAATACCTGCCCATGCTCCAGTACCGCCTTTCGAAATTCATGATACTGCTCTACATCCAAAAATATCTGTGACCCTTTGTCATCAGCCATATCAACAAAAACTTCAGGTGTTTCATACCCCATAAAGGTGGCCATTGCAGGGTTTGCACTAACAAAACGACCCTCTAATGTGCATTGAAATATTCCTTCAATGGCATTGTCATATAACGACTTAAATCGCTTTAAGCTATTAATAGCCTCTTGCTTTGCTACCAACTTATCCTTTTTATCGGCATTTATACGGTCAGCTAATGCCAATGAAAACAATACAACTTCTAACGCAGAACCAATTTGCAAAGCATTTGTGGTGATGAAATTAATTGGAATCCACCCAAGCTTGCTAAGAGATATCAATAAAATCCCTATTAAAAATGCACTCCATGCGGTAATAAAATAACGAGCGGTCAAAGCCCCCTTAAACCATGTATAAAGCCCAACACCAAAACATCCAATACAAATAGGCAGCGACAGTGCTACGACTAAGCGGATGGAATAGGCATAAGGCAAGAAGACCGCAACAACCCCTGCCATTGTTGCCGACAAAGCACCCAGCAATAACAAATTGGATAATCGAGGGTTATATTTTGGTAATTTTAAAAACGAATTGGAAAATAGGCACAAAAAAGTCAGCGTAAAGGCACTAAAAATCACAAACCCCATACCATGAAAACTAGGATTTCCTGGCCAAAACAATTGAAATGCAACACCATCAATCCCCGTCTGAAAAAGGATGAGAAAACCGGCATAACACACATAATACAAATAGCTGCTTTCTCGCACCGAGAAGTAAATGAACAAGTTGTAAATTACCATAATGAAAATAATGCCAAAATACACACCCTTCAGCAGCAAAATATTTTGTTCTTGCTCCCAAAAACTTCTCTCTTCCCAAAGTGTTAACGGCAGCTCTAAGGTTCCAGCCGTTTGAACACGAAAGTACACATCAAGGGAACCTGCTTGCCCACTAGGTACAGGAAACAAAAAATGTCGATGTTCTATAGGGCGTGAACTAAATGCATAAATATCCCCCGTTTCATAGCTGCGAACAAGACGTTCATTTTCAACAAAATAAACCGTCACTTGATCTAACAGTGAATAAGACAAAGCCAACAACCAAGACTCACTTCCTTCACTCATCCCCAGTAAGGAGATATGAAACCAATAGGTCGCTCTGGTATAACCAAAATTTGGCACCTCAGCCTCAGATGATTTCCAGCGCATCGGTTGCCGCTGATCTCCAACAAAGTCATCTAAGGTAAGTGTTTGATGGGGATCTTCAATATATTGCAGGTGACTACCAATTTTGTATTGCGTGATAGCAGGTATAACCTGCACAGTGGAGCTCACATCTCCGACTTGCCCCGCCATCACCCAGCCACAAACAAACCATAAAGCAAAAACCATGCTTAACCAGCTAGATTTTATTTTGTGAAACCTCAACCTATTAATCAACATCGTAAGGATTGCTTACCCCTATCAGCAACGATAACTATAAGAATAGTATCTATAAATCGATTTACCACCGAAAACAATAGGCTGAAAGGCATCTTTGGTACCGGCGTACCTTTCGTTTAGACAAAAACCACTCCTTCGACCTAAGGTACTTCTACACCCTGCTTATTTATCAAAATAATAGGTTTTCAGCTGTTCCATTGCAGCATTCACGTCTTGTAACGCTGCACCATCCCCTCCCCTATCTGGGTGTAACAACATTGCTTTTCGACGATACGCCAGTTTTATGTCTGACATTGTCACAGGATCCTGCAACCCCAAAACCGCAAGCGCACTCACGCGCATATCACTGGCTACGTATTTCGCCCAAAAACCGCTAAGCAACGTCTCTACATCCCCACGCTCCATCTCCGTCAAATTATCCATATCAAGATAATAGTCTCGTAGCGCCTCACTTTGCCCTGCCATAAGCAACGTAACCTGGGACGCTGTGTGTGAGCTACTAGGTATATATTGAATACCCATTACATCTACGTTCACGTACCCTAAACCTTCATTAATCCACGATATCTGCAACTGATACAGAGCATTAAATAGCAAAAAATGCGTACGAAACAACGACAGCACATCACCTGAGAAGGCCTCAGGAATAAAATCACAACGCTCCTGCAATAGTTTGATGAACTCAAATTCTGACAAACCTTGAGGGTGTAGTTGTAGTAAAAATGCTGCTGGGGCAAGTAGTGGATTATGCAAAAATCACCCTAAGTAATTTAGCTTCATAGTGGTTTATCTAATACCTACACTTTAACAAAGTGATGGTATTAACAGAATGTAAAATCCCTTCAATTAAAGCGTAGAAGAAGTGGAAGCTAATAGACGCATAAGTTAGACTTATAACATTATCGCCTAAGAATCACGCCATTCAAAACCAACGGAAATATCATTACATGCGCTTGCTTAAACACCGCTGGTTTAAAAACAGAAGCAATAAAGAACCTAGTGCGGAATCACAGGTTACCGCCACTGAACCAGCAACGGTAGACTCCATTAGTGAAAAGCTGAAAAGTTACACTGTCACTCAAGGGAGAGCGTCGTTTCAAGGTGCTTCACCCTATGCCGTTGAAGAGCTCTATCAACACCCTTCAGAAACATTAACAACAACCAAATCGCCCCCTACACCAATAGCGAACGAACCAGCGATTTAAGCGCATTTTGCGATTCACAAGCATCTATCTGTTGCTTTGTTGCAACAAGCTCCAGCGCATTATCTTCTGACTCTACATTATCACGCAATCTGAAAATCACTGGATACTGAATAGTGTCTAGTTGAGCTGCACTTGTAACACCGCTGTACTGCGATACAAATTCATCAATATGCAAATACTGTTGAGATACAGGCAAGGCCTTTCGAAAACGTATCCACGATCTTCTTTCACCGAACGCTGAATAGGTTAAGTCACATAAGCTACAAGGGTACGTCGCGGGAGACAGTAGTTTATGTGCAATGTCCTTCATTAGATTAAGCATGCCGCTATCGGCGTTATACACAAAAACTAAATGCCCAGCGGTATATTTTAACGTCTTTAGAGCCCCACCCATCAGTCCTTATCCTCAGCCACTAACAGCTTTTCAAGAGCTCCTCTAAGCTGCTTGGGAATCGCAACAGAACGATCCGTTTCTCTATCAACAAATACGTGCACAAAATGCCCCTCTGCAACCGCATTATCAGAACCGTCTTTAAAAATGGCCACCCCGTATTCTACCGATGAGTTACCTAGTTTATTCACACGTAAACCTCCCGAAAGAACCTCTGGGAAGGCAACAGGCGAAAAGTAGTTACAGCCGGAATTAACGACATAGCCCACGATGTTTCCACCATGAATATCCAAACCACCTTCTTGAATAAGATAGGTGTTAGCAACGCTGTCAAAATAAGAATAATACATCACATTATTCACATGGCCGTATATATCGTTATCACTCCAGCGGGTGTTAATGGGCATATGGTACCCATAATCTGTACGTTGACTTATTTTCTTTTCTGCTTTCATCGTTTATCTTCTTTTAGTATTTTCTTTAAACCCATTACATCAAAAGGCTGCTTGATAAATTGCCAGTGCATCGTCATAGGTCATTTCTTTAGGATTATTCATCAGCAAACGTTCTTGCAACATGGCGTCTTTCGCTAACATTGGCAACTGTTCTTCTTTCACACCAAATTCACGTAATTGAGTAGGTAAGTTCACCTGTTTAATCAATGTATCCATCGCATCAATTAAACCTTCTGAACCGGCGATACTCTCACAAGATGATTGTAAAACAACAGCTAGCTCATCATACAACTCCGATGCACTTTCAAAATTAAAACGTAATACATGCGGTAACACTAACGAATTGCTCAAACCATGGGATATATGAAAATGACCGCCTAAGGGGTAAGCCAACGCATGCACTGCCGCCACCGGCGCATTCGCAAATGCTTGGCCCGCCAACATCGCACCATACAGCATCTCTGAGCGCGCCAGCACATTGCCGCCATCTAGGGTCGCCGTAACAATGTGCTTAGATAGACGACTTAACGCTTCCTTTGCCAACATATCGGAATAAGGGTTTTTCTTATTTTTACTGGTATAGGCCTCTATTGCATGAACCATTGCATCAATACCGGTTGCAGCAGTTACTGGGGCAGGTAATCCCAACGTAAGGTTTGCATCTAACAATGCTATATCTGGTAATAAAATAGGAGATACAACACCTTGTTTGGTCGTCTCTCCGGTTGTCACGATGGCCACAGGAGTCACCTCTGAACCTGTACCCGCCGTTGTGGGTACTTGCACAAGGGGCAGGCGCTTACCTTTCGCATTTCCCACACCATAGACATCCGACAATGTTTGTTCGGAGTTCACCAACAGCGCCACCAGCTTTGCTACATCCATGGAGCTACCACCCCCAAAGCCCATCACCCCATCAATAACTTTCTCATTAGCAAGCGCTAAGGCTTCTTCTATTTTAGATTCTGGTGGATCGGCAATCACATCGGAGTAGATGCTATAAGGCATTTTCTGAGCATCCAAGCTAGATAAAGCCGCATCAAGCAACCCAAGCTGTACAATACCGGGGTCTGTTACGATTAGAAGATGTGAAATTCCTAAATCTTGGCAGATTTGGCCAAGTCGGACACAGGCACCCGCCTCACAGATAACCTGTTGTGTTGTGCTAAACGTAAATTCCATTCCCGATCTCCATATTGTTATGGCTAGGTTGTTGTGACTATATCGCTACAATCATGTCGTTGTGACTGCATTATTATGCATTATCACGATGACCTGTTAGTTTTTCATTTTAGCAGGATAGCGCCAATGATCATTTCAGCCAACATTCACGTCAAAAGGGTCATTTTCCATGATCTATGGATTTGCTAGAATGCAGTCAACGTCGTAGGATGCCTACACGAGCAATAGCCAACAACTGATTACAGGAAATATCATGTCTGATTTAAAAAGCCAATTTGAAGCCGCTGTTAACTATGTTCAAACCGTTGAAGGTGATTCTTTTAAGCCATCAAACGACTTAAAACTTGAGATGTATGGATTATTTAAACAAGGCAGCTCTGGTGATGTCCAAGGCAAGCGCCCTGGAATGACTAACTTTATCGCTCGTGCAAAATATGATGCCTGGGCAAAGCTAAAAGGCCAAAGCAACGATCAAGCCATGCAATCTTATATTGATAAAATTGAAGCGTTAAAAAAGAACGCATAGTACGTTTCAATTAGCATAGAACTAACCAATCAACACCCACAAAAAAGCCCGGACTCAATCATTTCTATATTGAGTCCGGGCTTTTTTGTGGGATCGAAAAGACTAAAAGTGCATATCCACTTGCAGCGTAGCACTTGGTTCAATCTGGCTATGCCTTGGTGCCAGCAACGTATCGGTAAATTCTACACGTTTACTACCACCGATATTTTTCCCAATCAAAGAGAATGCAAGCTGCTGTGAATAACGCCACGCAAGACGCATATCAAAATCAGTCTGCGACTTTATGTTATCCAAATCCATACCGTCTCGATAGTTAACACCAACATCAAACTCGACACCGCCATCAAAGGTATATTCACAACGTAATGCGGCAATGTTATTGACTTCTTGTTCTTCGAAAACGATGACTCCAGCCCCTCCAAGCACATCAGAATCAGGGGAAACACTCACATCGATATAGCTGTATTGAACATTTATCGATAAATTTCGCAGCACCTTCCACTCAACAACAGCTTCACCACCTGATGAGTAACCCGAAGCATCGTTGTCATAAGTGAATACCGAACCACCAAGCTCTGGATCAAAGAAGTTTAAATCAAAGGTACGTAAATCCTTATACTCGAAATAGAACCCACTAAAGTCTACAAATACATTTGAAGTAACCTGAGACCGAACACCTAACTCATAGGCATACAATGTTTCAGATACAAAATCTTTACTACCCTTAACAAAACGATTTAGCGAAGGCCTTTGATCATCACTACCAAACTCCAACACGACCCCTTTACCAACTCGATTCGGCGTTCTATTCGCCTTTGAAACGGCTGTCCAAACAGTAAAATCGGACGAAGGCGTCCAGATAACTCGTAACGTAGGCTGCGTATCGAACGATGCAAACTCTGTTTCTTCCAATTTAACACCTAACACTACAGCCCAATCATCTGCTAAAGAAACTTCATCCTGAACAAATGCAGTGGTTCGATCATAGTCTTTAGCGTCATCATCAATCGACACAAAATAACGCCCACGAAACTCATCCATGGTGTATCGATAACTCACACCCCAGGTAAGCTGCTGCGCTTTGGTTATTGCTAAACTATGTTGAAAATCCACATCTACATTTAACACTGTTACTTCAAATAAACTTTCATCTCGGTTCATTTCATCAATAGAAAACTGAACATCGTACTGCTGATCGTTATCAAACTTTTGTGTCCAATGAGCCATCACATGACCGCCATAAATATGCTCTTCAAAATCACCATCAGGTGCACCGTCTGCGATTAACTCATCAATCAATGGGTTGTAATGTTTATCCAAGTGATACCATTCACTTTGCACAGACATATTCCCCTGCGGCCCCACAGCCCAATCCAATCGAACACCCAGCTGCATCGCTTTATAGGCATCATCAGCATTTTGACCCGTCTCATCATCAACACTACTATCACGATCAAGTGTTTGTCCGTACAAACGATAATGGATATCGCTCCCCTGCCCTCGACTTATAGTGCCACCTGATCTCATACGGCTATAGGATTTATCTTCACTTCCCACGCCCAACACAACATGCTGTCCCTGAGTTTTGACGGCTGATTTAGTAATAATACTAATCACACCATTGACGGCATTAGAGCCCCACAAACTCGCACCGGGACCACGAATAACTTCAATTCGTTCAATATCATCTAAAAGCGGCATGGCGATATCCCAAAATACTGAACCGCCCAACACGCTATAGATGCTTCGGCCATCCACTAGCACAAGCAATTTATTGGAATACTGACCATTAAAGCCCCTAATACCAACCCCCCATGTAGAAGCATTGGTTTTTATGACATCAACACCTGGAGCCAGAGCCAATACGTCAGGTAGTGATACCTCACCAGAGCGGCGAATATCTTCGTTAGTAATGACATATACCGCCGCAGCGGATTCCGCCAGAGAGGAAGGTCGTTTGTTCACAGAAGTGACAGGCAAATCCATCAACTGCTCTAAGTCCATTTGATACAACGCATCAGAACCCGAAGCTTGAGTAATGCTCACCGAACTGAGAAAACCAGTAAGGATAATTGCTGTAATTCGCAACATAGGGTTTGAAACGCCAGGAAGCAAAATCATGCTCACTCCATTAACAACAGCTGATCAACATCGAAAGGGATCATCATTGTAATGAATTTGCGTGCTAAGTCACTGTTTTGCCTTAATTAACAGCTGATTTAGAACACAAAAAAGCATATTGGATAGATTCCAATCAAGTTTTATCCCACACCTATTCCAGGGAGATAAAACACTAGTCCCCCTCGTCTAAATCTGAGAAAATAGCTCACTTAGCACTCTATTTAGCAACCGATTTAGAAAACTATTTAGTCATCCATTTAGTGCCCTGTTGTCGCTACGCTCTACTGTTACGATAACTGCCGTCATTAACGATCATCACAACGACGTTCAACTGTCCTCACGAACAGCTTTTTATGAAAATCACTGCACCAAAATTATTTTCCTACCCAAAGTATTGGGCAGAATGCTACGGCACTTCGAGCTTCCTCCCGACATCCCGGAAAGAAATGGATGAAATAGGCTGGGACAGCTGTGACATCATTATTGTCACCGGTGATGCATACGTGGATCACCCAAGTTTTGGTATGGCCGTGATGGGTCGTTTTTTAGAATCACAAGGGTTTCGCGTCGGCATTATTGATCAGCCTAACTGGCGAGACACGAGCGATTTTATGGCACTGGGTGAGCCTAATTTATTTTTCGGTATTAGCGCAGGCAATATGGACTCCATGATCAATCGTTATACGGCGGATTTACGCATGCGTCACGACGATTACTACACTCCACATGGCGAGGGTGGAAAGCGCCCAGATCGAGCCGTCATTGTGTATAGCCAACGCTGTCGTGAAGCTTACAAAAACACCCCCGTTGTCATTGGAGGCATCGAGGCCAGCCTTCGTCGAATCGCACAGTACGATTATTGGAGTGATCAAGTTCGACGCTCCGTATTAATTGATTCTGGCGCTGACATATTGCTGTACGGTAATGCGGAAAGAGCCATTGCAGAACTTGCCAACGAGATGTCCATTGGCAAAAACATTAAAGACCTGACAAATATTCGCGGCACCACCATTCTTCGTGATGCGCCACCATCAGGCTGGGTTGAGGTTGATTCCACTCGTATTGATTGGCCAGGAAACATCGATCAATTCCCCAACCCTTACGACATGACCAACAGCGCTGATAGCGCTCAATGCGACAAGAAAAATAAAGCAGATGATGACGATAGCCCGAAACCGCTTAGAATTATTCCCATGCCTTTACAAGGTAGAGAAAAACTAGATCCGGCCACCACATACATCCGCTTGCCGTCATTTGAAAAAGTTAGCAAAGACCCTATTTTGTATGCTCACGCTTCTCGGGTTTTACATCTAGAATCCAACCCCAACAATGCTCGAACACTCATACAAAAACACGGCACAAAAGAAATTTGGGTAAACCCACCACCAATCCCACTAGAAACAGATGAGATTGATGGTGTCTTTGATTTTGACTATCAACGTCGCCCTCACCCAAAATACAAAAATGCCAAAATACCTGCCTTTGATATGATTCGTTTTTCCATCAATATCATGCGTGGATGTTTTGGAGGCTGTACATTTTGCTCAATCACAGAACACGAAGGGCGCGTTATTCAAAGCCGCTCACAAGAATCGGTATTACGAGAAGTTGAAGCGATACGTGACAAAACCCCAGGCTTCACTGGAACTATTTCAGATTTGGGTGGCCCCACGGCCAATATGTATCACCTAAACTGTAAAGACGATACGATTCAATCTCACTGCCGTAAACTTTCCTGCGTTTACCCTACAATTTGTGAAAACCTTATTACGGATCATTCTCAAACAACCTCGTTATATCGAAAAGTTCGTAAGATAGAAGGCATCAAGAATGTCGCCGTCGCCTCTGGGTTACGTTATGACTTAGCAGTAAAAGATCCTGAGTATGTAAAAGAACTCGTCACTCATCATGTAGGAGGGTATTTAAAGATTGCACCGGAACATACCGAGGAAGGTGTGCTAAACAAAATGATGAAACCCGGCATGGGGGCATACGATGAATTTAAGCGTATGTTTGATCAATTTTCTAAAAAAGCAGGCAAAAAACAATACCTTATACCGTACTTTATCGCTGCACACCCAGGCTGCGAAGATGAAGATATGGTGAACCTAGCACTATGGTTAAAGCGAAATGATCTAAAAGTCGATCAAGTACAAACCTTCTACCCTTCCCCTATGTCATTAGCTACCGCAATGTATTATTCAGAACGGGATCCGCTGCATAAACTGACCTATAAATCGAAAAAAATCACCATTCCAAAATCAGCTCCTCAACGCCAAGCACACAAAGCGTTACTGCGTTATCACGATCCTGATAGCGCAAATATGGTACGTGATATTTTACTAAAGCTTGGCCGAAAAGAGCTTATCGGCAACGGGCCAAATCAGCTTGTCGGAGAGGAAACCCCACAGAACAAACGACGTTCAACTGCTACCCCAAAGGGGCAGAGCAAGGGCCAGAGTAAAAAATCAATCAGCAGTAAGAACCAAACTCAGGGCCATAAAAACACTCAAAAAAGTACTCACAAAAAAACGTCTTTAAACAGCCGCTCACCTGCCAAACGCCGCCCCTAACCAGCCTTTGTCGACCATCTTTACAAACCGTTACAAAGCACAGAGCATCGCTTTTGTAACGGTTTGTATCTGAAGCTGTTTTTAATGCTGGCACCAACCTTGCCTATACCTTAAACACACAGTGGAAACATACCACTAGTAGTTGTGTAATAGGACAAGGGGCAGTAAATGAAAGGCAGTATCCTAGGTGCGCTGATCTTAATCGCAGCATTGTATCATTCCAACTCACAAGCAATTCCTGTTTTAGGTGACTCACTGTATTACACGGGTGGGGATATTTCCGTGGAAGTGTTAGTACCCAGTGCATCCTACACCAGCACGTTGTCACTTTACCTATTCGGCCCAACAACCTCAGTAGCATCATTTGGTACCAACCATGACGTTGGTTTAATTACCGTATTCGACCCTTCCACCGCCGGATACACTCACGGCCAAGAGTTAATCTTTGGTATTTACGTCCAAAACACTGATTACACTTATTATATGGGTGATGGTTCGCGAAACCCTGATGGCCTTATGCATGCAGCTGTCGATGATATGGGCGGTAATGTTTATCACGTCGGCTTTGAAGATCTTTTTAACGGTGGAGACAAAGATTATGATGATCACCGGTTTGCATTCAGCGGTGGTGTAAGCAATATATCTATTGTTCCTGAGTCATCTACTCTTGCTCTATTTGCACTGGGTATTATTGGCCTAGGGTTGTCTCGACACCGAGTTCATTTGCACGATCACGATCACGATAAAAATAAAAGTCACAACCTTAACTGAAGCTCAACCAATCCACCTAAGGTTACTAGAGCCCACTGAAATTTTGCATCCCATGGCTGGGCGCAATTAATCCGAAAACAACGTTTATACTTTTTCCGTGGTGAAAACATTGGCCCCGGCGCAATACTAATGTTTTTCGCTAATGCATCTTCATAAAGCGTTAATGTATTTACCGTTGCAGGACACTCCACCCATAGTACAAAACCACCCGCAGGATCACTTACCTTGGTGCCTTCAGGAAAAGAGGTATAAATAAGTGATCTTACCTTATGCAATTGTTGTCGAAACTTACTCCTCACCTCACGCAAATAACGGTCATAAGATTGATAACGTAAATATTCATACACTGCGCGTTGAGCTATCGTGGATGCAGACAAACTATTCACATACTGAAGGTATTCAATTCTCTCTTGATGGTTTTGTGATACGACCCAACCCACTCGTAAACCCGGCGATAACGTCTTGGAAAAAGATGAGCAATAAATAACACTTGGGTCAAATGATAACAGTGGAAGTGATCGTTGATTACTTAGTCCCAAATCCCCATAAATATCATCTTCAATTAATTGCACGTTTGCATTCTGCGAAAGAGTCACCAGCTGACGCTTATCTGTTTCACTCATGCAATGGCCTAAGGGGTTGCCATAATTCGGAATCAACACACAAGCTTTAACATCCCACTGCTCACAGGCTAACGTCAGTGCCGATAAACTAATGCCAGAAATGGGGTCTGTGGGAATTTCTATCGCCTGCAAACCAAGGGATTCAATTACATGCAACAAACCATAAAATGTGGGGGACTCTATCGCAACCACGTCACCCGGTTGAGTTACCGCTTTTAACGCCAAAACCAAGGCATTTTGACAACCGTTAGTGATAACGACATCGGTGTACTGAACATTACATTGCAAGTCTTGCATCCGTAACGCTATTTGCCCCCTCAAGGGCTCGTAACCCGGCGCAAAATCGTAATGATCACTATGATCCTGAGAGTGTGCACAAACCGCTTTAAGGGCTTTATTGACTCCTTTAACAGCTAAAAAATCGGAATGAGGGACTGCTGCCCCCAACTGCACAACATCAGAGGCCAGCGTTGCTCGAACAAGGTTCATCACCCACTCTGACTGTGTAACAGGGCAAGGCTTTAATACAGCCTTATTGGTACCCGCGGCATCGTTTGCAACAAAAGGGTTAAGACGGTATTGAGGATGTGCAACATAATGCCCTGAGCGTTCAGCCACATCCAACAGACCATTATCTTCAACAATCTTTAACGCCTCCACAACCGTCGACACACTCACAGAGAAGAGCGCTGCCAATTTACGCACCCCCGGCAAACGCTCTCCCGGCTTGTAAATGCCCCCTTCAATCTCTTCTGTCAGGGTCAATGCGACCGATTCATAACGTTTCATCTGATTGATAATATCCAACAAGCACAGTTGCACGACCAATAAGCGACACAGTTACCATGTTACACATCTGTACCGGTTCATTATAAACTTTCTACATCTGTATTGATTATACGCATCCGTTTATTTTTATCACCCCCCTCAAAACAAAGGCCATACGATGAAACAACACCATACAGAACCCAAAAAGGCAGAACCTAATAAAACAGGATCAAAAGAAACCAACCAAAATGCCCTTTGCTGGGTGAATGGAAACCAATGCAATCAAGAAGATGCAACCCTATCCATATTTGATCACGGGGTTTTATACGGTGATGGTGTTTTTGAAGGTATTCGTTTTTACCACCACAAACCGCTGTTGATGCATGATCATATTGAACGTTTATTTGCATCGGCCAACAGCCTTGAAATTGTCATTCCCTACACTACTGCTGAACTCATCAGTGCAATAACAAATTTGTGTGAACAGGCTTTATTCTCTCATGGGTATATTCGACTAGTCGTTACCAGAGGGGTTGGTGCAATCGGGTTAAACCCTATCGGCTGTGGACCAGCAAATGTATTCATCATTGTTGCTGAACTCAATATGATGCCAGCCAATGCTATTCATCAAGGTATAACAACAATTATTGCAACAACACGTCGAATATCAAGCAGTGCATTAGATCCACGGATTAAAAGTCTAAATTACCTCAATAGTATTTTGGCAAAACAAGAGGCAAATAGAACAAACGTAGATGAAGCGATTTTATTGAACGACCAAAATAATGTAGCGGAAGCCGTTGCTGAAAATGTTTTCATCGTTCACAAGGGAAAGTTAATTACTCCGCCGTGTGACGACGGTGCACTAAATGGTATTACCCGAAAAACCATTTTAGCATTAGCGCAAGAGTCGGGAATCCCCTACGATATTGCATCAATACCGGAAGCGACATTGCTTGCCTCTGATGAAGTATTCCTTACCGGCACTGGTGCTGAATTAATCCCTGTGAGAAGTATTAACGGGAAGCTAATTCCACAATGTCCAGGCCAAATATTTTCGAAGTTAAAAGTATTATACACAGGCATTATTGAGCAACAAACCTGACAAACAAACTTAGCCTAGTGAATACTAAAAGGTATCGCGGCAGACAATGGTGCATCTTCATTCACTTCAACTTTCATATACTCAACACTTCCAGAAATTGCTGATATTGACAGGGTATCAGCAATACTAAGAGCAGGACCGGCGAACTCAGACTTACCTTGACGAGATTGATATCTTTTTAGCTTCAACTGAGTTGATGCTGCTACTGCTCGAGTCGCTTCAGGAGATAGACGTGAATTATCAGTATCGCGCTTTATAGTAAACATTCTCATGGTGAATCCCTCTTTACCTTATAATTAACAGTGTAAGGCTCTATATATCGAACTATCTACCTAGATAGTTCTCGCCTTGCTTGGTAAAGAAGTTTGGCAGATAAGAGAAAAGTCTCTAGATGAAAAGTACTGATAAATTTTGTGACATACAGCACAAAAGCTATCGATTCTTTTCATCTAGAGACTTCAATCTAGGGTCGACTTATGAGACTCCAGCCACGGGGGCGCTTGCGGATACATGCCCCATAATAAGCCCTGTAAGCTTCCCAATAAGCCCTGGCGGGAAGTCATGCCCCATGCCAGGAATTATTTCTAACGACGCATTAGGGATTGATTTCGCACTATGCTTACCACCCTGTAATCGAACCAAAAGGTCTCTATCTCCATGTATCACTAACGTTGGTACACTGATCTGTTTCAAACGCTTTGAAAAACCTCCCGTAGAAAAGATAGCCATTTGATGCATTGCCCCAGCCATTGGTCGACGAGCACGAGCTATAGCGCGACGAACATCAAACGCCAACACGTCATCATGGACTTTATATTTAGGGCTTTGTAGTTTGTTAAATACCGCCACCCCAGCATCGACAATGGCTTTTTCTGACTTGTCTTTGGGTCGATTTAATATCGCTAATAACACATCCCATCGAGCTCCGGGCAGATGACGCTCATTGGTAGAGGACATAATGGACGTTAAACTTAATACCCGTTGTTGATAATGTGCCGCAGCTAATTGCGCAATCATTCCCCCCATGGAAAACCCGACCCAATGAGCTTGCTGTATATCCAACGCGTCCAACAACGACACTGCATCTAATACTAGTGTATCTAAATTATATTCTGCATGAACCTCCATTCCCAAACGAAAACGAATAAAGCTCTGCATCACCGGTGGTGGTACTTTCACATGGCTACGTGTCGTTAGCCCAGTTTCTCTATTATCAAACCGAATCACCCGATAACCTTGTGCAACTAACTTTTGACAAAAGTCATCTGGCCAATGAATTAATTGCACAGACATACCGCACACCAACAATATCGCCGGGTGATGCTGTTCCCCCATATCTTCGTAATAAATCGAAATATTATTCGCCTCGGCATAACCCGTTCTTACTTCCATGTCTATCACCCCATCATTCGACTAATTAGTTTTTGATAGCCTGTCGGTAATATTCGCTGTACTACATCACCTATTTTGGCGTCAACACCTACAAGAATGCGCGGTGTTTTATGCTCAATACCTTTCAAAATAATTGCTGCGGCTTGATCCGGAGTTGTTCTTGCTAACTTTTGATTAAACTCTTTCTTCATATCATCATGGGATGCTTGTCGGCCCACAACACGGCCCAACCGCCCACTATTAGCGATATTTGTTTTCACCCCCCCTGGGTGCACACAGCTTACACAGACCGTAGACTTCTCAATCTCCAACTCCATGCGCAAACTTTCACTAAATCCCTTAACCGCAAACTTAGCCGCGTTGTAAGCCGATTGATTAGGAACCGCAATTAGTCCAAAAAGGCTGGATACATTAACAACATGTCCCCATTCACTTCGCTTCAAATAGGGTAAAAATGCCTTGCTACCATATACCACACCCCAAAAATTAATATTCATTAACCACTGAAAATCTTTATCAGACGTTTCTTCAACACAACCAGTAAGGCTCACTCCGGCATTATTAATAACAACATTCACTTGGCCGAAATGAGAATAAACACTATCAGCCCACTGATTTACCGCAACTGAATCGGCCACATCAAGCGTATCAACAACAACTGCAGAAGCACCTAAGGATAAACACTCTGCTTTAACAGCATTCAGTGCATCACCATTAATATCACTTAATGCTAACCGCGCATTTTGCTTCGATAATGCATAGGCCAGTGCAGCCCCAATCCCGGATGATGCTCCTGTTATAGCAATAACCGCTTGATCAAATTTATTCATACTGATGTTGCCCCCTGAATATTGGCTTCTGTTAAATCTACATCCAGCGGATAACCTCTGGATTCTTTCCACTTATTTATCAATGCTGTATTGTCGTTATCCCACGGATGAAAATCATCCCGATAATAATCCAAATATGGTTTAACGATATTTCGAGCCAAGCCATCCTTACCAAAAAAGAATTTTGCAGCACCCACTGCATCTTTAATACTAGGCATTTTTTTCGCCCAGCGTAACAAAGACAACTGATACAACCCAACTTGCCACAAAAACAACACCGTTTGAACACCCATTACAATATGCAATCGTCTTCGCTCACCAACACAAGCTTCGTAAACATCAAACGCTACGGCTTTATGCTCAATTTCTTCAACTGCATGCCACAACAATAACTCTCGAGCAGATGTAGGCAAAGGATCGAGAATATGCGGATTTTCAAGTAAGTACTCAGCCATAATCGCAGTAATATGTTCCATTCCAACGGTCGACGCCAAAAAGTCACGCTTATCCAAGCGCCCTTTGTCATCCCTAATTTTTTTCTCTAAATCCTTTTCTATACGATGAACAAACAAACCTAAATCATTCAATACTTTGTTAATTTCTTTATGCTGATAACTATGTTGACCTTCTTGACCAATAAATCCCTTAATACTTTCTTGTAATTCTGGATCCGTTATTTGATCACGGTAATTTCGCACCGAATCTATAAAACCTTTTTCTCCTGGAGGGAATGTTGCGGACAGCGCAGCCATGTAAGTAGTAATAATACTGTTGTTATTAAAGAAATATTTTTCTGTGATATCGCTAAATGGAAAGTCCATTTTACGTGGTTTAATGGCCGGAGCCCCGGAAATTCGCTGCATGGCTGTCATATGTTACTCCCCTCAAACAGATATAATGTGCGACACCCTCGCCTTTGCCGGGTACCTGTTTCTACTATCCTATGGTCTTAAGGTAGATATAATGTTTAATTGTGTCGAATTTGTGGTTATATGGGGCCATGACAGATAACTTTGAGACGATTGGTAAAGGAGAGTTCGCAATTTCAGTCGATTACCTAATCGCTCTGAATGAATACGCGTCCGAATGTGGAATGACTCCACAAGAGGTATTGCGTGATACCTCTATCCCATTGAATACATTAATAAAACCCAATTGCCGGATTCGTCATCATTCGATGGATCAAGTGGTTCGAAACGTGATAAAAGGCCTGAACGACCCTTTATTACCCATCAAATACGGTAAACGCTTGACCATCTCACGTCACGGCGTACTAGGCTTTGCCGCGCAAAGCAGCCAATCCCTATTAGATGCGGCCAGTTTATTAATTAAGTTTATTCAAACACGGTCCGGTGGGGGGGAGCGCTTAAACTTTGCAATTGTAGATGACCAAGCCTGTTTAAGTATGCACGGCAGCGATGAGACAATATCATCTGAAGTCGCGCTATTTCATGCGTTATCCATATTTATAAGTATTGAAACCATCGCTCGCTGGTTAGCAGGAAAAAATCAAGAACACATCAAAGCTGAAATCCTGCTAACCTTTGATGCCCCCTGTGAAATCCCTCCAGGCATATTATCTCCAGGGCTCACCATTAAATTTAATCAAGACAGAGATGAGCTACGCTGCCCCCTTTCATACTTACAACAGCCACTAGCATCAGCAAACCCTTCACTTTTTGATGAAGCAAAAAAAGAATGTGAAATCGAATTAGTACAACTTAGTTTAAAAACAGACATTACCGCTCAAGTTCGCTCTCATTTTCGCAACCATGAAAACAAAACGCCAACCATTGACCTGGTGGCAGAAGAAATGAACATTTCCACCCGCACATTAAAGAGAAAATTACACGATGCAGGTACAACCTATCAAAAAATAAAAGACTCTGAACGTTTTACACAAGCAATCAACTTGTTGGAAAACACCAAAAACACCATGGAGCAAATTGCCGAAACCCTCGGGTACAGCGATGCAAGCAATTTTACCAAAGCCTTTAAAAACTGGGCAAACGTGTCGCCCAATGAATACAGAACCAGGCTAACGCGTTAACTAGCTAAAAAGGATTTTCTATGTCAAATCCTTTTCAATCAACTGGCAAAAACTGTCGAAACATTCTATAAATTGAACATGTATTTCATGTAATTTATCGGTATCCCCATCTTTTACCGCCAACTCCAGACAAGAAGAAACCTGTTGTAATTGAAGCGCACCGAGATTGGCAGAAACCCCTTTGATAGTATGTACATGCTCCATCACTTTATCATTCTCACCATCAGTAATTGCTTGAGCTAAACCTTCCGCAAGTGCAGGAATACTTGACAGAAAAAGTGACACTAACTTATCAAGTCTTTTCTGATTACCTCCTAGCCTTTTTAAGGCCGAGGCCTTATCCCATATAGGTAGTTCAGGAATATCTTCTTTATTCACATATTGATCACTCATAACGCCCTCCTTTAAGACTTTATCCTTATCCAGCCAATATAAAATTTTATTCTCTAACTCATCAGGATCTATAGGTTTCGATATATAATCGAAACACATCCCTCGGGACATACCAAGACCTTTATCAGTGCAAATCGAGCGGTATTAAATTAGCTTAGTATATGTAAGGTCACTGCTGTCCCACAGTTTGACATAAAAAAGGCCTAATTCTCGATAAGTGTTACAATGCAAGTGCGAACAAACAACGTAATACAAAAGGAAAATTAGGCCTTGGCACATAATAACA
>MAAL01000117.1 GCA_002163245.1 Gammaproteobacteria bacterium 42_54_T18 | reverse complement strand
ACCCCTAAAGGCGTTTTCACGTTCGACCCAGGTTTTGTATCCACCGCATCTTGCGAGTCCAAAATCACTTACATAGATGGCGGCAAGGGTGTTCTATTACACCGCGGCTACCCTATTGAGCAATTGGCCGCGAAATCTGATTTCCTTGAAGTTTCTTTCCTACTGCTTCACGGCGAGCTACCGACTCCGGAAGAAAAAGAGAAATTTGTGAGCACCATAGGCAAACACACTATGGTAAACGAGCAATTGGCCGAGTTTTTTAACGGCTTCCGCCGTGACGCTCACCCAATGGCTCTAATGTGTGGTGTTGTAGGCGCACTGTCTGCGTTCTACCATGACTCACTGGACATCACCAATGCCGATCACCGTGAAATCTGTGCCCACCGCCTGATTGCCAAGATGCCAACTTTGGCTGCCATGGTCTATAAATACAGCATTGGCCAGCCGTTCATGTATCCACGTAACGACCTGTCTTATTCTGAAAACTTCTTACACATGATGTTCAACACCCCATGTGAAGAAAAAACAGTGAGCCCGGTATTGGCCAACGCCATGGATAAAGTGTTCCTATTGCACGCCGATCACGAGCAAAACGCCTCTACCTCTACTGTACGTATGGCCGGTTCTTCTGGCGCCAACCCATTTGCCTGTATCGCCTCTGGTATCGCAGCACTTTGGGGCCCTGCCCACGGCGGTGCTAACGAAGCCGTACTTAAAATGCTAACTGAGATCGGCGACGAAAGCCGTATCGAAGAATTCATGGCAAAAGCCAAAGACAAGAGCGACCCGTTCCGTCTAATGGGCTTTGGTCACCGCGTTTATAAGAGCTACGATCCGCGTGCTGTCGTTATGAAGCAGTGCTGTGATGAAGTATTGGAAGAGCTTGGTTTACAAGATGACCCAATGCTTAAGATGGCCATGAAGCTAGAAAAAATCGCCCTTGAAGACGAATACTTCAAAGCCCGTGGACTATATCCAAACGTTGATTTCTACTCAGGCATCATCCTTAAAGCTATCGGTATCCCAACTGAGTTGTTTACCGTAATCTTTGCCACTGGCCGTACGCCAGGCTGGATTGCTCACTGGAACGAGATGATTGGTGGTGAATACCGCATCGCTCGCCCACGTCAGCTTTACACGGGTCACACTAAACGTGATTACCCAGGCTAGGTTTTAGCTTAGATATAATGGCCGCCCTGATTAATCAGCGCGGCCATTTTTATGCCTACATTAATTACAAAACCGTTTAAATTGAATATTTTTCGGCACCAACCAGACTAACAGCGCCATTAAATTAACGCCTAATACCCAATAACATAAGCCTCCACCACCACTAAACTTCTGAAAACAGGCTTATTTTCAGATAACCCCTTCCTGCATTCCCTCATAAACATTCCATTTACAGCTATATTAAATACTAGCCAGTACATTAGTTTCTCGGAATCAAAGTCCTCCATGCAGCACCCACTACTGCAAATACATCAGCTGACTCGCCACTTCAAGATGGGCGATCGATTCGTTGCGGTGTTAAACAATAGCCACCTGCACGTACAAAAAGGGGAAACCATTGCCTTACTGGGGCGCAGTGGCTGTGGCAAGTCTACCCTGCTAAATTTACTGGCTGGCATAGACTTACCCGACAGTGGCCACGTATTCATCAACAATGAAAACCTGGGCCAAATGAATGAGAAAACACGCACCCAGTTTCGGCGCCGGCACATCGGCTTTGTACACCAGTTTTTTAATTTAATCCCCACCCTAACTGCCGCCGAAAACATCGCCCTGCCCCTGGAATTAAACCAGCAATCAAATTCCGAAATTAAAATCAGGGTAAAAAAAATGCTTAAAGAAATCCAATTGGAAGAACGCGCCGACGACTATCCCGAACAATTATCCGGTGGCGAGCAACAACGCATTGCATTGGCCCGAGCGCTAATCCACCAGCCCATGCTGGTATTAGCCGATGAACCCACAGGGAATTTAGACGCGCAGACCGGCAAACAAATATTAAATTTACTTCATACCCTGGTAAAACAAATGAATTGCACCCTAGTCATGGTCACCCACAGTCTAGCGGTGGCCAGAACTGCCGACCGTATTCTCACTTTAGATTCAGGGAAAGTATCCGAGCAGCCAGGTGACTTTGCATGGTAAAGATTAATGCCCACGCTGCTCATTAAAAACAGCCTGCGCCATTTAACTCGGCACTTTTGGCAAACCTGGCTGTGTGTAATGGGCATCATGCTGGGTGTCAGCATCATAGTGGCGGTAGACCTTGCCAATAGCAGCGCGCAAAAAGCCTTTACCTTGTCACTCAACACCCTAACCGGTCACGCCAGCCACCAACTATCAGCAGGACCACAGGGAATAAACGAAAGCCTGTATGCCCAGCTAAGACAGGAATTGGGCCTGCAAAATACCCGTGCCAGCGTCAGTGATCAGGTTTCCGTTGCTGGCCACACTCTCACCCTACTGGGCATAGATGCCATAACTGGAAATTCGCAACGTTTACAAGGTTTCCAGATGACAACCGACAACAGCTCTCTTTTGGATTTCATATTGTCACCCAATACCGCGATATTGTCTGAACGCACCGCGCGCATGTTAAAGGTGATGCCTGGCCAATCGCTGACACTCAATCACAGATCCAAGTTACATCAAATTAAAGTGGTGGGCATATTTACCAGTGATAACCCCGCCGCCAGTGTTGGGCTTATTTTTTGTGACATGGCCAGCGCTCAGGAGATACTGGGGCGCTTAGGACAACTGGACCACATCAACTTAACACTCACCCCAGGCCAACTGGCGGTTTTAAAAACCTGGTTAACAAAACAAGATCACCCGCAATTAAAACTCATCACTAGCCAGCAAAAAAATGATGCCATAAAAAAAATGAGCAAGGCCTTCCACACCAACCTCACCGCCATGAGTCTATTGGCGGTACTGGTGGGAGCCCTATTAATTTATAACTGCATGACATTTTCTGTGTTACAACGGCGTCGCACGCTAGGCATCTTGCGCAACCTGGGAGTGAGCAAAACTGAAATATTTAGCCTGATCCTGTTTGAGGCTTTGTGCTTGGGCGTCTTGGGCACCCTGGGCGGCTTGCTGTTGGGCCTATTGATGGGCCAGGGGCTATTAAGGTTAGTGCTGCAAACCGTCAATGACCTGTATTTCATCCTGCACGTAAGTGAATATTTTATCTCTTCCTGGTCACTGCTTAAGGGCGCAGCCGTGGGTTTATTGGTCACCGTAATGGCCGCCTCTATTCCCGCTTGGGAAGCTACCCATACCCAGCCAATAGGGGTTATGCAAAGGGCATTATTGGAAAAAAGTATTAACTCCAATTTGCCAAAATTATTCTTAATGGGACTTGCGCTCATTGGCTTGGGATTACTATTGGCTAAATACCCCGACGTAACCCTGTGGCAGGGTTTCTTTTCCCTGTCATTATTGGTGTTGGGGTTTACTCTGTGTGTGCCGCAAACAGTCTTATGGATACTTTCCCGCTTACTGCTATTAACTCCCTATTTAACCAATATGGCTCGGTTAATTTTGCGCGGCATCACAGCGGGCATCAGTCGTACTGGCCTGGCCATGGCCGCCCTGGCATTGGCCATCGCGGTGACCATAGGAGTGGGTATCATGGTAGAAAGTTTTCGCGTAACGGTGGCCAGTTGGCTTGATCAAACCCTGAGCGGTGATATTTATGTGAGCACAGCCGGGCGATCTTCCCGTCGCAACAACCCTGGATTACCCAGTTCGCTCGTGGCTGACATTCAACAACTGCCCGGCATAGCCGCCATTAATACCAGCCGCATGCTTAAAGTGGAGACCCAATTTGGTTTAATTCGCCTCATGGCCATCACTTCCGCTCATGAACCCAAGGGTTTTAATATAAAACATTCGGTCACAGACTTTCGTCGGCAGTTTAAACAAGGCAAGGGAATACTTATTTCCGAGCCCATGGCCTATCACCAAAAGATTCAACTCAATGACTCCATAAAAATTCAAACCCCTAGCGGTGAAAAACCATTCATAGTGCTGGGTATATTTTATGATTACACCTCAAGCCTGGGTCTCATGGCCATGCATAGAAACCTGTATGAACAAAACTGGCCGGATACACAGATCTCTGTGCTCAGTATTTATCGACAGCACGACACCGAGCAGGCAACCCTATTAAAGGCCATTAGGGAATTGGCCAGTCATCACCCCATGGCGATTGTGGTGCGCTCCAGCAAAGAAATTCGCCAGGCATCCCTTATAATATTTGATCGCACCTTTACCATCACCCAGGTATTACGACTATTGGCGATTGCGGTGGCCTTCATGGGCATACTCAGTGCGCTCATGGCCTTGCAAATGGAGAGAAAAAAAGAGTTTGCCACCTTAAGGGCCATCGGCATGACCCAGGGAGAACTCAGATTTATGATCATAACCCAGTCCATGTTGATGGGGTTATTGGCCGGGCTGATGGCCATTCCTTTGGGAATGCTGATGTCGAATATTCTAATTGAGGTCATTAATGTTCGCTCCTTTGGCTGGAGTATGCAGCAAATTTATCCTTTTTCGGTCATGTGGCAGGCGCTGTTAATTTCCACCTCTGCTGCCGGTCTGGCTGGAATTTACCCTGCAATTAAGAGTGCCAATGCCGTCATAGCACCTGCATTGAGGGAGGAATAATGATCGACAAGTTTAAACATTGTCAGCGCCCCATTGTGACATTGCTACTCATTCTGGCTTCGACTGCATGCTCTCCCCCGCCACCTGTCAGCCACTTGCTGGTGAGTGATATCCTGGGAAATAACGCCAATCAAGAATTTCGCCAAGTGCTCGAGAAACGCGCACTTGTTTTCCCCAAAGATCACGGCCCTCACCCTGAATATAAAAATGAATGGTGGTACCTTACCGGCAATGTGCACGATGAAAACGGCCGCCAATTTGGTTACCAGGTGACTTTTTTTCGCATTGCCCTGACCGCCGGCACTGCAAACCCTATTGCCCACCAATCCGCTTGGCGTACCCAACAAGTTTGGATGGCCCACTTTGCCATTACCGACATCAAAAAACAGCATCATGTGCATGGTCAAAGAATTGTGCGACAGGCTCTAAATTTGGCCGGAGCCAGTACAGAGCCGGTAAAAATCTGGCTGGAAAACTGGCAACTTATCGGCCAAAAAGATAGCCAACACGGATTTCCCTGGCAGCTATCTGTGCAAGATGAGCAGATGTCAGTCAATTTTTCCCTCGCCTCACACAAACCCGTGGTACTGCAGGGGGATGAAGGGCTCAGCCAAAAAAGCCCAGCTTTCGGTAACGCCTCCTATTATTATTCCCTGAGCCGCCTGCAGACCCAAGGCAGATTAAATATTGGTGAACACAGCTATCAGGTCACAGGAACGTCTTGGCTAGACAGGGAATGGGGCAGCAGCCAGCTAAGCGACAACCAAGTGGGATGGGACTGGTTTTCAATTCAGCTACATGACCATCAGGAGCTCATGTATTACCAGCTCAGAACAAAAGACGGACAGGCTCACCCAAGCAGCCAGGGAAAATGGATAAATCAAACGGGCATGACTCAATCCATCCGTCCAAGCGATATACAACTTACGCCGCTGGCATGGTGGACCGCAGAAGATGGCAAAAAATTTCCCATTAAATGGCGATTAAAATACCCAAGTAACAACAGCGACTGGATCATCGAAGCCCAGGTAGCCGACCAATACATGACCACCCTAGTACGCTACTGGGAAGGCACGGTAACCATTGTTGATGCACACACCGGCCAAACACTGGGAGTAGGTTACCTTGAGATGACCGGCTATTAATCCATTACTGCCAGCCAAACCATAACGCCCTAAATACCGCCCTGGGTTAAGCGTGACGGATCCAATAGTACCTGTAACTCCTCTCGGCTTAACTGGGTATTCTCCAGCGCCACCTCGATGATGGCTCTATTCTCCTGGTAAGCCTGCTTGGCAATTTTTGCTGCTTTTTCATAACCAATAATAGGGTTAAGCGCGGTTACCAGTATGGGATTTTTTGCCAATGCCTCGTTGAGTTTATGATCATTGACGGTGAAGGTGGCGATGGCCTTATCCGCCAGCAATTTGGATACCGAGCTTAATAGCTCCAGGCTGGACAGCAGGTTGTTGGCGATCATGGGCAACATGACATTCAACTCAAAATTGCCCGATTGCCCGCCTATGGTGATGGCCACATCGTTACCCATCACCTGAGCGGCCACCATGGCCGCGGCTTCAGGTATTACCGGGTTCACCTTGCCAGGCATGATTGAGGAGCCTGGCTGCAAGGCCTCAAGAGATATCTCCCCTAACCCGGCCAAAGGCCCCGAATTCATCCAGCGTAAATCATTGGCAATTTTCATAATGGAAACCGCGGTGGTTTTTAGCTGGCCAGACAGGGCTACAGCGGTATCTTGAGTGCCGATAAGCGGGAAAAAATTCTCGGCCGAGGTGAAGTTAATCTGCAAGGCCGACGACAATTGCTTAGTAAACAGGCTGGCAAAATCCGGGTGGGCATTAATGCCCGTGCCCACCGCTGTGCCACCTTGAGCCAGGGTTTGTATGCTGGCTTGATGCTGAGTGAGCATACGGATATTTTGTGTGACCTGAGCGCCCCAGGAATCCAAAGACTGAGCCAGACTCACCGGCATGGCATCCATCAAGTGAGTTCGACCGGTTTTAATGTGATGGGCAACGCTGGCCGATTTCTTTTCAATCTCAGCCGCCAAATGATTTAATGCCGGCAATAGTTCTTGATTAAGGGTCAATGCCGCACTCACATGAATACAGGTGGGTATAATGTCGTTGCTGCTCTGCCCACAATTCACGTGATCGTTGGGCCCTACCTTAGCGCCCAATTTTTGGCTAGCCAGGTGGGCGATCACCTCATTAGCATTCATGTTGGTGCTGGTGCCAGAGCCGGTTTGATACACATCAACCGGAAAGTGCTGCATCAGGTTAGGGTCTTTAAGTAATTGCTGGCACACCACAACGATTGTCTCGGCCACGTCCTGGGGTATTTGTTTTAACTGGGCATTGGCCTGGGCGGCCGCTCGTTTAATATGCAGTAAGGCGTCAATGAAGGCCCTGGGCATAGGACTGCCACTTACCGTAAAATTATTGATGGCACGCTGGGTTTGGGCACCATATAAAGCATCCACCGGAACCGATAATTCCCCCATGCTATCCCGTTCAATTCTGTTGGCCGTCATAACAAGCTTCCTGGTAATTGGGTGTCGTGATTACCAGTATAGACGTCTAGGCAGTGCATGAGACAACGTGAATGGCTCACGCATAAAAAGCGGTTTATTTCGAATAAGGTCCCTTGGAAAAAGAGTCGTGTATGGCTCGTTGTTGCTTATCTCGTTTTCCATCCGGGTCCTGGACACTTTCAATTAAACTAATTCTCTCAATGTACGCGTCAGGTAGGGCCGATTCTATGGCGCCTAATAAAACGTGTTTTTTATACCAGGAATAGGGTTTTAGGCTGGCGTCAATGTCAGTGGCGTAATAGATAGAGGCTTTAACTTGCCTGCCAATTTCATCTTCTAATAGCACTTCTTTTTGCTCA
>MAAL01000011.1 GCA_002163245.1 Gammaproteobacteria bacterium 42_54_T18 | reverse complement strand
AGCTGAACCTTTTTGATCGAAGAAATTTGTACGATTTGTTCTCGCCACCAATTGATGACGAGCCAGATAAAAACAAACAGTTGTCGATGTTATGAAACTGTGGGACAGCAGTGGTGCAAATTACGAATGATCAGGCTGTTTAGTTCGACATCTTGCGCGTTTTCCACCAGGAAGAGGATGGCTTCCTTATGGTTCATGATCATCACGGTTTCTTCATGGATTTTGCCTTCTGCCGAGATGCCTTCCTCTACCAGCTTTTGAGTATCTAGCCGAGAATACGTATTGCCCTCCAGTCGGCTGGAATTATAGGACAGGTCAATCAAAAGCCGCTGACAGATTTGCCTTGCGTAGGTGCCAGCCGCTAACTGGTCATCAACGCGTTTACCTTCTTTAAAGAGGTTTTTCTGCATTTTTTTAGGGACATACTCGCTCTTATTAGGGACATAAGATTCCAGGAAGTCACGGTTATAGGACACTTTCTCCCGCGTATGGAGCGGGGTATCCAAAAATTGGAGCTTTTCCTGGCTTTTGACGCTAAATATGTTGGCTGGAGTGTCCTTTAAATGTCCCTTATTAATCTCTGCAGAGGTTTGAGATGGATAATAGCGGGTGGTCTTTTTCTCACCGGATTTGGTTATTCTTCCTGTTCCAGACAGGGTGGCTAGTCGTCGCTGTAAGGTCTTGTTATTGATGGTAAAACTGAGTTTTTCAGTGATTTCCCCACGAGAAATACCTTCTGGGTGATTCTCCAAAGTGGCGATGATTTCATCTTCTTGTTGTTTGATTTCTTGTGTCATTTTCACTCTCTAAGTGTCTCTTAAATCAAGTTAGTGCATTTAAGGGACATGAGCAACATGTTTCTGGGGTGTAGGGTGCTGTTGAAGCAGTTAAATAACGGTAACATTGATTTTGCACGGTAACATTGCTGCTGTTAACGTGCGTTTTAAATGTTAAGTAGATAATTTGTTATTAGATTTCGACAATGGTTTTGGTCCCTTTGCTATTTCTAATCGCTGACAAGCAAAAGACGTAACGGGTATTATGAGGTATTGGAACGTACGCAAAAGGGCGATGGTGATATTACACGTTGGATGGTTTAAACAGGGTCTTGTCGCGGCCTTGTCGTGACGAGACTTATCACCCTGCAAGGCTCAACCTGGCGTTGAAATGCTGACATATATTTATCCCGCAAAGCCCCGTCCAATAGGGGGTAAGTAGGCGGAATAACATATATTTATCTCGCTACAGGCCGTGAAAGCACTGGATAGTACGCCTGGCTACGAACCAGGTGGTCGGAGGTTCGACTCCTTCCTGGCGCACCATATTGTTACCTAGTAACTGCTCAAGGCCTCCGTATATCGGGGGCTTTGTTGTTTCTGGGGTTTGGGTAGGTTACAAAACAGGTTACAAATCCCTAATCTTTATCGCTTTGCTAGAGGTAAGATAGATGCCTCGATTTGTCCTCAAAGTTGGCTGCATAACCATGACCGTTAAACATCTTGTACGTCGCCCTTCAGGTGCGTTCTACTTCCGCCTAGGTATCCCTCAAGATCTGCGTGAATTCTATAATGGGAAGCGTGAGCACAACCATTCACTTAAGACTCAGGTTGAAACCGAGGCTGTTAAGCGCTGCGTAGCGTATACCTTGAAGTACGAGCAAGAGTTTGAGCAGTTGCGATCCACTGGTGAGCGGACAAAGGCCGTCGCTTTATTGAAGAGTTATGACTTGGCTCCCATTCCTATTGCTGATCAGCCCGACCTTGAAGACTTGGGTAATCCTGGTAACCCCTACAATCAGTTTATGGAGGATCTAGCTTTAAAACATGACATAGGGGGCGAGTATTCACCTGCTGATCCTCATGAGCGGAGAGCTATGGATATCTTGCGCGGCAATGAGAAGCTAACCCTGGCGGAGGTTGAGGCTGACGCTTTAAAGGCAATAGTAGTTAAACCAGGGCGGGATATTGCTTTGAAGAGGAGACGTAGTGATATTGCACGCCACTTCTCAAGTTTCACTAAGTTGCTGCCAACGACTCGGTTGGATTTGATTCGGCGTAAGCAGGTACAAGATGCCGTCGATCAGATGTTGGATGATGGTAGTCAGACGGGTACTGTTAAGAAGAGGCTTGGGGCTGTCAGGCTCTATGTGGAAGGGGCAATAGCTACTTATGAGCTGGATATAAAGAATCCCTTTGATCGTGTGACCATCAAGGGGGTTGGCTCGGATGTTAAAAAGAAGCTAACTTTCTCCCCAAGGCAGCTTGTTCAAGTTAAGCGTTTTATTTTGGAGAAATCAGAGCTTACTACGGCTCAAGTTCTGGGTTTGCTGGTTGATACAGGTGCTCGTTCCGGTGAGATAGGTGGGATTCTACTGGCTGATATTCGTTTGGGGGATGATGTGCCTCATATCGTTTGTCGCGTAGCTGAGAATCGGGATATAAAGACTGCTGCGGGCTCAAGGCGTGTACCGTTAGCTGGGCTAAGCTTGGAAATTGCCAAGAAGGTCAAGGTGGGCGCATCGGATGGTCAGTTGTACGCCTTCCCTCAGTGGAATAAAACGGGTGAGTTTGATCATGCTACCTGTAATGGCGCGGTGAACGCACTTCTTAGGTCTCGCTTTAAAGGGTTCACTACACACTGTTTCCGCCATACGCTGGCTGATAGATTGAAGGATGCCAATGTTCGTCCCGATATTATAAATGGTTTCTGTGGTTGGGCTGATAAGGGTATGCAGAGTCATTACGGGCAGTCTGACAAGCTTGAGTTGTTGCTGGAAGGGGTTGATGCTGCTTTGGCAAGGGAAAAGTCATAGCTGGGTGTGATGCGTGAAGTCGATTCTGATGGTGTAAGTATTGTTACTTGGGACAGGGAATGTCGCATCCTTAGTAGGGGGGTACTAGATTAGAGGGTCGCGTTTGGATTAAGGTTTGATGGTTAAGCAAGTGGTGCGATAGTTAAGCCCCATATTAATAGGGGCTCAGCAACTCAGCGAGATCAGCTAGAGCTCACTTACCATCTTGCTAGCACCTTTGAGAGTGTAGATCCCCTTGTGCTCTGGTAGTTGTCTAAACCGTTTTACAGCAAGAGATTCATGGCCAGTGTCACGAAGCTTCTTAATGTCTTCAACTGTAGTTTCTGACTTCTTCGGAAATATACCACGTTTAACTTGTATTAAATCGTAGAGTTCTGTGCCAAGCCAGATTACAGCGGTAAGGATAATGATGCTGCCAGCGATTTCACCTATTGCCATGATTACTTTCCTAGTAGTTTAGGGTTGGCGATGTATTCTGCTTCAAGCCAGGTACCGTAGATTTTGAACTCACTTCTGGCAGTCCACATAGCATCCGCGATACTAGTGCCACAAGCTAGCGTCCTACCTGTAGCAACAGCGAAACTGCCGATTGCAGCTCCGCACCAAGCAGCAGCTCCAATGGCAGCAAGATTGGTTGCTATAGCGCCTGCACCAACCCTTACGAATGCTTGGGTGAGCGTGATCATGGGGTTGGTTTCAACCACTGCCGCTACAGCACCTATCATTCCAGTAATTCCGCCGAACGCATCAAATGAGCTAGAAGGTATCCACATGCCAAGACTGTTCATATTCTCGTCAAAGTACTTCCTGAATGAGACTTCGTTAACGCATGCCATCTTTGTTAATTCCTTTTAATCTTGTTAGTAAGCTCGTGAGTGTACTTGCCGCGCCTTGTAAAAGGAAGTGAGAAAACTTGCGCACAATCTATAACTTTGTGATGTTGCCAGATGGCTCTTCAAGTTTCGGCAGTTGCGATATGCAGATTGGAAAAAGGAAAGCGCAACCTCCAAAGAACTCGCGAGGAATGATTGCAAGGTCTTACTTGTACATGGAAGGTGCTTACAAACGTTACAAAATGGGTAAGTCACAGAGGAAACTGATGGAAGCTTGGAATAAAATGTATCCGGTTAATAAGTGGGAATGTGAGAGGGCGGGGAGGATAGAAATGATTCAGGGTAATGTTAATGAGGTGATGCGGGAGCGTTGTGAGTGAGTAATAGTAAAGTGATTGAGCCCCTCTGTTATATCGTTGAGTGGAGTTGTATAGTGTTGCTAAATAATCTAGCGGCAAACAAATACTAATGATGTTGGTGGAAACATGGTTTTAGGAAATAAATTTCTAGAAAGTATGGGGAAAGGGAAGGTTGAAAGCGAGAACAAGTTGCTAGGACTTATGTTTCAAGGGCATAACGTAGTAGTGTTAGAGTATTCAGCGAGAGAGTTCGTTCAGTTCTATGATGAAGAATGTAATCTGAAAGCCTGTGATGGTATATACCGCGCCATGAATCCATCGCTTGGCTTAGCAAATCCAAAACTGTAGTGGCATAGTGAATTTGGTCACCTAACAAGAGATGTTATCATCATCTCACTAACGATTAGGTGACACAATGAAGAAGAGAAGTAGACCCACATTCAGCCCTGAATTTCGACTTGAAGCAGCCCAGCTTGTTGTTGATCAAAATTACGACGTTCAAGATGCAGCAGACTCGATGGGTGTTGGCAAATCAACAATGAGTAAATGGGTTCGCCAGCTTAGAGATGAGCGAAAAGGCATCCCTCATAAAGCCACACCAATGACACCAGATCAGTTAAAAATTCGTGAATTGGAAAAAAGGATTGCTCGTATAGAAGAGGAGAAGGAAATCTTAAAAAAGGCTACAGCTCTCTTGATGTCGGACTCAATGAGAAATTCTTGTTAGTTGATAGTCTGAGAGAGCGCCACGCTGTCAAAGGTAAGCGTCCGGCCACCCCCAATGCTGTTGCGTTAACAAATAAAACCTTTAAATACAAAAGGTTATGACGGATAATTCACGGCATGACAATGCAAAGCAGAGATGGC
>MAAL01000120.1 GCA_002163245.1 Gammaproteobacteria bacterium 42_54_T18 | reverse complement strand
GTAGCTACTTATTACCAAAAAAGTTTACTTGGAAATACTAACGGCCAAGTCTTTGATGCAATTCTAGGGGCATAACATGTCTCAAGCTTATCCAGCAGTAACTCCTCATGGTGAAATTCAAGAGATATTTAAAGATGTCTTTATAGTTCAAGGTAGTGTTTTTATGATGCCTGAATTTCAAATCAGTCGAAACATGATTATTTTAAGAGAAGGGGAATCGCTTACTTTAATAAGTACGGTTAGATTAGATGAAAAAACTCTTCAAGCCTTAGATGCTTTAGGAAAAGTAGAAAATATTGTCAAATTAGGAGCGTATCATTTAGGTAAACACAATGGTATAGATGACCCATTTTATGTAAACAGATATGGTGCAAAACTTTGGGCAATACCTGAAATGACACATAAAGAAGGACTTGAAACTACAAACAGCCTGATTACTGATTCCATTATGCCAATAAAGGGTCTCTCTTTGTTTAATTACGAGTCTTCAAAATTACCAGAGGGTTTATTACTGATTAACAAAGAAGGTGGGATTCTTATTTCTTGTGATAGTTTACAAAACTGGATTGAGCCGGATACTTTTATCAACGAAATGGCCCTTGAGAGATTAAAAGAATTTGGTTTTATCAAGCCTGCAAATGTAGGACCCCAGTGGCGAAATTTTTGTGAACCAGAGGATGTAGAGTTTTCACGTATTTTAGACTTAGACTTCAAACATCTTTTACCTTCTCATGGGCAGCCAATTTTAAATACTGCGAAAGAAGAATTTAGATCAACTTTTAAAGAGATTTATGGGATATAATTTATTGCGAATTTAATACCCACCATTTCCTTCTCCTTCTTCTTTTTCATAATAAGAATCATTTGGCTTGGGTGCTTCGAACTGGCACCCTCCAAATGAAAAAGATAAAAGTGTTATTAGAAGTATATAGTTAAAGTATCTCATACATTTCATAGCTTATCCTTTTGTAGTATATTCTATTATATCTCCAGGTTGACAATCAAGGTGTTCACATATTGCATCT
>MAAL01000198.1:26787-27122 GCA_002163245.1 Gammaproteobacteria bacterium 42_54_T18 | reverse complement strand
AAGCACAGCGTAAACATGAAAGTGCACAAGTGAGTGCCACTACTGCGAAAGTTGGCGAAAAAATTACTTGGCATGATAGTGACTCTGCTGGCTATGTGATGACTACGAAGGAAGGAACAAATGCCAATGGTTTAAGTTGTCGTGAATTCCAACAAGAAATTACCGTTGGTGGTAAAACAGAACAAGCCTATGGAACCGCATGTTTACAGGCTGATGGCGCTTGGAAAATTGTAACTTAACGCAAAGTTAAAAGAGTTTATTAACTAGTTTAAAACTACAGGAGTCATACGATGAAATTCATGATAACAATGCTACTTGCTTTAAATTTGTTAACG
>MAAL01000198.1:0-26653 GCA_002163245.1 Gammaproteobacteria bacterium 42_54_T18 | reverse complement strand
TCATTTTAAACAATATAGACCAGCCTCAAGTGCTGAGTTATTCAACAAAGTAAACACTCCCCGCTTTGCAAGGTAAAATGAATGGTTACTAAGAGTAATGGATGACTCTAGAGAAGGTGTGGAAATGATTGATCCTATTTATATATTTGCGAGCTTTAACGGCTCCAATCCACTCACTTTATTTACTATTGGTGTTGTATGTTGTTTGTACAGTAGAAGTGGTAAGTTATTAAGGCAGTTGTTAAAGCCCCTACCAATACGGAGGGGGGGGAGCTAAAAAAATCATGAACAATATTTGTTCAATTAAAAAGTATTTTAAAAGGAGAATAACATAGCAGTTAAGCATAACCCTATAGGAGTGGTATACCAAGGTAATAAAGGTGCCAAAACAGGGTGTGGCGTTGATACTAAGAATAACTCTACTCATTGAGTTGATTCACACCAAAAAATCACTTGCGATAAGAATGGTTGTAAAAATTAGTTTGTAACCAATGAGATCCGATTAATTTGATAAAGGGGCTTGTGGCACTTTAGAGGTGTTCTCAATTTTAGCCCTATCTTATTTTGAATCCAAAGCCCCGCAAGGGGCTTTTTGTTGGCTCCAATTTGAAGCCAAGCGATGGCAAATGTCTTGCGTTAAATCAAGTTCGTACTTATCTAAAGTTGATTTAAATAAGCTGAAGCACCTAGTAACCCTGGTTGAGTTTCAGTGATCACATACGTTGGAGTTTGTTGAGTTAATGCTGATAACCGCCCTTTTGTCTCAAAACGTTCTCTAAAACCACTTTGTGCTAAAAAGCGAATAAATCTAGGTACAATGCCACCTGCAATATATACTCCGCCTAAACTGTTAGCCGTCAATGCTAAGTTACCAGCAAAGCTACCTAAAATCTGGCAAAACTGCTCTAAAGCTTGTCCGCAAATAACACAACTGTTATTTATGGCGCGACTACTAATAACTTCGGCAGAAAGTTTTTCACTTTCTGCTCTTAACGAATCATGGTTCATATCAATTAAAGCTTGATATATCTGCTCTAACCCATAACCAGATAATAACTGTTCATAAGAGACTCGTTGTTTAATTTTGAGAATGTAAGAAAAAATGCCAACCTCTAATTCGTTAACTGGAGCAAAATCAACATGACCTCCTTCACCACTAACACAGTGCCATTTATTATCTAATGAAACTAAGGTTGCTACGCCTAGGCCAGTACCGGGACCACATACAGAAATTGCACTATTTTCAACTACCTCTCCCCTACCTATTTTAAATTTTTGATCATCATTTAAATAAGGAATAGCCAGAGCAATAGCACTGTAATCATTTATTAGTGTCAAACTATTAAGTTTTAACTTCGCTTTCAACTCTTTTTGTGAAAACTTCCAAGGTAAATTTGTCATGGAAATAAAATCACCATCAACAGGACAAGCAATTGCTAGACAGGCATTAATGCTTTTACCATCAAGTTGTTTTTGTGAAATATATAAACGGAGTACATCAATTAAATGGGCAAATTTTTCACATTGATATGTGACAATTTCTGCAATGTCATTAACACTACCAGCAATTGCCAACCGAATATTGGTACCGCCAATATCAGCAACCAAATTCACCATATCACTTTTAACGTTATTCATGATTTTTTCCAAAAATAAGAGATTTTAATATCGTAGCTCTCCTGGAGAGTTAATTCAGGCTGTCGTTTAGAGGGAGGGTGTGGAGTCCATACATAACGCCCCCATAGTGAGTTATCACTATACTCAAACGGTCATAAGACATTATTTCATCTATAATTCCTTCCGTTGCTCCCCTTATAAGAAAGCATTTAAAGTAGAGCAAATACTTCTCTCAACTTTAAATACTCATTATCAGCCTATGAGATAAAAATCCAACTACCACCAGGTCGAATAGAAAGCAACTAAAATACAAGAAACAGCAATAGCCGAAATGTTATAACCATTAGTAGTTTTAAACCTAATATCTTTTAATTCAATGGCTCCTTCATGATGACCTTGTTTTTCTATAAGTGATGTGATTATGGCCAAAACTAGACATAAAATAAACACTAAACCAACACGATCCATAAACGGCAGTTCAGGCCAGAAAATTTTGAAAATAAAGGATAATATAGCAGAGCCTAATGCTGCTATCAGCCCAGCATTAGCGGTTGTTTTCTTCCAAAACATGCCGAGTAAAAATAACACCACAATACCTGGTGTAAAAAATCCAGTAAACTCTTGAATGTATTGGAAGGCTTGATCAAATTGACCTAGTAATGGTTGAGCGGTAATCATGGCAACAACGAGAGCTAAAAAACTAACTATTCGACCAACGAATACATAATGCTTTTGCGGAAGATCTTTCTTAATATTGGCATAAATATCCATAGTAAAAATTGTTGCTATACTATTAGTCATTGAGGCTAACGACGAAACAATTGCCGCCACAAGTGCTGCAAACACTAAACCTTTTAATCCTACCGGCATTAAATTCATCAGCTGTGGATAGGCATTATCTGGGCGTTCTAAATCTGGCAGTAATACAACGGCAGCAATACCTGGCAAAACCACTATAATTGGCATTAATAATTTTAAGAAAGCGGCAAAGGCAATACCTTTTTGACCTTCTCTTAAATTCTTGGCGGCAAGCGTACGTTGAATGATATATTGGTTAAATCCCCAATAAGATAAATTCATTACCCACATACCACCTACCAGCACTGATAATCCAGGCAAACTAACATAATGAGGATTATCTTCAGATAAAACCATATCAAACTTTTCTGGCGCTAAAGTTACCAAAGTATCAAAACCAACAAGTATGCCTTGACCACCGCCAATTAGATCTAAAGCTGTGTAAGATAAAAATAAACCACCAAAAACCAACAGCACCACTTGAATAATATCAGTAAAAGCAACGGCCTTTAGCCCACCATATAATGAATACGCAAGAGAAAATAAACCTAGAAAAATCATGCCTGTCATTAAATCAACACCTGTGATGGTATTAATTGCTAAAGCACCTAACCAAAGAATGGCGGTTAAATTAACAAAAACATAAACCCCTAGCCAAAATATAGCTAATATAGTTTTTACTCGCTTATCAAAACGTTGCTCTAAGAACTGCGGCATAGTGTAAATGCCTTTTTTAATAAATATGGGTAAAAAATATTTACCAACAACAATTAAGGTAATTGCCGCCATCCATTCATAAGAGGCAATAGCTAAACCAATCGCATAACCCGAACCTGACATGCCGATAATTTGTTCTGCCGATATATTAGCAGCAATAAGTGAAGCACCAATGGCCCACCAAGGCAGACTATTACCCGCTAAAAAATAATCATTAGTATTTTTTTCATGTCCTGGTTTTTCTCTAGATACCATGTATGCAATCACAATTAATGCCACGACATAGACAATAAATACTGAGATATCTATTACCGATAAATTCATAATTTCCTCTTAAAATTTTTGCGTTGTATGAGTTGTTTAAAACCGTTAAAGGCTTAATCTTCTAAATGGTTGTACCAAAATATTTTTACCCTTATGCTACAAATAATGAGCAATAAATCGGTTATCTATATGGTTGAAAACTGCTTGGTCACCAGCTGAATAGGCAGTGAGACCAAACATGTTTGAAAAATAATACCAAGCACTATGCTAAGCATGTCTCGATAAAAAATTAGTATTCACTTTATCGGTTGGCTGTATAGCTGCCAATCACTTTGAACAATGAGATTCCCCCCCACTTGCTTTGTGCAAGTGGGATTATAGGGTTTAGTCTTTTGCTCTTAGACCATTAAAGCCCGCTACATCTTGGAACCAAAATGCGCTGTCTTTATATATACGATCTAAATTTGGAGAATCATAATCGATATGAATTAAACCAAAACGGTTTTTTGTACCTGCAGTCCATTCGAAATTATCAAATGTTGACCATGGCATCATACCTATTAAGTTAACCCCATCTTGCTTTGCTTTCCACGCTGCTTCTACCATTCCTTCATTAAATCTTATCCTAAAGAAGTCATCTATTTGATTTGCATCGGAAACGGATTCTTGGTTAGTGCCATCAAAAGCTCTTTGGTAGCTGGCTCCAGTTTCAGTGATCATAATGTCCGCATCAGGAAATTGGTGTTGTAGATGCTGCAATCCGTCATACAAACCTTGTGGATCAAAACGACCATTGTCACTGGTTATTTTCTCTGAGCCACTAAGACTGATACCAATTTCCCGTGAGAAAGAATTTTTCTGGAACCAACTATCATCAGCTTTATGATTTTGTTGAGATGGTGGAATCATATTAATTTCAGGTCGGCGGTAATAATTGGTGCCGATAAAATCCATTCCCACTTTGGCCATCAGTTGCCAGTCTTTCTCAAGGTCTGCTCTGGCAATCGTACCGAAACAAGCGGCAGGCGGTAAAGCGGCTAAACAATCTTCTTTAACTAGGTAAGCGCCATATTGTTTAAAGTACTCTACAGCCCACAGGTCATATTGGTATGTGTCAGTGCGAGCATAAGGTAAATCACTATAACCTGAATGAGCAGGCGCACTTTTGTGACTAAAAGGAGTGAGCCACATGGCTGCCCATGTTCTGTTATACATTTCAGTCGCTTTAGCATCTAAAGTATCATCAGTGACAGGATCGCCAACGCCTGCGCCTACTACTATCCCCACATTAGATGTAGCTGGAAGGATAATATTTTGCCCAGTTACTCTACTAATGTACGAGCCAGCTTTCATTTGATCAGCCATGTTTTTAATTCGGGCATGACCTGCATAGATGTTATGTAATTGTGGTACACATTGTGATAACACATCAATGTTAAAACCGACTTTATCGTTAAAAGTGGATAAAAACTCAGGTGAATAGACTCCTGTGATCACACCGCCGATAACACCATCACTAACACACGCGTCTGAAAAAGGTTCATTTATAGTGATCCAATAAGGCACCTGTTGACCGTATTCGGTTAATAAAATTTCCGCATAATTTTGAAAATATTCAATAGTTGTACGCTCACTCCATGACCTAAAGGTAGCTGCCCATAACGACATTGGCATATCCCAGTGATACATAGTGACTACTGGCGTTATACCTCTGGAAACCAGAGAATCAATCATCTGCTTGTAATGATTTAACCCTTTGTAATTTAAAGGATAATACCCTGCCTGTAAAATATAGCTTGGTGGGGCAGAAGCGTCTGGATTGCTTGGGTCGTCAACTGCTGCGGCATATGTAAACCCGCCGTTCGGCAAAAATACAGGAACAATATCCCCCACTTTTGGGGCTGCATGGCGAATAGCCTCGGCTATGGTTGGATATGTATCATCAGGTAAGCGGTTAAATAAACCTTCAAATGGTGTTCTATCAAAACCCACTTCGTACTGTTGCATAGCTCCAAGTGCTTGTGGACTGCCGAGTGCGGCTCCGTCCACTAATGCTTTTGATGGCAATTGGCTAAAAGCATCAATAGCTTCTATAGGCAGTGGCGCTCCATCGTTAGGTACGATACGTGTCCAGGCAACAGAAAAACGATAGGCGCTGAGATTTAAATCTTCTAATATATCAAAATCAGATTCAAAACGGTGATATTGATCGATGACGGTATAAGCTCGTTCTCCATAGGTCAAATTGATACCACCGCTGGCTTTGTTTTCCGTTAAAAAATCCCATTTTGAACGAGATTTACCATCCAGATATCCAGTAATCACTTCTGCCTCGGCATCATCGTTTTCAAAATAAGGGTGGGTACCCTCGACCTGAAAAGCGGCCGTTGCTCCTCCCCATAAAAAATCATCCGAAAATTTGAGATCGACACTTCGATCAACATCAACTCGACGACTATTTGATAGGTTGCTTTCACTTTCACTCTCACTCTGCTGACTCTCGCTCTCGCTCTCGCTGCTACCATTACATCCGACAAGGAGGCCTGATATTATTGTGCACACTAATATTAATTGTTTATTCATTGATTTTACCTTAGTGAATAATGCCGTTTAAAAAACGGCATTAGAGTTTACCAACTTGCAGTTGCTTGAATACCAAAACGAATATTACTATCTTCTCCATCGCGATCCGCAGTACGAACTTCTTCGGCTTGTTTGCCAAAGAACACACCAGTGTAGGCGCGCAATGTTATTTTATCTGCTAAACCAGCATCTATAGATAACTCATGAGCCAACATTATTTTTTGCAAATTTAGTGCTGAGTCTTGGAAAGTGGGTGTGTAAGAGGTCGATGATAACTCTAGTTTAGTTTGATTATTGACATCCCATTTGTAGGTAGGCGTTAAAATAACACTCCATTGGGAAGGTTTTGTCTCAGGAACATTTGAGGTTATCGTTTTACCTTGGGCGTAATAACCCACATAATCTAAATCGATGTTTTCTGTAACAGCATACGTACCAAAATCGATAACACGCCAAGAGGACTCAAGGGATCCTTCCCACCAAGCTACGGTTTCAGGTTGTAAACCAGATTGGTTTCCAAAACCTGCATCAGCTAAAGCATCATTTGCATATTGCAATACTAAACGATTGTCAAAACCAAAAAACGAGCCATAAAATTCTGTTGTAATTAATAAACCTGTGTCGTCAGCTTCGTTATTTTCATCTTGAAGAGCCGTTGGATCGGCTTTACTGTAAACTAGGGCGATATCTAACTTTTGCCCAGCAAAAAGATCAACTTCATCTAAACGCAGATCAAAAATGCTATTTTGAGCAGAGCGTTTACCAAACACGTTGTTTTTGCCACTGACTTGCTCATTTTGAACATTCACATAGGCGAATGATAAATCACCAATGCTAACATTGACATTTTCAATGCCTGCGCCATAACCTGAATTATTCAAATAATACAAATCCATTGCTTCGACACTTTTACGTTTATAATAGCGTTTACCACCCCATACAGTAGCTTCTGGTAGAGGCGTTATAAATCCAGTTGCTGTAACGTTAAGCTGTCTTAATGCTATTTCTGCTGCGCCGTTCTGCTGAACGCTAAGGATTGGCTCTGATAAAGATTGATAATCATTAGCTTGTGCGCCTTGGTCTGTTAATACCGACAACATGGTATTTGCTGCAAAAACTTGATCTTTTTCAGTTTTTACGCTTTTAGTAAAGCCTATTTCACCGTAGCTATCACATTCATTACCAAGTCTGCCCGAATAGTAACCAAATCCCCCATCTCCAAAGCAAAATTGCTCACCGCCTGAGCTAGTTGTTGATACTCCCGCACGGAGATAACCGCTATATTCAAAATTGGCCATTGCCGAAGGTACAACCAAAAAGATTGCTGCAGATAAAACTGATAATTTAATAGGTTTGTTCACATTCTTACTCCTTATAAAAGTGTTTATAACACCTGTTAGAAATGCATCGTTTTTAATTATCAGTTGTGAAGATCGTAGAAAATTCTACAGGTCAACACATCTCAAAAAAAGCGATGCCGCCAGCACAGGACTCTCCCAATCGAAACTAATTAAAAAACAATACCAACACCAATCAAAAGTGATTAAAAATATTTTAATAATATCTTTACATGGCGTTTAAGCTTTTAATTTTTATATTTATCAGTACTATAGGTTATTGGTGTCAGAGGCTGCCGATTTAGGCTTTATGCCAAGTTGGGACAAAAGGGAGTAGGCATAGATTGCTTATAACAGCCTAAATGCCAGAAGGTGAGCTCTCGATATCAATTACTTTTGTTGCTATTAATGTGGCTTAGTCTTTTACTGGGAGTTTGGTGACTAACATAGACGACAGCTAGGATAAACTGTCATGGTTAAGATATTGAACAATGTATGGTAGGCCATTATGATATTTACGATTAAAAAGTCTTTCCTTAGTTCGGCTACAACCTACCTTTTTATTCACGGGGCTTTGCTTGAGGATATCTAGGTAAGCTTCTCTAACTACATTTTAGTCTTCGAGTGTAAATTTTTCAGTTTCGCTTTCGACCTAGTCACGACAATCCAATAGAAATTTACATGTTTTTCAGCCCATTATTGCTAATCCTGCTCACGCTCTTCATAACTCATCGAGAATTAAAAGACCTAGAGGAAAAAGATTAATTGAAGAAAAGGTCCATTCCCTTATCAAAATCAATAACACAGCATCAAATCTCTTTAAACTAGCCGTTTTGAGCTTGTCGGAGTTTCATTAACAACACTGAATTTCTTTAATTTAGAGTGACTAGATCTCAAAAATTAATTTGTTATTAAACCTCTGACATAGATCTGAGGTGGGAATAAATTTAATAGAATTAATATAATGCACGAAGTATCTCACTTTTTGCGTTTTTTACACTCTATGAGCAGAAACAGAACATCAAATAACATGTAACTAACCTTTGCGGATGGTCGCGGAACTTAATATCCCCAAAATAAGGTAAAAAGACGTAAGTGCTCATCTTGTAGCCCCTTAAAGTAGAGTATAATATCACTACTCGTATCCCTGATTAAAACAGCAAAAAGTGATTAAAAACATTAGCTATTTCACCCTAGCGGGGGCGGGTTATTAAACCACAAAAGTCGTTACCTGATCATTAAGTTGATTGGCTCGGTTATTAAGTTCTTTTGATTGGCTCAACGACGTTGCAGCATCATCCACCAGTTTGTCTGTCACGTCCTTGATCGAGGTTGTATTCTTAGTAATTTCACCAGTTACCTGAGTTTGCTCCTCGGCAGCTGTTGCTATTTGACTAGCCATATTACTGATATCCTGAACGGATCCAAATATTTGCGTCAGAGCCTTTGTAGCTTCATCAGCGTCACTCACACTGCTTTGCGCTATTTCCGAACTGGATGCCATTAGCTTTACTGCCTGATCGGTTGCTTGTTGCAAATTACCGATCATTGACTGTATTTCCTCGGTTGATGTATAGGTTCGTTGTGATAGTACCCTAACTTCGTCAGCCACCACAGAAAAACCTCGCCCATGATCACCTGCTCGAGCCGCCTCAATTGCGGCATTTAATGCTAAAAGATTGGTTTGTTCGGCAATGCTTTGGATGGTCGACAAAATACTATTGATATCCTGAGCGTGCTGATTCAATTCACTGATCACCCCAGTTGCTTGATTTACAGTAGTAGCCAGTAAAGTGATTGATTGGCGGCTTTTTTCCACTACTTCACGACCTTTTCCTGTGTGTTCTGACGAATTTTTAGCCATTCCAGCAGTATTTTCGGCATGAGAGGCAATATCAACAGCTGCCGAGGCCATTTGCATGACTGCAGTCACCACTTGGGTAATTTCTTGTTGCTGACTGGCTAACTCAATCATTGATTGATTAGCTCGGTGTTCACTTTGTTGAGCATCCTGCCCTAACTCTCTTGCCTGAAGACGAATATTACTGACCAATTTATGGAAACTGCTGCCAAAATGATTGAAATTATCCGCCAAATCACCTACTTCGTCCCGAGTATCCACCTCAATTCGTTGAGTCAGATCACCTCCCCCTTTAGCTATAGCCGCCAGAGCTGCCGATACCTTTTGCAATGGCCTGAATAAATAGTTACAAAGTCCATTGAAAAGTAGAACACAAATCATCACAACTACCAGCGTCACTAGCCCTTGTTGCCACAACGCCGAATAGATAGGCGCCAACACTGAATCTCGTTCTATGACAATCACCGTTTGCAGATTAGCGCCTTTGATCGGTGCGACATACACATAGCTGGCTGTTTCAGCGATAGTGAACTCAGCCACTTGATGGCTGTTGGCCAACTTGGCCAGCAACTGTGGAGTCATGGATTGATCTAGAACATCGACGGGTTGATTGAGGAGGCGGGTATCAGAGTGGGCAAAAATCTGGCCATCACCTGTGGCAATAAACATATAACCTGACCCTGGTAAAATAACATCGTTTAATTGGCTGAGAATATCAGTCATCTGCACATCGGCCCCCAAGACAGTAGTTTCTCCCAGCAGTTGAATCGTTTTGCCAAGAGATACCACATTGGCACCAGTAGCTGCTGCCACGGTCGGCTTATCTATAAATACCATAGAGGGGTTAGCCATTGCATTTTTGTACCAGCCCCACTTACGGGGATCATCATTGTGGGGTGGCAATACCACCTCATTGGCATTTTGTTGAGTGCCATCATCAAAGGCCAAAAATACATTATCGAAGTGAGCAGAATCCCGAACTTGTTTTATATGTTTTAACAGTTGTTCGCGATCAGCATCGGCAGCAAAGGAGGATAATGCCGCCTCTTTATTTTCTAACCAGTCCGATACATATTTGTTGTTCGAATCGGACACATTTAATAGCCGCTGATTTAATTCAAGATCGAGCCGGTTAAGCGATGCTATAACTGACATTGCCGTTATTATCATAACTCCTACAATGATGGCCATGCCAGCCGAAAGAGCAAGCTTTTGTTTTAGAGATAACTTTGTTAATAATAAAATAGAAAGTAATATTTTTTTCAATTTAAACAACCTCTATATTTTGAAACTTTTCTTTTAATTTTTCAGGTATTTCACCATTGATCAGTGCCTGATAAATTATCCGCATTTTGGGGATAACATGACTGTAATAGCTTTTGTAACCGTCACAGAAATAGTTTTTATTTGCTTTGCCATTGGCTGAAATTTCAAACCTATGTTTGGGGCAGCCACCGTTGCACAAGGATATGTATTTGCACGATTGGCACTCTACCGACAGATCATCTAACTTATTGCGTCCAAATAGCTTCTGTACAGGCAGCTGTGCCATTTGGCTAATGGATTTGGTATTGATGTTGCCTAGTTTATACTCTGGATAAACGAAGTGATCGCAAGAATAGAGATCACCATTATGCTCTAAGATGACTGCGTTTCCACATGTTTCAGCATGAATACAGATATTGCTTGGCTCACCAATGGCTAAGCCGAGTGTTGTTTCGAAGGTATTGATAAACACGTCGCCGATGCCATTCTTCGTCCATTCATCAAACACGATGTTCAAAAATCGTGCATATTGATTTGCAGTTATGGACCATGGCGAGACGCAGGCTTTACCTAAAAATTTAGGATGCACCAGTGTCAGACCATCTTTTGTTTTCTCTTGCGCTTCACGCTCAACCAGTGGAGTGAATTGGATATGCTTGATGCCTAATGAAAGCAGGTAATGATAAACCTTTAAAGGCTCATCGACATTACCTTTGTGCAGCACTGTCAGCGCATTTAACTCAACCGCATAATGTTGTAGCCGCTGAATAGCCGTAAGTACCTGTTTATGACTGCCGCGTCCTGCACGGTTCTTGCGATAAATATCATGTTGCTGCTCTGTACCATCAATTGAAATACCGACCAAAAACTGTTCTTTTGCAAAAAACTGACACCAGTCATCATTGAGTAACAGGCCATTGGTTTGGAAAGTGTTTTCGCAGCGTTTGCCTGCGGAGTATTTTTTCTGCAAGGAAACTGCTTTCTTAAAAAAATCTAACCCCATTAAGGTTGGTTCACCGCCTTGCCAGGCAAAGGTATAAAACTCCGCCTCTTTAGGTTGTGCTTCAATATTTTGTTCAATGTAGGCTTCCAGAACCTCCTCTGACATTTTAAAATTTTTATTATCTGGGTAGAGTTTCTCTTTTTCTAAATAGAAGCAGTAGTCACAATCAAGATTACAGACAGAGCCTGTGGGCTTGGTCATTATGTGTACGCCGTTCATATAAAATCTCTCATTTTTACTTTTGAATTTTTTTGGGGAATTGACAGCTATAATTTGCATTAAAACTCTGACGGTATAAATACCGCCAAAGTTTAAGCTGTTTTTATTGTTAAAATATGTGTTTACAGGCCAGTTCCCGGTACGCCAACGTCAAATAGAGGTGTTTTCCATACGCCAAACGAGTCGTGATAGGCTGTTGACTCTGCAACCACTTGTTCAAGAATTAGTGGAAATTTTTCGGCAAGGTCTGTTTGTTCTGAGGGATCAGTCTTCACGTTAACAAGCCTAGGTGTTTCTAAAACTGTTTTTTTACCTGATAGATCCGAAATAATAAAGTGAACTTTCCAATCACCCGAACGATATGCTTGCATCTCACCCGTGTAGTAATAGGGCATGAAAGTACGTGCAGACTCTACCCCATAGAGTAGGGTTTCTGATACATCAAAACCATCTAGTTCAACATCCGGCAAATCACTTCCTGTCAGCGTGGCTAAGGTCGGTAGGACATCTAGGGTTGACATCATCGCATCGGTTTTCCCTGGTGAAATTTGTCCAGGCCAACGAACTAGACCAGGAACAGACACGCCACCTTCCCAAGTAGACCATTTGCCATCGCTGTATGGGTAGGCATTACCTGCTGCACCTTGTTGTTCCCAGAGAAGCCATGGGCCGTTATCAGAACTCAAGATAACAATGGTATTTTCATCGATGCCTTGCGCTTCCAGCTGGTCCATGATTCTGCCAACTGAGTAGTCGGTTTCTAACATTATGTCGCCGTATGCGCTATCCGTTTTCCCTGCAAAATCTTCTGTTGCAATCATAGGTACATGGCTTTGATGGTAAGCCACATACATGAAGAATGGCTTGTCTTTATTCTCTGCAATATAATCTACAGCACGGTTCGTCATATCTTTGGTAAAGTTTGGTTGATCCATGATACCGACTATGTTGTCGTCAAATCCGCCTTGTCCGTCAGCAAAAGAATGGTAAACTGGCACTGACCAAGAACCCTCTGTTCCATAGCCAGTGTCTGGATTGGCCATTAGGAATGAACGTTTGGCCATTAATTCTTGGGCCTCTTGCTGTTGCCCACTTAACATCAATCGGTAGACATTGGCTGAGCTATTGTTCGGATCGGTCCAGAACATGTCATGTGAAGTCGGGATGCCGTACCATTCGTTAAAGCCGTGATGATTTGGCGTATGTTCAAACTTATCTGCACCAATACCTAAGTGCCATTTACCCAGCATTATAGTATCGTAACCATTATCACGTAGCATTTCCGGAATGGTAACTTCTGATTGTGGTAAGCCTTCAGGACTTTCTTCAAATAATACACCAGCGGTGAATCCATACATGCCTGTGCGCTGGCCAAGACGACCTGTGATCAGGCCTGCGCGTGATGGCGAACAAACTGGTGACGAGGTATAGAAAGAGGAAAAATTAGCACCCTCAATAGCGAGTTTATCGATGCTTGGAGTCTCATATTTTCCGCCATTAGCGGTGATATCGGCAAAGCCAGCATCATCGAGGAAAACTACAATTACATTAGGTTTGTCTGTTGCAGCGCGAGTGCTAGTTGCGTTAGTGTTGTCGATGTTAGGGGTGTCGTTGTTAGCGTCGCCGTCACAGCCAACAATGGTTACTGTCGCCGCAATAATAAGTGAAGCTAATACACTTTTTTTAAATTGTTTCAATTTTATATTCCTATAATAGTTAATCATAATTTTTGAAGGCCACAGGGGGTGTTACAGCTTTGTTACCAAATCGAAAAAATCGATACCGCCAGCACAGGACCAACCCAATCGAAACTAATTAATAAGCAGTACCAACACCAATCAAAAGTGATTAAAAATATTTTAATGATATCTTTGTATGGCGTTTAAATTTTTAATTTCCATATTTATCAGCCTCATAGATTGTTGACGTCAAAGGCGGCAGATTTAGGCTTTATGCCAAGTTGGGATAAAAGAGAGCCGGCATAGTTTGCTTATAATCGCCTAAACGAAAGGAGGGTGGTGACCAACAGAGACGGCAGCTAGACTGAGGCTGTCATGGTTAAGTTATTGAGCAGTGTATGGTAGGCGATTATGATCTTTACGATTGAAAAGTAGTTCAGTACGAGAAGTGGCTAGAGAGAAAGGCATTCATTTTTAAACCTTGTATGCTTGGCTCAATAAAGTAAGAGATTAACCGTGCTAAATAAATCAGCCACTTGGTCTACTAACGAGAAGTTCTCTGTGGTTGTTGAAACCGCTTCTTTCTTAGTTTTGAATGTTTCAAATTTAACTGCTCATGCTTTAAACTGCGGAAGAAACGCTCTATCGACGCATTGACATAGGAGCGTCGACGCAGTTGTTGAAAATTTTGGGTACTTTGAAGTAATAACTAGTGCAATAGCAGAATCAATATGAGACTGAGCAGATAGTAAACTTAACATTAGTTGCTTAATTAGGTTGCAACAACCTGATTGACCACGTCAACAGATCTCATTATTGAATGTAGAATGTAGTGGGCTATAATGTTACCCTTATTTTTTTTTGTAGTATGAGATTTCTTTTTGAATAACATTTCTGACAAGGCAATTTTAGTTAACGGAAGGCAATTATTACCTTCTGAATCAGCTGTCGTTATTGATGGTAAAAAATACAAATTAGGTATTGGTGATTTTACGGTATTAGAAATCCTTTTGAACAGTGTTGATACACCAGTGGATCGCGAAACACTCTTCAAAGTGGCTTGGGCAGGCAAAGTAGTATCGGAAGCTAGCCTTACTCAATCTATTTTCAATTTACGAGTAGCGCTTGGTGATGATGGCAAAAAGCAAAAGGTACTAAAAACTATTGCTAAAAAAGGTTACATGATCACCAGTGAGAGTATTTCTTTTAGCGATATTAGCCCAAAAACAGACGTACCACACCAAAATACAAAGCCATTAATATATAATTTTATTGTCGCCCTGAGCTTACTCTTTTGTATCGGAGCAACTATTGGATGGCTAATAGTTCCGAGTGAAATGTTTGACAAGGCTATAAAAAGAGAGACTTTTATAGAAATTTACAAAAGTAAAAAAAATGAAGTGACGGCGACAATTCATTTACAAGAAGACCTTGTTACTTCTGAAAAATTACAGCTAAAACAAGATATGTTCACTGCACTGACGAATAAAAACATAGGACAGTTAGACATTTTTATCTTATCAAGTGAAGATTATCATTCTTATGTTTTTGTTTCCTCAAATACGAATGCTTTCTGTGTAAATATAATCCGCCCTACTAGCATAGAAAAAGGATTATTAATCAGTATGGAGAGGTATATATTTAATGAAAAATAAAAAATTATTCACTATTGCGTTGGGTATAGGAAGTCTATTCCTAGGGCTTATATTTGGTTATTCTTATTCTGATGACAAGGTACTTTATCAGGGAAACTTTCACGGCATGCTTGTTAACCCTTTAGATAATGAGTTGGTATATACAAAAACTGGAAAGATTATTGTAGGTGAAAAATTTGTTTCAAGTAACCACTACTTCACGTCGGAGTCTGGTCAAATACACATGAAACACCGAGGTTATTATTTTCAAATATTTGACAACATAGAGAGAGAAATACGTACAGAAGGTGTGGTTCCAACACATCATAGTCTTGATATATATAATTTTCAGTTTCCAAAGGATGTACGGCAAAGCCTCATAAAGATTAGCAAGCTTCCTCAATTATCTTCAATCGGCTCAAAGTTGTACTACCTCGAGAGAACAAGTGGAGTTTTAACAGTAATAACGTTGAATCGTGAGCCATCGAGCTAGCATGCTTTATTTTTTGACAACCAAGTTATCGACATAAAAATTCAACTGAGGTTCATAATCAATACCGGCAAATACGGCCGCTTGACCATGTATTTGTTCTAAACCTCTCCATGAATAGTTATAGGTAACACTGACCCTTTAGACTTTGTCGTTTCTATCATCGAAAAAGCATCTCACTTGCGTTTTCATCATTACCTATGTTTGAGAACAACCCGTTTTTTCGCTCAATAACACCATTTTAAGTTTGCTCATACTAGCCTTATGCACACAAAAATAAAAGGGAGTATTTTGAGTTTAATGTGGCTAAAATTAGTTGACCACAACCTGTTGTTGGTACCCATTCTGTTTTTAAATTCCTGAAGAATCTTTCCATCGGGCTGTTGTCCCAACAATTACCACGGCGACTCATGCTTTGTTCAATCTGACAACGCCACAACAATTGACGGTAATTTCGACTCGTATAAGTGCTTCCTTGATCCGAGTGAAACATTACGCCTTTTGGTCGCCCCCTCAATTCAAATGCCATTGTTAATGCTTTCGCTGCTAACTTAGTATCAGGCGAATGTGACATTGCCCAACCAACGGATTTACGTGCAAATAAATCCATAACAAGGGCGAGATAAGTCCAACGACTTCCTGTCCAAAGTAGAGTAAGAGGCAGAGTGTAGTCGAACTATTTCTCTGCTTCTCTTCCCCAAAACGTACGTGCACCTTTCAGCGCATACGGCTCTCCGTTTAATTGTGGCTAACAGCCATTACAACATCACTATAGCGAGACGTGACAGTATTCCTAATTTCATCTTTAAGGTAGGGGTTTGATTCAGGTAATTGCCATCGAAACTGTAACTTAGGGCTACTCACCAGCCTAAATAGTGATGCGCAACATAAATTACCGCGGTTTCTTTTACCAAATAGCACCCAATTCTTAGCCTGATTTGGTGTCGGGCGTTTGATCCATTACAAAATTAATGACATTTTGTTCATGTTTATCTCGCTGAGTTTGAACAATACACTGCTTATAATAAGCTTGGTGAGTGATACCAACAAAAGTGCAAGCTTTAGTGACTGTTAATGCACTTATGGCTTTTTGTTGGATAACGTCTCTTTATGCTTTTTTGTTAGGCGTACACCGTAGTCAGTTTCAAGGACATTAACAACAGCCTCAAAGAATTGCGCTTTACTCTGACTGTCTGCTAGTTGTTGCTCCAGCTCTTTAATCTGAGCACCTAATTTTTAATTATATTGGCATAGTAGTGATAGCAAATATACTATCCTAGTTTTCTTGGGCTAGGAAAGAGAAAATCTGAGGAAGATCGGTTTTTCAGGCATCTCCACCGACTCATGCATATTTGAGTCTTTGGTGTTATTTCAAATAGAACTTTTTTGTTGCTCTATCATCGCACGAGATTGAACGAGTGATGCTGATGATACATCACGAAATTTTAAGCTTATTAAATCAAAAGATCTAAGTTTACTATCAATGGCTAAATTAAATTAAATAAAACTAATAGTTCAAATTTTTTTCAATTTCTAATCGTATCCTAATGCGCCAAATGTCTTCAAGTTTAAAAGCTTTTTGTTGTCCGATACGTTTGCCTTTATTCCAAGTTGTCATGACTAATCCCCACTTTAAATGTTGAGTTAAAAGTTAAGGCTAAAGGAGGGGATTTATGAATATAGGTAAGTAAAGTTAATCAGTGCACTAGTTAATATCTGTATTAGGTCGTCTTTGCGGCAATAACGACGATCACTATAATTAATTTGAATTACTAGGTGTTGACTAAAAAGATCAAACTTTATTGTCTTGTATTTCCCTGATGGCAGAGGTCTCATGTATAAAAATGATCAAACTTTAATTTTTAATTGTTCGAGTAACGTCCTATATTGGCCTTTTTATGATCAAACTATATTGTCGGCTGACATGTGTGGGTTTTAAATAAAGTTAGAAAAAAACGAATAAAGTTGGAACCACCTCTGCGTGAATTAAAGCGACTTACTCTTTTGAGTGGTCGCTTTTTTGATCATGGATGATTTTAAAAACCTTTGAGTGTATATTGAGGTTATAAAAGTAGCTCTGTACTAATCAATATTGGAGTGTGTTTTTTTTATGCTTTTTAATTCATTAATTATTTGAGCGTATTTTTGTAAGTTTAATTCAGTATCACCGTCATTAAAGCTTTTTAAATAATTTATATATCCGTAAAGCTTAGGGAGAGTTTCGACACTTTTGTTCTTTTGAGCGTAATCTGTCATTGCATCAATAAGTTGTAACTGTGGGGATGATTTAAGGAAATTCACGTCTACATTCGATAACTGATTAGATAACTCCATTAGTATCTGATCAGCTAATTCATAATTGACATAAGTTCGACAATTAAGTTTTGAATTATTTTATTTTAGTGCAATTGCACCATTTAATTTGCCATAAAATTGTTTTAAATACACATCCATACAAATAACCCATTAAAAACAATCACTTGTGTTTTGGCGCGTATCTTGCTCTGTGATAAGTGCAATTAAATTGAGTGTATAGGAATCATTGTGGTTATTTTTCTACCGGTAGAATATTCAATAAGATTATTAGGCCTTAAGCTCACTTTAATCTGTTTTATTACATTAATGCTTAGCTTAATTAATGTTGTTCCTTTTTTTGGAAGTACGGAGGCTGCGCTATTTTCTGCTGTTATTATTTATTTGTTTGTCGGGCTAACATCAACCTTTTCACACCAAGTGCATCAGCTCAATTCTATAATAAATAATCTTGACCCAGTAAGTTTTGACTACCGAAGCCTGAAGTTTGATACGTTATTATCCAAAGATACGACAATTGCACTATTACACTCTTTTCGAGAGTTATCGCGTATTAATCAGCAGCAAAAAAATCAGCTAAAGGAAGTAAATCACTCTGCCAGCCAAGTAATAGAAACCACGACAAGTTTATCGAACAATGTGGAAAAGCAATTTAATGCAACATCGTCGACCGCAGCTGCCATTGTAGAAATGAGCCAATCAATTAGTGAAGTCAGTAGTAAAATTTCCGCAGTACACAGCTCTGCTAAGCATGCTGATGAAATAGTACAGAGCGGACAAACCCATATAACTTCGTTAACAGGCGCGATATTAGAGGTAAGCAAAGAAGTATCTCAAACACAACAAGGCATGCAAGATCTAGACGACTTGGCACAGGAAGTTACTTTGATCACTGAATCTATTCGAAAGATATCATCACAAATCAATTTATTAGGATTGAATGCATCAATTGAGGCTGCACGTGCAGGTAGTTTTGGGCGAGGTTTTGCCGTTGTAGCAGAAGAAGTTAGGAACCTAGCAATAAGTACCCATAGTTCTAGCGAGCATATAGCCATTAAAATCAATCAGGTATTAAGCCAAAGCAGTAATACAGTTGAAAGTATGAAACTTGTCGTCGACAAAACAAATGCTTGCGGTGAAAAAGCAAAAGATGTTAACAAAATGCTGGAAAAAATAGCTTTGGCAACAGACTCGGTACAACAGGAAACAGAAGTTGTTTCAGTTAATGCCGAGCAACAAGTCTTAGCTACTGAAGAAATATCACGACATGTCGATCAAATTGTTCAAAGCTCAGAAGCCAATGCTGACATTGCGAAACAAACTGAACTTGTGGCTGAACACTTGAGAAAACTTACCCATTAGCTATGCAGTGAATTGACTTAAAAAGAGAGTTACTAACAAATGAATCTTTATCAAATAGTTGTACTGTTAATATTTATCCTAATTATCTTTTATTTAAAACTAAGCCTTTCTAAAAAAAATCGACTTAAAATGCAGCATCAAGGCTTGCTTAATGTAAGAACATTGAAACAACTTATTTATTTTATTCAACAACACAGAGGAATGACGGCGGCCTATTTAAATGGCAAAAAAGAGATATTACCTAAAATGAAGACCATCAGACTAGGCATTCAAGAAAACATTAGAGAAAGTGAACTAACTTTTGCTAAAGATAATGAGCGTTGGAACAGCTTTTTGGACCATTGGCAAAGACTTAGTACAGGGAGTGCAAGCGCAGATAATAGTTTTGATCAACATACTCTACTCATTAATAACATATTATATTTACTTGAAGACGAAGCCGAAAAAGGTCTGTTATTTTCTCAATTTTTACCACAGTTTCCTCAAGCTGGCTATGTTTGGCGTGAAGTGATCGGTGCTACAGAAATGATTGGTCAGGCAAGAGCCATTGGCGTGAGCGTTGCAACACAAAAAACGTGTTCTAGTACTGACAATATTCGTCTAAGTTTCTTGCAACAACAAATTAGTGAAGTGATCAAAACTGTATTGCATCAACTTTATTGCTTGCCACAATATTTAGCAGAACATAATAAGTTAATTAAAATCACACAAGAGCAAACCGAAATGTTCTTGTCTACCGTTGACCAAGCTTTTCTTAGTGCCGATAAAATTACGTTAGATCAACAAGTCTATTTTGAACAAGCCAGTTTGGTTATTCAATCTATCGATGATGTCTTTGAACATCAGCTAACGCAAATCAGTAACACTTTGGGCGTAACTTAAAGATAGTTACTTATTAACTAACATAAAAATAAAAGGCTACCATGCTAGCTATCAGTATCGCCTTATTTAAAAAATGACACCAATATTTTATGTCGCTATTTTAATTGCTGGGAATAATAAATGACAATAACAACAGTCGATTCTGTAGCCCAAACTACATTGTCTTCACCTTCACTAACTTTAGAAGAGATCAAACGCTCGACTCAGCAAGTGGGCGGGGATGTGCTAAGCACTTTTGAAAATATATCATTAACGAGTCACTTTCAGCCTATATACAGTATTGACCATCAGAAAATAATTGGTTATGAGGCACTCATTAGAGGGAAAGACAATGATGGGAATAACATCACCCCAGACATAATATTTGATACACCATGTGATGAAAGGAGTAGTGTTTATCTTGATCGTTTATGTCGTTATACCCACGTTGCCAATTCTCAAAAATTAAAGGATCAAGATAAATGGTTGTTTATCAATGTTTCCAGTCTAGCCTGTGAAAAAGGCAGAAATTATGGCACTTTTTTTCCGATTTATTAAGTTATTTCAATATTCCCGCTGAAAGGGTCGTGGTTGAAATCATCGAGGATCACTGTACCAACAATGCCAAGTTAGTTGAAACATGCAATTATTATAAATCTATGGGATGCCTCATCGCTATTGATGATTTCGGTTCAGGACATTCAAATTTTGAGCGTATCTGGAACCTTCGACCAGATATAGTTAAGTTAGATCGGTCAATCCTTTTAAGAGCAATTAATTCTAATTACACCCAAAAAATGTTAACTGGTATTGTCCAAATTTTACACCAATCTGGATGCTTAGTAGTAATAGAAGGGATTGAAACTGAGGAGCAGGCATTGATTGCCACGGACAGTAATGCTGATTTTGTTCAAGGATTTTATTTTTCTCGGCCTCAACCTGCTAGCTTTATCGACACTGAAATAAAGCCATTGTTTGCTCACTTAATGACACAAAGCATCGCCATAGAAAAATATCATTTACACCAAGACTTACATTGGTCAGCTATTTACCGTAAGACATTTTTACAGGCTGCAATGATAATAAAAACAGGTCAAAGCATAAAGAGTGTTATAAAGCCGCTGATGAATTTGAAAAAGGTAATTCGTTGCTTTCTGGTAGATAATCAAGGTCAGCAACTGGGTGAGTCTTATATAGTTGACCAAAGGAAGCTCAACCCCGATGGGCAGTTTTACCAATTACAACTAGGAAAAAATGCTAACTGGTATCGCAAACATTATATACGTAATGCCATTAGACAGCCCAATCAAATGTATATTTCACCACCTTATCAATCTATTACTGGAGATGGACTCTGCATTACCACTTCAATGTGTTTTGATACCGGCGAAGGACAAAAAATATTATGCATGGACATTTTAGCTGAACACTAATCTTGATTGTATAGCTTTTGCTAACTAGGCAAGTAGAATAGTTTTTAGTTATTATTTTACTTCTTGGTGAGTCCTCTACTTGCCTATTGCTGATGATCGCTTTGTTGCTCAAAGTTGTCGTTATGGGTACGTAACACAAGGTCAGCAACGTGAAGGTTTGTAGATCATCCGTGTCTTGATCACTGCCGCGATGATATTCTATTTGAAACGGATGTCGACAAAGCCTCCAATGAAGAAACCGCGGGAGGTGTGTACCTATGGGGAATTTAACTCATCGATTGGTTGTTGGCGCGTGGTAATTTTTCTCTTGCGTTTTCCTGCTACTGCTTTTTGCTCAGGTAGCGTAGGCTCTGGGACATGCAACAATAACCTCGCTTTTTGCAGATTACGCTTTCTACCGGCATTGGTGACGAGACCATAATGTCGAATACGGTGAAATGCCGTTGGTAAGACATGGAGCAAGAAGCGACGTATGAATTCATCATGGCTCAATTGCATTATTCGTTGTCGTTGCTGGGTTTTGACGCGATAATTTCTCCAGTGGAAACTGACCGTACGCTCATCCATTGATACTAACCGACTATTAGCAATAGCCACCGATGGGTATATCGAGCCAGATAATTCAATACCGCCTCAGGCCCAGCGAAGTGGCGTTTCGCATACACTACCCACTCCATTTTTCGATGACGATTGAGCCACTGAGCATATGGCTCGACATCCTCAATTGATAGGCACTCACCAAAGAACATAAGTTGATGGTGTTCATACGCTTCGCGTGATCTCTCCAAGTACAATCGCCGAAACAAGCGTGACAACACACGCACAGGGAGGAAGAAACCTGATTTACAGGAAATCCATTTTTCCCCCTCGAGTGATAAGCTACCACCGAGTACAATGCCATGCACATGCGGGTAATGTGTCATGGCACGAAGGGCAATGCAGCAGATGACCACCAAGTATACTACTTCGGGTTTATCAAGTGTAATATTGTATAGGAAGCGCAAGGCGGTCAAGGTGACATTAATCGTTTGACCTGTGGTGCCAATATTAACTAAATGCAATTGGAATAGTCGTAAGTCTTCAGCGGTGACATCCTCTGGTGAGTGTTGCAGATAATCACAGAGTTTAGAAATGCCTGAAGAGTTAGAGTAGTAAAAAGCATAAATGTTATAAGGAAGTTCAGTAATAGCCAAAAACACCATTACCGCGCGAGCGGTTTAGTTCTTTGATACGATAGTTGACCTTAATCAAAATACTATTTTAATACTAAATTTGTTCTGGTGATAACGAATTAGATGTAACAAGGGGCAACTTTATGATCACATAGCTGATATTTTTAATTCATATTTCTATGGCTGTATGGGGTACATAGTGCCTCAGATTTTTGACACGCTAGTGTAAAAATTAAACTTATTTACCTTCTAAAATATACGAACCACCTTCTAGTTTAATACCTAAATATTATATTGTTTGTTAAAAACGTATGCTCGGTAGAGAAAGACGCGATCAGCAAGCGTAGGAGTAAACCTACCTATTAAAGGGTAAATGTGAGAAAAATTGTACTTACTAGGCGGCATACTCGCCGTGAAATAAAATAAATGTTTGTATATTTATCAGCTGGTTAGTTAAATGTTAAAGTTGGCTTGATATTCGCTTATGTGAGGTTTACTAATTACGTAATATTCAGAAAACTCGACATCAATGAAAGAACTACAATTTAACAAATCAGCCGAACTCTATAATTTGATTTTAGGTGGTTTGATCGCACTAACCTCAGAGCAACATATAGGCAAAGTTACTTATCGATCTGTCAGTGAAAATATATTTTTAGGGAAATGGCTCAAAAGAGCCAAGAAGCAAAAACGCTATCCAAGATCTATATCAACCGAGATTGATAACCTTATAGAGTTATATGCCATTGAAGGTAGAGGTGCGGACTTAGCTGCTTTGTTTTATCAAATTTTTAGCGAGTTTAATATGCTCAAAAATATGTCACAAGATTTTGAGTTAAGCCCAAAGACAAGATTTGATCGTGCAATGAGTGAACTTGCTAAAGAGGGTTGGCATATTTCACTGCCAATCACGCATGATCGGCAAACAGGTAAACCATACAGACCTAAAAATGAAAAAGAAATCTTTACCACAAAATGGTATTGGGATGACGCTTTTAATGCAAAAAAAGAGTTAACAAAGCTAGTAAGCATCTTTGTTGTCTCAATCCCTCAAGATGTTGTCGATTGCTTGTATCAGCATGGGTTTATTCTAATCAAAGGACTAACAAGTATAGATGATGATGGTAAGTGTTATTATCAGTACAAAATTTTTCCAAACAATAAGTGTTTAGGTGACGCGGCTATTCCAACAAAATATCAAAATTAACATATCAGATAGGCATATTGAGAACTCAGCTTAAAGTTTCAGGATTTAGTTCTCTATATTGACATCAATAGTTGTTTAAGTGGCTTTGTAAAGTACTCCCTAAAATTAGAAAGCAATAGGATATTTTTATAAAAATAATGAATGATAGATTGAAACGTAATCGCAAAGTGATATCACGAATAAAATACGATCTAATAAAGCTGAACGGCATCATTAATCGGTATTAATATTCAATCATTCAATCATTATGAGAAATAAACTTCCGACATAAGAATAAAACCCCTTATTAATCAATCGAATAATAATGGCTTAGATAATGCTAGTAAACATATTAATAGGACTAAGTGTTTGATGAAAATTATTTAAGGAATACCTGATGAAACTATCAATCAAGTGGAGAATAATTCTAGGGGTAACAATTACCAGTATTATCTCAACAATCATTGCTGTCACAGTCATCACTGAAATTGAAAAAGAAAGAATTAGCAAAAAAATAATTACCGATAGCAAAACAATCATTAGCATAACGGGTACAACCGTTGCTACAGCGCTTGATTTTTCTGATCTTAATTTTGCCCATAATGCGCTAAAATCACTTAAAGCTAACTCAAATATCCGAGAAGTAGTGGTTTATTATGGCAACAAAAAACCTTTTGCTTGGTATCAATGGAATGGTGATGTTAATGAAAAACTACGTTTAGGTAGTGCTGGTAACCTACCAGCATCAATGCCAACTTTTCCTAAAGAAACACAAATAACGATTCAGGATAATACGTTACAAATTTTTGAACCAATCTTAAGTCAAGAAGAAGCGGTGGGGTATATCTACCTGAAGCTAGATTTAAGCGAAGTTTCGGACGCAATAGCTTACTTGTATAAAATTACGTTCTTTATTTGTTTATGTATCGCTATTCTTTCAATTGGCTTGGCTTTGATGATACAAAAAACTATTACCCTTCCAATCAAACAGGTAGTAATAGCATTACAAGGTATTGCCCAAGGAGAAGGAGATCTTAGTCAACGACTATGTGCCAACAGTAAAGATGAACTTGGTGAATTAGCCCACTGGTTTAATATTTTTATTGAAAAAATACAACTACTTGTCATTCAGTTTCGAGAAAATTCTGATCAGCTCTCACTCTCGTCAAGTGAACTGAAAGAGTCCTCACAAGTAGCAAATGAAGCCGTTATCAAGCAAAATACTGAATTAGAAATGGTGTCATCAGCAATTCATCAAATGTCTTCTACTGTTCATGAAGTTGAAAGAAATATTAGTTCCTCAGCCAACGATACAGAGGAAGCTGACAATCAAGCCAATTTAGGAAATATAGTCGTCTCAGAAACCGTGAAGTCAATATCAATATTAGCAGATGATATTGATGCCGCCTCAACTGTTATCATGAAGGTACAGGAAAATAGCGATAATATCGGCACGGTATTGGATGTCATAAAAGGTATTGCCGAACAAACTAACTTACTTGCTTTAAATGCTGCGATAGAAGCCGCCAGGGCTGGAGAAATGGGACGGGGTTTCGCTGTAGTTGCCGACGAAGTTAGATCATTAGCCAGTAGAACTCAGCAATCTACTGCTGAAATTCATGAAATGATTGATAGTCTTCAAAAAGGAGTAAAAGAAGCAGTACAACATATGAATAAAGGGCGCAATCAAGCACGTTCTAGCGTTATTAAAGCCGAACAAGCCAGCCTATCACTTATTGCTATCATGCAAGCGGTCTCTATTATTAAGGATACTTCGCGGCAAATTGCGAGTGCCTCAACGCAGCAAACGCATGTCACCGAAGAAATTAGTCGCAACATTATTAATATTTCTCAATTTGCTGCGAATACCTCTGAAGATTCAAAAGAAATGTTTGATAAATCTTTACAGCTAAACTTACTTTCTAGCAATATGCTGACACTAATAGCGCAATTTAAAGTGTAAAAATAGCTAAAACCAAACGGATTAATCTATTGTTCAGCTTAGAGCTACATTATCTCTATTAATACTTCTTAAACGCCGCACTCATCATTATCTACACAATTTATGTACATAATTTTATCTCCCTCAATGAGATGGAACATCATAGGTCAAAGAATCATTCGCCTGTACTCTTTGATAATCAATTAACTAATGTCGAGTTGGTGTTATCAATAGTGATTTAGTCATAACTCATCCTCACGATTAAAACTCAACTTATTTAGCATTAATAAAGTAAGTAAAAATATTCCACCTTTTTTCAGAAGTAAGAATAATTATTCTCACGAGTAAAAAAATAACCCTTAAATTCAACAGATTAACTTGGGCACGACTTGTGCAATATATGCTGTGATGAGAAAGAAAAATAAAACGAAAATTAATAATACAAGACTTTCAATATTCATCACTCAATTAAATTAAGTACAAAATAGGGGAATAATATGAATACTACAATAAACCGTATCTTCACTGCATCGATGATAGCTGCCGCTGTCGCTACTACCGCACCCGCATCTGCAGAGATTGCCACCGAAGGCGAATGGGGCAAAGCACAGTTTTATGGAAGCCTTAGAGCATTAATCACTAAAGAGAAAGGAAGAGAAAGCGATGTTGCAGATGGTATTTCACGTATAGGCATCAAAGGTCATGTTAACCTTTCAGATGAATGGACGGGTACCTACCGACTTGAAGGTCGAATCGTATTAGACGACGGTGTGATTAATAGTGATGCAAATGATTTTCATAAACGTATTACTTACGTTGGTCTAAAAAATAAAGAGATTGGTGAAATAAGATTAGGTAAACAGTACTCACCACATTACTTATGGACAATTTTACCTATTGATATTACCTTTCATAA
>MAAL01000139.1 GCA_002163245.1 Gammaproteobacteria bacterium 42_54_T18 | reverse complement strand
TTAAAGAAAAGTGGTGGGAGCCGTGACCACCTATAAGAATTTAAAGCGTTACCGATATTAAATCTAATCCAAATCAGCTTTAGACCTCAATAAGTTAATGACCGTTTTGTGGCAATACCTACCAATATTGGATTCAAGAGCAATGTAGCATTAACCCCCTTGAATCTCACCTAAGTTAACCATGCCGCCATACTGGCGGCATGAACATAAAAAACAATTCAACTAGCTTAAGTGCTAGCACAAATATACCGCCCGTCGCTTTGCAAGCTATTCAGCATGTACTTGAAGCAGAGGGTGGCTATGTTAATAACCCCAATGACCTTGGCGGAGAAACCAATTTTGGTATCTCTAAACGCTGGTATCCGCATCTCGATATAAAAAACTTAACTTGTGAGCAAGCCGCTGACATTTATTATCAGGATTATTGGCTTAAAAATAAATGCCACTTAATGCCGTCTGCCATAGCGACTATGGTATTTGATACTGCCGTTAATCAAGGCGGTAACTTTGCCCGTAAAACGTTGCAAACGCTGGCTGATGTTGCTCAAGACGGTATTGTTGGTAGCCAAACCATTGCCGCAGTAAAGGCTTGTCATACCCATACATTACTTACCCAATATGCCCAATGTCGCGCTCAACGCTACAGTGAATTAGTTAAGAAAGATCCCTCACAAATACTCTTTTTAGCCGGTTGGCTTAATCGTGTGTTTACCGTGCTCAACACTAGCCAATGGCTAATGACTAAAAAGGCTGCTCATGATACGCGCCTTTAATTCCCCCAAAGCCCGTAAACGCTACGTTGAAGGTCGCCAAGCACGGCTGAGGGCTGAAGTCTTTAATCAATTACAAGACCTAGCCGTCAATTACAGCTGTGTTTACTTGCGCCCAGAGCATGCAAGCCAACACAGGCGAGGGTGGGACAGTGTCACTGTTATCGATATTGATGTAGCCGTTAAAAAAGTCAAAGCAGGTCAAGCCAAGTTACTACCCGAAACAGCTCGACAGCTACACCCACAACAAAAGCAAGGAAACTAATTATGTCTATAATCGCCGCATTAGGTATTGCTGAGGCCGTTGGCCTCACTGGTTGGATTAAAAATAAATTATCGGGCAGTGACTCAACCGCTTCTAGTGTTGCCAGCAAAGTACTTGATTTTACTACGGCTAAAACAGGTGAAAGTGATCCTGAAAAGGCAGTGGCTGCATTAAACGCTAATCCAGAATTGGCCGCTCAATTAAAACAAACCTTAATGGTCAACGAGCATGCGCTTGATATGGCGCCGTATCTTGACCGTAAAGATGCAAGGGCTATGCACAACCAACATCCAGAGCAAGCCGATAAAATAGCAGATGGCATTATGAAGTTTAACTTGCCTTATATTTTTATTTTGCTGGTTGCCAATGTACTGGCGATGTTCTTCTTAAAAGATTTTAGCGCCATTTTAGCCATTGTTTCCAACTTACTTGGCATGACCATCAAATCTTTATTTGATGAGCGTAATTGTGTTACTGGCTTTTACTTTGGCTCAAGTATGGGCAGTAAAAATAAAGATTCACATTCATTACCCAAAGGAGGCATTTGAGCATGACTGATGTAATAGACCGCGCCTGTGAGCTTGAACAGCAGCAGTTGGAACAAGCGTTAGCTGCAGCTAAACCACAAGCAGAGCAGCCGCAGGAGTTTAACGGCCATCGTTATTGCTTAATTTGTGATATTGAATTGAGCACTAAACGCTTAATAGCTCACGCTGATGCAGTGCGCTGTGTTGATTGTCAGCACTTGCATGAACATCAGCAGAAAAATTTTAACCAGAGGAGGCGGTGCTGATGGTGGCTTGGTTTTTAGAGTATTGGAAGTTACTCGCTTTAATTATTAATGGCGTTTTTATTCTTGTTGTTTGGGCCATGAGTAAAACCTTTGCCAAAAAAGATGCCGTTAATGAAAGCATAGTGAGCTTAGACAAGCGTATCGACTTATTAGATGTAGCTGTGGAGAACCTGCCAGATAAAGATTTAACTCATAAATTAGAGTTAAGGATTGAGCAACTCAGCGGCGACATTAAGCGAATAGAACCCGGGCTTATCTCGGTTAAAAATTTATCCGATATGTTGTTAGAAAACGAACTTAAAGGCAAAGGTTAAGGAAAATAAAATGGCGATAGATAAAGTAATGAGTGAACACCAGCGGCTTTCTATTTTATTAGCGCTTGGCGCAATGAATGGCTATCAAACTAATGACTCTATGCTGCAAAGTGCCTGTGCTGCTTACGGCCATACCATGAGTAATGATCGGGTATTAAGTCATTTAGCTTGGTTAAAAGAGCAAGGGCTAGTGTCATTAGAAACTAATGGTATTTACACCATGGCAACCTTGTCAGGCCGTGGCCAAGATGTCGCCGAAGGTGTTGCTACGTGCCCAGGTGTGAAAAAGCCACGCGCTAAATAAAAGGGCTGGATAATGTCTAAAAAAGTCAAAGCATACTCAGCAGGTGAAAAGCGAGTTTTTCACAAATTAGCTTTAGCAATGGTTACTGCTGAAATAGAAAATAAAGTGATTAAGCCCCAAACAGAGAAGGAAACAGGTAAGCCTTATAAAGCAAAAGGTGGCTATTTAGATATTTACTTAAATAGTGATTTAACCATTAAGCGTGTTTGGAAAACTTTTCAAAAAGAAGTTCAAAAGGTTCGCAGTGACTATTTAAAGTATGCGGAGGCAGAGAAAGATGATGAAAGCAGAACGTAAAACACGTGGCAAACCTTCAAAAGTTAATCAGCTGCCTGATGCCATTAAAAATAAGCTTGATCAACTTCTTCGTGATGGTCGATTAACTCAAACGGCTATTCTTGAAAAAATCAATAAAATGATTGATGAGGCAGAGCTTGATGAAGATGAGCAACTGAGTAAATCAGGGTTAAATCGTTATTCAAACAAAATGCAAGCAATTGGCTCGCGTATCGCTCAAGCCCGTGCAGTGTCAGAACAATGGGTTGCCAAATTAGGGGATAAACCTAGCGGTGATGTTAGTAAAATTCTTATTGAAATGGTAAGAACCTTAGCGTTTGACAGTGTGTTAGACGCTTCTAATTCTGATGAGCCTGTGCATCCTAAGTTTATCAAAGACCTTGCTATAGGTATTGAAAAGTTGGAAAAAGCGGCAACTGAATCAACCAAACGTGAAAAAGAAATCCGCAAAGCCTTTGCTGAAGAAGCGGCGGCATTGGTGGAAGATGCCGCAGTTCAAGCAGGTTTAACTACCGATGGTGCTAATGCTATTAAACGTGAAATATTAGGTATTGCTTAATGTCTGAATTAGTCGCGTTTGATGAAAATGAATTATTACTCGGTTATCAAAAACGCTGGATAGCCGATGAATCCCCCTTAAAAATTGCTGAAAAGTCTCGTCGTACTGGCTTGACTTGGGCAGAGGCGGCCGATGCCGTGTTATGTGCCAGTAAAGCTAAAAGCGCACACGGTACTAATCATTTTTATGTTGGCTCCAATAAAGAAATGGCGCGCGAGTTTATTGATGCTGCTGCTATGTGGGCAAAAGCTTTTGATAAAGTGGCAGGGGACATTCAAGAAGAAATCTTTATTGATGCTGGGCAAGATGGTAAAGAAATCTTAACCTTTGCCATTCATTTTGCCAGTGGTTTTAAAATTCAAGCGTTAAGCTCTAACCCGTCAAACCTTCGTGGAATGCAGGGTAATGTCACCATTGATGAAGCTGCCTTTCACGACCGTCTAGCCGAAGTACTCAAAGCCGCATTAGCCTTAACCATGTGGGGCGCAAAGGTGCGTTTGATCTCAACCCATAATGGCACTGACAATTTATTCAATAACATTATTCAAGATAGCCGAGCAGGTAAAAAACGTTACTCAGTACACCGCATTACCTTAGATGATGCCTGTGCTGAGGGATTGTATCAGCGTATTTGTCAAATCAAAGGGGATACTTGGAGTAGTGAAAACGAGCAAGCATGGAAAGACGGTTTACTCGGTGATACTGCGACTGAAGACGATGCATTAGAAGAGTACTTTTGTGTACCTAAGCAAGGTGGCGGTGTTTATATCAAGCGCGTGCTTGTTGATGCTGCGATGAAGTCAGATATTCCAATTTTACGTTTTACAGCAGACAAGGATTTTTTATCCTGGTCTGCTCGTCATAAACAAATGCAAATTAAAGAATGGTTCGAGGCATTAAATCCCCATTTAACAGCCCTTAAAAAAGACTTAAACCATGCCTTTGGTGAAGATTTTGCCCGTAAAGGCGATTTATCTATTTTTTGTCCCTTGCAAATTAATAAAGATTTAACCAAGCGTGTGCCCTTCTTACTAGAGATGAGCAACCTAACTTACGATGCTCAAAAAGAAATTCTCTTTTATATGTGTGACCGACTGCCTAGGTTACAGGGCTTAGCCTTTGATGCCACTGGTAATGGTGGCTACTTAGCCGAAGTAGCAGCAGAGCGTTATGGCTGTGAAATGGTTGAGCAAGTGATGCTCACCGATAAATGGTACATGGAATGGATGCCAAAGCTTAAAGCTGAGTTTGAAGACTTTAATTTAGAAATTCCTCGCCACCAAGATGTTCAAGATGACTTAAACCAAATTCAAACCATTCGCGGTATTCCCAAAATAGATAAAGGCAGCACTAAAGGCACTGATGGCCGCCAGCGCCATGGTGATACTGCAGTAGGTTTGGCTATGGCCATTCGCGCCAGTTGGATGGATGGTGGTGTCATTGAGTTTACTCAGCTTTCACAAAAAGCAGGTATCTGGCACCAAAGCGAAAAAACCTCAAAAGATCATATGCGCCCAGACCATAGTGGCGACAATCAACAGAATTATTCTCAAGGAGCCTATTAACTATGGCTAAACATCCTATTCAAACCGACAGCAATGGCAATAAGTTCCGCATCAAGCATTTAAAAAATCAACAAACGGATGATGCAAAACTGGGTCATTTACGTACCCATTATAGTGACCACCCAAGTCGAGCATTAACACCACAAAAGCTAGCCGATATCTTAATCGGTGCAGAGCAGGGTAATATTATTGCCCAATGTGAACTAGCCGAAGACATGGAAGAAAAAGACGGTCATGTGTTTGCTGAATTGCAAAAACGTCGTCGTGCATTATTAGGTGTTGATTGGAAAATAGTACCGCCACGCAATGCCAGTGATGCGGAAATAAAAGATGCTGAAATGTTGCAAGAACACTTTGAAGATATGACCATGTTAGATGATGTTATCTTTGATATGTCTGATGCTATTTTAAAAGGCTTTTCTAATCAAGAGATCACTTGGCAGCAGCAAGGCAGCATATGGTTACCATCAAATATAGAGTTTAAAGATCCCAGTTGGTTTATGACACATCCTGCCCAAGAGCCAGGACAAAACCGTAACGAACTACGATTACGTGATAACAGCGCTGAAGGAGAAGCCTTACAACCTTTTGGTTGGATTAGTCATAGCCATAAAACTAAATCAGGTTACTTAGCGCGTTCTGGTTTGGCGCGAGTATTGGCTTGGCCTTATCTATTTAAAAATTACAGTGTTCGTGATTTGGCCGAATTTTTAGAAATTTACGGCCTACCACTTCGCTTGGGGAAATATCCAACAGGCGCAAGCCAAGAGGAAAAAAACACCCTATTAAATGCCGTAATGAGTATTGGCCACAATGCAGGGGGTATTATTCCAAAAGGCATGGAAATAGACTTCCAAGAAGCAGCCAAGGGTACTCAACAACCTTTTGAATACATGGTTGGTTTAATGGAGAAAACTATCTCTAAGGCTATTTTGGGCGGCACGCTTACGAGTCAAGCAGATGGTAAAAGCTCGACTAATGCTTTAGGTAATGTTCACAATGAAGTTCGCCAGGAGCTGCGCGATAGTGATTTAAAGCAAATAGCTAATACCTTAACGCGTGATCTTGTTTTCCCCATGTATTACTTAAATGGAAAAAGCTATCGCCATCAATTACGTGCCCCACGGTTTGAGTTTGATATTACTGAAGCGGAAGACTTAAAGGCATTCAGTGATTCACTACCCGCTTTAGTAGATGTTGGCTTTAAAATACCACTGCATTGGGCACAAGAAAAAGTACAAATACCTTTGCCTAAAGATAATGAACCTATTTTAACTAAAGGGGCGTTAGGGCAAGAGCAGGTTGAAAAGAGTGAGCAAGCAAAACTAAAAGCCATCCGTAGAATTACAGCGCTGAAAGCTAAATCCGTAGAGCCTGAACAATTAGACAGTTTCACCAAACAGCTTACTAATGACATGTCACCCGTTCTTCAAGGTTTTACGGGCGAGGTGCAGCAGCTGGTGGAGCAAGCCGACTCTTTGGAAGCGTTGCAATTATCATTAGCTGATTTAGATTTATCCATAGATGAAGCCAGTGAAGTGATGCAGCAAGCGTATGTTGCAAGCGATTTGGCTGGTCGTTTTGACATTAATGAAGAGTCAGTTACTGAGTCAGGCGAGGGGAGCTAATGCCAGCTTCTGCCCGTTATGGCTCCTTACCTTTTAAAGAGGCGATAAGCTTCTTTCAAAACAAATTGAACATGCCGTCAGAGCGTTGGCTTGATGTTTGGCGTGATGGCCATAACTCAGGTTTTATGGTGGCAGGTGCCTTAAAGGATGATTTACTTAACGATTTTCGCAAAGCCGTTGATAGCGCCATAGCGGAAGGTAAAAGCATTGGTTGGTTTAAAAAAGAATTTAAGACCATTGTTGCCAAGCACGGTTGGAGCCATACAGGCGAAGCGAACTGGCGCGCCAAAGTAATTTACGATACCAACATGAGGCAAAGTTATAACGCTGGTCGTTTTGAACAGCTGCAGCACTTTGAATTTTGGGAGTATCAACACGGCGACAGCATGCATCCAAGACCAATGCATTTATCCTGGCATGGCACAGTATTGCCAAAAGCGCATGATTTTTGGCAAACCCACTTTCCGCAAAATGGTTGGGGCTGTAAATGCAAGGTGAGGGGACGAACAGCCAATCAACTTGAGCGCCAGGGTAAAAAAGTAAAACTACCACCTAAAGCTGAGATTACCGAGTGGACAGATAAAGCGACAGGTGAAGTGCATAAAATACCAAAAGGTATTGATCCAGGTTTTGACTATGCCCCACAAAAAATTGTCGTTAAACAACAGCAGAAAAAACTCAGTGTTGAAAAAGCCAAACCATTTGAACCACCACAACGCATTGCGCCAACGGCTTTTAGTACGGTGAAAGGCGCTGATGTTCATAGTTTAAATACTAAACTGACAGACTTTAAAACCGCTAAGCCACAGTTTGAACAGTTAAATCAATTTTTAGTAAAGCATGATGTTAAAACCTTATTAATAAAACAATCAGAGATGGGCTTTGCTAATAAAGCAAGTAAAAACCTATTGCCTCAAGTGATGGGTTATTTAAAGGTAGGCGGGTATTCTAGAGCTTATTACACCATTAACAATGCTAAGCGTTGTAATGGTTTTACTTCAAAGTCATTTAGCCATGTAGTGGTTAAAGTGAAAAGTACTACGCAGTTTACTAAGGTAAAAACTAACGAACTGATCAATGCGGTTGAAGGTGCTATATTACAAAAACAAGCAGGGAAAACTGAATGGTCTTTGTCACATATAGTGCGAACGTATGCAGACAGTGCAGAGCATGGCGGTGCCATTGTTACTTGGTTGCACGAACTTGGTCATCAAGTACACTTTAAAGCGGGTTCAAAGTCGCCGCCCGTATCACTGAGCCATAGTATTAGTCGCTATGGTAGTACTAATAGCTATGAATGGCATGCTGAACATTTTGCCGCATGGCTGTTAAATAGAGAAGCCCTAGCGCAGTGGGATAATACCGTGGCAGAATATTTTGATAAGTTAATGGCAGGTGTACTGTAATGGATATGTTAGAAAGAATACGAAAGAGTAAACCATTAAACTACGAGTCACTTGATAAAGCTTTTGCCATTGTTAATGATGAGCAATTAACTTTTTCAAACAAGGTAGCACAAGTTGAACAATTAGAGCGTCAAGCGAAAGGTCAAGAGGCTGAACTGTTTGGTGATGTCTATTCATCACTACATTTGCTAGCCAAGTCAGAAGAAGATATGCGGTTAATTTCAGGTAAAGACTAATGACAGGCTCTTTTGTTAGCGTTGATGTTCGTGGTCAAAAACAAATAAGCCAGGCATTAGATCGTTTATTACGACAAGGCAGTGATCTTGAACCTGCTTTTAGAGACATTGGTGAATATCTACTTGAATCTACTCAGCAACGCTTTGTTGACCAGCAAGCACCAGACGGTGAGCCGTGGGAGCCGCTTAGCCCGAACACGCTTAAAAAGAAAAAACGGCCAGACAGAGTGCTAACTGAAACCGGAACTTTAGTCGATACGCTTAATTATCAGTTAGGGGCTAATCAGTTAATGCTTGGCTCTAACTTAGAATATGCCGCTACTCATCAATTTGGTCGTGAAGCTGATGGCATACCCGCACGACCTTTTTTAGGCATAGCACCTTTTGAACAAGTAGAAATACTCGATATCTTACGTGATCACCTAATTGATGGTATTTAACGCCAATTCAATGATTTAACTCAAAGCTCTGTAAGCGATATTCTCGCCTTAAATTGTAAATCTGGTATATTGCCCCAAGAAATTAAAACAAATCAAACTGAGAAGTTTTTAAACGGGTGTTAAATGGGTAGTGAAAGTGACGTAGATAAAAAATATTCATGGAGAGTTAAAGTCATTGCTTCAATGGTTGCAATAATTATTATGACTGCTCTTAGAGTTTATCAATTAAAGTTCGGTTGGCCATGGCCTGTTTCGTCGCTAGGAACAATCTCTGACTTCGGAGCTTTTGGTGATTTTATTGGTGGTTTAATGAATCCACTGTTGCAATTTATTGTTATTGCTATGTTGTTTTGGAGTATTCAAGTACAACGTCAAGAGCTACAAGCAACAAGAGATACATTGGATGCTACAAAAGTTGAATTATTAGAAACAAAAGAAGCGAACAAGGTTCAAGCAATAGAATTAGAAAAACAAACAAAAATATTATTAACTCAGCAACAAGATGGTTTAGATCATATAAAAGTTGATCAAGAACTTGAATTATTAAAGCGACAAAAAACTTTTTTAGAAAAACTACTTTCAAATCAAGTAATGAGTGATGGCAATAGTATTCAAAGTATACTTGAAATGAGTAATCCAAAGTCAGTAACTAAGTGGTTTACTTTTTATGATGGCAGAACTAAACATGGCGTACTTGGCAGTAGGATAAATGAGGGGCTACAACTTTTTTCTACAGGTGTTTGTGGATTGTTAAAATGCAAAAACATACCATTAAGTTCCGCTTTAGTAGAAATACGCTGGTTAGCTGAAATTTTAAATGATTTAGTTCAGATAGAAGTTATTAAAAAGGAGTTGGTAAGCAGCATAGAAGAAAATATAATAAATAGAATTGAAGAGTCATCTTTATCAAAAGCAAATAAAGTTTTTTTTAGAAACAACTTATCTAACAAAGATTCAAAATAGCATTAATCCCCCTGAATCTCAGTAAATAACTTCATAACGCCATACTGGCGTTATGAAAACATTCCTAAACAAAAAGTCACTTACCCAAGGTATCGGCCTAGCCGTTCTAACCAAACAAACAGCAACTAACGTTGCTGTATTAACCTTTGCTGGTAGTTCAATTGATACCGCCAGTTTAAGTGATGGCAATCGTGTACAAATTCTTCCTGATGGTTACTTCTTGCCTACTGATGGCCGTGACGTTGATGTTGACGGTGGCCAATGGTTGATGGACGAGCAAGCTTTCGTCTCATTAACGGCAAACATTGCCCAACGTAAAAACGACTTCATGTTTGATTATGAACATCAAACGCTCTACACCGAAAAAAATGGTAAACCTGCACCTGCAGCTGGTTGGTTTAAAAAACTCGACTACGTACCCGGTGAAGGTTTATTTGCTGTTGATGTTGATTGGACACCAACAGCTACAAAGCATATTAGCGATAAAGAATATCGCTATACCTCAGCTGTTTTCTCTTATGACCTTAAAACAGGTCGCCCCATTGAATTAATGCACGTTGCCTTAACCAATGAACCTGCGCTTGACGGCATGAAAGCTATTACCGCGCTTAAAGCAATTTCAACCAACTCAACTACTAACGAAAAAGGAGCCGCTATGAACGCAGCAACCCAATTGTTGGCATTACTTGGGGTAACTGTCGCTAGTGATGCTGATATCACTGACGACCAACTTACCCAAGGTACTGTCGCCTTAAAAGCATTACAAACAAAAGCTGACCTTAGTGGACAGCTTGAAAAAGATTTAAATACCGCACAAACCTCGGTGACAGCACTTAAAGCGAAAGCTACTGCAGCTGATGCTTCAGTCGACTTAAGTAAGTTTGTTCCTAAAGAAACTTACGACGCAGCAATCACTCAAGTTGCGGCATTAAAAGCGACAGGTGATAGCAATTCAGTTGAGCAATTATTAAAAGACAATAGCGATAAGGTATTTGAGTCTGAAATAAGTTACTTAACTGATTTTGGTAAGCAACAAGGCTTTGCTGCCCTGAAAAGCATGGTTGATTCGCGTCCTGCCATTGCTGCTTTAAAAACTACGCAAACCAGAGGTAAGAAAACACTAGGGGAAAACATTGCTGTGTTAACTAGCGAACAAAAATACACCGCGGAACAACTTGGACTTAGTGATGAAGACTACCTCACGCAAATTAAACAGGAGACTATATAATGGCGATCGTTACCCCTGCGTTAATTACCGCGCTTTTTACTGGCTATAACGCCAATTTTGAAGCGGGTAAATCAGAAGCCCAACCGCAATTTAGTAAAATTGCCTCTGTTATTAAATCAACCACAGCCAGCAATACATATGGTTGGTTAGGTAAGTTTCCAAGCTTAGCTAAATGGATTGGTGATCGTAATATTCAGTCAATGAAGGCTCATGGTTACACCATCATTAATGAAGATTATGAGTCAACCGTTGGTGTTGATCGTAACGATATTGAAGATGACAACCTTGGTATTTACGCGCCAATATTCAAAGAAATGGGACGTGCGGCAGCTATTCACCCTGATGAAGAGTGCTTTCCATTACTCAGTGCTGGTTTTGCTACGGCTTGTTATGACGGTCAATTCTTCTTTGATACAGACCATCCTGTAAACCCAGAAGCCGATGGCTCAGGTGTTGATGTTTCTGTGGCCAATGTAGTCGTTGATGGTGGCTATGTGGGCGAACCTTGGTTCTTACTTGATACCAGTAAAGCCATTAAGCCGATTATTTTTCAAGAGCGTAAAAAGCCAGCATTAATCAGCATGACAAAAACTGATGATGAAGCGGTATTTATGAGCAAGCAATTCCGTTATGGCGTTGATTGTCGTGACAAGGCAGGTTATGGCTTTTGGCAAATGGCTTTTGCCAATAAACGCACATTAAATGCGGATAACTTATGGGATTGTATTGCAAAAATGCGTGCTTTCACTGCGGATGGCGGACGTAAGTTAGCGATTAAGCCTACGTTACTAGTCGTGCCTGCAAGTTTAGAAAAAACAGCACGTCGATTACTTGAACGTGAGTTAGATGGAAACAGCTCTAACGAGTTAAAAGGTCGTGTGGAAATATTAGTAGCTGACTACTTATAGCTCCCTCTCTTTGGTTAGCTTTGTTTGGACGTGACGAAGCTAACCTTTTTATTAACGTTACCTTTGGAGTAAAAATGAAATGGCTAAATTATCTCTTCTCGCCGCTGTCATCATTAGTGCAATGCACACAGGCTATCGCCGCGCAGGCATTGCGTTTGATAAAGGTGAAAACACCGTTGAAGTTGATGAAGTGCAACTCGCGAAAATTGAACAAGATCATAACTTACTGGTGCAATCAACTGAGTCGATTGAGCCAAGTGCGGACAGTTTGTCGCAAGGGAATGTGGACACTGATAGCGTGGGTGAGGGTGTAAATGTTGTCGGAATTGGTCATATAAACGCTAGTTTGGATGATGTGACACTTGATTTATCACATGCGCCAAAAGAGCTACATGCAATTATTGCCGCGATTCATGCCAAACAATGCCAAGAGCCTTTAACTAGAAAGCCAAACTGTGATGAGTTTGGTGAATTAAAAGTAAATGGCGCTGACCGTGATGCTGCATGGGTTTGGTATCAAGATAACGTTATTAATCACGTACCAGGTTAAATCTCATGTATTGCACTAAACAAGACTTAATAGACAGGTTTGGCCAAGACGAGTTAGTTGATTTAACACAGCTTAATAATTCAGGTGTTATTGATGAAACCGTACTTGGTCAAGCTATTACGGATGCTAGTGCTGAAATGGATGGTTACTTAGGTGGTCGTTATCAATTACCACTGGACACTGTACCACCAGTACTCAAAGCGCTTTGTTGCAATGTTGCTCGCTATAACCTTTACGACGAACAAGCTAGTGAGCAAGTAACCAAACGCTATGATGCGGCTATTAAGTTTTTGTTTAGTGTCTCTAAAGGTGAAATTAGCTTAGGTGTTGATGGTACGGGCAGTAAAGCTACAAGCACTGATTTAGCCGACATTCAAAGTGCAGGCAGTGTTTTTGCTCGCAGTAAATCAGCAGGGTTTATCTAAGGAATAGCTAATGATTAACAGTGTTATTGCCAAGTTAATTGCAGCTCAATTAGACGGTAAACCGCTCTTTAACAAAGTTGAAGAGGCGATTGATTTAAGTAGCTCTATGAAAGGTCGGTTAAAGCCATCACCAGTCGCTTTTATTATTGAAATTAGTCGTCGCCCTGGTAACAACAGTCGTGAAATGGGCACCGCGCTGCAAGAGGTTACGACCACTATCGGCGTTGTTATAGGCATTAGTAAAACTAACGATCCACAAGGCACGAAAGCAAAAACAGCGGTAGCACCTATTTTAGCTGAGACAAGAAAAGCATTATTTGGCTTTAACCCAACAAGCGAACACTCAAGTCTATTACTAGCCGCTGCTGATACGGTTGGTGTAACAGAACATGCACTTTGGCAGCTAGAGAGATTTACTACCACTCATTATGAAGAGGCAACACAATGAACAAGCCATTACCTAACGTAAAGCAACTAAATAACCGTCAAGGCGGCAGTTACACCAAAGACCCTGAAACGGGCAAAACCACCTTGATTGAACAAACCAAACATCAAGAAATCACGGGTTTTGAGCAACAAGAAGACAAAGCTGCTCAAAGTAAAACATCGGCTAAAAAAGCCCTGGCTAAATAAGGATCTTAACCATGAGATTTAGTGAGAAATTACTCTTAGCAAAAATTGAAACTATTTATGGTGTAGATGCTTCGCCAGGTGCAACAAATGCCATTTTAGCCAAAGACGTTGAATTAACCCCACTTGAAGCCGAAGCCTTAGAGCGTGGTTTGGTTAAGCCTCATCTTGGCGCTGATGAATCTATCATTAGCGGCGAACACGTACTTATTAGCTTTAAAGTCGAATATCAAGGCAGTGGTACGCCAGGAACAGCTCCAGCTTGGAACCCATTAGTTCGTGCTTGTGGTTTTGCTGAAACGATTACTGCAGCTACTTCGGTTGAATATGATTTAGCAGCCAATAATTATGAAAGCACCACTATTTATTTCAACATGGGTAAAAACCTTCATGCCATGAAAGGTACACGAGGTAATGTCAAATTAACCTTAGAAAAAGGCATCCCTTATTTAGAGTTCAACTTTATCGGCTTATGGGTTGACCCTACCGAGGTTGCTCCTGTAATCCCTGATTGGACTGCATGGCAAAAACCAACACCAACAGGTGCTGGCCGTACTTCAGGTTTCACTCTTAATGGCTTCGCCGCGAAACCTTACAAATTATCCTTAGATGTTGGCCAAGACGTTAAGTTTATTGAAACTCTTACCACCCAAAGCATTGACATAAACGAGCGTAAAGCCAGTGGATCAATCAGCATTGAAGCGCCTGATTTATCGGTTAAAGACTTCTTTAGTGATGCTAAGAACTCAGTCACTGGTGCGCTCTCTATTCAAAATGGTCAAGTTGCAGGTCTCATTTGTAAAGTTGATTGCCCGAAAGTGCAAGTTAAGCCACCTAAGTACGGTGATAACGAGGGCACGGCCAGTTTAGATATGGACTTAATTTTAATTCCAAGTGCTGCAGGTAATGACGAAATTAAGTTTACTTTAACTTAAAGCTTAATTCGCACAATCAAGGGCGTTGAAGGCGTAGTTCGCTGGAGTCAGATTGTATGGCAAGGATGCCACCTTTAATCCCTTTTAATGGCTGTTTAATCAGCCTTTAATTTTATAGAGAGTTCCCATGTTTACAGTAATGAATAATCCAATTGTGTGGTGGCCTGTTGTTATTAACATGCCAATTGATGGTGGTGAAACATCAAAGCACGAAGTCAGTCTGCACTTCGAAATTTTAACCGAAGATGAATATGACGAAATAGCAGTAAAGGGTGAGAAAGCTATTTTAAAACGTGTCATTAATGCATGGAAGCATATTGATGACATTGATAAAAAGCCCCTTGAATTTACCGAGGCCAATCTGGATATGTTATTGAAAAAAACCTTCGTCCATCGCTCATTTATGGTTGGTTATCTCAACGCCGCTATTGGTGAAGTAGTAAAAAACTAAAAGCCGCTGCTAAGGACTGGGCAGCGGCACCTTTAGTAAAAAACAGCACAATTAAAGAAATGGAAAGTTTAGGCGCACCCAAGGAAATTATCGACGAGTTAACCAAAGTGAAAAGCTTTGGTGTGTTCCCACAAAATTGGCCTGTCGTAGTGTGGTTTACCCAAGTTTGCGATTTGATGCGCTATCGCACCGACGGAGCATGTTTAGGGCTTGATTTACCTCAAATTGAGTCAGACGCAAAGTTAAGTGAAAGATGTTTTACCAGTGCGCACTATAACGGCTTGCGCATTATGAGCAAAGCAGCAGCTAGAGCATTGAATAAGGTAAATGATGACTGATTTAAAACTAGGTATTGTTTTTGATATTAAAAGCGGCAGATTCAAATCTGAAGTTAAAGAAAATACTCAGGCGTTTGATAAGTTTAGTGCTTCAACCGAACAAGCTGTAACAACGGCCAAGCGTTTCGATAAAAGTTTAGGTCTTTCAAATTTCACCTTAGCTAAAACCAATAAAGTCACTCAAGCCGTAGGTCGTGGTATTGAGATGATGAAAAAAAAGGTCAAGCAAAACTCTGCTGTTGTGAATGTGTTTGCTAAAGATATACAAGGCGCTGCAAACAAAGTAAATCAATTTGATCATAATACTAAACGTGCAACTGTTAAGGTGCGTAATCTGGGTTCATCAACTCAAAAAACTGCAAGTCAAACCCGTCAGTTTAATGCAGCCCTTGACGACACCAATACCAAATTGTTTAAAACCAATAAAGTTGCCTCAAGTGTTAAAAACGCTATTGCGGGTTTAGCCGTTGGCTTTGGTGCTATTCAGCTTGGCAAAGGTTTAGTAACTGAATTAGGTGCATTTCAAGATATTCGTACTCGGTTACAAGGGCTTTCTGAGGATGCAGAAGATTATGCAGAGAAAGAACGCTGGTTAATTGATTTATCAGCCGAGCATCATAAAGAGTTAAATGGTTTAGCTGATGGTTATAGCCGTTTATCAACATTGACCCAAGAAAAAATAATTAACGATGGCCAAGCCAGAGCGATGCTTGAAGGATTGTCAAATGCGGCTGCACAAAATGGTGCTGGTACCGCTGATTTAGAGCGCGTTTATTACGGTTTAGCACAAGCACTTGGTCAAGGTGTTGTGCAAATGCAAGAAGTTAATCAGGTAGTTGAACCCTTACCAGGACTAATGACTAAATTGGCACGTGCTGCAGGTGAAGAAACTGGGGCTGGTTTTAAAGCGCTCATTGCTTCAGGTGAAGTAACCTCTGAAATGTTCGGGGGGTTATTGGTCAAAGCCCTAACTGAATACGAGGGTGCTGCTGCTAAAACGGCTGATAATATTAATGCCAAATACCGCGATATTAAACTTGAATATCAATTATTAGCGGTTGAATTAGAGCAACCAATTAATGGTGCCTTATTGCCAACGCTTGATGGTTTAGCTTCAGGGCTATCATTCCTTAAAAATCATGCTGAAGCTGTCATCACCATTTTACAAGCTGGTCTTGTTATTGCCGCAGGTCATGCGACTACAGCAATCATAGCGAAAACAACGGCGACAGCTGAAAGCATAATTGCCGCACGTATCAGCACCCAAGCAACAAAAACCCAGTCTCAAAGTGAATATAATTTAGCCATTGCTTACAAAGCATCTGCCGTGGGTAGTGTACAAAATTCGATTGCAGACAAGCGCCTAATCGCCAGTAAAACGGTATTGACTGCTGCGACGAATAAAGCAAACTTCGCCCTTAGAGCAGGTGGTGGTGCTATGGCATTATTAGGAGGTCCGGTAGGTGTTGCTATGTTAGCGGCCTTCGCTATAGGCACTTTTGCTATGAGCGCTGCTGATGGTGCTAGAGAGAGTACAAACTTAGCAAATAAAGTCAGTTTGGCGGATAAAAAACTGACTGAATTAACTACTAAACAATTACGCTTAAGATTATTCGAACTTGAAAACGATCCCGCTGCAGAAATTGACAAAGCTCGCTTAAAAGCACTTAAAGCCCAAGAAGAATATAACAAGGTTCAAGCAGAGCGTGGCTTTAAGAACCCAAATAAAGAATCTGAAAAAACAGTCTTGAATCGTGATGTTGAAATTGAAGCATTAGAACTTAAGCTGTCAAAAATTACCACTTTAAAATCTCAAATAGAGACATTACTAGCCAAACCTTCAGAAGGTCAAAAACCTGATGCACCCACTACCCAAAGTGGCAAAGTATTAGACGTATTCAAAGACCAAGAAGCCGCTTTTAAAAGACAGCTTAGTTTACTTGGTAAAACCACAGAATTAGCCAAAGCTGAGTATGAGACTCAGCTAGGTAAATACAAAAACTTATTACCAGGACAAAAGGCAGTCATTGTTAATCTGGCTAAAGAAATTGATGCTAAAAAAGAAAGTGTAGCGACAGACAAACAAGCGATTCAACAATCTGAACAACTTGAACAATCAGCACAAACTTATTCCGATACGCTACAGCGAAAATTATCCCTTTCAGGTGAAGTAACTAACGTTCAACAATTAGCGTATGAGCTAGAAAATGGCAGTTTAATTGGCATTAATGACCAATTAAAAGAGCAATTAATGTTGAAAGCTCAGCTTGCAGATAGAGCTGAAGCTGATGCTGAAAAGCAAATGCCTTTTTGGGAACAGATGAATGAGCACATTGCGAGTACCACTGAAAACTTTGATGTGATGTGGGGTAATTCGTTTGACCGTTTTGCTCAAGGTATTGGTGATGCAACCGCAACGTCCATAATGGAAGGTCAGAGTTTTAGTGATGCCATGAAAAATATTGGTCGCTCAGTTATTAAAGAAGTGATCTCGGGCATTGTTCAAATTGGCGTTAAAAAACTCGCTCTCTTTGCCATTGAAAAAGTCATTAATAAAGGCACTGCTACCTCAGCGGCTATGGTGATGTCTGCTAATGCTTCTGCCACTGCCATGCAGGCTGGTTTAGCGACTTTTGCATCTATTTCGGCTATTCCTATTCTTGGCCCTGCAGCTGCACCTGGTGCAATGACCGCAGCATTAGCGGTGGCAGCACCTATGGCTGGTGCTATTACTGCTGCTTCCGCAGGTATGGCAGGCATGGCCCACGATGGTATAGACGAAATCCCCCGCGAAGGCACTTGGTTACTCGATAAAGGTGAGCGTGTTGTAGATAGCCGGACCAACCAAGATTTGAAACAAGCCCTTAAAGGTGGCGGCATGAGTGGCTCAAAGGTCACGGTTAACTTAATTGAAGATGCGTCGAAAGCTGGCCAAGTTTCGCAAAGCAAAGGCTTAAACAATGAAGATGTTATCCGCATTTTTGTCGCTGATATTCGCCAAGGCGGCGACAGTAGCGATGCAATGGAACTCACCTATGGTTTACAACGAGCAGGGGCGTAAATGGCTGATTCAATGTTAATTAAGTACCCGTCTAATTTACCTGCGCCGCTGCTAAATAGTCATGCACTAAAGCAGCAATCAAATTTACTGCGTACAACAATGGACTCTGGCCATGCCCGTGTTCGTCGTCGTTTCAAATCAGTGCCAACATTCATGACCGCCAGTTGGCGTTGCAATAATGATGATGCTGCAGCATTTGAGGGGTTTATAACTCACGCACTGCAAGGTGGCGCTGCTTGGTTTTTAATGGAGGTCTTAACCCCACTTGGCATGGTTGAACATGAAGTCCGTTTTATCACTAGTCCATTAGAAGATTACAAGCCAATTAGCGCTATTTGGTGGGAATATCATGCCAAGATTGAAATTAAACAACGGGCTGTTCTCAGCGAACGACAAACCGCTGAGGCGTTATTAAAACCAAATTCAACCACCGAATTTACAGACGGCATAAAAGAAGCTGTTAACAGCTATCAGGAGTAAGAATACATGAGTACATTTTTTGAGTTAGTGACTAGCCTACAATCAAGTATTGACGATTTAGACACGTTACTATCAGGTGGTGAAAATGAAACCGTTAGTATTAACGGTGTGAATAAAAACACCATTTCAAAAGCAATAAAAGACAACTTTTCCGCCTTACAAGCCATGATGATTGGCCGCAAGGGTTTTGCTACAAAATTAGCTATGACGGCTAATACCAGCCAACCGACCAACACCATTGCAGAAGTATACAACGATACCACCGAGGGTAATAACGGCGTTTATGGCTGGACTGGCTCTGCGTGGGTAAAATCTCCTTATGATGTTAATTCGCTATCGGTGCATTTCAACTATGGTAATGGTGCTAATGAAAATCGTTTTTGGTTTGACAAAGCGACTAAGCGCTCATTGTCTAACGCTGAAAAATTGGCGGTCAATGGCATATTAGATATTCAGTTTATTAACCCTGACATTAATTACAGTTATACACTTAGCGTATTAACCAAAAGTGAAACAACGGGGGGCTATGGCAATCGAATTATTTTTAACCGTAGTGGTGGCGATAGCTTGCTGGGGGCATTCACTAAACAGTGGGATGGTAGCCCCATCAACCTAAATGGTATTAATCGGCTATCTATTACGGATACTACATGGGCCGATGAAATAATTATTTTGATTGATTATAGTGTGTTCGCGAACAATTCTGTCGTGTTAAATGGCGCTAACATTAGTATTAGTCCAAATAACTACAACTTTGCGCCACCTGAAACGCAGCATAGTAAACACTTTCTTTATCGCACAGGACCCGATGCAGCGCGCATTAAAATAAAGCCAGTCGATGATTCAAATTACAAAAAATTAGTGTTTAGCTCCACTGCTATTGCAATGATTAGTTTCTCTAATACAAATGGAAAATATAATCAGTATGTGCAGCTGCCTAAAAGTTACGAAATAGCCTTTGATGAAAGTTATCAAACTATCGGTATTGATTTGACCTCACCGAACTGGGCGGCGAATAGTGCTATCGACAGTTTAATTAAGGTCAGTTACAGCGAAACACACCTAAGAAAAGATTTTATCCCTATTGCCAGTGTTTGGAATTATCACGATGAAGAACGGGTTTATATTTATCCTGAATTCAATGATTTCTTTGATTTAAGTACTCAACGCACCCAAGATATAAAGCCACTTAAATACCAGTTGTTTAGAACGGGTGATAGCATTACCCGCGCAACACTAACAGAGGCAACCGATCCCAATTATAAAAAATTGGTGTTTGGCACCGTTGCACCAGGGTTTATTAATCTGAGCAATGTCGGTGATGAATTTGGCGGTTATTTTCCTTTACCAGTCAATTATGAAATTGAATTTACTGGCAATTATCAAACGATTGGTATCGACCTAACAGACCCAAAATGGGTTGATAATTCTGCTATCCCAAACTTAGTTAGTATAGGCTATGACGTAGCAAGTTTACGCAAAGACTTCATACCTATTGCTAGTGTCTGGAATGTACCTGGTCGGGTTTATATTTACCCTGAATTCCAAGATTTTTTTAATGTTTCGGGTAATGATGTTTTAACCACGAATCAACAAGTACCGCTTGATAAATCACAAGACTTTACCCAGATAAGAACCCCTGACTGCCTTTACGGACAGTTGAGAGATTTCTGGAAGAGCCAAGAGAATGGCGGTGCAAACATCCAAAAACTAAGCGCTTATTCAGGCTTTCGCGGAAAAGTCCAATCACTCAAACCGACCTCGGATGAGGTTCTGGTTTGGCTTATGAACTCAAGCCCCGACATGCGTATCAAGGTAAGTGAGTTAGATTTAACTAAGCCACTATTTGTTCAACTTGATTATAAAATTGTATCAGGTGGCAATATAGCATTGATGAAATATCAACAAGGCTTTCAAACTGGTAAAAAAGTTACAGGAAGTTTTACACTATTTGATAATGGTCTAATTAACCGCGCCGTAATGGCTTACACGGTGGCTGAATTGGAGCAGTTGGCATTAGGTGGAAATACTTATATTGTCGATTATTTTAGCCGCGCTGCGGGTGATTCCGGTGAGATTGTATTTAATAATCTGCATTATTATCAGTCCCATGAACCCGTAACAAACCCTGTTCATCAATCAGATTTAAAGGTCGCTAATGCTGAGGCGTTAAATAGCGTTTTACTCACTGATGAAATTGTTAAAGAAGCGTTTTCAGGGCTGAGTTCTGGTTCAACTAGTGATAAATCGCATAACATAGTGCTTTCTGGCTCGTCTATTACTTGGGGCGATGGTCACTTGGATGGCTCATTTGTTGGTTATGTAGATGAATTTTTTGTTAAAAACAAAATTGCCGCCACCCTTTTAGATAGCGCCGAAAGCGTTGTTTACTCGGGCTTTACATCGAAACAAATATTTAGCAATGCTATACAGTACAAAGGCACAGGCACTAAAATAACGGGCGTTGGCGCTACTGTTGAGTTTGACATAACAGGTAACGAAGTTGCGGTTTGCCATACCTCACTTAGAACGTTAGATTTTGCCCAAATGAAAGTTAAGGCCGATGGCGTTGTTATTGGTTATTTTGACAACTTTAATCACTCATTAAATGCAGGAAAAACAGACAGCTTTATTGGTAACAACAGTGACGTAAAATTCTCATTGTCTAGCCCTATGACATATGGGCACAGTGTAACGGTTGGTGGCGTTAGTAAATCAGGCACGTTATTAACTAGCACTACTGGCGTATGGGTAGTGCCCGCCGAATATGATTACATTGTGATCCGACAGTTAGACGCTAACGGCGAGCCAACCCACGCAATATGGTTTAAAGACGCACCAGCGCAAGGCGCGGCAATTGTGGTTAATTATTCTATTGGTCAAGTATTAGGGCACTCATTGAGTACCGTCGGCCAACTTACTGGCGACGATAGCTTAAACGAAGCACTTTATGGTAACGGCTCTGTTTCATTCGATCCGGCCAATCCATCTTCAGCGGGATCAGGTATGGAATTTAGAAGCATTGACAAAGACCAATACTTTATTCATAAGTTTGCCACTAAAGCGACCCGAAAAATAACCATAGAAATTATCGAGGGTAACAACCCTTATTTTATTTTTGACCATGCAAGCACACGTTTTCATAACCTTATGAATGCGGGTATTGGCGGTTGGGCGCTTGCGCATTTGATTAATAACGATAAAGTTAATGATTATCAGCATTTATTTAAAGATTTTATGCCTGATATTATTATTAACGAATCATCGACCAATGATGATTGGTCATACCCTGATCGCAAGATTAGCCGAACATTAACGGGTGTTTCGCTTACTGACTTGCGAACCATGCCCACGTTAGAGCTAGGCGGGGTAACTTATCAAAGCGGCTCGAATGATTATGAAGTTATCGCCAATACTGGCCTTATCAGTGAAGTTAGTAAATATTCGATTACTTCACCGAATATTGTTGGTTCAGCTACGGTAGTAGGCGATCTTATTCGTATAGGTAATTACCACGGCGACAATAAACAAGTCGCGGTTAGAGTCATTGATACGGTAAATTTAACCACGGGTAAAGTCACATTTAAGCAGCCGTTAAACGCTAAGTTGATATTAAATATTGCTACTTTGGCCGATTTGGTCGGTGCTGAAATATCGGTACGTGACTTAACGGGATACGCTGATAAATACCGTGATTTAATCACTAAGTGCCGCGCTATTTCGCCCTCGGTTAAAATTGGCATTACACAACCTGGCTTATCAAATTACCATACCCGCCAATTATGGGGCTATGAGAATATTCACCGACAGATAGCGTCTGAGTTCCCTAACGTTTTTGTCGTTGAAATTACTGATTGGTTGCATGAATTTCAAAAGAACAACATATCAGGGGCTATAGAAACCAGTATTGTTTCGACGGGCTTTAGTAGTTATACGTTAGAAGATGTCGGCCACTGGCAAGGTTTTAAAGTCTTTGTTGATGGTGTTGATGTGTACGGCAAAGATTGTTATATCCAAAGCGGTGGCGGTTACGTTGTTGATCAAGCTGCTACGGGCGCGAGCAATGATTTTAGTGGTAACAATCAGAAGATTTCTAATGAAAACTTACCAATGAAATTAGTCTTTACTAAAAACCCGCCAAACGGCCCTGCAATCAAAATTCAACGGGCTGATTCAGTGTGGTCTAATGATTACGCTCACACCAACCAAACGGGTATTGTAGTTTATGGTCAGGCGTATGCCGATGCATTAAATAGAGAGCTTTAACATGAGCAAGGTACTTCAAACCCTGTACGCTTCTGCACCCGTGAATGACCTAATACACCATACTTTAGAATTAATAAACCCTGATTTCAATGTTGAGGGGCACATACCAGGCTCGGTTCGTTTAGGGCAAGGTTTTGATGATATTACCGCAGGGTTAGAAGATGCCAGTATTGTTACTTTTAAACAATCAGGGTTTGGTGTGTCATTGCCGCAAAAATCAATTAAAGGCCGTCAAGATTTAAGTTTCACCATTGATAATGTCACGGGTGAAGTGCTTAAAGCTATTGACGCAGCAATTGAGGGTGGTGAAAAAATCACTGTTATTTATCGTGCTTATGCGGGTAGTGATTTAAGCGCACCAGGTCAACCGCCTATTGTTATGACAGCAACAGCAATTAAGGCTGATTTTTCTTCCGTTAGTATTAGTGCAAGCTTTCATGATTTAGTTAATAAAGCGTGGCCGTTTCGACGGTACACACCAACCTTTGCCCCGGGGCTTAAATATTATGGTTAATTTTAACGAAATGGCCCATTGGGCAGATAGTTACTTAACAGTTCCTTATATTGACGGTGGCCGTGATGCCACCGCTGGCCTTGATTGTTGGGGGTTGGTGCGTGATGTATTGCACCAACATTTCAACTTACCTTTATTAAAAGACTTTGGCGGTATTCATGCCGATGATAAAGCTAATATGACGCGCGCTTATCGTGTTGTTAAAAATTCTTTTTCACCGTGTGCCCCATCGTCAGGTGCTATCGTCGCAGGCTTTAATGGTGAAACATTGATTCATGTAGGCGTAGTTATTGAAAACAATGGCTTAAAAATACTTCATACCAGTAGCAAGCATGGCATGAGTAAATGCAGCGTCCGACAATTTAACCGTCTATTTTTACAAGTGAAATACTATGCTTACAATTCAAAATGACGAACAGCACACTATGCATAAACCGCAAATATTGGTTTTTCCTAACAAATTAGATAATCAACTCTTTGAAAGTAATGAATGTTCTGAGGGGGAAACATTACATCAATGGTTGGTTGAAAACGTGCCTGCTTATGTGGTGCAAGCAGTGCCGTTATTTAGCGCTACGTTAAACAACCAAGCATTTGAGCAGACGCAATGGCCGATATATCAATTAAAATGTGCTGATACGTTAGCGTTAACGGTAGAAGCTAAAGACCCAATTACTATTGTTTATGCGGTTATTGCTGTTGTTGCTGTCGGTGCTGCTATTTATATGGCAAAGCAAATGCCAGATAACTATAACAGTACCACCCCTGATGGTTCGTCGATATACGATGCCAATGTACAAGGTAATAGACCCCGATTAATGGGCGTTATACCTGAATTAGCCGGAAGACATAAAATATTCCCCGACCACTTGAACATGCCTCGCCGAGAGTTTATTGATAACGAGCAATGGATTTACTTAATGTTATCGGTTGGCGTTGGCGAACATGAAATAAACGGCGATGAAATATTTATTGGTGAAACCCCTGTATCAAATTATGCGGGTGATGTTTTTTACACAATATTTGCACCTGGTGAGCTGGTTACAAGCCATGAAGCCTATAGAAACATTTATACCAGTGCAGAGGTTGGCGGCACGTCGGGCACGTCTGGTATTGAATTAAAAGGCTCAGTTACTACCGCTGGTAGTGCAACGGGTGGCGGTTTAACTTGGGATTTTAACGGTAATTCTATAACGAGTTATCGCTATCTTAATGATGAAAGCGGTGAGCCTGTCGAAAGATTAGTATCGTTTCCTTTTTCAGCGAGGGAAATTGTCACCATAACGGAAACACCATCAAATAATGGTGATTATCGTATTCTCGAAAATAGTGGTTCAACCGCAACATTGATAAAAGTAGATGCACAAGGGCAAGATGATAATTCGTGGGCCTCATTTACTACAGATTATGGAGGTACTGCAAGGCTTGAGGTAACAGCTGGTAGCGGCGACGGTCAGTATAATGGACCTTTCTTTGCGTGCCCTAAAAACGAAACGACAAACACGTTATGGCTTGATTTTAAACTACCACAAGGGCTGGGTGAACTAGACGATAACGGTGCTTTTTTAAGTAGAACGGTCGATTTAAGTATTCAGTATCGCCATGAGGGTAATTCGCAATGGGAAAGCATCCCTTACTCTTTCACCAATTCAACCAATGACGAACTGGCCGAAACCTTTAAAATAGAATTACCCAGTTCTATTCGTCCCGAAGTGCAAGTAAAGCGCATTACCGCCGCAGAAGATAACACGCGAATATACGATAAGGTTGAGTGGACAGCGCTTAAAGCTGAATTAACCAGTGCCACCAGTTATGCTGATGTTACAACGATCGCGATTAAAATACGCGGCACTAATGCGTTATCAAATTCCGCTGAAAATAAGTTTAATGTTATTGCTACGCGTCAGTTACCTGTTTATGAAAATGGCATATGGACAGCCCCCCAAGCAACCACAGATATTGCCCCATTTTTCGCCCATGTTATAAAAGATGTAGGGCATACTGATCAGCAAATAGGGCTAGACGAAATGTCACGTTTACATAATGTGTGGCAGGGGCGTAATGATGAATTTAACGCGGTCTTTGATAATGACAGCACGTTATTTAATGTTTTAAAAAGAGTGTTAGCGGCAGGTTTTGCCGAACCTACTTTAGATTATGGTCAAATTATCCCAGTTCGTGACGAGCTGCGTACTGGCTTTGATTATATGTATCAGCCCGAGAACATGAAAACCCCACTTAAACGTGAAACAAAACTCTTTGACCCCGACGAGCCAGACGGCGTAGAGGTTGAATATTTTAGTTATTTAACGTGGAAACCTGAAACCGTACTTTGCTTGTTGGGTGATGAATTAGGCATTAAGCCTAAAAAGGTTCGCGCCTTTGGAATTATCAATAAAACTAAGGCTTGGCAATTCGGTATGCGTAAACGTCGAGAAATGCGCTATCGCCGCACTAAGTATAATTTCACCACTGAAATGGATGCGCTTAATAGTAGTTATTTAAGTTATGACGCATTGGCAGACGATATACCAGGTTATTCTCAAACGGGCCGCATTCTTGGAGTTAAAGGTAGAGAATTATCCTTGAGTGAGCCGATTGAATGGAGCGCGGGGACACACTTTATATCACTACGAAAACCCGATGGTACGTTATCTGGGCCATATATTTGCACCGCGAGTAGCCTTGAAAATAATGTACTGCTAACAATCGATTTAGACTTTACCCCCGATTGTTCAGGAAGAATGGAGCCAGCACTCTTTCAATTTGGAGTAGCTAACCGTTGGTGCTTACCTGCGTTAGTTACTGACGTTAAACCCAGTGGTACAGATAAAGTGAGCGTGACAGCTGTGAATTATGATGTTCGGGTTTATGCGGATGATGATAATTCGCCACCTGCCTGAATTAGACTTTACTAGATGAATTGTCTTAATTTTCAGTTACAATAATGTTTTATATACATATTTAAATGGAGTTTTAATGAAAAAAGCACTATTAATCTTAGTACTGCCCTTTCTACAATCGTGTGCAACAATTGGTATGTTACCTGATGATGTATCAAAAATTGATTTTGAATCAGAGGAAGGGAAAACTGGTTGGTCTGAGTATCAACAGGTTGAGACGTTTTATGGGTACAATGCAGAACAAATATATAGTGCAGCTAAAATAGGTTTAGGTAATAGTGGTTTCTCGCTGAGAAAAGCTAATAAATCTAAAGGTTTTGTTATTGGTGAGCATGGAATGACTGCACACGATTGGAACATAATCGCAGCAGTTTACTTTTTAGAAGTGGGTGAAACAACAAAAGTAAAAATAATAGCTGAAGGTTCAAAAGATATAGGTTTAAGTGGAGATGTAACATCAGACGGATGGACAGGAAAGATTCTCAAAGGTATGAGGCTGCATTTGAATGATACTTATCAAACAATATTAAAAGTTAACAAGTCTGACATAAAATAGCTTTAACGAAATTAAGCAGCCATTAAAGCGGCATTTAATACCGGTTTAATATTCATCAGAACACCCTTTAAAACTAATCCCTATATATAAGCAGAGCTATTCAGCAAAAAGAGCAAGGAACAGTTCTCAATATTGGCGGTTTATTCTCATTCTAAGTGAGCTCGTGTGAAGAGGAGGGTTCTCAATATATGCGGGTTCATTTCTCATTTTTTTCGCGCGGCTACAGCTGAATGAGAAGAAACTTATTGGAATTGGTATAACTATGTTTAACTCATTATGCTTGTTTTAAGCTCGCTAATGCAGCTCTAAGCTGACCAATAAATTAATCCGTTTGGTATTATATGGTTATATTAAGGTGATAACTTTTCTTCAGGCGAAAAAAAACCTGCATAAAGCAGGTTTCGTTTCACATTTAATGTGGCTCCCCAAACTGGGCTCGAACCAGTGACACATGGATTAACAGTCCATCGC
>MAAL01000035.1 GCA_002163245.1 Gammaproteobacteria bacterium 42_54_T18 | reverse complement strand
GCAATATCCAACTTTCATTTAACGGATAGGTGAGACCAATTTCACTGCTAAAGGAATTGCTGGCTCCGGCTGTATATTGGGGGAATTCGGCGCTGGCTTCACGCTCAGATACTCCTAGGTAATAATCTGTCACCTGCTGTGACCCATGGTGAAAGCCCACCAATGCGTGCAAGTTGGCATTGCGTATTTGCCAACTTCGGCCAGCATTTAAGGTGGCGCTGTACCCTTCGTGCAGACCGGTAAGTATTTCATTGCGCAGCTGTAGCTGTATTATATTGTGCCCAAAATATCCGGTGGCACGAATGCCGGCGGTTAAATCCACATACCTGTCACGCAGGGGCTTTAATTCATCATATAGCTCGCCGGTGATTTCATTGTGTTCCGGTCCTAACACCACATCCAGGGTCCAGTTTTGGGTATTGAGGGCGTTGTAGCCAAATACCAGGCCTTTTTCGCTGTCGGAAAGGGCTTCTACGAAAAAACCACGCCATTGGTAGCCCATATTAAGGTGCACGGCGAAATTTACTGGGCCTCTGGCATCGCCTTTTAATTTCAGGCCTGAACTTGCCTCAAGACCAAAACCCAGGTCGGCGTAACCCCCGTCCGGTTGCGGAAAATCCGGCCCAGTGCCCGATCGAATGTCGCGGGCAATTTCACCAGCATTTACCTGGCCGTTTAGTAACATCAAAAGCAAAAAACTCAATAGTATTTTGCCTGGACTGTGATTCATATTTATAACCCTGAGCCGAATGGGCATTTTATCTTTTAATCTGTACTGAATATAAATGCTTAGCGTATACAAAGCTGTATCAATTTGTACAAGCCTGCTTGCGGGGCCTATGGTATCAGCAAGCGCCCACAATACAATAATGGACGTTTGCATGGTTAGCGATGAGGGGGTTAAGCATTGAACAGGTGTGGGGAAGTTAGGCGTTATCTTTATTCATGTTGGGCGTGAAGATCGCACAACAATTACGGCCATTTTCTTTGCAATGATAAAGAGCCTGGTCACTTTGTTTGAGCCACTCGACGGGTTGGGTTAACTTAGGGGAAATTTCGCTAATGCCGATGCTAACAGTGAACTTAATGTCTTTGCCATCCACCGATACGGTAAGCGCTTCAATTTCCATCCTTAAGCGCTCGGCCAATACTAAGGCCTCCTGGGCATGGGTGTCGGTGATGATGACGCCAAATTCTTCACCACCATAGCGCCCAGCAATATCGGTATTTCTTAGCACACCTTGTAACACTTTGGACACCTGACGCAAAACTTCATCGCCGGCTGGGTGGCCGTATTGATCGTTTACCTGTTTAAAAAAATCAATGTCAAACATTAATAATGAACTGACGGTGTCGTAACGGATACAGCGGGCAAACTCGCTGTTTAAACAGGTTTCCCAGTGGCCGCGATTGTTCAATTGGGTTAATTGATCCGTTTGACTTAAATTCTCCAGG
>MAAL01000126.1 GCA_002163245.1 Gammaproteobacteria bacterium 42_54_T18 | reverse complement strand
GAACCTTTTTGATCGAAGAAATTTGTACGATTTGTTCTCGCCACCAATTGATGACGAGCCAGATAAAAACAAACAGTTGTCGATGTTATGAAACTGTGGGACAGCAGTGACGTAGAATATTTACTTAACGAATGGCAAACAAAGGCTGCAAAAGTTGAGATTGACACTCGCAGAGAGATCAATAAATCCGGACTTTCTACCATGGAGTTTCTACAAAAAATAGTGTCAGCAGGAATAGAAAACGAACAGATATTTCAGAACAAAATAATTTTAAAAACAGCCAAGAACAAATTTGAGGAATCTGGAAACGAGCAAGGTGTTATCTTAGTCATAAACTTAATTAATGCCATTGCAGAACAGGAGACAAGTTTTCTTCATTATATGGTAAGTGGTGAAACCGCTCAGAAAGACCAATTTCATCTTGATAAAGAAGAAGTGCAGGATCAATTGATCGAGTTATCCGTCTATACCAACAGCTCCTATCAGCCTAATGATAGAAAAAACATGAAACTAGAAATAGATAACCTGCAGGATGGTGTCTTCAAGTGGTATCGCTCAGATATTGAACCTGCGATTTACGCCAGAGAGAACATCGAAAAAACTCGATCATCTGCTATCGTGGAGATACAGAATGTATTAAAAAAGGGTGTTGGAAAAAACATTCTAGATGAGGCTAGAAATATCACTGCCTCCATCCACGCAGACTTTATAAAAGCTAAGCATAAAAAAGCATCGAATTTAGTGCTTCAAATTGAAAAAAATTTAGTAGATCAGGAAACCGGTCAGCGAGGCTACATTATAACCGGGGAAGAATCCTTCTTAGAGCCATATCACAATGGTTATATAAGCCTACGTCGATCTATTTCTGCTTTGATCAATATAGCGAACCAAGCATTTGATGTTAAAAATACGTTAATACGGATAGACCTAATTGAATCAGAAATACTGAAATGGGAAAAGGAAGCAGCAGAACCAGAAATATCGATACGTAAAGAAGTTAATATCGGTAAAAATAAGTTTTCAAACATTAAAACAGTGGTAGCGGGAGGACTTGGAAAAGGTGTATTGGATAATATTCGATACCTCCAGAGTGAATTAATTCAAACATTTATTCTAGCAGAAAATAAAAAAGCTCAACTGCTTCTTCTCGCTATTTCTAAAGACATTGTCGATATGGAGACCGGCCAAAGGGGTTATTTGATTACGGGAAGAAATGAATTTCTACAACCGTATAATCGTGGAAAAGAAAATGTCTCCATACATTTTGAGAAACTTAGATCTATTGTTAATTCTGGTTACAATACCAAAGCAATGTTAACAAAAATAAATAAATTAAGGGAGCTGTCAGATCGCTGGCGTGAATTGGCTGGTGAACCTGAAATATTGTTGCGTCGAAAACTCAATGAAACAGGGTCATCAATGAACGACGTTACTCGCCTTATTGAAAGCGAAGTCGGAAAGAATATTATAGATTCCATCCGAGAAGACATTCGTAATTTTATTGGCATTGAAGAATCATTAATATCCCAGAGATCAAAAGCAGCAGATGCAGCTGTTTCCGCCACATTATTTCAGACAATTTTTGGTACCATCGTAGCAATAATTATTGCATTTATTGCAGCAGGATATTTACTGCGCACCATATTAAACTCACTAAAACACCTTGCTGAAGCGACGAAACGCGTAGCTGCGGGAGATTTTTCAGTTTCCATTGATATTGAGAGTAATGATCAGATAGGCCAATTGGCAACCTCATTCAACAAAATGACGAAACAGCTAGAAACCACTAGAGATGCAATGCACGATTCTCAAAAAGACCTGGAACGTCAGGCATCTACGCTTGAAGAGCAAAAAAGTGAAATAGAAACAACAAACCTAGGTCTGGTTGAAGCACAACAAGAGCTCAAGAATTACGCAGAAGAACTTAAACGATCCAGTGGCTATAAATCAGATTTTATGGCGACCATGAGTCACGAAATTCGCACACCAATGAATGGCGTGCTAGGCATGCTGGGCTTGTTACTACGGTCCGATTTATCAGGCAACCAGTTAAAGAAAGCCAATATGGCGCACTCCAGCGCCCAATCCCTTTTAACGATCATTAACGATATTCTTGATTTTTCCAAAATTGATTCAGGCAATATGGAATTGGATATACTGGATTTTGACCTACGTAATTTCTTGGGCGATTTTGCTGAGAGCATGGCAGTCAAAGCTCAGGAAAAAGGTTTAGAAATCATTCTCGACATCATTGGAATAGACGAATCCGTGGTAAAAGGAGATCCTACTCGAATTAGCCAAATACTAACCAACCTGGTAGGCAATGCCATTAAATTTACCCGCACTGGGGAGATCAGTATCACAGCAAGCCTGGAAGCGTGTGAACGCGATCAGTTGACTTTCCACTGCTCTGTTATCGATACGGGTATTGGCATTCCTGAGGACCAGCAAGAAAACATGTTTATCGCTTTCCGACAGATCGATACAACGACTACTCGAGAGTATGGTGGCACGGGACTAGGATTGTCTATTGTCAAAAAACTCTGTGAACTAATGGATGGCAATGTTGAGGTTAATAGTCACGCGGGGGGAGGCAGCTGCTTTGAATTTTCTATCAACCTACAATCAAGCCCCATGGCGAAAAAGGTTATACCTCAAATAGATATGAAGGCATTAAACCTGTTGGTAGTCGACGATAATACCTCCAATAGAAATGTCATCTGTCGCCAGCTGGAACATTGGGGCGCCAAAGCCTTTGCGGTAAACGATGGAGCAGCAACGTTAGAACTACTTAAAGACCGTAACAAAAATGCCATGCCGTTATTGGATGTGATATTTATCGATGCCGACCTTCCTGGTATGGATGGATCGCAACTTGGTTATGCGATAAGGTCCGATAGTCAATTTGATCGCATAAAACTCGTGATGATGACCGCCATGGCGAGCAACAGGAACACTCAGTATTACCTAGATATAGGTTTTAGCGCAAACTTCCCAAAACCAGCGACTACATCCGATTTATTTGATTCTCTGATTATTACGGCTGAAGAAAAGCCGTCAACTGATAGTGTTGCACTATTAAGTCAGCCTCCTGCACCGCCATTAACAACAGAGCAAAGCTGGCCAGAGAATACACGAATTTTATTAGTAGAAGATAACCATGTTAATCAAGAAGTCGTAATAGCAATGCTAAAGGTACTAGGATTAGTTCCAGATGTCGCTAACGAAGGAAAACCAGCGATAAAAAAACTAATAACATCCCAGAACAACCAACCTTACACACTGATCATTATGGACTGTCAAATGCCAGGGATGGATGGCTATACCGCAACAAAAAATATTCGTATGGGGGCGGCCACCAAGAGATACAAGGAGATCCCGATTATTGCGTTAACGGCTAACGCTATGAAAGGCGATAAAGAAAAATGCTTGGATGCAGGAATGAATGACTATCTCAGCAAACCTCTAGAATGCAATGATCTTGAAGCAATGCTAAAGAAATGGTTACTGTCGAACAACGAAGGAAAAAGGTACCAGGCGTAAACACCAGGCTGCCCAAGCAGCGTCTATAAAATAAGTAATTACAAAGGCCCATCAACCAGCACTCTTTTGGCCTTATTCAAAAGAATGCCAGATGCACAATGTAATAGCACAACCTATGAGCACTACTCCAGAACATTTACCTAAAGTGCTAACGGTGAATGCGTCAACGCCAACATCACTTCACCAATAGCTTCATTAAGCTTTGAGCATGATTTGCCGCTTCTATGCCACGCTCAGTCAAATACCCACCATCAACGTGATCCGTTAACCCCATCTCATACAAACGTACAGCTGCAGCGACCAATTCTTCAGACGCCTGGTGGGAATGAACTTTGATCCCTGTAGCCGATGACCCTAGATCAAATTGATTTAAGAGCTTAATTTCTTCCAGTCTTTCAGTTGAATTTTTCATAGTCTCTTAATAGCTCTCTATTAGTTGTTCTTTTAGCCTCTGCCCGATTACACCAAACCAGGCTCCCGAGTAGTCAACTTCTCATAATCAGATGTGTATTGGTAGACAATAATGACTGATTCGTTTGATATCAGAGTATAGATCAAGAAACCCACTTTAATCTAACGCCTCAAGGAAATAACAATACCTCACCTATACCATTTTGGTCGAAATAGTTAGTCCCTTGTATGCCTACAGGCTATATGGACATAAAAAGGGCATTATTGCTTCCGACATTAGCGCTTCACACCAATGAAAATGCCATCACAAATAGAGAGAAAAACGCCACGATCCAAACACCTGATCGTAAAAAAGGAATGCCTTTCACATAAAGTGGCACATAAATCACCCTAGCAACAAAGAATGCCGTTGCGCTGGTTACGGCAAGTCCTGAATCTTTCTCCAACACAATCGCCAAGACTGCGAGCGTTAAAAATATTGGCATGCTTTCCTTTAGATTATTTAGCGCCCGCTCTGCTCTTGAACCCCTCACTGTCAACGAGGGGGTATCATCTCTTGAACCCATCCCTACCGTCACCATTTCATTGTTACTTAAACCGGATTCGCTAAAGCACAATATCGAGACCAGATAAATTTGCACAACATACAGGCCTAACACCAATAAAATCAACGTTAACATTTTAACCTCCACATGAAATGTTGCTTATCAAAAAACAGATTTCTCTAATTCATCTAACGCATCGCCAGTATAAACGGCTAAACGCTGCAAACTTGGCGTTGCTGCACGACACCCGACAAAACCCATCGCCACTTTATCGGAATACCCCACAATGGTGACGTTTAACGCATAACCATCAAATAATAATGAGATTGGATACAACGCTTCTAATTCCGAACCTTTTAGATACAGTTTTTTCTGAGGAGCGACCACATTAGAAACCACTAGATTAAACAACGGAGGAATCACTTTTCCGATACCGGCCATCTGACTTAACATTAATGGTGCCACCCCCATAAAGGAAAATTGATTAAGTGCTTTTAACGACATCCCATGTAATTGCTTTTTAGTTCTAGAGGTAACCGCATTAATCGTTTGAACGCGGTGTTTAGGATCACTTTTATCCGTTTCCAGCGGACATACAAAACCTGCAACCGCATTCCCAGGTTTGCCATCAGGGCGAGGCAGTGCAATTGGGATTGAAGCAACTAATGGCTTTTCAGGCAGGGCATCAAGCTCTAACAAATAACGTCTTGTCGCTGCACCTAGAACCGCAAGACAAATATCATTAATTGTGGCACCCGTCGCTTTACTTAATGCCTTAAACCTCGACACATCATATAACTGTGTTGCTACACGTCGCTGTTGAGTAATGCGAGTATTAAACCGCGTCTTGGGTGTATTCATCGCTGATGACATACCACCTTCAGGATTCTCGCTGGGTTTACTCATATGATAAACTGCGTTAGACAATTCAGCCGTTGCATTTGCCTGTTCACGAATCACATCAATACTTCGCGCTAAAATATTTTTTTCAGCTCCGCCCTTTTTCTTGGCTTTCTCTTTGTAATTACTCTCCATTGACCAAGGGCCATAACCATTACTTGCCAACGGGTCATCAGACAGCCAGCGGGTAATCATTCCCATGGCTCCCATCCCGTCTATGGCGCTATGGTGTGTTTTAAAATACAACGCGTAACGATCATTCTCCAATCCTTCAATCAGGTGAAATTCCCACGGTGGGCGACTTAAATCCATTGGGTGTGAATGTAATCGAGCAACTAATATTCCTAGCTCTTTCTCACCCCCAGGAAAAGGTAATGCAGAGTGACGAACGTGATAATCAATATCAATATTTTCATCCTCTTCCCAAGATGAAGCGATCCCAAACGTGCCTTCTTTTAATTTGCAGTTAAAAGGGTAAAGATTCACTGGTGATTTACTGATGGCGTCATATAGATCTTGTAAATAATGTTGTTCTGCATTTTCAGGCAACGTAAAAACCATCAAACCTGCAACGTGCATTGGTGTACGCTCTGATTCCATGCGTAGAAATGATGTATCTAGCTGGTTTAAATATCCCATTCTTTACTTCCTTACGATTTAATCGACAACAGCGCTATCAACGTTCAATATTGGTTATTATAAAAGAATCCTGCAGTAGCGCCATGCTCTATGTGACTATTGTATTCGTCTGTAATGTCAAAGCACTACCTATGCTCGAAGCACTACTATGCTGAACTAGCTACGCTGAGAAAGATCCATCACCGTCACATCCCTTTCGGGGGTTAAACCTGGCCGCCATTTAGCCGCTGCAGGTATTCCATACTCAAACATCTTTAACATATTTGGCGTAGCATCTAAAAATTCTACAAATACATCGTTACCCAGCGCCTCCAACTGGGTGTACACATAACGAGCACCATCCGGCATATTAATATCACACACCACTTGATGCCCCAGTGTTTTTGCCTGCTCAACAGTTGTATTTATGTCATCACAAAGATAAGCCGTATGGTGTAAACCAAACTGCTTTTGCTGAAAATATTTACGATAAGGAGATGGCGCATCATTTGTCTGTTGAATTAACTCAATCTGCATATCACCACGATACGCTAACGCAATATCAACCATCGGTGAGCTTTCTTGCCCCATATAGGTGCAATGCAACGGTACATTTTTGATCACCGTCCAGGGACCTACCTGTAACTGATGCATCCAAACCTCAACCGCTGCATCAATATCTTCGACAAGATACCCCAACTGACGAATCGCCCCAAAATTTGAGTAATTATTAGACATTATAGTAAATCCAGTTACCTGTTGTTATATCGCTAAGCGTACCGCTTCATAGCAATGAAGAGTAGACATTATTTTTGATTACTACACATAGAACTGAAACCAATTATTTCAAAAACAAATACACTCAAACTAACAACGAATCCAATCGCTTTCTCTTACACACATTTGCCTTACTCAAAAAGACGCTTTTACAGAAACACCCGCAGTACGAGGTTCTCCATAATAAAAATACGAATCTCCTGAGAAATTAAACTGCTCAAACCCACTGACTTTATATTCTTCATCTGTAATGTTCTTAACCCACACGGCCAATTCTAAAGGTGCTTCTAGATCGGGTATTTCTATGGTGGCACGACCATTCACTAACCACAGGCTTTTTGCTTTAAAAACGGACTCATTATCCGTGGCAAAAAAGTATTCATCCGTGTAATGCACATCACTTTGTAATATTACCGGCAATTGGTTCAAGTCAAAGTAAAAGCGTGCAACACCGTTAAACATTAACTCTGGTGCATTGGATACTTCATTGCCCTTCAACTCTATCGCGCTAGTATCAACAATTTCTGTTCTCATCCAGTTTACGCCACCACCTAACTCCCAGTGCTCAGGAGACTGCCACATTACATCAACTTCTGCGCCATAGATTTCAGCATCACCGGCATTGTATAAACGAATGGACACCACGCCACTATCAACATCGGTACCACTGGTTTGAAGATCGTGCCAGTCGTAATAATACAAAGCGCTGTTTATCATCAATTGATTGTCTAACCACATAGATTTTATGCCCACCTCAAACGCATGCACATACTCTTGGTCAAACTCTTTTAAATTATTAGGATCTAGTGTAAAACCGCCAGGAAAACCACCGCAACGATAACTTCTTGTTAGACTTTCATAGACCATGACATCACGGCTTACATGGTATTCCATACCGATGTTACCTGACCATTCGTCGTTGTTAATTGTGCCGCTATTAAAATTGGGAGCACCCAAAGCCACTAACGAACTACCACCTTGCCACTGTTTTTCCTCAGAAGTAAAACGCAGACCACCAAATAATTTCCATTGAGGGTGAAGCCAAAATTCCAAATTAGTAAAAACTGCATGAGAACGGCTGTCTTGATCGTTACTTACAGATGCAACCATACCCTCACCAAATAAACCTGCCACATCTGCAGTCTGTAAACCACGCACTTCATCTTTGGAATAATAGACACCTACCATCCAATAATAACGATCGTTCTCTTCACTACTTACACGTAACTCTTGAGAAAATGCGGTGGTTTCATCATCGTATAACATATCGATAAAACGAAACGGGGATGCATCAGAATCTTGAGGTTGATAACGCTCAAAATATTCATAGCCCGTAACAGAAGTAAACGTTAACCCAGAAAACTCTCCATTAATTTCTAATGAACCTCCGCGGGATTTATTATCTAATCGGCCTTTGCTACTAAAATCGCCATGGTAGGGATTATTATCTGGATCAAAATACCCAAGGGCATTAACACAAGACCCTTCTGCTCTATCCCCTGCTGCGACTTCAGGGCAAGGATCAACAGCGAGGTTATCTTTATCTAACGTCGCCAAGTGCTCATACGCGACCTGCCCAGATTTATCCCTCCCGCTATGCATACTTAGTGACACATCAACATCATCACTCACTTCCCAAAGAAGTGAAAAGCGCCCATCAAACTTATCCTGCTCTCCAAAGTGACTATCATCATCCAATCGATTTTTTTGATAGCTGTTTAAACGCTGACGCGACCGCATTGCAAAACGTACCGCCAGTGAGTCCGATACGGCTCCATTTGTCATCGCATCAAACTGATAAGTTTCATAACTGCTATATTCTGCAATAGCATAAGCTTCTGAATTAAATGATGCCGGGTTACTGATAAAATTAATTGCACCCGCTGTGGAATTTCGACCGTACAATGTTCCTTGCGGGCCTTTTAATACTTCAACACGCTGCATATCAAAAAACTGAAACCCCATCATCGTGTGATACGGTAACGCTACCTGATTAAAATAAACTGCCACCGCAGGGTTTTGGATTGAGGTAAAATCATTGAAGCCAATACCGCGAATTGAAAATAACGGGTTACTTCCAGCCACTGTAGGTCTGGCATGAACTCCTGGTGTAAACTGCGCAATCGATAGGGGCTCAGATATCCCATAAGACGTTAAGTCGTCACCATTTAATACCGTTATGCCAATAGGCACATCTTGAACCGATTCTTCTCGTTTCTGTGCCGTTACAACGATAACATCAGCAGCAATTTTCTCCTCCGCAACGCCCTCTTCCACAACCTCCTTTTCAACAGCACCAATTGCATAAGGCTGAAATGCCACTAACAGAAATAGACTGCAAATAAACCTAAAAGATAAAGGCAGGCTTGTTTGATAACGAATAATGTTAGGTGCTGACATGAAAAACCTATGTAATATACAACGAATATTATTGTAGAAAGCGCCATTGTACCGAATACAAAACAACAACGCTTAATACAATATAGACGTCATTCCCGATCGGGCGCTTTTACCAAAGCTAAAAATGCAATTAAATCCATTTTATTTCCTTGAATATCAAACTCTCCTGACGCAAATGCGGCGAGTGGATTACGCATTCCACTAACAATTTCTTTCCATAATGTTGACTGCATCGTCACCGTAATATCCGCATTATCTTGAAGGTAGCTTTGCACCTCAACAACTCCGTTACGTAACGACAATGAGTACAGCTGCTCCACATCAGGAAATATAAAATTAACCACGCGGCGAAGGCTTCCGGCTTTTTCAATATTTAAATTTACTGCCATTGATTGAAAAATACCTACCAACGGTAAACTGTGTACCATATGTTTTTCCGGGTTAACGGGTATCCCCGCCGTAAAATCATTATCTAATTCTAGTGCTTGCGTTAAATAATAATGACGCGCATTTGGGTTTGATTGCATTTCTCCCAACGCTATTAAACTTTCTTTACGTAAACGTTTTACCTCATTGTGTTTATCGCCTAATACCAGTAAGTGATCCGTTAACTCCAACGCCCATTGCCATTGTTTTTGTAATACAGCAGTTCTAGTTTTTTGTAGTAAACCATCTTCGCCTCCCGCTAAATCAGCAATACGTTGAGCTTTTTCTAATGGCGGTAAAGGATTTAACGTCGTTGAATTCCCATCGAACCAACCCAAGTAACCTGTAAAGACTGATCGCACTGACCAATCAACTTGTCCATAAAACTCCTGAAGAAAAGGTGACTGCGCCAAGTGTTCAGGAAGCTTTACCTTTTCAACAATTTCATCAGGCGTTAACCCACGATTCATCCAATAAACCGTTTGATCATGAACAAATTGAATCCCATCTCGATAGTCCGTTAACGTATCAGCAATAAACGCTTCACCTTGTAGTGGTCGCGTGTGTGAAGGCACCAAAAACGCTGGCTTTAATTGACGCATTTTATCAATGCTTTGTGCCCACGCTAATACATCACGATTTAGCGTTCCGCGAATGGTATAAAGATTCGGAAATGTTTTATAAATATTGTCCCCTGGTAACAACACTCTTTTTTCTGGAAGCCACACAAAAATTTGATCATTCGTTTCACCCGGAGCATGTTCCAAGACCATATGAATCCCCGCAACCGTTACATCTAACGACTGACTGAACGTTTTGGTTGGTCTCAGTACATCTAATCGTGAATCTGGGCCTATGCCCAAGTGAGGACCAATGCCAGCATTTTCCAACGCCGCACCCCGTAAATGTGAACCAAACATACGCGCACCACGAGCACTCACAATGGGGCGAATAACATTAACCACTCGATCAATATAAAAAGACGTTGTGTCATGGGCATAGACATCAATAGCGTTACCTTCTGCAAATGCACTCGAACCAAATACATGATCCGCGTGATTATGTGTATAGATAATGGCTTTAATGGGTTTGTCGGATATCTCTCTAAATGCCTGCTTTACCTCCTCAGCCTCCTCCAGGGTCTCCATGGTGTCTACAATTACAAGTCCATCATCCCCCTCCAGCATAATTGAATTAGCCAAACCATAACCTACTGCCACCCAGACCCCATCAGTAACCTTAATGACTTCTTTCTTAAATTCCTGAGTATGCTCCGCCAGACTCCTTTGCTGATTCACCTCAACATCCACCACTTCTACTGAGGGTTTACCACAACCAGGCAATGCCAGCACAACAAGCACAGCTACCAAAGCTCTTAGCCACGCAACTCGACTTATCATTAACCACATGAGATCTCTAAAAATAGTCATAACGGGGCCTCCACGGCTTTCTAACCAACGATGAGTTTAGGCTATACTTGTCACCATCATTCTTCAAATTGATATTTGGTATGTATAACATTCATGAAACTTAACTTACGCTCCATTGATCTCAATCTTCTTATTGTCTTTGATGCACTAATGATAGAAGGCAAATTATGCCTAGCAGCAGAAAAGCTGAATATGACACAACCTGCTGCTAGCAATTCATTGCAACGATTGCGGCTAACCGTTAACGATACGCTATTTGTTCGTACCCGCAACGGCATGATTCCAACGTTAAAAGCCAAAGAGCTGCACAAGCCAATACAACAAGCATTACGTTTGATAGAAGACGGGTTCAGTGCAAACGATACGTTTGACCCCAGTAGCAGCGAACGAGCATTTACCATCGCGGCTACCGACTATGGTGAAACCGTATTACTCAACCGATTGATGTCAACAACACAAAATAACCGTGATATTTCATACATCATGTCTCGCAACCCTGAAAGTAATCATGCAAACCTATTGGCCCAAGGAGAACTCGACCTAATTATTGATTACCAAGTGATACAAGATAACAACCTATGTCATGAGTGCGTCACCCATGAAGAGGTTGTTATTGTTGTGGATAAGAACCACCCACGAATTAAAACGCAGTGCTCCGTCGAACAATATTTCGCAGAATACCATGTGGTTTTGCCACAACGTCAACCAGAGATTCGCCCACTAGAAACCCTTGTTAACGACAACATCATCAACGACACGCTAAAACAACGAAAGATTGCCGCCCAAGTTACGCATTTTAGTGCAATGCCACCCTTAATTTGTGGTACGGACTTGGTTGCCGCCATGCCTAAACGCCAAGCTGAGATCTTCAAAGAAGCATTTAATCTACACGTAACACCATTACCGTTCTTACTGCCCCCCGTTCCGCTATATCAGTCCTGGCATACAACAAGAAGCAATGACCCTGCCTTAACATGGTTACGAACCATCCTGACAAACCTATTAGCGACATGATTTTTAAAATAAAAAGATCACGCTTGGTATTTGAAACAAAGGCCAAGCAATGTCAGAATCGCCCCCTTAGAAAAGGCAAAACGATAAACCGCAAAAATGGAGCTGTTACGCGTGGATAATTTTTGGTCCGATCCCTGGTTATATATAAGTATTCCGATTATTTGCGCATTGGTAGGTTGGGGCACCAACTCCCTTGCGATTAAGATGGCATTCAAACCCCTCAATTTTGTGGGTATCCCTCCCTTTTTAGGCTGGCAGGGAGTTATCCCAAGAATGGCCGACAAAATCGCTCGAGATACCGTAGACACCATGAGTGAGACGCTACTGGATCTTGATGAGCTATTTGGCAAGCTGGATTCAAAGCGCATTATTGAAGAAGTCGAACCGATCATGCCAGAGATGATCGAAACCATCATTAATAAGGTCATGTTAGCTGAGGCTCCAAAAGCCTGGGAAGCATTACCGGTTGCCATAAAAAAGCGCATCTATAAGAAAGTTCAGGCTGAAGCCCCTGATATCATCACCACAATGCTAGCGGCATTCCAAGAAAACATTGATGATGTTTTTGATGTTCGTCATATGTTAATCAGTAATCTCGTTTCGGATATTGAGGTTCTCTGTAAGATATTTGAAAAATCCGCCAGTGAAGAAATGAAATTTATCGCTAAGTCGGGCATTTATTTTGGTTTCTTATTTGGTGTTGCCGAAATGTTCTTGTGGTTGGTCTACCCTGAAAGCTGGGTACTTCCAGTAGGCGGAGCCTTAGTGGGTTACCTCACCAATGTACTTGCATTAAAAATGATATTTGACCCAAAACAGCCGAAAAAAATTGGCCCCTTCACCATTCATGGTTTATTTTTCCGTCGCCAAGATGAAATTGCTGTAGAGCAAGGGATGTTAATCGCCGAGGAAATTTTTAATCCAGAAAAAGTGGCTGCTGCGGTATTAAAAGGCCCTTCATCCGACAAACTCTTCAAACTGATCAATAAACACATGCAAGATGCTTTTGATCAGTTTTCTGGATACGCTAAACCTCTCGTAGTAATGACCGTTGGCACTGAGCGTTACATCGCGATTAAAGAAAAAGCCATTGAAGAAACTATCGATTCGTTAGAAGACTCCATGAAACATCTACATGCCTATGTAGAAGAAGCCATGGATGTCGAAAATACCGTGATAGAGAAGGTAAAGTTATTATCACCCGAACAATTTGAACGAATGATCCGCCCTATCTTTGAAGAAGATGAGTGGATGATGACATTCGGCGGTGGTGTACTAGGACTACTGGTTGGTTGTTTTCAATTTTTTATTGTTTTTGGTGGTGGCTGAGTCCACTGAATGCCAAGGAGGGCATATTTTACTGCGCACAGGGGAATATAGATCAAATACCGCAGGTTAATGACTCTTTGTTATCTTTTCTATCTCAATAAAGTTATTATTTATCGTGATCTAAAAAGGAGATTTTCACGATGGAAATACGTACAGCATCCCCCAGTGATAACGGTGATATCAGCCAACTCATGTACAGTTCGGGTATTGAACTATATGATTTTATTTTCAAAACATCTGACAAAACAGCCATTGATTTTATTCATTATGAATTTTTATCTGGCCAAGGATTTTGTGGTTACCCCAACGTTACCGTAGCGCTAAACGATCAGCGCGTGGTTGCTACCGGTTGTTTTTTTGATGGCAAAATTTTTAATAGTCTTATTTGGGGCACGGTGAAAAATATTTTTTCTTTTTATGGTCCCATCAAAGCGTTCTCCGTTTTAGCCAGAACACGTCATACCAGTAGTGTCATGCGAACGCCAAAAAAAACCGAAATATACCTTTCCAACTTTGGTGTAGACCCTAACCTTCGTGGCACAGGTATTGGTAGCAAGATGATCGAACATCAACGTAATATCGCAGAAAAGGATGGATATGACACACTTTCGTTAGATGTTGCTGATAACAATCCTCGCGCAGAGTCTCTTTATACGCGCTTAGGGTTTACGATCGTTCGTGAAAAAGTATTCCCAAAAAAAGCGGCCAACATTCCTCTTACAAAAGAAATGAAAATGGCGTTATAAATTATATAACGCCACCCAAGGGCTAACAACATCCTTACCTTAGATACTCACTTAGCTATTCGCACTAACTAAGTGAGTATCTGCCGCTAGCGCCTTAGCTTGAAGTAGCCCAAGAACCAATACAACCAGCGCCACACCAACCAGCATGATGTTTCCTAACGCTGAAAATACCCCAGGTAGCTCAATTAGGAGTACAGCGGTACCTAATGCCCACCCAAGATCAGCAATAACAATAGCTTTCACTAAAGTTGGGTTAATCACCGGTCTTGAAGACACCCAAACAAGGCTTACCGCCCACAAAATAAGTGCAACGCCTAGCCCCTGTAATATCCAGGGTGCTACAGCCCCCATAGCTTGGGCAATTGATGTACTGAACAACAATAAGTCTACTGCACACATCACTGAAAATACGCCGTTCGCACGTAAAGCTGTCTTTAATGAGATAGATTTCATAACAATTGCCCTTTTGACGATTAATAAGCTGTTGGTAAGGTCTAGCATGCGCTTTAGAGGTTAAGCTCTCAATTACCTCAGAGGTAATATCTACTCATCCAATATCAGCTAAAATAACCCTGTATTGGCAGAACTACACTGGAGAATCAACAATGGCAGCATTTGGCTCCATCCTAAAAGAACTAAGACAACAGAACCGACTAAGCCAAATGGCATTGGCACTGAATGCTGAAGTATCCACTCGACATATAAGCTTTATGGAAAATGGACGATCCAAACCCAGCCGGGAGATGGTGTTACATTTATCTAACGTGATGGATGTTCCCTCTCGTGATGCCAACTTATTGTTAACATCTGCAGGTTACAGTCAAGAATTTACCCAGCATGACTTATCCGATGACAGCATGAAGGATGTACGAGAAGCCCTTACCTATATGCTGGATGCCCACTCCCCCTACCCTGCCATTGTCATTGATAGTCGCTGGAACCTCTTGATGGCGAATCAAGCTCAAATGGCATTAACCTATTACTTTGTTCAACACGGTGCAAACTTCCCTGAAACCAGCAACATAATGGAACTGTTTTTCCACCCACAAGGTTATCGCCTATTTGTTACCAACTGGGAATATGTGGGCATCTTTCTATTACGCCGCTTATATCATGAACACTTGGCAGGCGCTCATTGTGACCAGGAAAATACACTATTAAACAAAATATTAACAATGCCTGATATTCCAACAGACTGGAAAACACGAACTGTAGATTTTGGCAGCGCACCGATGATAAAAGTTAACTTTGCAATTAATGGAAAAAACTTCTCGTTATTTTCCACCATTTCATCCTTTGGAACAGCAGTAGACGTCACCTTACAAGACATCCGGTTAGAACATTACTTACCAGGTGATAAGGCCACACGCCAGTTCCTAGAAGATTTGTCGGTAACTTCCCTGGGGTAAAAGAACCTCATAGTCTATAATTTTGGGTACACTTCACTACCTTTAGCGCGCTAGTTGTGACAATACGTAATGCCCTTAATCTGTGTATTCTCTTAGTTTATGCAATCACACTGCCTCTCAGTGGCGTGCTGAATGCAACTGAGCGAAAAGCCCCTATATTAGCCGTTATTGATTTCTATCCTTTTGGATACTGGTCGAAAAACGAGGGTTCTAAGGAAAAAGAGGCAAAAGGCATGGCCTTTGATATAGCGGATATTATAGAAAAATACTCCGGCATCACTATCGATGCACACTTAATGTCCACTCCCAGAGCAATAAGAAGCGCCTCGATCGGACAAAATGACTTACTGTTCTCTTACAAAGACGATTTAATGGTTCCTAACGTTACCTGGCTTGGCAATGTTGGCTGCCTTGTTCCGCTTATTGTTCCTCGTATCGGTAGCGGGATTACTACCTTAGATGACCTAAATAAAAATAAGAAAATTGGGTTCGTTCGACTAGGGTGTTTTGATGTCAGCCGAAAAGAACGATCGTATATCAAATCGGTACCGCTCAATGACAACTTCTTAATGGTTAAGATGCTAATTCGAAAAAAGAATCGATGCAATCGTTATCAACAATGCCGTGCTAAACGCGTTCTTAAGCAACCCGGGCATTATTGAAGACCTCCCAAAAAAGTGGCCCCTGGACTTATCCAACCCGATTCCACTTAAACAATTCGAAACACATATATCCATGTCAAATGGTTCTCCATTTTTCCATCTCGTCCCACAATTAAAAGAGGCTATTATTGCTGCACGAGCAGACCAACAATTTAATCGTATTTTCAAAAAATACGGCTCCATTCGTGGTGGCCACTGCTACAGTCAAAAAGAAATCGACGAGAACACATGGCTAACCCACTAAAAACTAAGCCTCGCTTAGCATTCACTCTATCTCGTCATGTCATTCTCATTGCTTTTCTCATTGGTATTGCACTTAGCTCAGCCCGAGTGATTTATGACTTCACAAGCCAAGATGAGGAACTGGATTCAACAATCCTAGAAATACAAAAATCCAGCCTTCCATCGGCTATACGATCAGTTACGACTCTAGACAAATCTCTTGCAAAAGAAGTTGTTGTTGGGTTATTAAAATATGAATTCATTGAATCTGCTGAAATAACCGATGAACTCGGCATTACATTATCAAAAAGTGAAAAAAACATTTCACACACAAAAACATTATGGTTAACAGAATTTATTGGAGAAACCCGAAAAACCTATACCGAAAACCTATCCAGTTCAACATATTCAGATATCCCGCCTGGAAAATTAACAATAGTCATCAACGTAGATATATTTCTCAGCACCTTCTACAACAGATCTAGCTTTATCATTATCTCTGGTGTATTACGAAACATCGCGTTATCCATCGCTTTGTTATTAATATTTTTTCCTTAATTACGAGACCCTTAGAAAATCTCGCAAAAATCTTTAAATCGATAGATATTCACAGCAAGGAAAAACTATCCGTTGACAAACGCCACCAGAATAACGAACTAGGCGCATTAAGTGATGCCGGCAACTATTTTGTATCACGAATCAACGAGCTAATATCTGAACAAGAAGAAACTCAACAACGCATGACCTATTTGGCAACACATGTTGAAATAACGGATCTACCAAATCGATATCTATTTAAACAGCATCTTTCAAAGTCTATTCAATCCTCTGACCTCGAATCTAACGCAATTTTATTTTTAGACCTCGATCATTTCAAAAACATCAATGATGCTCAAGGCCATGAAATCGGTAATGCTGTTCTCGTTGAGATCGCAAAAATCCTCACAACGACCTTCTCGCTCGTTTTGGCGGCGATGAGTTTGTCATTCTTATGAAAGGTGGAGAAAACCCCAAAAATCAAGCAAGACAACATGCAGAATCACTCGCCCAAGATATCATAAAATCGCTAACCCAGGTCATTCAAACGGAGGAACACGCATTCCACCTAGGAGTAAGTATTGGTATCGTCATGTTCCCTTTAGAAAATACCAATGAAGAATTATTACTGCGCTTTGCGGATACTGCGATGTACGAGGCAAAAAACAGAGGTCGAAAGCAAGCGGTATTTTATCAAGAAGAAATGAGCACATTGGTTGAAAATAAACACCAAATGGAAATGCACCTTCATACTGCTATAACATCAGATCAGCTTGAAGCATTTTATCAACCTCAAGTTAACTTGAAAGGTGAAATAACGGGATTTGAAGCGCTATTGCGCTGGAACCACCCTGAAAAAGGCCTTGTATCCCCCCTTGAATTTATTCCTATTTTAGAATCAAATGGCCTTATAATCCCCGTCAGCGAATGGTTAGTCAACAATGTCTGCGAACAGATAAACCTCTGGAAAACAAACAAACAATGGCAACCTCATTGGTCCGTGAGTGTAAATATAAGCACCGTTCATTTTTATCATCAGGATTTTTTATCACTTTTTACTAATGTATTAAAATATCACAAAATACCACCTCAAAACCTATGCATTGAAATAACCGAATCAATAGCTATCGATAATATAAATTTCGCTATCGAACGTCTTAGCGATATTCGAAAAATGGGGATATCTGTATCTTTGGACGATTTTGGAACCGGATACTCTTCCTTTAGCTACCTGAAAGATTTACCCATAAGCACCATAAAAATAGATCGATCCTTTATCAAAGAATTAGAGGTAAGAGAGGATGACAAAGCAATTCTCACCGCCATAAACGCATTAGCACATTCATTACAGCTTAACGTTATCGCTGAAGGTGTCGAAAATATAGAACAAGTAAACATTGCTATCCAATGTGGTTGTAGCATATTCCAAGGTTTCTATTTTCATCGCCCGATGACCGTAGAAAAATTAACCCTCCTAGTGAAGAATACCCACTAAAAGGTTACTTATATTTTTCCTTTAACAGACGAACCAATAGTTTACCCGTTGGTGTCCTTGGTAGCAGGCTTTCAAAATCAATGCTTTTTGGCGCTTTATAAGTCGCTACTTTTTTTCGAGTAAAAGCAATTATCCCTTCCGCCATCTCTATACTTGGCTCAAAACCCGGTTTTAATTGAATCGCAGCTTTTACCTCCTCTCCCCACTCATCGCTGGGTACCCCAAACACGGCTACATCCGCAACCGCCTCATGCTCTAACAAAGCGTGTTCAGTTTCAACAGGGTAAATATTAACGCCACCAGAGATGATCATATTGGATTGCCTGTCCGACAGATATACAAAACCATCATTCACATACCCAATATCACCAATACAAAAAACATAAGCTTGCGGATGAGATTCTTGTGTTTTTTTATGATCATGATGATATTCAAACACTTGAGAAAGCTGATGATGCCGACAAAAAAGCAGACCTTCTAAAGGGTGATCATTATCGCTATCATTCGTAGGGTTGGTAACAGATTTTGCAATAGGATTGCCAGCATCATCACCCACAAACACATCAAAATGTGGCAAAGGTTTACCCACCGTTCCAGGGTGTTCTAACCATTGTTCGCTGGTCACCAGAGTCGTCACACCTGCTTCCGTCCCGCCCCAATACTCAACTAAAACATTACCCCACCATTGCAACATTTTTTGTTTCGTACTTTTTGCTATAGGTGCAGCGCCATGTAACACAAGCTGCAACGTTGAAAAATCTGATTGATTCACCGCTATTTTTTCATCATTTAGCAAACGCACAAACATCGTCGGCACAAGGTGTGTGGTTGTCACTCCATGCTGAACAACAAGATCCACAAACATCTGATTATTCCACTTTGACATGATTACCATGGGTGCGCCATTCAGCAAGTCATACAATGCAAACAACATGGGAGCAGCATGATATAACGGCCCAGTAACAAGATGAGGCCCTTTTCCTTCCAAACCAAACATCGTTCCACCCAGTTGCATGCGCTCTATTGCTTCACCTAATGAATCGGGTTTATTGCGCTTTACTCCTTTGGGTTTTCCTGTTGTACCACTGGTATATAACATTGTTCCTCCAGCGGGCCCAGATATCGGAAAACAACTTCCGGTTCGTCTATTATTTTCATCATTGTTTTTTTGATAAATTGTCGAGTAGAATGCTTCGATATTGATACATTCACTTGCCTGTTGTTTATCCTGCAAACAACCTTCAATAAGGTGGGCATGCTGACTATCGTGAAAAATTATTTTTGCACCAGAATCATTAACGATATAACATATTTCATCTGCATTAAGATGGGTATTAACAGGAGTAATCCATAGACCTGCAATAATCCCAGCAAGCATCGTTTCTATAAACTCAACGCGATTACCAATTAATACTGCAATATGCTGATCTGCATTTAGCCCAAAAGTATCCGTCATCTCAACAGCTAAGGATATACTGTTATCTCGTAGCTGTTGCCAGCTAATAGACCTTGATTCATCACAAAGCGCCATGTCGCTCGCATTGCGTTTAATATTATCGCTAAATAACACATCACGTATTGTAGGGTGTCTAATAACATATCCTGCTATCTCTTTTCAGCACCAGGTAAAATATTCGAATTATAATATTTACATGTTTCTTAAGCTCTAATTCAAGAGCATATCACTCAAAACTTGTATCTAAATATATTTTTCTTCCGAAAAAACAGATCAAATCCATCAAAAAGTCGTGATTTGTCATAATTTGTCTCCTCTACGTTACAACCCCTCCTTTCTGTAATTTGCTCAAACAAATCCTCCCTACATACACTGCACATCGCTCAATAACGCATAACTCATCTTGATAAGTAGAACAAAAATGAAATGGTTAATAGCATTATTATTCATAACAACCCTTTTCCCCACCCCAGCATTTTCAGCGATAACCGAAAACATTAGCATGGGAAATGCAAAAGCAGAGGGTATGGCGTATACGGTAACCGCTGATCCTCCTGGAGTAGATTCCATTTTTTATAATCCTGCCGGATTGGCAAGAATTAAAAAACGTACCGCTCAAATCAACCTTGTTTACGCCTTGCCTGATTTTGCCGTCGATATCGGCGCTCATTCACAAGCGTTATCCAATTGTTTGGAAGGTATTAGTTGCCCCAGCAACGTATCTGATCAAGTGCTTTACGATGAAGCAGTAAACTCAGAAAGCTCCACCTCTACTCTTGTTGTCATGCTTCCACATTTTGGAGGGACAAAACTTGACGTAACACTTGTCCCCCTCGGTGGTGTAGCAGTCCCCCTATTTGAGGGCGTCACATTTGGTAGCGATGTCTATTCAACTATCACAGCTGGATATGAACGGGATAATGATGACCCTGGGCGTTTTTTTGCTCAACGACTAGCACTCACCCGTATCGCTTATTTTTCGCCAACGATAGGGATTCAACTTAATGATTCCTGGTCCGTTGGCTTTGGTATCTCTCTAAGCTACTTCGGTATTGCGGTGCAAATGCCCATGCGTCTACCAAATGGAGCAACAGGCATAGCCGGCTTACTCCAAGATCAACTGGGGTGTTTTGATAAGAGTAATACAAACCTACCCGTTGACCTATGCGGTGGCGCCTTTGGTCCGTATACAGAGCTCATTGATATCGATGTGGAAGCCGAAAAGTCGATGTCTCTTACTTATCAATTTGGCTTATTATGGGATATTACACCTTGGTTAACCTGGGGAATGACCTATCACTCCGGTGTAACCGACCACCTTAAAGGAAGCGCAGATATAACCTATAGCGATGATTGGCAGGGCTTCTTTCAAGGTTTAACTGGCGCCGGGGCATCTAGCCTTCTCGCAAACATAATCCCCTCTGGTACCCATCAACAAGAAAGCTCTGATGTTGTATTAGATATGAATATCCCACATTATTTTGCCACAGGATTTAGTTTACAACTCACCCCCTCCGTTAAGGTAAACCTCGATGCCAAGATGAGCTCATGGGGAGATACAGAAGCATTAGTGATTAACTTTGAAGACCCCAACACCGAACTTCTCACATTACTTGGAACACTTGACAGTATTCTTGCCCTGGATACAGCAACCAGTGACAGTATTAGCTTACCGCTCTATTTTGAGGACACCTGGTCTTGGAGTATCGGCATGGAATATGGCTACTCTGACACACTAACCTTACGAATGGGTTATGAAGATAGGCGCTCTTCAATTCCTCATGACCGACAAACACTGTTAGTACCCCTCAGTGATATCAATGTATATGCCATGGGGTTTTCTTATAGGGTGGATGCCCTAAGCGAAATAGATTTCGCTATCTCCTACTATGCCCCCAAAAAAGAACGTGTCGCAGCGGGTGAAAGCGCCAACTCCAACAGTGGTGCACTTAACGATATTATCTACAACCCCTATGCTGAGACGGAATTCACCACCAAAACCTCTGCCTTTAAGATGGTTCTCAGCTACTCCTTTGTTTTTTAGCACTTGAAAAACCAGTAAAAACCCCAATTACGTATGCCATACGTGTAACTTAATTTTTGCTTGTAGTTACTATTTTAGTAACTTGTATAGCAACTTTTGTAGCAACCTTATGGCGCAATCAGATCAACAGTATATTTACTACCCAGCTATAGGTATCTTCCTAGACTCCCCGGAACGCTGGGCTGAACACATTGGAACTGAAGAAGAGCGCCTACTGGCATCCACGTGGGCATCCACACAACGTAAAGGCAATTACCTATTTTTCTCCTCGGAGCAACTAAAATTACTGACTAGCCACTTTCAGCACAAAAAAATTACAGACAGTCCCTGGAAAAACTTAGGTAGTTCTTCAAATGCCAATAGCTTAGGCCCTCTAGGTTACCTACTCGTCAGCAGTGACCATGCTCTACAGACCTGCGAAGCTATGGCTAAACATTACGCAGCCATCAGCTCTCTCGTTACGATAAATACTACGAAAGATAATGAATATCTAAATTTGGAAATTATTCCCTCCTCGTTATTCCCTAAAACTATTGCCGACAACATAGCCATTACCATGATTCAATCGATGGCTCTTTTTGGAAGCCGAATGTCCACCGACGACTGGGAAATTATTAGGCTAGATCTAACCTGCCCTGAAGACCCTGCAGTGCTCATTGCTTTAGATAAAAGTATTGAGATGTGTACATTTGGTGCTTCACGTAATCGCTTTCGAATTCCCATTAATACCATTCAAGAGCCTTTTCCTTTTGCCAACATTGATGCGCAAAATATGGCTTTGTCACAAATCCAGCAACTCCGACAAGAGCTTCAAAGCGCAAGAACGTTATCCGCCCAAATCACACAAATGTTATCCTCTACCGGCAACAATTTTCCAACGATGGAATCCATCGCTGACACACTTAGCATCACAACCAGAACACTACAAAGACGATTATCTGTTGAGAATACAAACTTTCGAGAATTACTAAATGCCGTAAAAATTGAACGCGCCATTTATTATATGACGAAAAAGAATCAACCACCGAAACAGGTGGCTTACTTAGTTGGTTTCAAGGATGCATCAAGTTTTACCAAAGCATTTAAGCGATACACTGGAACAACACCCAGTGATTATTTACTCAATCACTCAATCTAATTTTAGCCCTTTTTTTAAGTGCTCTTGTAAATCCAAACCATAACTTCCATTGATCAAAATATCTTTGATCAGAAACTGCCGTCTATCACCCTGCTCTTTAGCATTCCAAAGATTTACCACCCTCGGCTTAACTGGCTCTTTCTGTTCATCCAATAAAACAAGTACTTTAGGCAAACGACGGTTTTTATAATTGGTTGATATCACAATCCCCACTTCACCGTTATTGAGTAACGCAAGACTTCCCGGTGAATACAACCCAACACACTGTACAAACTGCAAGACAAGCGAGTCATCAAATACTGTACCCCGATTTGCATACAAATACCGAATAGCTTCTAACGTAGAGCACGGCTTTTTATCCGGGTGTACACTGGTCATATCATTGTACTGATCCGCAATAGCAACAATACGCGCATGCTGAGAAATACCCATCGCTTTCAAACCACGAGGGTATCCGCTACCATCAAGGTGCTCATGATGTGTATGCGCAACATCAGTGACACCATGAAAAAGCCCAGGATTTGACATCAAAATATTACGCCCGTGCAGCGTGTGGCTTTGCAAGATTTTGGTTTCTTTATCCGTTAACTCCTCCTTTTTTGACAAAATTGCAGGAGGTATTTTCATCTTTCCAATATCATGTAACAACCCACACAATCCCAACTGTTCCAATTCAAACTCTTCGAGACCAAGGTGACGGCCAAATGCAATCACCAAAATACACACATTAAGGCTGTGCTCAGCGGTTCCCCCATCCACATTATGAATTTTTCCCTACCACATCAACGCATCGGGGTTGCGCAAGATACTATCAACACAGCCAGAAACCGTTTCCTTTGCTTGTTTTGCATCCAATGCATTACCCATTCGAACGTCATCTAAGACGGTACCTACAATATTTTTAGCCTGCCTGTACACCCCTGGAGCAACACCATTTTCTTGCTCCACAGAAATCTTGTGAACATAGCGCTTTTTCTTATTAGTCGGCACAACCACCCGGTCTTCCGGCGGAACCCAATCATCACGTACAGCATTTATATAGACATAATCGCAAAATTCTTGAACCAAGACGATATGGTCCAAACTTTCAATCAAAAAACCCTGAACCAAAAAAGGTGTCTCTAACCAAGGTCTATCTAACGCACTCACAAACATGCCCATTCCAAGTTGTGAAACCGGTATCTTTATGGTGCTTTCAGTAGGTTTAATATAGCCTTTTTTAATGACAGTCTTTTTTACCACATCATTTCCATTATCATTTTCAGTACCAAAAAATCATCCCCTTAATCAATCTGACATCTATCATTAGTATTGATCATTTTAGAAACCTTCTTAGACACAAAGCGCATAAATGGTGCTCTTTTATAAAGATGAGTATAGATAACGCTCTAAGCGTCATTCAAGTCATAAAATCAACACAACAAAAGGAGGTACACCTTAACTTTGAGGAACTAACAGAAATCACCCACCTTTTTCTCACAGGTAACAATATCGAAAAAATTTCTGATACTATTCAACAACTTATAAACCTACAATACCTAGACCTATCCGCAAACAAGTTAACACACCTACCCGATAGCATCCTTAATTTAGAAAAACTGAATACATTAGATATTTCATCAAATTCACTGATCCATCTTCCCAATAACATCCATCAACTACGAAATCTGACAACACTAGACTGTTTTGACAATTGCCTCACCTCATTGCCAGACAATTTGGGTGAATGCCTCAATTTATCAACCCTACGAATGGGAAAAAATGAATTAATCTGCTTACCAAGCACCATCGGAAAACTGTCTCACTTAGATACCTTAGATGCCTCCTACAATGAGATTGAAAAGCTACCAGCAGGTATTAGAGCCTTAACAAAATTGGAAAACTTGGACCTAGCAGGAAACAAAATAGATCTTCCCTTTTCCTTATTTGAAAAATACCAATATGAACCCAATATCCTCTTTGATAAAATACGGGATACAGAATACAAAAAAAGCCATACACAGCTTGATCAATACCGAAAAATCAAAGCGACTCAATCAACAGAAAGTTATGTGTATGCACTCGACAAAATACTGAATAAATTTCCCATAGCAAATAATCAACTTCACATCACAATAGCTCACGCGTCAAAACATTACACAACACAGCGCAATTTTTAGAGGCCCTGAACAACGATCTTCTTATCGTATGGTCAATCACTCACAGCATACAAGGTATCACTGACAAACATTGTCACGCCAGTCAATTAATGAGTCGATGTTACAATGATTCAAATCTAGCAATAAGCGATCTAGAAAGTGAGTGCGGTATATTAATACATAGCCTTCATTCTTCAGGTATTCTTTCATTAGACCAAAAACATCATGATAATCTCCATAGCAAAATCACTAACTGTCAATTCGATCGACACATTACTGTTTCTTGCCAGTTATCCGCATCTCGACGAGCCCTGCTATATTTAACCTACCTTTGGGCTCTCAATGCATTCACCAAAAACAATCAATTTGAATCCTCACACAAACAAAAAAAAGACCCTTTATTAGAGATCATAACAACTTCACTAGAAGGGCATGGTTTAATCATAAGAAATGATCCGAGAATCCCCGCCACATTACTCAATTTAAGCAAAAGGCTACGTCCTTACCACATCAAAGAGCACTCCTAACAACCACGTTAATTCCAGTTATCCCCCATTTGGGTGATAGTATTTTTTCAGCCCTGTAATTAGACTCCCTTAAAGACGGACCTTTATAAAAATAATAATGAGAATCTAATGGACAAGCCTCAAACAAATAGAATGTTTCGAAAAACCCTCCTTCTAACCGCAGCAATCATCGCACTAGTCCTTTCGTTTATTAAAATACATGGAGCTTGGAAAATCGAGCTCAACAGCAACCCAAACGAAAGTATTTTTCTCGTTTCAGAAAAAACTATTCCACAAAATCCTGCGTAACTGCAGTAAACGCTAAAAACCCGTGACAATACGCCTGTTTGTCACTCTGACACACAAGCCATGTCGCATTTGCCCTAGTCTTTGTCCTCTTAAGCCCAAGAGAAATTGTTAGTGTACGTTATTCCCATTTTCCACGGGGTCTCTCTGCCAAACTACATGCCTATTCGGCGTATTTGTACTTACCAGGAAATACTCTCATGGTTGCTAAGCTATTCGCCCACTGGGTAATGAACCATCGAATCACCAGCATAGTGTTAATCGTGCTATCTGCTATCGTATTGGGTTTAGGTGGAATTAACACAGAGTTCTCCGCTAACCAGCGAGACTTCTTTCGAGCCGATGACGTCCATCTCAACAATCTTGTCAAAATTGAAGATGAGTTCACCAGCGACAAAAACATCCTTGTACTGATAGAACCCAAAAACAAGGACATATTTAGTCCAACGACGCTTTCCGCTATTCGCGAAATAACCGAATTTGGTTGGCAAGTCCCTTATTCACAACGTGTTGAATCCATCACCAACCATCTTTACACACAAGTTGAAGGTGATGAGTTGTTGGTGGAGTATCTATTTGATGAAGAAGTCCAATTATCAACAGAAGAACTTAACACTCGAAAAACCTATGCGGTAAACAAAGTGGGGCTGGAGGATTATTGAATCACCCATGATGGAGATATTGCATTGATCTCCGTTACTCTTAACCTTCCCTCCAGCAATAGCGCCAAAGCGGCGATAGAAGTAGTTGACCACGTTAAAGCAGGCATAGAGGATATTCGTCAACATTATCCAGATATAGATTTTCGTGTTCTTGGTGCCGTTGTCATGGAAGTTTCTATTCCAAAAATTGTCCAAGAAGATGGAAAAACAACCTTCCCTATTGCTACCCTTATTGTTTTTCTTTTCCTTACCATTGTTTTAAAAGATCTAGTAGGCAACATCATTGCACTTACCACCAGCTTTTTGGCAATAACTGCTGGAATGGGTGGCGTATTATGGACCGGGGTAAAACTTTCACCCATCCTTATTAACAGCCCCGCGATAATTATCATTTTGGCCATGGCGGATTGTATCCACCTTATGGTGAATTACTCGCAAGGCCTTGCCAGTGATCTAGACAAAAAAACAGCCTTACAAAAAAGCATTTTTGCACCTATCATCTTTACCAGTCTTACCACTGCATTAAGTTTCTTAGCACTGAATTTTGCCGACTCACCACCTTTTGCTCACATGGGAACTGCTTCTGCTATAGGTATTCTCTTCGCAATGATTGCCTCCCTCACCTTCTTACCGGCAGCTGTATATTACTTACCATCAAAAGCCAAAGGTGTATCTAGCATGCCAAAACTTGGAAACTTCGTTTCCACATATCAAAAACACGGTAATCTTATTATCGTGGCATTTGCCATCGTCATCATTGGTTTATCGACATTCATTCCCAAAAACATTCTTGATGACAATTTTGTAGAATTTTTTGACGAGTCCCTGGAAGTACGACAAAACATTGATTTTTTAACCGATAATATTGGCGGCTCTGCTGTTATTAATATTAGCATCCCTGCTAAAGAACAAGGCGGGATACTTGAGCCTGAATATTTAACATTACTTGATGAACTGGATGTATTCCTATCTCAACAACCAGAGTTACGCTTTACCACATCATTACTTGAAGTCACTGCTGTCCCACAGTTTCATAACATCGACAACTGTTTGTTTTTATCTGGCTCGTCATCAATTGGTGGCGAGAACAAATCGTACAAAT
>MAAL01000111.1 GCA_002163245.1 Gammaproteobacteria bacterium 42_54_T18 | reverse complement strand
ATCTGCGCGTACGAGTACGTATAGTCGGTCAAATTATTATTGCCAGTTTAATGATATACGGTGTTGGCGGCTATATTTCAAACTTAGGTAACATATTTGGCTTTGGTGATGTTATGTTAGGCCCATTAGGTATCGTATTCACTTATGTTGGCATTATTGTAGTTATAAATGCTTACAATATGATTGACGGTATTGATGGCCTGATTGGCAGCTTAAGTATAAATACGTTCACTTCAATTGCTATTTTATTTATCATGAGTGGAGAGACAAATCACCTAAGCTACCCCTTAATTTTGGCTACAGCAACAGTGCCTTATTTAATGTACAACTTAGGTTTTTTTGAAAAATTCTTTAATAAAGAATGTAAAAAAATATTTATGGGTGATGCTGGCAGTATGTTTGTTGGCCTGAGTGTTATTTGGTTATTAACCATGGGTACCCAAGGTGAGCAAGCTTCATTTCGTCCAGTTACAGCACTTTGGATTTGTGCTATTCCACTGATGGATATGTTAGCAATAGTTGTTCGAAGATATAAAAATGGCAAGTCACCGTTTAAACCAGACAGAGATCACTTACATCATATCCTACAACGTACAGGATTAACTTCACGTCAAACCCTAGTTGCTATTTCATCAGCTGCCGCGGCTATGTCGGTAATTGGTTTAGCTGGAGAGTATTTTCAAGTTGCTGATGTGGTAATGCTTATAGCTTTTATCTTTCTGTTTGCGTGTTATGTAATGGTAGTGAAACAAATTACAAAAGATAAAGTAGTTAAGTAGAAAAGTGCTTTGATTGTCATTCTGAATGCTTATTTCCTTAAGTGAATAGTGCATTTTATATTGTAAGTATTAATAAGGGAAGTTTAAGTTTATTTTATTAATGTGTAATCCTTTTTTTGTTTAGAAGGATTTAGTTGCTAATGCCCTTATAATAAAGGGCTTTTTTAATTGTTATAAATTAGTTAAATGCATGGGGAATGTCTCAGCTACTACTATTTTACCCCAAGGTATGATAATTCTTGAGTTTCAATATTGAATATTGAAAAATAGAAGTTAATTATTAATAGGTAAGTTTGAATATGTTATCACTGATTGGTCGCGAAAAAGAGTTGTTCACAAATGATATCATCAAATATGAATCAGAACTAAAAAGTATAGTTTCAAGTGCTTCATTTCTTGTCTTAGGTGGTGCTGGATCTATTGGTCAAGCAGTTACAAAAGAAATTTTTAAACGGAACCCTAAAAAGTTACATGTTGTCGATATAAGTGAAAACAACATGGTTGAACTAGTACGAGATATTCGTAGCTCTTTTGGTTATATCAATGGTGACTTTCAAACGTTTGCTCTTGATATTGGTTCAATTGAATATGATGCTTTTATAAAAGCTGATGGTAAGTATGACTATGTACTTAACTTATCTGCATTAAAACATGTTCGCAGTGAAAAAGACCCATTTACATTAATGAGAATGATTGATGTAAATGTTTTCAACACTGAAAAAACTATGTTGCAAGCAGCAGAGAAAGGCAGTAAAAAATATTTTTGCGTCTCTACTGATAAAGCCGCTAACCCAGTAAATATGATGGGAGCATCTAAGCGTATTATGGAGATGTTTTTAATGCGCCGTAGTGCCGATATTACTATCTCAACAGCCCGTTTTGCTAATGTAGCTTTCTCGGATGGCTCGTTGTTACACAGCTTTAATCAACGCATTCAAAAGCGTCAACCCATAGTTGCCCCCAAGGATATCAAACGTTATTTTGTTACACCACAAGAGTCAGGTGAATTATGTTTGATGTCATGTATCTTTGGAGAAAATAGAGATATATTCTTTCCTAAATTAAGTGAATCACTTCATTTGATTACTTTTGCTGATATTGCCGTAAAATATTTAGAAGATTTAGGATATGAACCTTACCTGTGTGCTTCCGAAGATGAAGCTAGAGAACTTGTCACCACATTACCACAACAAGGCAAATGGCCATGTTTGTTTGTGGGAAGTGACACAACTGGTGAGAAAGATTTTGAAGAGTTTTTTACCGATAATGAAACACTTGATATGGAACGTTTTGGAAATTTAGGTGTGATTAAAAATGACGCCATCTATGATGCCGGCCTAATCGCACTTTTTGAAAATGAAATCAGTGAAATGAAATCAGTAAAAGCATGGAAAAAAGAACAAATTGTTAAGTTGTTTTTCAAAATTCTCCCTGATTTTGGCCATAAAGAGACGGGAAAATACTTAGATAGTAAAATGTAAAAAATATGGTTTTATATATTTTAAAAGTTAAATAGGAAGTAAAAATGAGTGATATAAAAAAAGCAGTTTATGCATTAATTGCACAAACTCTTGAAGTTAAATTAGATGTCATTGATGACGAATTAGCGGTTGGTGATATACAAGAGTGGGACTCCCTTGGTCACATGAGAATTATAGCCGCACTGGAAACTGAAATGGGAATAACTCTGGATATAGAGCAGACTCTAGAAATAGAAGACGTTGAAGATATAATTGATGCAGTAACCACAAGTAAATTGGTATAAAATTAATGACTATTGTTGCGAAGTTGATAGAGCAATCTCAACTTAATCCAGAAAAAATTGTGATCCAAGATAAAGATAGGGCAGTGAGCAGCGAGCAGTTTCTAACGGACATTCACAATGTGGCATCAAGTTTAAAGGAAGAAAACGTTTTATTTAAAACTAACGTTATTATCTACGCTTCAAATAGTTATGCTTTTATCTGTACTTACTATGCTGTGCACTTACTGGGGGCTAGGGCGGTAGTTGTAGACCAAAAATCGGAAACTAATTTTTTACAATTCATCGTAAATAAGGTTACACCTAGTTATATTGTATCTTCTCCGGAGGAATTATTTAACTCACAAGATAATATTCCTAAGGTAAAAAATAGAGCTATAAACAGCCAAGTCGCTGATATAATTTTTACTAGCGGCACTACTGGCGAGCCTAAAGGTGTTGCACTATCACATCAACAAATTCTTGATTCAACGGTTAATATTATAGGAAAAGTAGGTAATGACGATACAGACAGTGAGTTGCTGCTGATGCCACTAAGCCATTCGTTTGGTTTGGGGCGGATGCGTACAGCACTTTATGCGGGTACCGTATTAGTCATTGGTTATCCTCTCAATCGAATGAAACAAGTCTTTAAGGCCATTGAAACTCATAAAATCACAGGCTTTGGTATTGTTCCTGCGGCTTGGGAATTCATCCTGAAAATGAGCCGTGATTTGATTAGAAAATATTCATCCCAAATAAAATATATCGAACTTGGCAGTGCTTATTTTTCAGTAGAAAATAAACAAACAATGCGCAATTGGTTCCCCGATACTAATTTAGTTATGCATTACGGTTTGACGGAAGTATCTCGAGCCATTTTTTCACGTTTTCATCATGACCCTCACGAATCCCTTGGTGTTCTTGATACTAGTACAGAAGTAAGAATATTAGACCCTAGTTCCAATGTACTAGAAAATGGATTTGAAGGTGAAATTGCGCTGCGATCAAATTGGATGTTGTCTGAGTATTTAGATAATCCTGATTTGACTAAAGTCTCTTTTTCGGAGGGTTTTTTTAAAACCGGAGACTTAGGCCTTATAGATGGTAAACACTTGTACCTAAAAGGACGGTTAAAAGAAATAATCAATGTTGGTGGAAAGAAAGTCAACCCATATGATGTTGAGTCAGTACTTAAAAAAATGAAAACTATTTCAGATTGTGCATGTGTTGCGTACCCTGATCCCGAAATGGGAGAGGTAGTAAAAGCTTTTATTGTTATTACCGAACAGGACATCTATAACGAACAAGAAATAAAAAAATATTTACACGACAAATTGCCTTCCCATATGCGACCGCAGTATTATGAAAATATTGATAGAATACCAAAAACAGCCAATGGTAAAATTCAACGATTGAAACTAATAAGTTAACATGACGAAAACAGTAAGGTTATAAAATGCTTAAATTGAGATTTCCACTCCCAGTATTTAGAACTGCCAAAGAGGTAGTTAACGGAAAAAATGCAAGAATGGCCCTTAAAGGGCTAACTGCAAATAAAGTTACATTGATTACCAGTGGATCTTTTGAAAAGTCTCAATATTACGATCAAATTAATAGATTAATAAAATGTGAATCGTTACAGGTACTCAAAAAGTCTTGGGCGGGAGAACCTAGCCTTGAAGAAATGGCACCAGTGATGAGTCAAGTTGAAGAGTATCGGCCTGATGTTATCGTCGCATTAGGTGGAGGCTCTGTTATTGATGGAGCTAAATTAATTTGGCTATTGTATGAAGCACCGCAATTAACTACTGAACAGCTGTTTAGGCCCTTCTCGTTACCGCAGCTTCGCGGACGTTGTAAGTTTGCCGCAATTCCTACAACTATTGGGGCAGGCGCTGAAGTGTCATCAGCTGCCGTTATGTATGATAAATCGAGTGGTAGTAAAAAAGCGGTTGTCACACATGATTTTCTGCCAGATCTTGTGATATTAGATCCTGAGTTAGTTCTTGACGTTCCTACTAATATATTATTAACGACTGTTGCCGATGCGCTATCACATGCCGTAGAAGGTTACATGTCGAAGATTGCTCACCCTTTAATGGATACATTTGCTGAAAAAGCGATTACTATTATTGCCAACAATTGGCAAGAAATTAGTGCAGAAAAACCGTCCCTTTCAATAATTTCAGAATTGCAGCATGCCGCTATGATGGCCGGCTGGGTCCAAAATCACTGTTTGGTAGGAATGTCTCATGCAATAGCTCACCAATTGAGTGGCTATGGGATTAACCATGGTATTGCAAATGGTATTTTAATGACGAAAGTGATTCCCTTTAATTGCATAGATGAAAAAATAACTAAACGTTATGAGCAATTAGCAAAAAACTCAGGACTAAACTCTGTAAAAGATTTAATTGAACTGTTTTCGGCGATAATTATTGCCTCAGCTGAGCATACTAATTTTGTTGATAAAGATATTAATCTTGATGCTGTGGCAAAAGGTGCAATGTTAGATCCCGCCGCGAAATCTAATCCAATCGTTTTCAATGAACAAGATGTAAAAGAGGTTTTGAAAGCATGTATGATATGAAGAATGATACTTTAGCCCATGTATTAGATGCGAAACCTTTTGAGCTAACTCCGGACGTTAAAGCCCCTATCTTTTATAAAAATGTTTTGGAAGAGTTAAAACATCATTACGACAATAATGAGTTGTACAAAAAATTCTGTATTAAAAAGAATTTCAACCCCTACCTGTTTGTTGGGGAACTATCGGACCTTCCATATATACCAGTCCACATATTTAAAGCCTTGGGCCACAAATTAGCATCCGTTGCAGATAAAGAAATAAAAATAAAATTGCAATCATCTGCAACCAGTGGTGTGCCAAGTACCGTTCTACTTGATAAAATTACCGCTCGTCGGCAGGTCAAAGCGATGGCTAGGGTTATGCAAACCGTTCTTGGCTCTTTACGACGTCCTTTTTGTGTCATGGATCTTGACCCTACGGGGAGCAATGCGGCAAACTTAGGCGCTAGAAGTGCAGCCATTAAAGGCTATCTAAATTTTTCGTCAACAGCCAGTTACTTTATTGATTCAGAATCCGCCAACGCGCCACTAGAGTTTTTGAAAGAAAAATTTGTCGCATATTTAAATCAAGTGAAAGCTGATGAGCCGATGATTATCTTCGGTTTTACTTTTGTTTTATACCATACTGTTTTTCGTCAACTAAAAGAAGAAGGAATTACTTTCTCCTTACCTAAAGATACAAAAGTCATTCATATAGGTGGCTGGAAAAAACTTGAATCGGAAAAGGTAAATAAATCCCAGTTTAATAATGATATTGCTAGTGTGTTAGGCATTGACGCCAAAAATATTATTGATGTTTATGGTTTTACTGAACAAATGGGCTTGAATTACCCTGACTGTCCCCATGGCTGGAAGCATATACATGCCTACGCTGACGTCATCATAAGAAATGAAAAAGATTTGTCACTATGTAATGATGGTGAGCAAGGACTATTAGAGTTTATCAGTCCTTTACCGCATTCATACCCTGGAAATGTTGTATTAACTGATGATCTAGGTGTGTTAGAAAGTGGACCTTGTGAATGTGGTCAACAAGGTAAGCGCTTTAGAGTGATAGGAAGAGCCAAAAAAGCTGAAGTGCGCGGTTGTGGTGATATCATGTCCGAGAAAGTCTCGGCAGCCATGGTCAAAGGAAATCAATTGGAGCCAGTTGAACATAATCTAATTGTTCATCACGCACCAGCTCCGCTAAAATCACAGGACGCGCTTGCACAATTAGATGAAATTATCGACGAGCTAAGCTTAAGCAAAAAGTGGCTGTGTGAACAACCAACTGAAGCCATTATCGGTTTATTAGATTTAGCTAGGCGAACTTGGAGTAGTCATCCTAGTTTAGACGCTTATAGAAATAATGGCTTAAATTTTTTAATCTCTTGGTGTGAACCTAATCGTATCCGTACATTGTTAGATACAGCGTTAAATGGAAGACGTAGTCATTTAGATGGTTTTCAAGTGCGCAGCGATATACCGGGAAGTTCATTAAGAGCATTGCCTCGTGGCATCGTTGTTCATTGGCTTTCAGGCAATGTACCTTTATTAGGTATGTTTGCCTTGCTACAAAGTATAGTTACTAAAAATGTGAATATACTTAAAGTCTCAGCCGATGAATCACAGGCGTTGCCTGCGCTTTTAGGCTGCTTTAAGGGGTTAACTTATACCACACCAGGCGGTTACACAATTTTAGGTGATGATCTGCTAAAAACAATGGCTGTTATTTATTTTGATCGAAATCAGCATGAAATAGCCAACAAATTTTCTAGTTGTGCTGATGTCAGGATCGCATGGGGAGGGAGAGAAGCAGTAGAAGCTGTGAGTCTATTGCCCAAAAAATATACTTGCCAAGATATTCTGTTCGGACCCAAATTGTCAATGATGGTTGTGGGTAATGATGCCTTAGATACAGACAAAGCGATCAGAAAGTTAATAAGGCGCGCTGCAACAGATGCTAGTGTTTTTGATCAATTTGCTTGTGCTTCACCTCATACTATCTTTGTAGAAAAAGGCGGAGTAATAAGCCCTCAGGAGTTCGCAAAACGATTATCTTTGGCGATGGATAAGGCATTAGTTCGCTTACCAACCAGCGTACCAGATACTGGTCAAGCAAATAAAATACGTTCTAAAATTGCTGAATACGATTTTATCGGTGAAGTTTGGTCTGATAACTTGTTGCGCTGGACCGTATTGTTTGAAGAAGATACGCAATTGGTTTCACCAACATATTTTAGGGTTATTACGGTTAAGGCTGTAGATAATATTTTTGATGTTATCCCTCAGGTACATGAAGACATACAAACTGTTGGCTTAGCTATGCGTGGCGACAAACGATTAAAATTCGCTAATGCTATTACCATGCAAGGAGCGATGCGTTGCCCGGATATTGGCCATATGACTCATTTTGATTCTCCTTGGGATGGCTTGTATGCTATTGACCGTATGATCCGATGGGTTTCCCTCGGTGGACCTTTATAAAGGTTCAATTCTAAGTTTTATTAGGAGAAGTAGAGTAATGGCAAAATTCAAAATTGAAACTTGTCCACAAGAAAGTGTGGATGAGTTGTGCGAATATATTGACTCGGATTGGGTGAAAGAACACATTTTTGTAAAATCAAGAATGTTATTAGATTGGCAGCACCTTAATAAAAGTGGGCAATATAACTTCATTATTGCACGTGACCCATTGAATGATGAAATTTGCGGTGTTCTAGGTTTTGTTTTTACTTCACATTTTTCTGAGCTCCTTGAGTCAGAGCGAGATGTTTGGCTTGCTATTTGGAAAGTTCGAGAAGGAGCTAAATACTCTGGGCTAGGTCTTAAGTTATTAGCTTACTTAAAACGGGAATATAAAGTTAAAACTATTTGTTCGATAGGTTTAAGCAAAACAGTAGTTCCAATGTATAAATTTCTTAAATTTGATGTTGGACAACTAAAGCAATTTGTACTCATAAATGAAAATATTTCAAAATATAATGTTATAGAGCTTGGTGCATATAGTCAAAGCGAAGAAAAAAATGATAAAAGTCATACATTAACTAGATTGAATGATGAAGATATTTTAAGTATATCTAAATCTGAAGCTAAAGAGATATTTAGTAGTTATCCCAAGAAAAATGTGGAATATATTATAAATCGCTTTATTAAGCATCCTATCTATACATATGAAATATATTCGATCAATTACCAAGGAATAATTAAAGGCCTGATTGTAACTCGAGTCATTGAAGTTAATAACTCTAAAGTAATGCGGATTATTGACTTTCAAGGTATCTATGAGAGTTTGTCATATTTGAACAATCAACTTCTGGCTATTATAGTGAAAAAAGGCTGCGAATATATTGATTTTGTTCAGAAAGGGATACCTGAAGATTATTTAACTAGCGCTGGCTTTGTTGACGTTAATAATATTGAAGGGCTCATTGTTCCAGAGTACTTTGAACCCCTTGTTAAAAAGAATATAACGCTAGATTATGCGCGTTTAGGTGATGAGTCTAATTTCCTCTTATGTAAAGGCGATTCTGACCAAGACAGACCAAGTAAAATAAAGGGACCATAATGCACAATTTATCAGTTGTCATGTATCATTATGTTAGGCAAATAAAAAATTCTAGATACCCAGGAATAAAGGGATTGGAACTTGATTCTTTTATTGAGCAAGTTAAATTTTTAAAGCGAAATTATAATGTAGTGACGATGGAGGAGGTTATTGCATCTTATGATCAAGATCACTCCCTACCTCCTAATCCTGTATTACTTACTTTTGACGATGGCTATGCAGAACACTTTTCTCATGTATATCCAGTTCTTAAGAAGTATGAAATGCAAGGAAGTTTTTATATACCGGCCAAAACAGTTCAAGAGAATGTATTGCTTGATGTGAATAAAATTCACTTTATTTTGGCCTCTTGCAAAGAGCCAGAACAGCTTATTAGGCGTATTGAACAGCAAATTAATTTTTATAGCAAAGATTACCCATTAAAACATTTTGATTGTTATTTCAAAGAACTGGCTATCGCTAATCGATTTGATTGTGCAGAAGTTATTTTTGTAAAAAGAATCTTACAACATGGTTTACCAGAAGAATTACGAAATATAATTACCGATGTATTATTTGTCGAATTTGTTGGTATGGACGAAGCCGCTTTTAGTAAAGAACTCTATATGGATAAAACACAAATTCAGCACATGATCAACGATGGTATGCACGTCGGTAGTCATGGCTATGACCACTACTGGTGGAATAAATTAGATTCCAACGCCCTAGATCAAGAGATTAGCCGCTCTCTTAAGTTTTTGGAGCAAGTAGGCGTTAATATGAAGAATTGGACTGCTTGTTATCCATATGGTTCATCAAGTGAAAAGGTAGTTTCGGTCCTTAATAGTAAAGGATGTAAACTTGCCTTTACCACTCAAGTGAATACCGCAGATTTAACTTCCGAAAATCCGCTTCTTATTCCGCGTTTAGATACAAACGACTTACCTAAACAGCACAGAGCACCTACCAATAAATGGTATGGAAATTAGTGTTATAATGACAGTCGACTACTAATATATACCAGCAAATATTTCGTCGGAGGTAGGTAGGGAATTTGTTTACACTAAGAATAATTTGATAAATATAAACATATAAACATATAAAGATTTAAGGTTTTATTTAATGATCACTTCCAAACTGATAAAGTTTGTTCAGGATATCTACCAGACAAAGAATTTTATTCCATTACATGCTCCTACTTTTGCTGGTAATGAAAAAGAATACGTAAACAATACGCTCGATAGTACATTCGTTTCTAGTGTTGGAAAATATGTCGATCAATTTGAACAGCAAATAGAAGCGTTTACTGGCACGTCTAAAGCGATAGCTACTGTTAATGGAACAGCTGCATTACATACTGCGCTATATATGACTGGGGTTAAAGCGGGGGACTTGGTTATTACCCAAGCACTAACGTTTGTCGCGACTTGTAATGCTTTATATCATATGGGCGCTGAGCCTGTATTTGTCGATGTTTCAAAAACTAGTTTAGGTTTATGTCCAAAAGCACTGGATGCGTATTTAGAAGATAATGCATTTATAAATAATGATGGTTTTAGCCAACATAAGTTAACCAAACAAGTATTCCGTGCCGTTGTTCCAATGCACACTTTTGGCCACCCTGTAGAGTTAGATGAGTTAATAACCGTTTGTAATAAGTGGAATATCACACTTGTTGAGGATGCTGCAGAAAGTTTAGGGTCCTTTTATAAAGGGCAGCATACGGGGACTTTTGGCCCGTTCAGCGCTGTAAGCTTTAATGGTAATAAAGTTATTACTACCGGTGGTGGTGGTATGGTTTTGTGTAAAACTGTTGAAGATGGCATGCATACTAAGCATGTAACCACTACTGCTAAAGTGGCTCACCCTTTTGAGTTTTTTCATGATGAAGCCGGTTTTAATTATAGATTGCCAAATTTAAATGCAGCATTGGGGTGCGCTCAAATGGAAGTACTTCCAAAGTACTTAGAACAAAAAAGAGTATTGGCACAACATTATAACAGCTTTTTTGAAAACTCTGATTTTACCTTTGTAGTGGAACCTGAATATGCTCGCTCCAACTATTGGTTAAATGCTATTATTTGTCCTGATAGCGAAATTAGAGACGATTTTATCAAATATACTAATGCCAATGGGGTTATGACAAGGCCCATTTGGAAATTAATGCATAGGTTACCTATGTTTGAAAACTCTAAACGAGGAGCATTACCAAACTCTGAATGGCTGGAATCTTGTTTAGTTAATATTCCCAGTTCGCCAACGATTATTAAATAAGCTACTAACTATGATAAAAACAATTGGCATTGTTACGGGTACTCGTGCCGAATACGGGTTACTCTCCAGAACAATTTCGTTACTACAAAATGATAAGCGCTTTAATACTCGTGTTTTTGCTTGTGGGGCACACCTTTCTCCTGAATTTGGACATACCATTACAGAGCTAGAGGATAACGGTGTCGACAATATAATTTCTGTTGAGATGTTATTGTCATCTTCTTCGCGTGTTGGTATTGCTAAATCAGTAGGGTTGGCAATTATGAGCTTCGCTGATGCGTTTTCAAGAGAAAAACTAGATGCTATTTTAGTACTTGGTGACCGTTATGAAATCTTAGCAGCTGCTCAAGCTGCAATGTTTCTTGATATCCCATTAGTGCACATGCATGGCGGGGAAGTTACTGAGGGGGCTTTTGATGATGCTATTAGGCATTCAATTACTAAAATGGCTAATATTCACTTTCCCGCCACTAAAGACTTTGCTAAGCGCATTCGTCAGTTAGGGGAGAGTGAAAAGAGCATTTTTGTAGTTGGCTCACCAGGTGTTGATAATATAGTAAACGCAACTAGATTGACAAAATGCAAGCTAGAGGAGAGTCTTGGTTTTAATTTGGATGGACTCATTGCTTTAGTTACCTATCATCCAGTAACTAAAACCCGAAATTCCAGCGAAAATGATATTGAGCCTTTACTCAAAGCTATAAAAAACAACCCCCAGGTAACTTATGTTATTACTTACCCTAATGCAGATGGTGGTGGTAACGATATTATTAAGCAATGGCAAACAATTGCTCACCTGAATAATGTTCAAATAGTACCATCACTAGGTTTTAGGCGTTATTTATCGCTAATGGAGTTAGTGGCTTGCGTAATAGGTAATTCATCAAGTGGCATTATTGAAGCACCTAGCTTCCATGTTGGAGCCATTAATATTGGCACTAGACAATACGGTCGCCCTAGAGCTGAATCAGTTATAGATGTTGATATGGACGAAAACATCATTTCAACAGCAATAGCCAAGTGTTGTAATGATGCTTTTCGTTTAAGTCTAAAAAACATTCAAAACCCATACGGGCTAGGTGGAACAGCTGATGCAGTTATTAACTTGCTTGCTAAGTTAGATCTTTCTAGCTTCAATATAAAAACATTCACGGATCATGATATTGATGAATAGTTATAAGACATTAATTATTGCGGAAGCAGGTGTTAACCATAATGGTGATGAGCAACTTGCTTTTAAATTAGTAGATGCTGCGGTGGCTGCTAGAGCTGATATAGTAAAATTCCAAACATTTAAAGCTAATAAGTTAGTTACGGCTTCTGCACAGCAGGCTGAATATCAGAAAAATAACACGGGTAAGCAAGAGTCACAACTTGAAATGTTAAGTAGGCTTGAGCTTGGTTATGATGCTCATCATAGATTATTAAAGTACTGTGAAGAGTCAGGTATAGAGTTTTTATCTACAGCATTCGATTCTGAAAGTTTAAAGTTTTTAGCTGATGACTTAGGTTTGAGGCGATTAAAAATCCCATCAGGAGATATTACTAATGCTCCACTTGTTCTTGAACATGCTAGAACTGGGTGTGATTTAATCGTATCCACAGGAATGGCTACTTTAGCAGAAATAGAAATGGTTCTCGGCGTAATTGCATTCGGTTATACAGCGAGTTATGAAACTTTGCCAAGTATTGATGCATTTCAAAACGCATATTTCTCAGAAAAAGGGCAACTTTCACTTAGAGAAAAAGTTACTATTCTTCACTGCACAACTGAATATCCCGCGCCTTTACCCGATATCAATTTAAAAGCAATGGATACCTTATTACACGCATTTAATTTGCCTGTTGGTTATTCAGATCATAGTAAAGGAATTACTATTCCAATAGCTGCAGTAGCTCGTGGTGCAGAGGTTATTGAAAAACACTTTACTCTTGACAATAATATGGAAGGTCCAGATCATAAAGCTTCTCTAGAACCTGACGAACTTAAAAGCATGGTAAGCGCTATCCGAGACATTGAATTAGCGCTAGGAGACGGGGTCAAAGGGCCAAGACCATCAGAAATTAAAAATAAAGCGATAGCCCGTAAAAGTTTAGTTGCTGCTCAAAAAATTAGCGAGGGAGATATTTTATCCCCAATTAATCTAGAAATTAAACGACCAGGGAATGGAATGAGTCCAATTTGTTATTGGGAGATTTTGAATAAGCCATCTACGCGAAGCTATGACGTTGGGGATTTAATCCTTGAATAAACCTTTGCTAATTATTGGAGGCGGTGGGCATGCTTCAGTGCTTGTTGATATTTTACGTCAACAAAAGCGTGAAATACTAGGTATAGTAAGTCCTGACATGGATGTGACTAGAAAAGTATTCCAAGGAATACGCCATTACTCCAACGATGATGATATTTTGAATTTTGAATCAGACTCAATAATGCTTGTGAATGGTATAGGTTCACTCCCCTATAACAACTTACGTGAAAAAATTTATCGTAAATTCAATCTTCTAGGGTATGAGTTTGAAACGGTAGTGGCTTCTAATGCCATAGTGTCAGACTATGTAATATTAGGAGAGGGAGTTCAAATAATTACTGGTGCAATAGTTCAAGTGAATGTTAGAATTGGTTCAAATACTATCGTTAATACAGGTACTATTGTTGAGCATGACTGTAATATTGGTGAAAATAACCATATTGCCCCAGGAGTCACTTTGAGCGGGCAAGTAGTAACTTGCGAATGCGTGCATATCGGTTCTGGTGCAACGGTCATCCAAAATGTAAGAGTTGGAGCTAATTCTGTAGTCGCAGCAGGAGCTGTATTAGGAAAAAATCTGCAACCAAATACAACCCACTTTCCAGCTAAACCCTTTCAAAAAATCAAGAAGTAATTATGAGTCATAATTGGAAAAACATATTAATTTTACCAACTGAAACAATTCAACATGCATTAAAAATTATCGATACAGAGGCTCTTCAATTAGCTTTAGTTGTTGATGAAAATGGCTGTTTATTAGGTAGCCTTACAGATGGGGATATAAGAAGAGCTCTTATACAAGGGATTTCATTAAATCAATCCGTATCTATAATAATGTATAAAAATCCAACAACGGCGTTGGAAGGCACTTCAAGAAAAGAGCTCCTAGCTTTGATGGATGATAAGCAACTGTTATCAATACCTTTGATCAAAAATGGTAAAGTTGTAGGTTTAGAAACATTACATCAAGCAATACACAAAATAAAATATAATAATCCGGTTTTTTTAATGGCTGGAGGTTTTGGTACGAGGTTACGACCACTAACAGACAACTGCCCTAAACCGTTATTAAAAGTCGGCAACAAACCTATCCTTGAAACAGTTCTACTCAGTTTTGTTAGAGCTGGGTTTCATGATTTCTATATTTCAACTCATTTTCTACCAGAAATGATCCGTAATTATTTTGGTAATGGAGACAAGTGGGGGATTAGCATCTCTTATGTTCATGAAAGCAAACCTCTTGGGACCGGTGGGGCATTAGGGTTACTACCTAAAGATCTACCCAATATACCTGTGATAGTGATGAATGGAGATGTACTTACCAAAGTTGATTTTGAAAAGATGTTAGCAGCACATAATCAAAGTGATGCAAATGCAACTATGTGTGTACGTGAATATGAAACTCAGATACCTTTTGGTGTTATAGAAAGTAATGGTCTTAAAATAACAGGTATGACAGAAAAGCCTATTCAACGCTTTCATGTTAATGCGGGGATTTATGTTATAGGAACAGATATTGTCAAAAGTGTTAAAAAAAATGAATGCATAGATATGCCTACATTACTTGAAAGGCATATAGAGGGGAATGTTATGATGTTTCCATTCCATGAGTACTGGTTAGATATAGGACGTATGGATGATTATAAAAGGGCTCAAACTGATTTCGTTAATCTGGAACTATGATAAATGATTGAAAATGCTGTAGTAATCGGTTTTGGAAGTATATCTAAACGACATTGCTCTAATTTAAAGCTTTTATATCCTGACATAAAAGTCTATGGCATGTCATCAAGTGGACGTTTACCTATACCTCTACCTGATAATACAGATGAAATATTGACGAGTATTGAAGACATAATTGCATTAAACCCAAATTTTGTCATTGTTGCATCTCCTGCTAGCCATCATAAAGAGCACGCAACAAGAATAATAAATTCGGGAATTCCAGTGCTATTAGAAAAGCCTTTAGCTGCAAACCTAGCCGATGCCAAAAGTTTAGTAAATTGTGCAAAACAGTCCAGAACAGCTGTAGCAGTGGGATATTGCCTCAGGTATTTATCATCTTCTATAAAAATGAAACAACTTATAGATGAGCACGTTTTAGGCAAAATATACAACATAAATATTAATATAGGTCAGTTTTTACCTGACTGGAGACCAGATAAAGATTATAAGGATTCTGTTTCTGCTAATAAATCTTTAGGTGGTGGGGTTCTTAGAGAATTAAGCCATGATATAGACTATGCACAATGGTTATTTGGTCCATTGAACTTTGAATTCAGCATATTACGTACAAGTCAAGAATTAGAATTAAATGTAGAAGATTTGGCCGATATTTCTCTGACCACAAATTCCAATGCTGTGTGTTATATACATATGGATTTTTTGCAAAAATATGCGAGTAGAAATTGTACCATTATTGGCGAGAAAGGCCGTTTAGACTGGGATTTAATTAAAAATACAATTCAATTTTATGGTACAGCTAATGCAGAAGTGCTTTTTGATGAAAGCGATTGGGATAAAAATAATATGTATTTAGATATGTTGATTGATTTTATTAAAAAAATAAAACTTCTTGATAATCGATCTATCCAAGTCGAAGAGGCCTATAACGTAATTAGCTTGATTGAAGACATTGAACAAAATGGAAAGTGGATTAAATAAAATGAAAACACATGCATTTATCTTCGCACGCGGAGGTTCGAAAGGGCTAATAGGTAAAAATATTAAGCTATTAAATGGTAAACCTTTGCTGCAATACTCAATTGAAACAGCCAAGCAAGTAGATAGAATAGATAAGGTTTTTGTTTCAACAGATGATTTAGAAATCGCAAAGGTTGGAAACGAAAATGGCGCAATAGTAATTATGCGGCCTAATGAACTAGCACAGGATACTAGTCCTGAATGGGATGCATGGAGACATGCAATTAAATGGGTTGAAAAAAAGTATGGGACATTTACTGGCTTTGTAAGTTTACCTGCAACAAGCCCACTTAGAAACTCACAAGATGTTATAAGTGCACTGGATGAGTTAAACGACACAAACTCCGATATTTGTATATCAGTATCGCCCGCTAATCGTAGCCCTTATTTTAATATGGTTACTATATCTAGTGATAGTCTAGCCAGTCTTGTTATCCCCCCGAAAAAAGACGTTTCAAGACGACAAGATGCTCCCGCAGTTTTTGATATAACAACCGTTGTTTATGCTTCAACTGTTGACTTTATTCTGTCAAAAAATAGAATTTTTGATGGTAAAGTTTGTTGTGTTGAAGTACCTAAGGATAGAGCTGTTGATATAGATGATATATATGATTTTTTACTAGCTGAAGCTATATTAACTAATTCGGACTTTATATGTTAAAAAACAATAAAATATTGGTAGTTGGTGCGGGTGGGTTGCTTGGTGCTAGGGTTGTTTTATCGGCTTTGGAGCAAAATGCAGATGTGGTGGCTGTTGATATTAATTTAGAAAGGATGAGAGCTAGATTAACTGAGCAAGGTATAAATATTGAAAACAAAAAACTTGAGACAAAAAAGTTAGATATAACAAATGAGGGTGATGTAAAAGAATTTTTTAAACACCAAATTGAATTGTCTGGTGCTGTGAACTGCTCTTATCCGAGAAACAATACTTATGGAAAGCATTTTTTTGATGTTAATTTAGCGAGTTTTAATGACAATTTATCATTACATTTAGGCTCTTCATTTTTGCTTATGCAGCAATGTGCAGTTTATTTTAACAGATATAAGAAACCTTTTTCACTTGTAAATATATCATCTGTCTATGGAGTGATTGCACCTGATTTTGATATCTACGACAACACTTCAATGACAATGCCTATTGAATATGCTGCAATCAAATCGGCAATAATACACTTGAACAAATATGTGAGTAAATATGTCAGAGATAGTGCTTTTCGTGTAAATAGTGTCAGCCCTGGAGGCATATTAGACCAACAACCTGATTTGTTTCTTGAAAAGTATAAGGCTCAAACTCATGGGAAAGGGATGTTGGCTATGGATGATGTTATAGGTTCTATAATATTCCTTCTCTCTGACCAAGCACAATATATTCAAGGGCAAAACATTGTTGTAGATGATGGTTTTTCATTATGATTAAAGAAATTCTAAGTAAGTACAAATTTGATGTGCGCTCAGATAGGTTAGGGCCTGATTGTCCTTTTACTCACTGGCGGCTCTACTTCAAAAAAAAGATGGTTAAGATATGCCAAGAAAAATTCAAAAAATTTGATCAGAGTGCAGAATTTCGCGCAGGGGCATATGCTGTTTATTGTTCCAAGATTTCTATAGGCGAGAATGTCATTATTAGACCTAATTGTATGCTCTTTGCCGAACCTAGGGACGGAGAGGATGGTAAACAAGGCCGTATAACAATTGAAAATGATGTCATGATGGGATCGGGTGTTCATATTTACGTTTCAAACCATAGGTACGATATACCTAATTTGAGTATAATAAAACAAGGACATTCTGAACCTAAAAGTGTTATTTTAAAAGAGGGTTGCTGGATTGGGGCTAATGTAATTATTCTTCCTGGTGTTGTTGTTGGTAGAAACGCTGTAGTCGGTGCTGGGAGTATTGTAACCAGGAATGTCGAAGATAATTGTATATATGCTGGGAACCCGGCAATGAAAATAAGGGAAATATAAATTTTGTCTCGCAGTATTTTTGTCTGTACAACAATTAGACATTTCTTCTTATCTATTTTATTTTCAAATAAAACGTCAAGCAAAGATAAAAAATTAATTTTGTTGGCTATTGATCACCAATCGGTAGATGCTTCATTATTAAAAAATTGCCATGTCCTATTTAGTAACATAGAGTTTATATTTCTTAATGAATCAGATATTTTAAATAGTTTTAAAAAAGGAAGTTTATTTTCTAGGAGTGAATTCATTTCAAGAAATATTTATATGGGTAAGAAGGGCATTCTTTTTCCTAGCTCTAAAATTATAGAGTACTTTCAGGGGAGGGGAGTCAACTTCCAAAAAGATGATGAAATCTTCATTTATCATGATAGAACATTTTTAGCTAAGTTCTTTTTGAATATGGAAAATGTGAATTTGATTGAGGATGGTTTAGTAAATTATTATCCACAAAAAGTCGGGCATCCATTAAAAAGTGTCGTTCGGTTACTAAAGGGCTTAGCTCCATTTTATTTTTTCCTAGGGGAAGCAGATTCGATTAGCAATGTTTATTATAATGACTTAAACCTGTGTCCAGATATAACTAAGCATAAAGCTAAGGACTTATCCTTTATATATGATGTAGATGAAAGTCTGATTATATTAATGAGAGAGCTATATTGCTATGAGCCGAAGGGTTATAAATACATTTTTTTAACTCAAGGCTTAGATATAGCAGGGTTATGTAGTACAGGTGATAAACACTACATATATCAACATATAATTGAAGCATTAATGGCTAAATGTGAGGTGTTAGCATTAAAAATACACCCCAGTGAGGCATGTAGCGAGTATGATTACTTAAAAGATATGTATCCATCTTTAGATATTATAATTGATAAAATACCTTTTGAGTTTATAAGCCTATTTGAAAAGGAATGTACCGTTTTATCTCTATCCTCAAGCTCAAAGATAATCGACCAAGGTAAACTAATTGCTATTGAAAATCTAATCACCTCTAATGAGGTATGGAATAAATTTAACGTTGAAGAGATTTTGGGAATAGCGATGGAAAAGGTAGTTAACTTGAATGGTTGTGAGTAAATTTAAACGTATTTCTATTAATGAAAACCTCATATATTACTTACTTGGAGAGTTGATATCTAAACTCAGTCCATTTTTATTAATACCTATTCTATCAAATATATATGGTGTTGAAAGCATATCAAAATACGCTAACACTTATTTAATTGCAAATGTAACGCAAATGATAGTTACAGGGTGGTTGCTTTCATATATTACAGTCGTCTATTTCAAATCTAGAATTAGATATCGTATTAATGTTGCCGTTGGCTTGTTGATTTCATCGCTGGTTACGATAATTTCGTTACTATTTTTACTTATTGCCTTGTACTTAGGGGATGGTGTAAATGAGATTATCTTTGGTTTGTTCTTAGGTGGAGCCTTTTCAACCAATTCTATTTTCTTAACTACTAGACAAGTAGAAGGTAAAAGCAAAGAGTATGTATCTTTTAATATTTTAAAATCTATTTTTATATTTGTATCATCTATTGGGGTTATTCATTTTTTACCTGACCGTTCTATCGACACTATAATAGCTTTACAAATAGTTATCACGTATTTATTTAGTATCATTTCAGTGTATAGGTTGTATTTGACTAAGTGTTTAATAATGCCTTTCGTATCGGTAAGTAACATTAAATCGGCATTATTATTTGGTCTGCCCCTTCTTCCTGGTATCATGTTAACTCCTTTAAAAAGTTTGGCGGATAGGTATATCATCCTGTTAAACTACGGCGTTGTTTTCTCTGGTATATATGCAGTTGGCTATCAATACACTCTAGGGATCGCGCTAGTTGCAATGTCTTATGTAAAATCCATAACACCAAACCTCATGGACGCTTTGGTTAAACAAGATCGTGGCAAAGTCAAAAGGTTATTTTTCAATTATACATCTTTAGTTGTTGTTACTTCATTCACTTTAGGAGGGGCTTTTATACTGTTTGGTGATTACCTGACCGGTTCAAAGGAATATAATATGAATTTTATGTTCATTTTTGTTATATCGATAGTAATTCAAACAATTTCTAGTTTTTTTACTTGCTATTATCAAGTCCATATGAAAACAAAATTGCTAATGTATATAACTTTAATTAGTCTTACTCTTTATATATTTGTAATTTCAATTTTCGGCTCATATTCAATTGAGGTTCTGATGTTCTCTATGATAATTGCAAATCTTTTTTCTTTATACATTTTATATTATCGAGGGTTTAAATATGCGATTTAAATCGATCTTGTTTAAATTATTAAATTCAATTTTATCAAGGTTGAGTAATTTACCTGATAATATTAGGTACCTAAAATTTTGTCATTCAGAAAGTAATTACTTCATATTGCCTGGTTTGACATTTTTTAATGGTAAAGAGACTTATCTCTATGGTAAAGGAAGCTTGCACATAGGTCAGAATACTTATTGTGGTTCGCGTTGTGGTATATATGTAGCACAAGGTTATACTTGCCGAATAGGGAGTAATACAGCAATATCACACAATGTGAGGATATATACATCAAACCGTAACCCTAACGACATCATCAACTCACAACCATTTACGTCAGAAATATTTGGAGATGTAGTAATTGGAGATAACTGCTGGATTGGTGCAAATGTATTTATTAGCCAAGGTATAGAAATAGGAGATAACGTAGTCATTGGAGCAAATTCTGTTGTATCAAAAAGTATAGCTAGTTACTCAATAGCTGTTGGAGCCCCGATAAAAGTAATAAAAAAAGGCATGTTACATAAATGACCTTTTATACGCTTTTATGACCAGTTTTTTAGTATACTTGAAAATAATAGGATTTATTTTTGATGTGTATCTGTATCTGTATCTGTATCTGGATTTTAAAATTTTATGGAAATAGCCTCTTTATTCTTCTTTCTCTTTCTTATTATCATACTTTTTCTAATAACAAAAAAAAAGAGAACACTGTCAATTGTATCAATAATGGCGCCAATAACATTTTTTGGTGTTATTGCTAGTTTTGGTTTTATATTATATGCCTTACTTGTTTTTGTACAACTTCATGGATTTAAAGTTCATAGAAAAAAATTGGTATACCAATTTGTGGTTTTTGTAGCTTTTTTATTACCTTTTGTTATATATCCATCAGTAGTTAACGATGCTTCAATTGCACTGAATACGATGAAGTATTTACAAACGATTGTTATATGGTCGACATTGATACTATTTACATTCTCTAAATATAGATTAGATGTAAGCTATATAAAATCTTTTATGAAGGCCTTTATCTTTATCTCACTAATCTCAGGAATATTCATTCATTTTATATTTAATGGCTATGATGAAGGTATGTTTCGTTTCAGTGCTATTTTTTTTGATGCCAATTACTATGGGCTGCTATGTTTAGTTTTATATTTTGTTGTGGATTTATCTTGTCAATCTTCGAATTGGTTAAAAAGAGCATTGATAATAATGACTTTTTTATCTGTATCATCTACAGCGATATTAGGTTTGTTGATATACATAGTTACTTCAAAAGTGAAAGTTGTACCTATCTTAAAATATTATAGTATATTTTCAATCATGATCATCTTAAACATTATTTATTACTTTATTATGAATTTTCTCGATTCATATAAACCTAATGCAGATAGTAGTATGTTTATAACATATAAACTTGTTTCTTTATCCCATCGCCTAGCTGTCCAGTTTGATGCTTTGGATATGATCTTCGCGAATACGGGCTGGTTATTTGGTTATGGTAGCGGAAGAAACATCGAGTTGGTAGGTTTAGCGCTTCACAATGGGTACTTACAGTATATATTTAGCCATGGAGTTGTATATTTTTCATTAAATTTAATGATAATCACATGGGTTTATAAGTTGTGTTTTGATAAAGCTTTGCTAACGGCGCATAAGAGAAAATTACAAGGGATTTTTCTATCCATGATTATGGCAGGATTTTTACTCGATCCTTTTATTTCTTTATATTTTCATTTGATTGTTATTTTTTATATTTCTTATATAAACAGATTAAATCCTATTGAACCAAAAATGAGATTATTTTGATTAACAATATCAGCGAGGTAGACAGAAAAAATTAACAACATACTATATATAACGTTGCTGTAGTTTGTAAACATAATTACCTACAATACAGAAGCTACCCCTTAAACTAACAACCTAATTTTTTTATATTCTGATTTCTGTTATTGACTATTAGATAAAATTACAAAATTTAAATAAGACACTTATGAAAATTTCTCTTGTTCTCGCTACACTACATCGAAAAAAAGAACTTTTACAGTTTATGGACTCTTTAATTGAAGCTAATAATTATTTGAACGGTAGTTGTCAGATAGAGTTAATTTTGATTGATCAAAACCCCCATGAGTTTGGGCTAAAGTTGCTAGTTGAAACCTATAATGAATACTATACTGTTCAATATATTCATAGCTCAATTAAAGGTCTTTCATATAATAGGAATATAGGGTTAAATGCCGTTAATGGTGATATTATTTGTTTTCCTGATGATGATTGTTTGTATTACCCCGAGACTTTATTTTCGGTAGTGAAATTCTTTAAGTTAAATGATGATATTGATGTAGCGCTTGGGAGAATATACGATAGAGAAAATAAAGCGAATATAATTAAAGCGTGGCCAAAAACCGAAAAAGTAATTAGTCCGCTTAATTTTTATTTTCTTTCATCGTCAATTACTATATTTCTTAGAACAACGGCAGTTGTTCGCTTTGATGAAAAACTAGGTGTAGGCGCAAAATATGGTGCTTGTGAAGACCCTGACTTTATTTATCGAATATTAAAAAATCATAGGATTTATTATAGTCCTCTTATCGATGTATGGCACCCTACACCAGATATGGAGGCTATTTCACTTAATAAAGTTGAAACTTATTCTTCTGGTTTTGGATATTTTATTAGAAAAGATATTTCTATGATTAAAGTTCTTCTGTTAATAATGCTCTTAGGGAAAAAAATAGTACAGTCTATTCTTACAAATAGTAAATTCGTGGACGGTTATTTTAGCTCTTTTTATAAAGGAATTTTTGTTGGTTTTTTCAAGAGGAATGACAAGTTCGAAAGAAAATCATTTTGATTTCTTAAGACATTTGTTTGTTTTATCGTTTGTTTATATTATTGAGTTTAAAATACCAGTCTTTAAATTTTATAATTCGGAGACTTCTCTTATAGTATTTACAGATTTCATTTTCCATTAATTCAATTGTTTGCATATAAAGACTGGTTAGTAAATGTGTTCTATATTGACTTTTTAATGATAATTTTTTGCTTCTCGTTATCTCTAAGTTATCATGGGACATTATAGAAAATAAATCTATATATCTATCAAAAAAATTGAGTAAAAAAATAGCATGAAAATATTTGTTTCAGTAGTTTCCCATGGGCATGAAAAACTGATATCAGAACTAGGATGTTTAGCTGAATTATCTCAACATATACAAATTGAAATAGTTATAAAAAATAATATTTCAATTAATAATCTGAGTTTAAAAACTTCATCTATAGCAAACAATATTCACTTATTAGATGAATGTTATGGTCTGGGGTTTGGAGAAAATAATAATTACGTCTATCAATGGTGTGTTGATAACCTAAATATGACAGATGATGATTGGTTTTTAGTTTTAAATCCTGACGTGTTAGTTGAGTCATCATCATTATTGGAATTAGTGAAACGAGCTAGTGAAAATGGCAGTGAATTGGCAACGATTAATCTCTATAAAGATAATGAATTTAAAGCCTATGATAACTGTGTTCGGAACTTCCCTACATTGGTAGATTTTATTTCTTCGTATATTGGCTTAGGTAATAAAACCATTATAGATAAAAAAAATGTCCATGAGGAACAAAATGTTGACTGGGCTGCAGGCTCCTTTTTATTATTCAAGGCTAGGCTGTATCATGAACTGGGAGGCTTTGACCCAAAATATTTTATGTATTGTGAAGATATCGATATTTGTTGGCGAGCTCAAAAACTGAAAGCTATTAAAATGATTTTTTATCCCGACATTAAGGCCATTCATTTTGCCGAGCATGCTAATCGTTCACTATTTTCCAAACATTTTATTTGGCATATTAAGAGTATAATAAGATATTTATTAGTCAGTTATAGTATCCTTAAGCCATTTAATCGCGATCAATTTTAAAATATTATTATTAAGAGTAAAAAATGCGTAAAGGAATAATTTTAGCAGGCGGTAGTGGTACTCGTCTGTATCCATTAACTAAAGTCGTTAGTAAACAGTTAATGCCCATTTACGATAAACCTATGGTTTATTATCCCCTTGCTACTTTAATGCAAGCAGGTATTCAAGAGATATTAGTTATTTCAACCCCTGAAGAAATTCATCGTTTTGAAAACCTTTTAGGTAATGGCTCAAACTTTGGCGTGTCAATATCATATAAAATGCAGCCTAGCCCTGATGGTTTAGCACAGGCATTTATTCTAGCTGAAGAGTTTCTTGATGGCGCTGGGGCAGCGCTTGTTCTTGGTGATAATATGTTTTATGGCCATGACTTAACTAAATCACTTCAAAGTGCAAATGCTCAAGAGACAGGTGGTACTGTTTTCGGTTATCACGTAGCTAACCCTCGGGCATATGGGGTTGTTGAATTTGATACTGCGGGTAATGCCGTCTCGATTGAAGAAAAGCCAATTGAGCCTAAATCTAATTATGCAATTCCAGGACTTTATTTCTTCGATGCAAGAGTTGTTGAATACGCTAAAAAAGTTAACCCTTCAGCCCGCGGTGAACTAGAAATTACCGATGTTATCGACCAATACTTAAAAGCTGGTGAGTTGAAAGTTGAAATTATGGGTCGTGGTACCGCTTGGCTTGATACTGGTACGCATGATGATTTATTAGCGGCAGCAAACTTTATTGCTACTATTGAGAAGCGACAGGGGTTAAAAGTTAATTGCCCTGAAGAAGTTGCCTTTCGCAATGGCTGGTTAAGTGAAGAAAAATTATGTGAAATAGCACAACCTCTTCGTAAAAGTGGTTATGGCGATTATTTACTTAATTTAATCGATGCAAAGGTCTTTTAATGAAAGTTATAGATACCAGTATCCCTGATGTGAAAATTATTGAGCCAAAAGTTTTTGGTGATGAGCGTGGTTTTTTCTTAGAAACTTTTCGTGAAGATTGGTTTAAAGAAAAAGTCGCGGATGTTACTTTTATCCAAGATAACCACAGTAAGTCTAGCCAAGGTATACTACGTGGTATGCATTATCAGTTAGAGCAAACACAAGGTAAGTTAGTACGTGTTACTTCTGGTGAGGTTTATGATGTTGCTATAGATATGCGTAAAAATAGCCCCAGTTATGGGCAGTGGTGTGGTGTTTTACTTTCCGAAACCAATAAACGTCAATTATGGGTACCTGCGGGTTTTGCTCATGGCTTTTATGTGACTAGCGAGTCAGCTGAGTTTGTCTATAAGTGTACTGATTATTATGCTCCTGAGCATGAGGTATCTGTTAAATGGGATGATCCTGCTTTAGCTATTGATTGGCCAATACTCGCTAATACTAAACCTTCTTTGTCAGCAAAAGATGAAGACGGTTTGTTATTTAAAGATGCGCCTAGTTTTTAGTTAGGTATGTACCAAAATAGCTAATAGATTCCCGACAAGATAACTCGGGAATGAGGGAGTTAATTGGTATGTGTGTAAGCTGTTTATGTGATGCCAGTAATAACAGGTATAGTAATAAAGAGAAAATAAATGAGTAAAACTATTTTTATAACGGGTGGGGCTGGTTTTATTGGCTCTGCTCTTGTTCGTTATTTAATTAATGAAACTGATAATACCGTAATTAATTTTGATAAATTAACTTATGCGGGAAATCTAGAATCCTTGAAGTCTATTGACTCAAATGAGCGTTATAATTTTGTGCAAGGTGATATTTGTGACAAAGGGAAGGTTACTGAAGTTTTAGCGCAGTTTCAACCTGATTATATTATGCACTTAGCCGCAGAGAGCCATGTTGACAGATCTATTGATGGTCCTGATGAGTTTATCGAGACAAATATTGTCGGTACTTATACCTTACTTGAAGCAGCACGTAGTTATTATGTCAGCTTGGCTGAAGATAAAAAAACTAACTTTAGATTTCATCATATTTCCACCGATGAAGTGTATGGCGATTTAGGTGCTACAGGGTTATTCACTGAAGAAACATCCTATGATCCTAGTTCCCCCTATTCAGCATCAAAAGCAGCTTCTGATCATTTAGTGAGGGCGTGGCATAGAACTTATCAATTGCCTGTTGTGGTAACTAACTGCTCAAATAACTATGGCTCTTATCACTTCCCTGAAAAGCTCATTCCCTTAATTATATTAAATGCTTTAGATGGTAAGGCTTTACCTATTTATGGTGATGGTAAACAAGTACGTGATTGGCTTTATGTTGATGATCATGCTCGTGCGTTATATAAAGTAGTCTGTGAAGGTAAGTTAGGCGAAACCTATAATATTGGTGGTTTTAATGAGAAACAAAATATTGAGGTTGTTAATACCATTTGTAATCATTTAAATGATTTAATTGTTAATAAACCTGAAGGTTTGACTGATTTTAATCAGCTGATTACCTATGTTACCGATCGCCCTGGCCATGATGTCCGTTATGCCATTGATGCCGATAAGATCAATAAAGAACTTGGCTGGCATCCACAAGAAACGTTTGACTCAGGTATTAAAAAAACGATTGAATGGTATTTGGCTAATCTTGGGTGGTGTAAACATGTTCAAGATGGCAGCTACCAACGTGAACGCTTAGGAAGTTAATATTAAAAGATAATTACGGCAACATTGAGTTGTCGTTTTTAATTGTTTTGAGAAAAATTATGAAAGTAATAGTTATTGGAAAAAGTGGCCAGTTAGCAAATGAATTGCTCGCTGAATTACCTGAAGGTGTCGAGGTTTTATCTTTGGGACGAAATGACGTTTATATCACTTCATATAGTGACTTATCTGCTAGGGTTCACCAGTTTAAACCGAATGTTATAATTAATGCTTCTGCTTATACAGCTGTTGATAAAGCTGAATCTGATAGTGATGCAGCTTATGCTATTAATGAAACTGCTGTTGAAATTATGGCTAAAGTTGCTAAAGAACATAATTGTCGATTTTTACATGTGTCAACGGACTTTGTTTTTGATGGTGAGAGTAATCTTGCTTATGATGTTTTTAGTCAAACGAACCCCACAAGTGTTTATGGTGCGTCTAAGTTAGCTGGTGAACTGGCTATTAAGAATACTTACCCTGAAAATAGTGCAATAGTAAGAACATCTTGGGTTTATTCAACGTTTGGTAATAATTTCGTTAAAACAATGTTGAGACTCATTAAAGAGAAAGAACAGCTTGGCGTAGTTGCTGACCAAATTGGCTGTCCTACAAGTGCTAAAGGCCTAGCTAGGTTTATTTGGTTGTTAGCTAGTAAAGGTGATATTAAGCAAGTTTATCATTGGAGTGATGCCGGAGTTGCTTCTTGGTATGATTTTGCGGTAGCTATTCAAGAGTTAGGTTTAAAACATGGTTTACTTGATAAAAAAATTCCAATTTCTGCTATAGCTTCTTCTGCTTATCCTACTCCGGCCAAAAGGCCTAAATTTAGTTTGTTAAACTCAACGGATAGTGCCTTAATTAGTGATTCGATCCACTGGCGTGAACAATTAGAGACTTGTATCATCAAGTTATCATCTGAAAATAAAGGAATTAAATAGGAAATGACAAACAAAATAACTAAAGCAGTAATCCCTGTAGCAGGTTTAGGCACAAGAATGCTACCAGCAACAAAAGCAATTCCAAAAGAAATGCTACCTATTGTCGATAAGCCTATGATTCAATACATAGTCAATGAATGTGTTGCAGCGGGTATTAAAGAAATTGTTTTAGTTACTCATTCTTCTAAGAATGCGATTGAAAATCATTTTGATAAATCGTTTGAGCTTGAAACTACGTTAGAGAACCGTGTAAAGCGACAGTTACTTAATGAAATTCAAGCTATTTCTCCAAAAGATGTCACTATATTGCATGTTCGACAAGGTGAAGCAAAAGGTTTGGGTCATGCCGTATTAAAGGCTCGTCCGATTATCGGTAATGAACCTTTTGTGGTTGTGCTTCCTGATGTTCTTTTAGATGAAGTTAGTGCCAATTTGAAAACAGAAAACTTAGCAGCGATGCTTACACGTTATTCTGAAGTAGGTGGGTATAGCCAGATAATGGTTGAGCCAGTACCTATGGAAAAAGTTAGTAGTTATGGTGTTGTTGATTGTGGTGGACAGGACTTATTCCCAGGTGAATCAAAAACTATGACGGCAATTGTTGAAAAACCTCCTGTTGATGAAGCACCTTCAAACTTGGCTGTTGTTGGTCGTTACGTTTTGTCTGAAAAAATTTGGGATTTATTGAAGTTAACACCACCGGGTGCTGGTGATGAAATTCAGTTAACAGATGCTATTGCTATGCTGATGGAAAAAGAAACAGTTGAAGCTTTTCATATGACGGGTAAGTCACATGATTGCGGTTCTAAATTGGGCTATATGAAAGCTAATGTCGAGTATGGTTTACGACATGCTGAGTTGGCTGATGATTTTCGAGCTTACTTGCAAGAAATTATTAAAGCTTAGGATTTTTTTTCAGGGGCTTTGGTATTAAAGACACTAGTAACTTTCACCACAGAGAAGTGGCTAGTGATCAAGTGATGTGATAATAGCATGGATTCCCGACAAGACATTTCGGGAATGACGAAG